>NZ_JBGCCT010000001.1:0-600000 GCF_041260665.1 Catenulispora sp. GP43 | reverse complement strand
AGCCCCACGCCCTCCGCGCCGGCCGCCAGCGCCTCCGGCACGTCCTCGGGGCCCCCGATGTTCGCCAGCAGCTTCACCGCGGTGCCGTCGGAGGTCCGTCCCGGCCCGGTCCGCGCGGCAGCGGCCGCCGCCGCGCAGCTGCGCGCGACCGCCGCCTCCATCGCCTCGGTCGAGGGGTTCGCGACCACGGTCCCGGCCGCGGCGTCCACCAGGACCGGCGTGCCGTCGGCCAGCGCCAGCACGCCGGCCGCGCCGACGACGGCCGGGATGCCCATGGCGCGCGCCAGGATCGCGGTGTGCGAGGTCGGGCCGCCCTCGGCGGTGACCAGGGCCAGCACCAGGCGCCGGTCCAGCAGCGCGGTGTCGGCCGGGGCCAGGTCGGCGGCGAGCAGGACGTACGGCTCGTCCCGGCGCGGCAGTCCCGGCATCGGCACGCCGGAGGCGACGGCGACCGCGCGGGCCGCGATGTCGTCGAGGTCGGCGACCCGGCCGGCCATGTAGTCGCCGAGCGCGGCCAGCGTGTCGTGGAACTCGGCGAAGGTCTCGTGGATGGCCCGGGCCGCGCTCAGGCCGGCGGCGGTGCGGCCGGTGACGCCGTCCGCCAGCTCCGGGTCCTCGGCCATCATGGCCTGGGCCTCCAGCACGTCGGCGGTGGCGCCGCCGGCCGCCGTGCCGCGGGCGCGCAGGTCGGCGGCCACCGCCGCCAGGGCGGCCAGGGCCGCGGCGCGCTCCCGGCCGGGGTCGCCGGGGTCGCCGGGGTCGCCGGGGTCGCCGGGGTCGCCGGGGGCCGGCCCGGCCGCCGGCTCCGGCGGCGCCTGACCCATGCGGGCGACCGGGCCGGCCACCGCGGCGGTGCCGACCCCGACCCCCTCGTACCGGTCCTGCGCCGGACGGTCCGGGCGGTCCGAACAGTCCGAGTGGTCAGGATGGTCCGGGTTGTCTGGACCGTCCCGGCCCGGCGCCCCGTCAGCCATCGAGGTCGGTCTCCAGCAGGTCGGCCAGTTCGTCCACGGCTCGCGCCGCGCCCTCGCCCTCGGCCGCGGCCAGCGTCACCCGCTCCCCGCCGCGCACGTCCAGGGACATCACCGCGAGCATCGACTTGGCGTTCACCGGCTTGCCGCCGTCCCTGGCCAGGGTCACCGGGACCGGCTGCTCGCCGGCCTTCTTCACGAAGACCGCCGCCGGGCGGGCGTGCAGCCCCACCTTGGAGGCCACGGTCACGGTGCGCTGGGGCATGTCAAGGTCCTTAATCATCGGGCGGGTCAGCGCCAGTGGAACAGCTCGTCGCCGGCGCACACGGCGCCGTTGACGATCGCGTCGATGGCCGCGGACTCCGCGTCCAGCGCGATCACCGGGCTCACCGGCGACAGCCCGCCGGCCTCGACCTCGGCCGGGTTCCAGGTGACGATCGGCTGGCCGGCCCGCAGCAGCTCGCCCTCGATCGCGATCAGCTCGAAGCCGCGGCCCTCCAGGTTCACCGTGTCGATGCCCAGGTGGACCAGCACGCCGCGGCCGTCGGCGGACTGCACGACGAAGGCGTGCGGCTTGAGCTTGAGCAGCCGGCCGGCGATCGGGGCCACGGCGACCTGCGGCGCGCGCCGGGGGTCGACGGCGGCGCCGGGGCCCACCAGGGATCCGGCGAACACCGGGTCGGGGACCTCGGTCAGGCCGATCGCGGTGCCGGTCAGCGGGGAGGAGATGTAGATGTCCATGGTGCTCACTCGTGGTACTCGGGGCGCTGGACGCCGATGGGTGCGCACGCGCAAGGGGGCCGATGCCTGATCCGCCCCGGCGCTACATCAGGTCCTCGATGTCGTTGGCGATCGCGTCGGCCTCCGGGCCGACCACCACCTGGACGTTGTTCCCGACCTTCATGACCCCGTGGGCGCCCGCCGCCCGCAGGGCGGCCTCGTTGACTTTGGAGCCGTCCCGTACCTCGGTGCGCAGCCGGGTGATGCAGGGCTCCAGCTCGACGATGTTGTCGGCGCCGCCCAGTCCGGCGATGATCTGCTCGGCCTTGCTCACGGCAACTCTCCTTAATCCGCCGGGCCCGCCGTATGGCGGGCCCGGGTTGCTGACAACTCGGACATTATCCCACTAAACAGTCAAAGGCTTGATGACCACCGGCCCGCTGCGCCGTATGTGGAGCCGGCCGGCGCACGGGTCGGTGGTGGTACGACGCCTGCCAGTAGTTGACACCGATGTGGCGCCGGTGGTCTAGTCCGGTGACATGAGCGAAGAGCCCGCGGGCATCGACCCGACCAGCTCCGTGCCCAAGCACCTGCAGCTCAAGGACCTGCTGGGGCGGATGATCTCAGAAGGTCTGACACCCGGATCGCCGATCCCCTCCGAGCGCGATCTCGCCGAGCAGCACGGTCTGAGCCGGATGACGGTGCGTCAGGCGATCAACGCGCTCGTCGCCGACGGCCGCCTGGAGCGGCGTCTGGGCCGCGGCACCTTCGTCGCGCAGCCGAAGATGGACGTGCAGATCCGTCTGGTCGGCTTCACCGAGGACATGCGCCGGCGCGGGATGACCGCGAGTTCGCGCACGCTGTCCTTCGAGCGCATCCACGCCTCCAGCGCGCTGGCCGGCCATCTGGAGGTGGAATCCGGCGAGCCGGTGGTCCGCCTGGTGCGGCTGCGCTATGCCGACGGCATTCCTATGGCCATCGAGCGCACGCATCTGCCGGAGCGAATCGTGCCAGGGCTCGTGGAAGCCGGGGCGCCGGAGTCGTTGTACCAGTATCTGGCCGACGAGTATGGGATCGTACTTACCTGGGGTGAACAGTCGATCGAAGCCGCCACCACCGCCGCCGAGGACGCGCCGCTTCTCGGGATTCGCTCTGACGGCGTAGTCCTGATCATGGCGAGGCGGTCCTTTGCGGAAGATGTGCAGGTGGAGTATGCGACGTCTGCGTATCGCGCCGACCGGTACCAGCTGTGGGTGCCGCTCGCGCAGGCCGCGCGTCCGATCGTCCGCAACCCTTAACCGGGCGGGGAACTGGCCGGCGGATCGCCGGTAGCGGCTGCGGGGCTTGGGACTACGTGGCACACCGAGAGGACCACCTGATGAGCGCAGAAGCCGCAGCGGCGGCCCCGAAGGAGCCGGGGTGGGGGAGCAAGGCCTTCGGCGTGCTGCAACGCATCGGCAAGTCCCTGATGCTGCCGATCGCCACCCTGCCCGCCGCGGGCCTGCTGGTCCGCTTCGGCCAGGACGACATGATCGGGCGCTTCCACAGCGTGTTCCTGAAGAACGTCGCGGCGGTCATGCTGGCCGGCGGCAACTCGCTGCTGAACAACCTGCCGGTGATCTTCGCCATCGGGGTGGCCATCGGCTTCGCCAAGAAGTCCGACGGCACCACCGCGGTCGCCGCCATCGTCGGCTACCTGGTCTACAACGCCGTCTCGATGCAGATGTTCGCCGGCTCCAAACTCAAGCCCCAGGTCCTGGGACTGGTGATCAGGAACCCCGACCAGAACGTGAACGCCCCGGTGCCGGCCGGCGGGCTGAAGTTCGGCCTGGACATGAACCAGCCGAACCCCACCGGCGTGCTCGGCGGCATCCTGGTCGGCATCTGCGCGGCGCTGCTGTGGCAGCGCTACTACCGGATCAAGCTGCCCACCTGGCTGGCCTTCTTCGGCGGCCGGCGCTTCGTCCCGATCATCACGGCCGTGGTGTGCCTGTTCCTGGGCGTCCTGATGGGCTGGATCTGGTCGCCGATCGGCCAGGGCATCAACGACATGTCGAACTGGATCACCCGCAACAGCTCGATCGGCCTGTTCTTCTACGGAACCCTGAACAGGGCCCTGATCCCCTTCGGCCTGCACCACATCCTGAACGCCTTCCCGTGGTTCCAGTTCGGCACCTATACCAACGCCAACGGCACGTTCCACGGGGACATCGCCCGCTTCCTGAACGGCGACCCCACCGCCGGCCTGTTCCAGACCGGCTTCTTCCCGGTCATGATGTTCGGCCTGCCCGGCGCGGCCCTGGCGATGTGGCGCTCGGCGCTGCCGGCCAAGCGCAAGGTGGCCGGCTCGATCCTGATCTCGGCGGCGCTGACCTCCTTCGTCACCGGCGTGACCGAGCCGCTGGAGTTCGCGTTCATGTTCGTCGCGCCTGTGCTGTACGTGATCCACGCCGTGCTCACCGGCATCTCGATGTCGCTGATGTGGAGTCTGGGCTGCAAGGACGGGTTCAACTTCTCCGCCGGGCTCATCGACTTCACGCTGAACTGGGGGAAGGCGACGAAGCCGTGGCTGATCCTGATCGTCGGGCCGATCTACTTCGTGGTCTACTACTTCCTTTTCATTTTCGCGATCAGGTTCTTGAACCTGAAGACACCCGGGCGCGAACCCGATCCCGAACTCGACGAGTTACCGGCTTCGCCTTAGCGAGGGGGCGGGGCGGGGCGGGACGTGACCCAGTCCCCTGATACAGCCCTAGCTCACGCCGAGTGCCGCCTTCAGCACCGCCGTCGCGACCGGGCCGGCGTACTGGGCGCCGGAGATGGTGTCGCGGACCGCGGGATTGTCGGTCTGGACCATCACCGCCACGGTGACGTGCTTGCCGTTGGCCGTGCCGTAGCAGACGAACCAGGCCAGCGGGTTCTGGTTCTGGCCGCGCTGCGCGGTGCCGGTCTTGGCGCCCATCTGCACGCCGTTGACCGCGTCCTGCTGCGCCGTGCCGTTGACGACGACGTTCTTCATCATGTCGTCCAGGGTGTTCGCGGTCGCCGGGCTCATCGCCTGGCTGAGCTGGTGCCGGTGGTCCTTGCCCTGGTAGGTCACGTGGCCGTTGGGCGCGGTCTCCTTGTCGACCAGATAGGGCTGCATGATGGCGCCGCCGTCGGCCACCGCCCCGGCGATCATCGCCGCCTGCAGCGGGGTGACCTGGGTGTCGTTCTGGCCGACCGAGGCCTGGGCCAGGGTGACCGAGTCGCTGCCGATCTGGCTGAAGGTGGGGAAGTTGGACTGCGCCACCGGCATCGGGACCTTCAGGCCCGGGGTGTTGAAGCCGAACTTCGCGGCGTACTGGGCCATGACCTGCGGGCCGAGTTTGTCGCCGATCCAGCCGTAGACGGAGTTGCAGGACTGCGCGAGCGCGGTCTTCAGGTCGGTGCCCGGGCAGTCGCCGTCCTCGTTGGGCAGCGTCGTGCCCGAACCGGACCAGGTCAGCGGGCCGCGCGGGGCGTCGGTCCGGCCGGTCTCGGTGAACTGGCCGGTGTCCAGCGCGGCGGCGGCGGTGACGATCTTGAAGACCGAGCCGGGCGGGTAGTTCTCGCCGATCGCGTGGTTGAGGTTCGGTTTGTCCTTCTGGGCGTCCAGGGCCTTGCCCGCGGCGGAGGCGGTGTCGCCGTCGTTCGACGCTATCCCGTTGGGGTCGAAGGCCGGGTTGGAGTACATCGCCAGGATCGCGCCGGTGGTCGGGTCCAGCGCCACCACGGAACCGGTCTTGCCGGTCAGCTTGCTGATGGCGGCCTGCTGGACCGCGTTCTGCAGCGTCAGCTGGACGTCGCCGCCCTTCTTGGACTTGCCGGTCAGGGTGTCCATGAAGTTGGCCACGGACTCCGAGCCGTCAGTGCCCGCGAGGTACTTGTCGAGGACGGACTCGATGTCCGAGGCCCCGTAGTCCATCGTCTTGTAGCCGGTGACGTTGGCGTAGTCGGCCTTGAGCGGGTACTGGCGCTGGTACTTGTACGACAGGCCGCCGGAGGGGACCGAGTCGGCGATGACCGTGCCGTCGGCCGTGAGGATCCGGCCTCGCGGGTAGGCGTAGGCGTCGTATTTGTTGCGGTCGTTGCCGGCGCGGGCCTTGTAGCTGCTCGCGTTGATCACCTGCAGGTAGTTCGAACTCGCCAGCAGGCAGGCGATGAGCAGGAAGCAGAATATGGCCACCCGCCTGATCGGCTTGTTCACGATCCGTACCCGCTCACCTAGTAGTCGTCCAGTAGTTGTCTTCGTCGTCTTCGGGGATGCCGCCCGTCGCGATACTTGACGCGGTGACGGCCCGAATCCGTTGTCAGCCGACACGCCCCGCCCCGTGCTCGTCTCCGATCACCGATCCATGGCAGGCTGCCACCTATGTCTGATCCGACGCCCCTGCTCGAAGTCATCGCCGTCGACGCCGTCGACGCCCGCGCCGCCGTGGCCGGCGGGGCCGACCGCCTGGAACTCGTCTCGGCGATGGAGTACTTCGGCTTCGACCCGTCCCTTGAGACCTTCGAGGCGATCCGCGAGGCCGTGGACGTCCCGCTGCGGGTGATGATCCGGCGTCGCGACGGCTTCTCGGCCGGCGGGGTGCAGGGTGTGGCAGAGCTCGTGCACGCGGCCGAGGCGCTGCGGCGGGCCGGCGCGGACGAGTTCGTCCTCGGGTGGCTGGACACCGACGGCACGGTCGACGGGGAGGCCGTCCGCGCGGTCCTTGACGCCCTCGGCGGTGCGAAGTGGACGTTCCACAAAGCGATCGACGCCGCGTCGGACCGCGCGGCCGTGTATGACTCCGTGCGCCGGATGCCCGGTCTGGACACCGTGCTCACCTCGGGCGGATTCAAAGCCGCCGGCGACGGGATCGAGGTGCTGCGGGCCGAGGCCGAGCGGGAGCGGGCGGCCGGCGGACCGCGGGTACTGGTCGGCGGCGGCCTGACGCAGGAGGCGCTGGCGCCGCTGCGGGCTGCGGGGCTGGACGCGTTCCACGTGGGGACCGCGGTGCGCGCGTCGGGGACGTGGGACTCGCCGGTTGACGCGGAGAAGGTCGCCGCGTGGCGCAAGCTGCTGGAGTAGGGGCCGGGGTGATCGGCGCCGACCGATCATAGAGAGATCGTTTCTGTCAGACTGGCGGCCCTGTGCTGTGTCCTGCTGTGTCTCGACGGAAGGGCTGACCCGATGTCCACGCGTCCCGCGGAAACACCTGAGCCGCCGTACTACATGGTCGTGTTCGCCTCGCAGCGCACCGAGGGCGACAACGGCTACCCCGAGGCGGCCGCGCGCATGGCTGAGCTCGTCACGCAGCAGCCCGGTTTCCTCGGCGCGGACTCCACGCGCGACGCGAACGGCTTCGGGATCACCGTCGCGTACTTCTCCGACGAGGAGTCCATCAAGCAGTGGCGGGTCCACCCCGACCACACCGAGACCCGCAACGAGGGCCGGGCTTCGTGGTACCAGCACCTCGCGGTGCATGTCGGGAAGGTCGAACGGGCCTACCGCTGGGACCGGTGAGCCGGGGAGTCCGGCACCGGTGAGGCCGGGGAAGCCGGGGCCGGTGAGGCCGGAGCCGGGCGCCGTCAGCACGGTCGTTCATCCCCCGGCCATGTGCTAGGCTACTTCGCCTTGCCCGGCACGTACGGCGGTCCCGCCCCTTACGGCACCGCTCGGACCTCTGCCTGAAGAACCTCCAACGCGTCCCGCGCCGATCCGGCGTGCGCGCGTTCCTTCCTCTACTTCTTCAGGAGTCCGGCATGCCCGAAACCAGTGACGCCGCCGATCCCGTCGTGCTCGCCGAGCAGTCCCACCTCGAGGACTCCCGCTCGGCGCTCAAGGCGATGCGCGACGAGGCACTGACCCTGCGAGCCCAGGGCGGCAACGCCGTCTCGACCGAGAACCTGCTGGCCGCCCTGCGCTCCCGGGCCAAGGCGCTGATGGACGATCCGAACGTCCCGCTCTTCTTCGGCCGCCTCGACTACGGCGACACCCCCGACGCCGGCGAGTTCCGCACCGAGCACTACTACATCGGCCGCCGCCACGTGCACGACGCGACCGGCGAGCCGATGGTCATCGACTGGCGCGCCCCGGTCTCGACCGCCTTCTACCGGGCCACGCCGAAGGTGCCGATGGGGCTGGACCGCCGCCGCCGCTTCGGCTTCGGCTTCGGGGCCATCACAGGGTACGAAGACGAGCCGCTGTCCGACCCCGCCGCCTCCGCCGCCCCGGCCGGCCAGCCGGGCGCGAGCCGGATCCTGACCGACGAGATCGAGCGCCCGCGCTCGGGGCCGATGCGCGACATCGTGTCGACGATCCAGCCGGAGCAGGACGAGATCGTCCGGGCGGATGTGAACGTGAGTGTGTGCGTGCAGGGCGCGCCTGGTACTGGGAAGACCGCGGTCGGTCTGCACCGTGTCGCGTTCCTGCTGTATGCGCATCGGGATCGGCTGCGGCGAGGCGGGTCTCTGGTTGTGGGGCCGAACAAGGAGTTCCTGAAGTACATCGAGCAGGTCCTGCCGGCGCTTGGCGAGATCGAGGTCGGGCAGACCACGGTCGATGATCTGGTGGCGCGCGTGAAAATCACTGCGACCGACCCGCCGGAGGCCGGTGTGGTCAAGGGCGATGCGCGGATGGCTGAGGTCTTACACAAGGCGATCTGGTCGCGCCTGCGGACGGCTCAGGAGGCGCTGCCGGACGGGATCATGATCGTGCGCGGTTCGCGGCGGTGGCGGGTTCCGGCGTATGAGATCGATGAGCTGATCGCGGCCACCAAGGAGCGCGATGTCCGTTATGGGGCCGGGCGGGCGATGCTCGCGCCGCGCATCGCGCACGCGGTTCTGTACCGGATGGAGGCCGCCGGGGAGACCACGGACGATCGCACGCAGAACGCTGTCGCGCGGACGAGCGAGGTGCGCAAGGCCGTGGACCTGCTGTGGCCGGCGATCGATCCGGTGAAGGTGGTGTTCGAGCTCTACTCCGATCCGGAGGTGCTGGCTGCTGCCGCCGAGGGGATCCTCACGGCTGAGGAGCAGGCTGCGGTCCTGTGGAGCGCGACGCGTCCGAAGGTGCCGCGGACTGCGGGGACAGCCAAATGGTCCAGTGCTGACGCGGTGCTCATCGATGAGGCGCACGATCAGCTCGATCGGCTGCCGTCGCTGGCGCATGTGGTTCTTGATGAGGCGCAGGATCTGTCGGCGATGCAGTATCGCGCGGTGGGGCGGCGGTGCTCGACGGGCAGCGTCACGGTGCTGGGGGACATCGCGCAGGGGACCACGCCGTGGGCGACGCCTTCTTGGGCGGAGACGCTGAAGCATTTGGGGAAGCCGGAGGCGGTGGTTGAGGAGCTGACGTTGGGGTTCCGGGTGCCGCGGCAGATCATTGATTTCGCGGCGAAGCTTCTGCCGGATGCCGCGCCGGGACTGTTGCCGCCGACGTCGGTTCGGCAGCAGGGTGGGGCGCTGGAGATTGATGCGGTCGGGAGTGACGCGGACCTTGTCGGTGCGATGGTCACTGCTGCGCAGCTTGCTTTGGAGTTTCAGGAGGGGTCGGTCGGTCTGATCACGGCTGATGCCCGGGTCGCGGAGGTCGCGGCGGCTTTGGACGCTGCTGGTGTGGAGCACTCGGTGCTTGGGGCGGAGCCTGCCGCTCCGGCGATCGAGGGGGCCAGCGAGACTGAGGCGGAGCTGGTCGAGTCGCTGCTGGCGGAGACTGTTGGGCCGCGGTTGGTCGTGGTGCCCGCGACGTTGGCCAAGGGTCTTGAGTACGACCAGGTTCTGGTGTTGGAGCCCGCTGAGATCGTCGCTGCTGAGCCGCGGGGGTTGCGGCGGTTGTATGTGGTGCTGACGCGTGCGGTTTCGCGGTTGCATGTGGTGCATTGCGCGGCGTTGCCGGCGCAGTTGGTGGGGGACTGACGTTACGTGTCACACGGTGGTCGGCTCATGCCGGCCGACCACCGTGCGCTGGCGCTACTAGATCTCCTTGCCGGCGAAAACGTCGTCCGCGTCGGCGATCCGGTACGCGTAGCCCTGCTCCGCCAGGAAGCGCTGTCGGTGCGCCGCGTACTCCTGGTCCACGGTGTCCCGGGACACCACGGCGTAGAAGCGGGCGCCTCGGCCGTCGGCCTTCGGGCGTAGCACGCGGCCCAGGCGCTGGGCCTCTTCCTGGCGGGAGCCGAAGGTGCCCGATACCTGGATGGCGACGCTGGCTTCGGGGAGGTCGACGGAGAAGTTCGCGACCTTGGAGACCACCAGGGTGGGGATCTCGCCGGTGCGGAAGCCTTCGTACAGGCGCTCGCGTTCCTTGACCGGGGTGGTGCCCTTCAGGACCGGGGCGTTCAGGCGTTCGCCGAGGTCGTCCAGCTGTTCCAGGTACTGGCCGATGACCAGGGTGGGTTCGCCGGCGTGCTTCTTCACCAGGGCTTCGACGAGTTTGGACTTGGTCGCCGTGGTCGAGGCCAGGCGGTACTTCTCCTCCGGTTCGGAGCTCGCGTAGCGGAGGCGTTCGTTGTCGGTGAGGGTGACGCGTACCTCTACGCAGTCCGCCGGGGCGATGTAGCCCTGGGCTTCGATGTCCTTCCAGGGGGCGTCGAAGCGCTTGGGGCCGATCAGGGAGAAGACCTCGCCTTCCAGGCCGTCTTCGCGGACCAGGGTGGCGGTCAGGCCGAGGCGGCGGCGGGACTGGATGTCGGCGGTGAAGCGGAAGACCGGGGCCGGCAGGAGGTGGACCTCGTCGTAGACGATCAGGCCCCAGTCGCGGGCGTCGAACAGTTCCAGGTTGGCGTAGACGCCCTTCGTCTTGCGGGTGAGGACCTGGTAGGTGGCGATGGTGACGGGGCGGATCTCCTTGCGGGCGCCCGAGTACTCGCCGATCTCGTCCTCGGTGAGGGTGGTGCGCTTGAGGAGTTCCTTGCGCCACTGGTGCACGCTGACCGTGTTGGTGACCAGGATCAGGGTCGTCGCCTCGACGCCGGCCATGGCCGCCGCGCCGACGATGGTCTTGCCCGCGCCGCAGGGGAGGACGACCACGCCGGAGCCGCCGTGGCGGAAGCCCTCGGCGGCCTCCTTCTGGTACGGGCGCAGGGTCCAGCCGTCCTCGCGCAGGGCGATGTCGTGGTGTTCGCCGTCCACGTAGCCGGCCAGGTCCTCGGCGGGCCAGCCGACCTTCAGCAGGACCTGCTTGAGGGTTCCGCGCTCGGAGGGGTGCACCTTGATGGTGTGCTCGTCGATGCGCTCGCCGATCAGCGGCTGCACCTTCTTGTGACGGACCACTTCCTCCAGGACCGGGACGTCGGTGGTCTCCAGGACCAGGCCGTGTGTCGGGTGCTGGAGCAGCCGGAGGCGGCCGTAGCGGTCCATGGTGTCGGCGATGTCGACGAGCAGGGAGTGCGGTACCGGGTAGCGGCTGTGGCGCAGCAGCGCGTCGATGACCTGCTCGGCGTCGTGGCCGGCGGCGCGGGCGTTCCACAAGGCCAGCGGGGTGACGCGGTAGGTGTGGATGTGCTCCGGGGACCGCTCCAGTTCGGCGAAGGGGGCGATGTCGCGGCGGCACTCCTCGGCCTGCGGATGGTCGATCTCGAGCAGGAGGGTCTTGTCGGACTGGACGATCAGGCAGGTCACGCATACCTCCGGGCGCGGCGCTTCGGTCGGGCGACGGGCATCCTTCTAGTGTCGCTCATTCCGGCGGGTCGGATGACCACAAGGCGCGGGAACTGGTGGGGGACTGCGTACAACAGCACCGGCGCGGTCGGGATTCCGACCGCGCCGGCTCGCTCGCTGACCGAACTAAGCAACCTCGCGACTGAGTAACCTCGCGGCCGGCCTACTCCGCGTTCGGGTCCTCCCGCCAGCGCGGCGCCGGCTGTTTCTGCCACGGGTGCGGGCCGTCCAGGGGCCGGTACTCCACCCCCAGCGCGTCCAGGCGCTCCAGGTGCTTCTCCAGGCGCGGCAGGAACTCCGCGAAGTCGCGTCCGGCGGTCGACCACACCGTCTCGCTGAACGCCGCCAGGCGCGGCCAGGCCTGGTAGTCGTGGACCCGGGCGTCCGGGATGTACTCGCTCCACAGGGTGGCCTCGGAGCCGATGACGTGCCCGGCGAGCTCCTCGGGCATGTCCTCGGGCACCGGCTCGAAGCTGTACGCGCGCTCCAGCGACGTCGGCGCGGCCCACGGGGCGCCCGGCTCGCCCTCGGCGTCGGACTGCCGGTAGTCGAAGTAGACCCAGTTGTAGGGGCTGGTCAGGGTGTCGTGGCCGCGCCGGGCGGCCTCGACCGCGCCCTCGGTGCCGCGCCAGGAGGACACGACGGTGCCCGGGAACAGCTCGCCCTCCAGGATCTCGTCCCAGCCGAGCAGCTTGCGGCCCTTGGCCGCGACGTGCTCGCTGAGCTGGTGCATGAACCAGGCCTGCAGGTCCTCCTCGGTCGCCAGGCCCAGCTCGGCCTTGCGGGCCTGGGCCCGCGCGCTGGCCTTCCACTCGTCCTTCGGGCACTCGTCGCCGCCGAGGCAGACGAACTCGCCCGGGAACAGGTCGCAGACCTCGTCCATGACGGTCTTGTAGAACTCGACGGTCGAGTCCTCCAGGTTCAGCACCGAGGTGGCGATCCCGAACTGCGTCCAGACCTCGCGCGGCTCCTGCGCGCTGGGGACGTCCTGGTTGCCGAGCTCCGGATAGGCCGCGATGGCGGCCGTGGAGTGCCCCGGGATGTCGATCTCGGGGACGATCGTGATGTGCCGCTCGGCGGCGTAGGTGACGATCTCGCGGATGTCGTCCTGGGTGTAGAAGCCGCCGTGCGGCCGGCCGTCGCCCACGGTCTCCCGGCGCCAGCCGCCGACCTCGGTGAGCTTCGGGTACTGCTTGATCTCGATGCGCCAGCCCTGGTCCTCGGTGAGGTGGAAGTGCAGGACGTTCAGCTTGTGCAGCGCCATCAGGTCCAGGAAGCGCAGGACGTCGCGCTTGGGCAGGAAGTGGCGGGCCACGTCCAGCATCGCGCCGCGCCAGCGGAAGCGCGGGGCGTCGGTGATGGTGACGTGCGGGAGCGGAAGGGACTTCCGGCTGGCGTCGGTGCGCAGCCCCTCGGGCGGCAGCAGCTGCTTCAGGGTCTGCTCGGCGTAGAACAGGCCCGCCTCGGTGCCGGTGAGGAACGTGATGCCGTCGTCGTCGATGGTGAGGTGGTAGCCCTCGGCGCCGAGTTCGGCGTGGCCGTCGGAGAAGTTCACGACGGTCGTGGCGTCGAACATGAGCTGGCCGGAGCCGGCCTGGATATGCAGGGGCTTCGGGATGATGGAGATCTCAGGCGCGTCCATGCGGACAAGATCTCACGGATCGTTCATCGATAAAACGAGAAGAGCTGACCGGCCAAAAAGGCCGGTCAGCAGGAATGAAACGGTGGGGATGCTCAGACTGCGACGAGTTCTTCCATCTCCGCTTCTGCTTCGGCTTCGGTCTCGATCTCCGGCATCCGGTTCCGGCGTTCGGCGATCGCCGCCGTGCCGACCGCCAGCGCGCCGACGCCGACCCAGCCGACCAATGTCCACGCGTGCCGCGCGACGCCGCTTCCGCCGAAGTACAGCAGGCTCCGCACGCCCTCGACGAGGCCCGCGCCGTTCCAGAACGCGTGCAGGCCGCCGAAGAAGCCGTTCTGCAGCTCGGGCTGGAACAGTCCGCCGGAACTGGTGAAGTTCAGCATCACGAACAGGACCATCATCACCAGCGTCGTCCACCGCTTCAGGAACGGGTGCAGGCCCACGCCGATCAACAGGATCGCGGCCGAGTACAGCCAGGCCAGTCCCCACACCCCGGCCAGACTGTGGTGTGCGAGGTGGAACACCGGGCCGGCCAGGGCCGCGCCGATCGCGCTGACCGCGGTCGCGGTGCCCAGAGCCAGGATCGTCTTGCGCTTCAGGGACCAGCCGGCGGCGCCCGCGCCGATCGCGGCGACGGCGCTGTAGGAACCGATGCTGACGGCGATCATCAGGAAGAAGGGCCCTGAGTCGGCCGGGTCGTCGGCGGTGGTCGGGGCGACGTCGGTGACCGTCAGCGGCTTGTCCTCGACCGCGGCGACCGTGGTGAAGACCTTGGTGGCGACGGTGGCCGAGGAGTCGCTGTTCCCCTCGGCTATGTACAGCTGGGGCTTGGCCGGGTCCGGGACGAACGCGCCGACCAGATCGCGGCTGTGCAGCCGCGCCACCGCGGCGTCGGTGCTCGGCAGCGTCGACACCTGGAGCGCGTCGCCGCCCTTGCTCTGGATCGCCTGCGCCACCGCGGCCACCTGCGGGCCCTGGCCGATCACGGCCACCTTCACGTGGTGCGGGTGGGGGACCATGAACGCGCTCATGTACGCCAGCCCCATCCCGACGCACATCAGGAGCGGGGTGATCAGGTGCACGAGGACGTGGCGGACCGAGGGGACCGCCGTCGTGGGCTGCTGGGCCGGATGCGTCGCCGGGTTCATCGGCTGGTGCCTTCTTCCTCCGAATATGGTTGCTAACTACAACCTAGCCATAGATGTACTATACAACTATCTGGAGGGAGTGAGACCGTGACCGGGAGTGAGACGCGTCACCGCGAGGCGGTGGACGCCATCCAGCGCGAGATGACGGTGTTCGCGCGGCGCGCGCGAGCCTTCGCCGGGCGGCTGCACCCGGAGCTGACCCTGGTGTCGTACACGCTGCTGGCGCACCTCGAGGACTCCGGCGGCTGTCTGGCCAAGGACCTGGCGGTGCGCTACGGCCTGGACAAGTCGACGGTCAGCCGCCAGGTGCAGGCGCTGGAGCGCCTCGGGTTCCTGGAGCGCCGGCCCGCGCCGGACGACCACCGCGCGCAGATGCTGCATCTGACGCCGGCCGGCGCCGGGATCCTGGCGCAGGTGACCGAGAGCCGGTACGCCGCCGTCGCCGAGCGGCTGACGGGCTGGGACGACGACGAGATCGCTCGGTTCGCCGAGCTTTTGATCCGCTACAACGCGGGTCCGGAGACGTCCGGTGACGATGCGATCACCCAGGAGTATTCCGACACTGACATCACCGAAACAGTGCACTGACCGCGTATCGTGCCCGGGCGGCGGCCCGCGCAGGCAAGGGTCTGTTTTGCACGTGCAAAGGGTCTGTGCATTTGCTGGTTCGGCGCTTACGCTGTGCAGGGTGGACGTGTCCCTGCTGGAGGCCTTCGAGCCGGTGGCCCATGACCTGCGTGCCGCGGGTCTGGACTGTCAGCTGGCGGAGGACCCGAACCCGGGCGAACCGGCGGCCGGCGCCACCGCCGTGCTGATCGTCTCCGGGGTGAAGGTGGGGCGGCTGACTCTCGGCGCGTCCGTGCTGGACACGGCTTCGCGCACGCTCTACCTGGCCGCGCAGACCCAGCGCCTGGTGCAGGGCAATCTCTCGATCGGCGGGCGGGTCATCGAGTGGCCGCCGTGCCTGCCGAGCCACGCGCATCCGATGATGGCCACCCGGGGGCAGCGGGCCCCGCTGTGGACCTGTCCGCTCGGCGGGGACGTGTCGGTGCCGATCGGGCGGCATCCGTAAGGGGAATCGCCGCCGCGGACGGTGACCGCGGCTCGCCTCAGCGCGGCGCGTAGGCCCGCAGGAAGAAGTCCACTCCCTGGGCGATCCGTCGCTCGAACTCCGCCTCGAAGTCCGCCTCCGGCGGGATCCGGCGCACCTCCGATCCGGCCGTCGAGGTCAGCTGGTGCGCCAGCAGGTCCGGGACGGCCAGGACCTCGGGGGGCACGTCGAGCAGTCCGGCCCGGGCCAGGGCGGACAGCAGCTTGTTCAGGCGTGGCATGGTGCGGCCGGGGCCGTTGGTGAACCAGCGCTGCTGGAGGTCGGGATGGTGCTCGGATTCGGAGTCGACCAGCTTGCGCAGGGCCACCAGCGGCCCGGTGTGGACGACGCGGACCCAGGCCCCGGTCAGCTGGAGCAGGGCGGCGCGCAGGTCCTCGGGGCCGGCGAGCTGTGAGGCGTCCGGGAAGTCGCGGTCCATCAGCGCCATGACATCCGCGACGGTGCGGTCCTGCACGTCGTCGGTCATCGCCATGAACAGGCGCTCTTTGTCGCCGAAGTGGTTGTAGACGGTTTGCTTCGAGACCTTCGCCTCGGCCGCGATCGCGTCGATGCCGGCGCGGGCGAAGCCCTCGCGCAGGAACACCGTGCCGGCGGCGTCCAGGATCGCCCGGCGCTTCCTCGGGTTGCCCTGGGGCTCGTCGGCGGTCGCGGACGTGGCGGTCGTGGCGGTCGCGGTCATGCGGTCATTCTCCTCGCCGGGCGGTCCGATTGCGGACTTGGACTCATCAGTCTAATCTCTTGGACTAGTCAGTCTAATTCTTTGGACTCATCAGTCCATCTCGCTGTCGTTCCGGGGAGGAACCATGAACGCTCAGCCAGCCGGCGACCGGCTGCCCCGCGAGTACCTGAAGATCGGCATCGCCCTGGTCCTGGGTGCCGCCATGGCGATGCTCGACGCGACCGTGATCGCCGTCGCGACCCGCACCCTGGCGGAGCGGTTCGGCTCGCCGCTGTCCACCGTGGCCTGGGTGTCCACGGCCTACCTGCTCACCATGTCCGTGGTGGTGCCGCTGGCCGGCTGGAGCATGGAGCGCTTCGGCGGGCGCCGGGTGTGGCTGCTCGGGGTGACCGCCTTCCTGGCCGGCTCGGTGCTGTGCGGCGCGGCGTGGTCGATCCCGAGCCTGATCGCCTTCCGGGTGCTGCAGGCGCTCGGCGGCGGCCTGATCCAGCCGGTCGGGCAGGCGCTGCTGGGCCGCAACGTCGGCCCGCGGCACATGGCCCGGGTGATGGCGGTGATGTCGGTGCCGCTGGCGCTGCTCCCGGTGCTGGGACCGGCGGTCGGCGGGCTGCTGCTGGCCGAGTGGGGGTGGCGGTGGATCTTCTTCATCAACGTGCCGATCGGTCTGCTCGCGATCGTGCTGGTGCGGCTCTGGGTCCCGGCCTCGGCCCCGGCTGCCGGATCGGCCGGCGGACCGGCTGCCGCCGCGCGGTTCGACGTCCGCGGCTTCGCCCTGATCTCCCCGGGACTGGCGGCACTGGTCTACGGCTGCTCGGCGGCCGGCGACCACGGCGGCTTCGCCTCGCCGGCCGCGTGGGGCCCGGTGCTCGGCGGGCTGGCGCTGGTGACGGCGTTCGTGGTCTACAGCCTGCGCACCAGGATCAAGCCGCTGGTCGACCTGCGTCTGTTCCGCGACAGGGCGTTCGCGGTCGCGATGCTCAACGCGGCCCTGATGGGCGCGACACTGTTCGGCGCGATGTTCCTGCTCCCGCTGTACTTCCAGCAGGCGCACGGCTTCTCACCGCTGCGCGCCGGCCTGGTGCTGGCGCCGCAGGGACTCGGGACGGCGATCTCGACCTTCGCCGCCGGCCGGCTGACCAACCGCACCGGACCACGCGTCCTGGTGATGACCGGCACCGCCGTGGCGACGGCCGCGACCCTGCCCTTCGCCCTGGTCGGCGCGCACACCTCGGCGGCCGCCCTGGCCGCGCCGCTGCTGCTGCGCGGACTGGGACTCGGCCTGGTGATGGCCCCGCTGATCGCCGCCGGCTACAGCACCCTGCGGCAGGAGTCGATCCCGCAGGCCACGACGACCTTCAACATCCTGAACCGGGTCGGCGGCTCGATCGGGACCGCGGTGCTGGCCGTGATCCTGGTGCGGGGGCTGGCCGGCGGGGCGCCGACGCCGGCGGGCGTCGCTTCCGCTTACGGCGCCACGTTCTGGTGGGCGCTGGCGTGCACGGCGGTGACGTTGGTGACGGCGGCCTTCCTGCCCGGGGCGAAGGGGATGCAGGCGGCGCTGGCCGCGGCCGCGGCACGGCAGGGTTCGGAGGCGGGAGCGGGCTCGGGCCGGGCGGTCGCCGATTCCGGCAGGCCCGGCAAGCCCGGCAGGCCCGGTAAGGCTGCCGAGCCGGCCGAATCCGCCGAACCTGTCAGCGCCTAAGCGTTCCCCGACTCCGGCCAGCTGGACCAATGCGTGTTCGGCGCCTGCGTCGGCCGGTACTCATGGGGGTTCCCGGTGTCCAGCACCTTCGCCAGGAGCTGGAACACCTCCTCCCGGCTCGGCCGCTCGACCAGCACGTCGGGGTGGTGCCAGGCCTCCAGGCGCAGAATCTCCGGCAGGTCCGGCGGGACCAGCGCGCGCAGTTCGCTCTCGTCGGCCAGCAGGAGGTCGCGGTGTTCGGGGACGAGTTCGCGGACCGCTTCGGCGAAGTACTCTCCGGGCGGCGCGTCGACCGCCAGGTCCTCGCCGCGGACCCGGATCGGGACGCCGCCGACGTAGTTCTCGTCGTCGTCGATCAGGTCCGCGATGTTCTCCACGCGGTTCAGCTGGCTGCCGGCGCGGATGCCGTAGCCGGTCAGGGCGTCGGTGACGCTGCGCGCCTTCGGGTTGAAGCCGACCGTCTCGAAGACCACGGCCCAGTGCTTGTCGTCGCGGTAGACGTGCAGGCGGACGTCGATCGCGGAGTAGAAGCCGTGGTCCAGGAACGGGAACGTGAAGTCCTGCGCCGAGGCTTCGATCTGGTCGAGGAACTGCTGTCCGAAGGTCACGCAAAAATCCTAGGTCACCGGGGCCCGGTCATCCGGCCCTGAAGTCATCCGGCCTTGATGAACGCCCGCACCGAATCGGCCACCATCTGCACCGCGATCGCGGACAGCAGCAGACCGGCGATGCGCGTCACCAGGGTCACGCCGGAGTCCTTGATGACCCGGATCACCTGAACGGAGAAGCGCATCGTGAGCCACAGCGTGATGTGGATCGCCACGATCGCCACGCCGACGGCGAGGATGCCGGACCAGTGGTGGTCGGTGCGCTTGGCGAACACCATCACCGCCACGATCGCGCCGGGGCCGGCCAGCAGCGGGGTGCCCAGCGGCACCAGCGCGACGTTGACCGCCTCGTTGGAGTGCGAGGGCTCCTCGCTGCGGCCGGTCAGCAGCTCCAGCGCGATCAGCAGGAGCAGCAGCCCGCCGGAGCCCTGCAGCGCCGGCAGCGTCACGCCGAGGTAGTCCAGGATCTGCTGGCCGAACAGCGCGAACACGCAGATGACGCAGAACGCCACCAGCGCCGCCTGCCACGCGGCCTTCGTGCGCTCGGCCTTGCTGCGGCCGTTGGTCAGCGCCAGGAAGATCGGCAGGGTCCCCGGCGGGTCCATGATGACGAACAGCGTGATGTACGCCTCGAGAAAGAGCTTGCTGTCGAACACGCACGAAGACCTATCACCTGGAAGGACTTTGTTTCCACATCCGTTCACGCCAGCCACGGATGCCGCTGCACGAGCGGGGTGCCGGACCACCACCGGCCCAGGCCGTACCGCCATCCCAGGGTGGTGAAGCCGATGCCCAGGACGACGAGCGCGAAGACCAGACGGTGGTCCACGGTCGGATGGCCGTGCACGGCCATCAGCAGCACGGCCGCGCCGACCGCCGCGAACCGCATCACGATCCCGAAGACCAGCCCCACCCCGGCCCCGGTCAGGGCGAGCACCAGCAGCCAGTCCGACCACGAGGACAGGCTGTGGATCCAGGCCCTGCGCAGGAACGTCCCGCCGAGCAGGACCCGGATCAGAGCCCAGAGCAGGTCCAGGCGCGTGAGCTCCAGTGGGTCCATGGAGCCTTTATCGCCCCGGGGCCGCAGTGGTGCATGTGGGGCGGGGGAAACGGGTGACGGAAGGAACTAGATCTTCGCGAACGCGGCTTCGAGGTCTTCGATGAGATCATCGGCGTCCTCCAGCCCCACCGAGAACCGCAGCAGGCCGGCGTCCGGCCGGGCGTCGGGGGCGACGTTGCGGTGGCTCAGAGACGCGGGGTGGGTGATCAGCGACTCGGCGCCGCCGAGCGAGGCCGCGTGCAGGATCAGCCGCACGTTCTCGGCGACCGCGGCCGCCGCGTCGTAGCCGCCGCGCATCTCGAACGACATCATCGCGCCGGGCAGCAGCATCTGCTTGTCCGGGCCGATCAGGCCGTCCGGGTCGCCGCCGGGCAGGCCGGGGTAGTGGACGCGCTCCACGGCCGGGTGCGAGGCCAGCCAGGCGGCGACCGTCCCGGCCGTCTCCGAGGAGCGCTTCACGCGCAGCGGCAGCGTCTGCAGGCCCCGGTGCAGCAGGTAGCCGGCCAGGGGGTGCAGCAGGCCGCCGGTCTGGATGCGGATGTCCCGCAGCCGCGCGGCCCACTCCGGGGTGGTCGCGACCACGCCGCCGAGGACGTCGGAGTGCCCGCCGAGGTACTTGGTGGCGCTGTGCACGACCAGCGTCGCGCCGTGCCGGGCCGGCTGCTGCAGGACCGGGGTCGCGAACGTGGAGTCCACCAGGTACGGCACCTCGCCGCAGGCCGCGGCGACCGCGTCGAGGTCCAGCAGCCGCGCGGTCGGGTTGGCCGGGGTCTCGACCACCACCAGCGCGGTGTCCGGGCGGGCGGCCAGCGCCGGGGCGATGTCCGCCGGGCCGTCCACCCAGGTGACCTCGGTGCCCAGCGTGCCCTTGGTGAGCAGGCCGTCGGTGCCGCCGTAGATCGGCCGCAGCGCCACGATGTGCCGCTTGCCCTCGGCGGCCGCGGTGGCCGTCGCGGCCAGCAGGCAGGCGGTGATCGCGGCCATCCCGGTGGCGAAGGACACCGCCTCGGGCAGGCCCTCCAGCTCGGCCAGCGCGCGCTCGAACCCGGCGGTCGTGGGGTTCCACATCCGCTGGTAGACCAGGCCGCCCTCGACGGTGGGCGGGGCCCCGGCGACGAGCGCGGCGTAGCTCTCGCCGCCGGCGTCGACGCCGGGCAGGTGGTAGGTCGCCGACAGGTCGATCGGCGGCGTCGGGTTCGTGACGGTTCGCCCCGCGTGGACGGCTGCTGTGCCGGTTACCCGGTCTATGTTCCGATCAGCGCTCATGCTGCGATTATGCGAGATGCGCGCGGGGCGGCGGCATAGCCGTTCACGATGTGGTGGCCCGCACTTGTGAGTGGCCCGCTCGTGGTGGCCCGCTCAGCTCTCCAGCTGGTCGGCGACCGCGCGCAGCACCCCGGCGAGCTTGCGTGAGGTGGCCTTGTCCGGGTACTTGCCCCGGCGGAAGGTCTCGGACATGCCGTCGAGCAGCTTCATCACGTCCTCGACGATGACCACCATCTCCTCGGCCGGCTTGCGGTCGCGGGCCGCGACCGCGGCCTCCACGCTCGGCCGGGTCTCCAGCAGCCGCACGCCTATCGCGGTGTCGCCGCGCTTGCCGGCGGCCACCCCGAACTCGACCCGCTGGCCGCTCTTGAGCTCCGCCGCGCCCGCGGGCAGAGCGGAGGAGTGCATGAACACGTCGGGCCCGTCGTCGCGGGTGATGAAGCCGAAACCCTTTTCGGTGTCGTACCACTTGATCTTGCCGGTAGGCACGGTGGGACCCTCGCGTCTGCTGTCGTCGGTGATTCACTCTTGCGGGGTAAGCGTAACCAGGAAACGCCCGCCTTGGGCAGGGTTATCCCAGGGCCTGACCGGGGCGTCCGGGGCAGTTCGGGACGGTGCTGCCGGGCACGGACACTGGGCCGATCAGGCGGCCAGATACCCGTCGAGCCAAGCGGGGAAACCACGCAGGTCGGCCAGCACCGCGTCGGCCCCGGCGGCGGCCAGGTCGGCGGCGCTGACCGGCCCGGTGGCGACCGAGACGGCCACCGCGCCGGCCGCCCGCGCGCCGAGGATGTCGCCGATGTGGTCGCCGACGTAGACCCCGGCGCCGTGCTCGCGCAGCGCCTCGCCCTTCTTCGGGCCCCAGTGCCAGCCCACGAGGACGTCCGGGACCAGCCCGAGGTGCTCCAGGTGCAGCGCGGCGTTGGGGCCGTACTTGGCGGTGACGACCATGACCCGCCCGCCGCGCTCGCGGATCGTCGCGAACGCCTCGGCGGCGCCGGGCAGCGCCGGCGTCGGCGCGATCGCGAACTCCGGGTACAGCGCCCGGTACTCGTCCCCGGCGGCGGCGATGCGCTCCTGCGGGAACCAGTACGCCAGCTCCTCCTCCAGCGGCGGCCCGAGGCGGGTGACCACGGCGTCGGCGTCGATGGCCACGCCGGTGCGCCGGGACAGCTCGGTCATCGTGGCGTGCACGCCCGGCCGCGAGTCGATCAGGGTCATGTCAAGGTCGAAGCCCACGGTCAAAGGAGTGCCGATCATGCGATCAGCGTATCGCCGGCCACGTTTTCGCCCGGCGGGCGCGGGCAGCCGGGGAACCGGACAAGCCGGCCGGCGGCCGGCGGTCACCGGTTCGGGCGAGCGTTCAAGGCCGGAAGGGTAGGACTGCGGGTGCGCGGGGTAAGGTGAGGCTACCCTGAGTTGCCTGATCTGAGCTACCCGACCCGATCCGGGTCACCTGATCCGACCTGATCCGACCTGATCTGATCCGACCCCGCCGACTCACCCGTTCCCGCCGTGACCGCCCCCCGACACTCCCGGCCCGATCACCCCAAGGTTCCACTCTCCCCGATCGGGCCGGGGCGTGACCGCACCGCCTCGAAAGACCCGCCCGTGTCCGTCTGCGAATCCGCTCTCGGTGGCTGCGCCGCCCTGTGCCGGGCCCTGCGCCGGCCGATGGGGGACACCGCGCCGCCGCGGGCCAAAGCGTGGCTCGCGGTGGAGCACCCCGGGCCGTGGCCGGCCTTCGGGTGGCCGCCGGACCTGCCCGCCGGGGTGGCCGAGGTGCTGACCGCCGCGCCGGCCTACGCCGTACGTCCGCAGCTGATCCGGAGACCGGACCGTGACGGGCGCGCCGTGACCGGGGACCGGGCGGTCTTCGTCGCCGGCGGACCGCTCGGCGCGCGCTGGCTGGAACGGCGGGTCACCGGGGACCTCGACGACATCGCGAAGCTCGATCTGAAGGCGCTGGCCGACGGCGGTCCGCCCGGGTTCGGCGCGCTGCTGCGCGAGCGGATCCTGCTGGTGTGCACGCACGGCAAGCGCGACGTCTGCTGCGCCCGCTACGGCGCCCCGGTCGCCCGGGAACTGGCCGCGCGCGGGCTGCCGGTCTGGGAGACCACGCACGTGGGCGGCGACCAGTTCGCGGCGAACATGGTGTGCCTGCCCGACGGCACGTACCACGGCCGTCTGGACCGCCTGTCCGCCGCCGAGGTCGCCCTCGGCGCGCTGCGCGGCGAGGTGTCCGCCGCGCACTTCCGGGGCCGGGCCGGGGTCAGCCGGACTTAGCCACCGCCTTGAACAGGCGCCAGAGCAGATACAGCGCGCCGAGCAGGCCCAGCATCGTCGGCACCGCGGTGAAGCCGTCCTTGGCTGCCTGCCAGGTCTGGCTGGAGTTCAACGGCGTGTCGTGGCCGGTGGACCGGCCGCGCGCCAGGAACAGCCCGAAGGCGTAGAACACGAACGCGGTGAGCGGCACGCCGATGAGCGCGAACCGCTTCTCGCCGGGCGTGTACGAGTACGACGTCATCGCGAGCAGATAGCCGACCACGACGATGGCGATCGTGTACGGCGACATGGCCACCGCGTTGACGATCGCGCCGACGCACAGGACCGTCACCGCGGCGAGCGCCTGTGCGTGGCCGTTCGCGGTGCGCCGCACCATCGGCCCGGCGGTCATCGGCGGTGGCGGGGGTGCCGGGGCCGGTCCCGGGGCCGGGGTGAAGCTGCTCCCGCTCTCGATCGGGATCTGCGGCCCGGCGCCGCCGCCACCCTCTCCGCCGCCTTCCTCCGGCTCGCCGCTGTAGTACCAGTCGGCGCTGCCGGCGCCGAACGGGTCCGGCTCGGCCGGGATCTCCGGCCCCGGCAGCACGTCGCCCTCGGAGTCCGAGGCGCCGAAGCCGCCGGGCGGCGGGTTGGTCAGCGACTCCGGGGTGACCAGCCGGGCGACGGCCGGGTCGACCTCGGGGGAGAAGACGGAGGCCGCGCCGTACGCGTTGCCGCCGCCGCTCACGCCCCGGCGCTGCCGCTCGCGGGCCGCGTACAGCGGGTCCTTGTTCGCCTCGGCCATCACCAGAGCCTCGGGGCGGCCCATGCCGAGCAGGATCTGGCGCACGTCGGCCGCGCGCGTCGCCTTGCGGGCCGTGACCCGGGACTCGATCTCCGTACGGGTGCGGGACACGAGCTGGTTGCGCGACGTGGGCGACATACGGCCCTCCGCCAGCGTGGACAGCTCGGCCAGGTACCGGAACATCTCCTGGTCGGTCTCGGCCGTCACCCCTGCGTTCCCCCTGTTTCCGTTGAGCCCAAAGCGGCGTGCGTGCCGCCTGTGGCACCCGCATCCGTATCGTATGCGGGCGCTGTGATCGTCGGGACTCGACTACCGTTGTCTGTGATGCCCATCGAACACCCCGGCCATTCTGCGCGACCCGGCACCGCAGGTGCACGGGCGGTGACGCGCGCCAATCGGGGTCCGGCGGCCGGCGGGGCGTCTCAGGGTTCGGACACCTCGGGTCCGGCGGCGGCCGCGACGTCGGCCCCGCGCAGGCGTTCGCTCGCGGACGAACTGCGGTCCTGGCCGGTGGAGCGGCTGGCGAATCTGCTGGCGGCGCGCCCGGATCTGGCGGTGCCGCCGCCGGCGTCGATCGCGGCCCTGGCCGAGCGGGCCTCGCAGCGCGCGTCCGTGGCGCTGGCGATGGACCGACTTGATGCATTCACCTTGCAAGTGCTCCAAGCGCTCGCGGTGTCCCCGGAGCCGGTGACCGCGGCCTCGACCACCGAGTTGCTCGGGCTGTCGGTGCTGGACGAGGTCGCCGACGCCATCGCGGACCTGCGCGACGCGGCGCTGCTGTGGGGACCGGACGAAGCCCTGCGGCCGCTCGTCAATGCGCGCGAGGCGTTGGGGGAGAACCCCGTCGGCCTCGGTCCGCCGCTGGCGTCGGCGCTGAACAACTCCTCCCCGGCCGGGATGCAGGGATTCCTGCACCGCCTCGGCCTGCCCGCGACGCCGGATCCGGTGAGCGCGGTCGGCTCGATCTCCGCGCTGGCCGCCGATCCGCCGAGGATGCGTGCGGTGCTGGACTCCGCGCCGTCCGGAGT
This sequence comes from Catenulispora sp. GP43, assembly GCF_041260665.1. Taxonomy (NCBI): domain Bacteria; kingdom Bacillati; phylum Actinomycetota; class Actinomycetes; order Catenulisporales; family Catenulisporaceae; genus Catenulispora; species Catenulispora sp. GP43. Next base: position 575,335 of record NZ_JBGCCT010000001.1, on the reverse strand, counting down.
GGAAGCCGTGCTGGAGAAACTGGTGTGGGGGCCGCCGTTCGGCCGGATCAACCAGCCCTCCGCCGAGGACGAGGCAGTGGCACCGGCCCCCGACGCGGCCCCCGACGCCGGCGGATCCCCTCTGGAATGGCTCCTGGCCCGCGGCATCCTCGGCCGCTGGACCGACGACACCGTCGTGCTGCCCCGCGAGATCGCCTTCTTCCTGCGGCGCCACGTCTTCGGCACCGGCCTGCACCGCGACCTGGCCTCCGATCCGCCGCCGGTCCCCGTGGTCCAGCACGACGCCCGCACCGCCGACGCCGCCGCCGGCGCCGCGGCGATCGCCGTGCCCCGGCGCGTCGAGGAACTGCTCGACGCCTGGGCCTCCGGCCCGCCCGGCGTCCTGCGCTCCGGCGGCGCCGGCATCAGGGATCTGCGGCGCACCGCGGCGCTGCTGGACGCGCCCGAGGAGGAGGCCGCCTTCCTGGCCGAGCTGGCCTACGCCGCCGGCCTCGTGGCCGCCGACCTGGCCTCCGGCTTCTGGCTGCCGACCCCGGCCTACGACCGCTGGCTGGACCTGCCGCCGGAGCGCCGCTGGGCCGAGTTGGCGGCGGCGTGGCTGGTCTCGGACCGGGCCGCGGGCCGGGTCGGGTCGCCGGACGAGCGGAACCGGCAGGTGGCCCCGCTGTCGGCGGAGGTCGCGTCCTGGGCCGTGACCGAACTGCGCCGGGACCTGCTCGGCGAGCTCGACCGGCTGCCGCCCGGCGCCACCACCCCGCTGCCGGCCCTGGTGGACCGGCTGTTCTGGGAGCGCCCGCGGCGCAGCGGCCCGGCGATGCGGCAGCTGGTGGACTGGACGCTGCGCGAGGCGGTCTGGCTCGGCCTGGTCGCCCCGGTGCGCGGCGGCGCCGGGATCCTGGCCGCCCACGGCCGGGCCCTGCTGCTGGGCCGGCCGCGCGAGGCGCTGGCCGCGGCGCTGGGCCGGGCGCTGCCCGAACCGGTGCGGCATGTGCTGATCCAGGGCGACCTGACCGCGATCGCCCCCGGCCCGCTGGCCCCCGAGGTGGCCCGGGAGATGGCGCTGATCGCCGACATCGAGTCCTCCGGCGCCGCGACCGTCTACCGGTTCACCACCGCCTCGGTCCGCCGCGCCTTCGACGCCGGGCGCGGCGCCGCCGATCTGCACGCCTTCCTGGCCGAGCACTCGCTGCACGAGATCCCGCAGGCCCTGAGCTATCTGGTCGACGACGTCGCGCGCCGCCACGGCCGGGTCCGCGTCGGCTCGGCGGTCTCCTACGTCCGCGCCGACAACGACGCCGCGCTGACCGAGATGCTGGCCGACCGGCGCATCGGCGGCCTGGGCCTGCGCCGGATCGCGCCCGGCGTCGCGGTCTCCGAGCTGCCGCCGGAGGAGCTGCTCGAGGGGCTGCGGACCAACGGCTACGCCCCGATGGGCGAGAACGAGGACGGCAGCGGCGCGCCGGTGGTGGTCGCGACCTCCCGGGCGCGGCGGGCGACCTCTTTCCATCCGTACGCGGTGCAGCGGCAGGCACTGCCGGGGTCGGCGGCGGTGGTCGGGCTGGCGCAGGAGCTGGCGGCCGGGGGCTAGCCGGACCGGATAGTCAGCCGTGCAGCGTGGGCCGGTAGACGAGCTCCTGGACGCGGCCGTCGAGCGTGCGGTGCTCGAGCAGCTCCAGGTCGAAGTCGGCCGCGCCGCCGAAGACCGGTTCCAGCCCGGTCCGGCCGGTGATCACCGGGAAGACCGACACCTGGACCCGGTCGACCAGCCCGGCGGCCATCAGCGCCCGGTTCATCGACAGGCTGCCGTGCGAGCGCAGCGGCACGTCGGACTCCTTCTTGAGCCGGGCGACGACCTCGACGGCGTCGCCGTTCTCGAGCGTCGCGTCCGGCCAGTCCAGGGGCCCGGTCAGGGTGCTCGACACGACCGTCGCCGGCAGCTCCACCATCCGGGTCACCCAGGGATCGCGGACATCGGAGTCCTCGGTACTCGCCGCGAGCATCTGCGTGAACAGCCGGTACGTGGCGGCTCCGAAGACCATCCGCTGCTCCCCGGTGTACAGACCCAGCCGGTGCTCCAGCAGTTCCGGGCCCTGCTTGCCCCAGTAGCCGGTCCAGTCGCCGCCGGCGGCGCCGAAGCCGTCGAGGCTGGAGAAGACGTCGAACGTGTAGGTGGCGGTCATGGCGTTCTCCTCGCTGTCATCGGCGTCTGTCGGTGGTTCAGACGACGCGCCGCCGCGAAATTCATCGCTCGATTCGGTACCGCCTCGGTAGCGTTCCGTCATGGCACGTGACGAGCGCGGGGTCACCCCGCAGAGCGAGGACTTCTCCTCCTGGTACAACGAAGTGGTCACCAAGGCGCAGCTGGTCGAGCGCGGCCCGGCGCGCGGCACCATGGTGATCCGACCGTATGGGTACCGCATCTGGGAGCTGCTCCAAGCCGACCTCGACGGCCGCATCAAGGACACCGGGCACGAGAACGCCTACTTCCCGATGCTGATCCCGGAGTCCTACCTCAAGCGGGAGGCCGAGCACGTCGAGGGCTTCTCCCCGGAGCTGGCCGTCGTCACCCACGCCGGCGGCAAGGAGCTGGAGGAGCCGCTGATCCTGCGGCCCACCTCGGAGACGGTCATCGGCGAGATGATGGCCAAGTGGATCTCGTCCTACCGGGACCTGCCGCTGCTGCTGAACCAGTGGGCGAACGTCGTCCGCTGGGAGCTGCGCCCCCGCCTGTTCCTGCGCACCACCGAGTTCCTGTGGCAGGAGGGCCACACCGCGCACGCCGACGAGGCCGAGGCCATGGCCGAGACACTGCAGATGCTCGACGTCTACGAGCGGGTCGCGCGCGACGTGGCCGCGATCCCGGTCGTCCCGGGGGAGAAGACGCCCGGCGAGCGGTTCGCCGGCGCCGTGAAGACCTTCACCGTCGAGGGCATGATGCGTGACGGCAAGGCCCTGCAGAGCGGCACCACGCACTATCTGGGCACGAACTTCGCCAAGGCCTTCGGCATCCAGTTCGCCGACGACGCCGGCCGGCTGGAGCTGTGCCACACCACCTCCTGGGGCATGTCCACGCGAATGGTCGGCGGCGTGATCATGACCCACGGCGACGACAAGGGTCTGGTGCTGCCGCCGAAGCTGGCCCCGTACCAGGTGGTGATCGTCCCGATCGCGCGCGGCGACCAGGCGGAGACGGTGCTGGAGGCGGTACGCGAGCTGGCCGTGCGGCTGAAGACCGCCGGGATCCGGGTCCACGTCGACGACCGGCCCCAGGTGTCCCCGGGCTTCAAGTTCAACGACTGGGAGATGCGCGGCGTCCCGATGCGGCTGGAGATCGGCCCGCGCGACCTGGCGGCCGGGACCGCGCTGCTGGCCAAGCGGCTGGGCGATGAGGGCAAGACCGCGATCTCGCTCGACACCGCCCCGGAGGTCCTGCTGGACCTGCTCGACGACTTCCAGGAGTTCCTGCTGGAGCGCGCGACGGACTTCCGCGAGTCGCACACGGTCACCGTGGACGACTGGGACGGCTTCACCGCGGCCGTCGCCACCGGCTGGGCCCGGGCCCTGCACTGCGGGCGTCCGGAGTGCGAGGAGGACATCAAGTCCGAGACCGCCGCCACGCCGCGCTGCATCCCGCTGGAGGCGCCGGCCGAGTCCGGGACCTGCGTGCGCTGTAATGCGCCGTCGGCGTACGGCAAGCGCGTGTTATTCGGGCGTTCCTACTGAGCCGTGCGGAAAGCCGCGGCCCCGACGCCGATCCTGTCGGGGCCGCGCTGCGAGCGGCTACTTCGCGAGCAGCGCCTCGACCGCCGCGAGCCCGTCCGGGCCCAGATCCCGGGTGAAGTCGTTCACGTACAGCCCGATGTGCTGCCGCGCGACCTCCGGGTCCATCTCCTGCGCGTGCTCCATCACGTACTCGTGCGAGGCCTTCGGGTCGGCCCAGGCCGCGTCCACCGAGGCCCGGATGAGCCCGCTCAGCTCGGCCAGCGCCTCGGCCCCGAGATCCCGGCGGGCCACGATCGCGCCCAGCGGGATCGGCAGGCCGGTCTCGGCCTCCCACCATTCGCCGAGGTCGGCGTGGCAGGTCAGGCCGAAGTTCTGGTAGGTGAAGCGGGCCTCGTGGATCACCAGGCCGGCGACCGCCTCGCCGGCCGCGACGGCGGGCATGATCTCGTGGAACGGCAGGACCTTGATGTCCACGCCGCCCGGCACGTTCTTCTCCGCCCACAGCTCGAACAGCCGGTAGGCGGTGGACAGCAGGCTCGGCACCGCGACCGTGCCGCCGGCCAGGTCCTGGGCCGACACCGCGCCCTGGGACAGCACCAGCGGGCCGCAGCCGCGGCCCAGCGCGCCGCCGCAGTGCAGCAGCTCGTAGCGGTCCCGGACCAGTGGCAGGGCCGGGAAGGAGATCTTCAGGACGTCGGGCGCGTCGTCCTTCTGCACCCAGTAGTTCGTGACGTCGATGTCCGCGAAGGTCACGTCGAACGCCGGCGCCCCGGGCACCAGGCCGTGGGTCAGTGCGTGGAAGACGAACGTGTCGTTGGGGCACGGCGAGTAGGCGATGGACAGCTTCTCGGGCAGGACGGTCACTGGAGCGTCAGACATATCGCCGATTATGCGACGCCCGGCGCCTGGAGGGCGGCCAGGGTCTGCCCGACGGTCGCCAGGACGTCCATGGCTTCACCGATCCGCCACGATTCCCGGTCCCGCGGCCCGACCACGTTGGAGATCGCGCGGATCTCCACGAAGGGCAGCTCGGCCATCGTCGCGGCGCTGGCCACGCCGAAGCCCTCCATGCCCTCGGCGGCCGCGTCCGGGTGCCGGGCCAGCAGTTCCTCGGTGCGCTCGGCGGTGCCGGTCACCGTGGCCACGGTCAGCACGGCGCCGTTGACCACGTGCAGGCCGGCGCCGCTGAGCGCCGAGCCGATCAGCGCGGCCCAGGCCTCGTCCGGCTGCTCCACGTGCGGGGCGAAGCCCAGCTCCTCGATCGGCAGGAAGCCCTCGGGGGAGTCCGCGCCCAGATCGGCGGCGACCACCCGGGTGGAGACCACGACCGAGCCGATCGGGGCGCGCGGGGCGAAGCCGCCGCCGATGCCGACTGAGACGGCCAGTTTGTAGGGCTCGGAGGCCAGGACCCAGGCCGCGCCGGTGCCCGCGGCCGCGGGGCCCGCGCCGGTGACTATCACCGTCAGGCCGTCGGCGTGCCTTTGGAGCGCGTCGCGCTCGGCCCCGACGGCCGTCGCCAGCAAGAACTCGTACATTCGGTCACTCCCCGTCGTCCCGTGGATTGCATGCGTGTCCGTGTCCGGCCATGCCGGAAACGTACCCGGCATCCGGGCTCCGTCCCCACATGTCCGCCGAGTCTTTAGACTCCGAGACTCTGCGCGGGGTTGGGCGCCACGAAACGCAAGTCCGACAGAGCCTTCAAGGTCACCACGCAGACCGCCAGCAAAGCCACGGCCGCGACGACGAACGCGAAGGTCCCGTTGCCGTTGCCCGGGAACGACATGGCGATCCCCAGGCCTCCGCCGACCACCCAGGCCAGCTGCAACAGTGTCTCAGACCGGGCGAAGGCCGACGTGCGCACACGTTCGAGGGTGTCGCGCTGCAAAAGGGCGTCCAGGGACAGTTTGGCCAGCGCAGCGCTCATGGCCGCGACGGCCGCTACGGTGAGTACCGTGATCAGGTTGTAATAGAACGCGCACGCCAGGACCGCGCCGGTGGTCAGCGCCAGCATCGCGGAGATCACGCCCTCCGGGGCCCGCGCCTTCAGCATCGAGCCCAGCGAGGTGCCCACCAGGTTGCCGACGGCCGCGGCGCCGGCGATCAGGCCGATCGCGACCAGGTCCTTGTAGCCGGCCAGCGGGTGGTAGCGGACCAGGAACGCCATGAAGATGGTCAGGAACCCGGAGAAGCAGCGGAAGGCGGCGTTGGCGCGCACGGCCAGCATGACCGCCGGGCCCACCGAGCGCAGCCGCAGGTTCGGCATGGTCTCCTCCAGGCGGGGATCCATGTTCCGGTCCTTCTTCTTCAGCTGTGCCTTCTGCTCGCCCTCGGCGGAGTCCACGTGGGCCGGCAGCCGGATCGCCAGGAAGGCGCCGAGCGCGAAGACCGCCGCCGCGCCGATCAGGCAGTAGGCCGCGCCCGTCTTCACCAGCAGGCCGCCGATCGGGGCGAAGACGAAGGTGGCGATGATGCTGGCCATCGAGGTGCGCGAGTTCGCCTTGATCAGCGTGCTGCCGCGCGGGACCAGCCGCGGGATCACCGCGCTGCGGGTCACGCCGTAGGCCTTGGACGCCGCCAGGCAGCCGAACGCGGCCGGGTACAGCGCCAGGTTGGCGTCCCCGCTCACGGTGCGCGCCATGATCAGCGCCAGCACCAGGCGCGCGGCCATGGTCACCGCCATCGCCAGCCGCCGGCCGTGCCCGAAGCGGTCCAGCAGCGGGCCGATCACCGGCGCCAGCAGCACGAACGGCACCATCGTGATCACCAGGTACAGCGCCACCTTGCCGCGCGCCTGCCCCGGCTGGACCCCGAAGAACACCGACTGCGCCAGCGCCAGGGTGATCAGCAGGTCGCCGGCGGTGTTCACGGCGTGCAGCTCGATCAGGCGGGACAGCCCGGACTCCCGGGCGCCGCCGGCCTCGGTGTACCGGCGGATGCGGTGGCCGACGAAGCCGCCGACCCGGCCCATCGCGCGGCCGGTCGCCTCGGTGCCCTCGCCGACCCGGCGCAGGATGCGGGCCGCGTCGGACTCCGGCCGCGCCGGGCCCACCGGGGTGAGCATCTCCAGGTCGGCCGCCGACAGGTCGGGGGCGACCTCGGCCAGCTCCGGCAGGGTCGCGGCCAGGTCGATGGTCGCTACCGGCACCTCGCCGGGCTGCTGGGCGGCCATGGTGCGGGTCGGGACCGGATCGCGGTGGCCGGCCGGTCCGCCGTGCGGCGCCGCGGAGGCCGCGGACGCTGACAGGGCCGAGGATGCCGAGGGACCGCCGGTCGGCAGCGTGTCGGCGAGCCCGGCGTCCCCCGGCGCCGCGGCGCCCCGAGGGCGCTTCGGCGGCAGCGGCGGGGGCTGCGGGATCAACGGCCGCGTCGCCTCCGGGGCGTCGAAAACCCGCGTCCGTTCCTCGCCGTCCCGATTCGGCGTCTGATCCTTGGCCACGCCCCTATCCTGCCCGGAAAAAGTGAACGTGGGGAGCCGGTGATTCATTTGGGACCCCGGTGGACCGGCCCGGATGCACCAACAGGCGAACCGCTGTCACATGAACACCTCCGGATAGGGGAGAATCGAGGCGTGAACGCCGCGACCGCCACCCCAGCCCGCTCCACAGACAGCCGGCCGCGCGGACGCCAGCCGGTCCTCGACCAGGTCTGCGCCGACGCGGTCGACCTGGCCCTGGCCGCGGCCGAGGACGTCGCCGGGATCGGCGAGGTGGGCCGGCACGTCGGCATGCTCGCCGAGGGGGACCGCGTGGTCACCCACCTGTTCGAGTGCAAGGAGCGCGGCTACCGCGGCTGGAACTGGGCCGTGACCGTGACCCGCGCCCCGCGCACCAAGTTCGTCACCCTGGACGAGACGGTCCTGGTCGCCGGCCGGGAGTCGGTCCTGGCCCCGGACTGGGTGCCGTGGAGCGAGCGCCTGCGCCCGGGCGACCTGGGCCCCGGCGACCTTCTGCCGATCGCCGAGGACGACGCCCGCCTGGTCCCGGCCTACACCGGCCAGGACGAGGAGGAGCCGCGGCCCTACCGCGAGATCACCCGCGACTCCCTGCCCCTGGTCGCCTACCAGCTGGGCCTGGGCCGCCCCCGCGTGCTCTCCCGCGAGGGCCGCGAGGAGGCCGCCGAGCGCTGGCACGAGGGCGAGTTCGGCCCGCACTCCCCGATGGCCCAGGCCGCCCCGGCCCGCTGCTCCGGCTGCGGATTCCTGGCGCCCCTGGCCGGGATGCTGGGCCAGGCCTTCGGCGTGTGCGCGAACGAGATCGCCCCGAGCGACGGCCGCGTGGTCTCCCTGGACTTCGGCTGCGGCGCGCACTCCGAGGCGGCCGTGGTCCCGGCCGCGCACCCGACGTCGGAGCCGGTGGTCGACGAGTACGTCTACGACACCGTGACCTTCAACGAGCGGGTGGTGCCGGCGCCCGGCGAGGCGACGCGGGCCGCCGAGGCGGCGGCCGCCGCGGTGGTGGACGCGACCGCGGCCGCGGCCGAGGTCGCGGACGCCGGATCCCCGGACGTCGAGGCCGCTGAGCCCACAGAGCCCACTGAGCCCACTGAGCCCGCGGTGGTGGAAGCAGCAGTGGAAGAGCCCGTCGATGAAAGCTGACCCGCGATGCGTGACATGTGAGCGCCACCCCTCCTGAGCCCGTCCTGCGGGTCCGGCACGACAGCTGGACCCGCTTGCTCTACCTCCAACTCGGCGCCTTCGCCTTCTTCCTCTACGCCTTCAGCCCCTCCATCGCCCTGCTCAAGGACGACCTCCACCTCTCCGCGGGGGTGGCCGGGCTGCACAGCACCTGCTACGCCGCCGGCGTCACCGTCGGCAGCCTCAGCGCGCCCTGGTACATCCGCCGCACGGGCGGCTTCCGCCCCGCACTGTGGTGGGGCCTGGTCGGCCTGGCGCTGTCGGTGGGTCTGTTCTGCGCGGTGCCGTCTTTGACGGTAACGCTTCCGGCGGCTGTGATCTGCGGAATCTTCGGCTCCCTGCTGTGCATAGCCGTACCCGCGGCCCTGTCCCGGGCGCACGGCCCCGAAACCGGCCCGGCGGCGATCACGGAGGCGAACGCGGTCGCGGCGTTCGTGGGCATCGCCGCGCCGCTGGCGGTCGGCGGCGCGGACGCGGCCGGGCTCGGCTGGCGTACGGCGCTGCTGTCGGTGGCCCCGCTGAGCGCGCTGCTGTACGTGGTGCTCGGGCGGGTGCGCGAGCCGGATTGGTGCGCGAACGAGCCGGAGTCGGTGGCCGTCGGCGAGGGCGTTGAGGCTTATGGGCTCGGGATGGTGGACACGGCCGGTGCGGCGGACGAGGTCGGCGGGGCGGCCGGCCGGTTCGGTACTGGCGCCGAGACCGGTGGCGTGACCGTTCAACTCGCCGAATACGCCGCCGCGACCCGCGCTGCCGAAGTGGCCGGCTCGTCTGGCGGTACCACCGGGACCAGCGCTCTGTCCGCGACCGTGCCGCCGCCCCGCGCCGCCGTCGACCCTCCCGCCACCCGCGCCGCGACCTTCCGCGACCTCCCACGCCGCTTCTGGCTGAACCAGGTCGCGGGCGTCTGCGCCGGGGCCATCGAGTTCTGCCTCACCCTCTGGTGCGCGACCCTCCTGCGAGACCGCGCGCACCTGTCGGCGGGCGTCGCGGCGACCGGCGTCACAGCCGTCGTCGCGGGCATGGCCCTGGGCCGCGCGATCGGCGGCCGCCTGGCGCTGCGGGTCCCGATCGACCGCCTGATCTTCGCCGCCTTCGGCACCAACCTCGTCGGCTTCGCCCTCTTCTGGGCCACGCCGAATCCGGTGCTCATGTTCGGCGGCCTGGCGGTCGCCGGCCTCGGCGTGTCACTCCAGTTCCCCCTGCTGTCGGCCCGCGGCATCGAGATGTCCGGCGGCGAGGCGGAACTGGCCGGCGCGGTGAACATGTTCGGCAGCGGCATCGCGGTGGGCACGGCCCCGTTCGCGCTCGGATTCCTGTCCGACCGCGTCGGCATCCACACCGCCTACCTGCTGCTCCCGGCGTTCATCGTGGCGGCGGTGGCGGCTGTGGCCGCGTCGCGGCAGACGGCTACGGGCTGATCCGGGCATCATCCCGCCATGACGTACTACCCCGACCTGGCGCCCTACGACTACCTCCCGGACACGGTGTCGGCCGGCGTGGAACTCCTCACCGTCGGCTGGCTCGAACCAGGCCATGACTTCCCGACCGCCGACGAGGAGCCCGATCCGGTGTTCTGGCAGAACCTCGTCACCTTCGTCGCCGACCACCCCGTCGCCGTCACCCGCAGCGTCCACGGCTGCCGCTTCCGCCACCTCTTCGAGGCCGACTACCAGTACCGCGCCGTCTACGGCACCCGCGTCCTGTACCTCGGCAGCGCCGAGATCCGCGTGGTCGCCGCCGACGGCCGGCAGCTCACCGCCCCGACGCTGGTCGTCCACTACGTCCGCGACCACGGTTACCGGCCGCCGGCGGCGTTCGTCGAGGCCGTGACCGCGATGCGGGTCGCCCCCGAGTGAGCGGGGCCACCGCGATAGCGGCCGCGGCTTCCGGATCTGAGAGCATGGCGGCATGAGCGCGCATCCGTACGAGCCCCCCGAGACCCAGTCCCAGCACCTGTTCGACCGGGCCCGGGCGGTGACGCCGGGCGGGGTGAACTCCCCGGTGCGGGCGTTCGGCGCGGTCGGGGGGACGCCGCGGTTCATGGCCTCCGGCGACGGTGCGTACCTGACCGATGTCGACGGCAACCGGTACGTCGACATGGTCTGCTCCTGGGGTCCTTTGATCCTGGGTCACAACCACCCCGCGGTGACGGAGGCGGCTGTCAAGGCGCTGCAGAGCGGTGCCAGCTACGGTGCGCCGTCGGCCGGCGAGGTCGAGCTCGCCGAGGAGATGGTCGCCCGGATCGCGCCGCTGCAGCAGGTGCGGCTGGTGTCCTCCGGGACCGAGGCGACGATGAGCGCGATCCGGCTGGCCCGCGGGTTCACCGGGCGGACCAAGATCGTGAAGTTCGCCGGCTGCTACCACGGCCACGTCGACTCGCTGCTGGCCGCGGCCGGCTCCGGGGTCGCCACGTTCGCGCTGCCGGACACCCCCGGGGTCACCGGGGCGCAGGCCGGCGACACGATCGTGCTGCCCTACAACGACGTCGAGGCGGTCACGGCCGCGTTCCAGGCGCACGGCGGCGAGATCGCCTGCCTGATCACCGAGGCCGCGCCGGGCAACATGGGCATCGTCCCGCCGCAGCCGGGCTTCAACCAGTTCCTGGCCGACATCTGCCGCGAGCACGGCGCGCTGTTCATCTCCGACGAGGTGATGACCGGCTTCCGGGCCTCGCGCGAGGGCATGTACGGCATCGACGGCGTGGTGCCGGACCTGATGACCTTCGGCAAGGTCATGGGCGGCGGTTTCCCGGCGGCGGCGTTCGGCGGGCGGGCCGACGTCATGGGCCACCTGGCCCCGGTCGGCCCGGTCTACCAGGCCGGCACCCTGTCCGGGAACCCGGTCGCCACCGCCGCGGGCCTGGCCACGCTGCGCCACTGCACCCCCGACGTCTACAGCCACCTGGACGCCACCGCGCACCGCATCGCCGACCTGGCCTCCGAGGCGCTGGCCAAGGAGGGCGTCCCGCACACCGTCCAGTTCGCCGGCACCATGTTCTCGGTCTTCTTCACCGGCGAGCCGGTGCGGAACTACGAGGACGCCAAGAAGCAGGACACGAAGGCCTACGCGGAGTTCTTCCACGCGATGCTGAACCGCGGCGTGTACCTGCCGCCGAGTTCCTTCGAGGCCTGGTTCGTCTCCGCGGCGCACGACGAGGCGGCGCTCGAGGCGGTCGCCGAGGCGCTGCCGTACGCCGCCCGGGCCGCCGCCGCGGCCGAGAAGTCCTGACCGTCCCCATATCCAGTCCCCGAGAGGAAAAGCCACGAAGATGGCCTCGACCACGACGACCGTCCACCTGATGCGCCACGGCGAGGTCTACAACCCCGACGGCATCCTCTACGGCCGCCTGCCCGGCTTCCGCCTGTCCGACCTCGGGCAGAAGATGGCCGAGCGGGTCGCCGACCACCTGGCCGGCCACGACGTCAAGGCGGTCGTCGCCTCGCCGCTGCAGCGCGCGCAGGAGACCGCGGCGCCGATCGCGGCCCGGCACGACCTGACGGTCGGCACCGACGAGCGGCTGATCGAGGCGGCGAACTTCTTCGAGGGCAAGAAGTTCTCGGTCGGCGACGGCGTGCTCAAGCGCCCGGCGGTCTGGTTCAAGCTGTGGAACCCGTTCAAGCCGTCCTGGGGCGAGCCGTACAAGGAGCAGGTCACGCGGATGCACGCGGCGCTGATCGACGCCGCCTCGCTCGCCCTGGGCCACGAGGTGGTCCTGGTCAGCCACCAGCTGCCGATCTGGATCAGCCGGCTGGCCGCCGAGAACCGCTCCTTCTTCCACGACCCGCGCAAGCGCGAGTGCACGCTGGCCTCGCTGACCTCCTTCGAGATCACCGACGGCCGGATCACCGGGGTCCGGTACAGCGAGCCGGCCAAGGATCTGCTGCCGGTGAAGAACACGAAGAAGTTCGTCGCCGGGGCGTAGCCCGGCGGCGCTGCGCAGGGTCTCCCGGCATGGGCGGAGCGCGACGCTTCGTCCGATTCGGGGACCCTGCCGCAAGCCCGTACGACGCTCATGCGAAACTTTTCACATGCTGCGCAGGACGGATGGAACACGCAGGTCGGTCGTCGTGACGGCGGCGATGACGGCCGCCGCACTGGCCCTCGGCCTGGCCGCCTGTGGCGGGTCGAGCCCGAAGAACAAGGACGGCCTGGGCACCGCCGCCGCGTTCTCCGTCAAGGACCGCAAGGCGTTCCCCATGCTCTCCGGGAGCACGCTCGACGGCTCCAAGCTCGACATGGCCTCCTTCAAGGGCAGGGTCATGGTCGTGAACATCTGGGGATCCTGGTGCGACCCGTGCCAGGCCGAGGCGCCGTACCTGGAGCACGCCAACGAGGCGTACCAGGCCAAGGGCGTGCAGTTCGTCGGCATCGACACCCGTGACAACACCGCCCAGGCCCAGGCGTTCGTCAAGGCCAAGCAGATCAGCTACCCGAACCTGGTCGACGACGGCAACGAGACGCTGCTGACCAAGCTGGCCGGGATCACCTCGCTGGGCTCGGTCCCCTCGACGCTGATCATCGACAAGAACGGCGACCTGGCCTGGCGCGCGCTGCGCCCGGTGAACTACGCCGACCTGTCCGCGGCGCTCGACACCGTCCTGTCGGGCAAGTGAGCCCCCGGCTATGAGTGCCACCGCCGCCGTCCTCACGCACCTGGCCTCCAGCTACACCTCCACCGAGTCGCGGGTGGAGTACGGCAGCTTCCTGGTCGCCGTGCCGATCGCGCTGGCGGCCGGGCTCATCTCGTTCATGTCGCCGTGCGTGCTGCCGCTGGTGCCGGGCTACCTGTCGTATGTGACCGGACTCACCGGTGTCGATCTGGGCAACCAGACGCTCGACGAGGCGGCGCGGGCCCGGCGCGGCCGGATGACCGCCGGCGCGCTGCTGTTCGTCCTGGGCTTCAGCATCGTGTTCGTGCTGATCCAGGCGCTGGCCGGCTGGAGCGCGCCGTTCATGCTGGAGAACAAGCGCACCATCCAGATCGTGCTGGGGAGCCTCACGGTCCTGATGGGCCTGTCCTTCGCCGGCGTCCTGCCCGGTGTGATCAGCCGGGTGTTCAACCGCGAGGCCCGGTTCCACACCGACCCGCGGGTGGGCCTGGCCGGCGCGCCGCTGCTCGGGATCCTGTTCGGGTTGGGCTGGACGCCGTGCCTGGGCCCGACGCTGTCGGCGGTCTCCTCGCTGTCCATCGACTCCGGGAACGCCAGTCGTTCGGTTCTCATCGGAGTGGCGTACTGTCTGGGGCTGGGTCTTCCGTTCGTCCTCACCGCGATCGCGTTCCGCAAAGCGATGGGGGCGTTCGGCTATGTGAAGCGCCACTACCAGGCCGTGATGCGGATCGGCGGCGGCATGCTCGTGCTGATCGGCGTCCTATTGGTGACCGGGCAGTGGGACCACCTGGTGACCTGGCTCCAGGGCCAGACTCCCGGGTTCCAGTCCCCGATCTAGGCAGAACGAGACGTTATCGAATGGCATCGCCCACAGAAGTGCCCGAGATGGACGCGGACAGCCTGACCACGGCGCCGCGGGAGGACGACGCCGGCGGCACCGGCGGCGGTGCCGTCACTGTGCCCAGGCTGAGCTCGCTGGAGATGCTGCGCTGGGCGTGGCGGCAGCTGACGTCCATGCGCGTGGCGTTGATCCTGCTGTTCCTGTTGTCGCTGGCGGCCATCCCCGGGTCGCTGCTGCCGCAGCGCAGTGCCAACACCGACCCGTCGCTGGTGGTCGACTGGATCGCCAAGCACAAGACGCTCGGTCCGCTGCTGGACCACCTGCAGTTCTTCACCGTCTACAAGTCGGCGTGGTTCTCCGCGATCTACCTGCTGCTGTTCGTCTCGCTGATCGGCTGCATCCTGCCGCGCACCGCTCAGCATCTCAAGGTGCTGCGCAAGCCGCCGCCGGCCGCGCCGCGCAACCTGGCGCGCATGCCGGCCCACTTCCGCTGGAACGACACCTCGGGCACCTCCGTCGAGGACAAGCTCGGTGCCGCGGAAGCGGAGCTGAAGAAGAAGCGCTTCCGCGTGGTGCGGGGGACGGACGCCGACGGCGGCGGGTGGGTCTCGGGGGAGAAGGGCTACCTGCGCGAGGCCGGCAACCTGGTCTTCCACCTGTCGCTGGTGGGCATCCTGGCCGGGTTCGCGGTCAAGGGCTACTTCGGCTACCAGGGCAAGGTCGTCATCACCGAGGGCGACGGGTTCACGAACATCTCGATGAACTACGACGACCACACCTTCGGCGGCGGCGTCGACCCCGACAAGCTGCCGCCGTTCGGGCTGACCCTGGACAAGTTCACCGCGACCTACGAGCCCAACCACGACGCCCCGGACTACGGTCAGGCCCGCTCCTTCACGGCCGACGTCACCTACAACTCCTCGCCCACGGCGCCGAAGAAGAAGGCGACGCTGAAGGAGAACAGCCCGCTGAGCGTCGACGGCGTCAACATCTACCTGAGCAGCCACGGCTACTCGCCGATCATCACGGTCCGGGACAAGACCGGCAAGGTGATCGTCGACCACCAGCCGGTGGAGTTCTTCGACTCCGGCGCGATGGGCCTGGGCTCGGGGATCTACAAGGTCAAGAACGGCTACATCGACAAGTACGGCAGCCCGCAGCAGCTGGGGCTCTCGGGCATCTTCATCCCGGACTACCCCGGCGAGATGGTCCCCGGCATGGGCGCGGTCTCCCTGTTCCCGACCGCCTCGAACCCGGCGCTGGTGCTGAGCGCGTACTCCGGCGAACTCGGGCCGAACCCGGGCGTGTACACGATGGACGTGACCAACGCGCAGCGGGTGAAGCTGCCGAACGCGCAGGACCCGACGAACCCGTCGGTGATCCTCACCCTGGACAAGGGCAAGAACACGGTCCAGCTGCCCGACGGCACCGGGAGCATCGAGTTCGACGGCGTGCGGCAGTGGGCGCAGTTCGACCTCAACCACGACCCGTCGAAGATGCTGGTCTTCGTCTCGGCCATCGGCATCATCGTCGGGCTGCTCGGGTCGCTGGGGATACGGCGGCGCCGGGTGTTCGTGCGGGTCCGGCCCGCCGAGGAGAAGTCCGGCCAGGGCCAGAACGCGGTGCGGGTCGAGGTGGCGGGGCTGGCGCGGGCCGAGGACGCGCGGTTGCGGGACGAAGTGCGGGGCGTGGGCAGAAGCCTGCGTCCTCCGAAGGCGGGAGTCCGGAAGTGATCAACGAGTCCCTGGCGAGGTTCTCGAACTACGCCATCTACGGCGCGATGTTCGTGTACCTCATCGCGTTCTTCGCCTACACCGCGGAGTGGGTGTTCGGGCGGTCGTCGTCGTTCGTGGTGGAGAAGGCCGCGAAGGTTCCGGCGCAGGCCGCGGTGCTGGTCGGGGCCGGCGGCAAGAGCACCGTGCCGGACGATTTCGACGGCCTGGACGATCTGGACGATCTGGACGACCGGGCGGACGCCGACGAGCCGAACCCGGCCATCGACGGCGGCAACGTGCGCGCCATCACCGCGGGCGGCATCGCGGTCAGCACCACGGTGCTGGGTTTCGTGCTGCACGTGATCGGCGTGGTCTGCCGCGGCCTGGCCGCGCACCGCGTGCCGTGGGGCAACCTGTACGAGTTCACGATCGCCGGCTCCGCCGTCGCGATGGCGCTGTACGTCGGACTGCTCTTCCGCAAGAACGCGCGCTGGCTCGGGGTGTTCGTCACCGGCGTGATCGTCGCGATCCTCGGCCTGGCCATGGAGGTCCTGTACAAGGACGCCGAGCAGCTGGTCCCGGCGCTGCACTCGCCGTGGCTGGTCGTGCACGTGGCCGCCGCGGTGCTGTGCTCGGGCATGTTCACCGTCGCCACGGTCGCCACGGTCCTGTACCTGTTCAAGACGAACTACGAGACCAAGGCGAAGCTGGGCACCGCGAAGCCGAACTCGATGTGGAAGCGCGTGCCCTCGGCGATGAAGCTGGACCTCACCGCCTACCGGATCCTGGCGTTCTCCTTCCCGGTGTGGACCTTCACCGTCATCGCCGGCTCGATCTGGGCCGAGCGGGCCTGGGGCCGCTACTGGGGCTGGGACCCGACCGAGACGTGGGCCTTCATCACGTGGGTCGTCTACGCCGCCTACCTGCACGCGCGCGCCACGCGCGGCTGGAAGGGCCGCGGCGCCGGGATCATCGCGCTGCTGGGCTACGGCTGCTTCATCTTCAACTACTTCGTGGTGTCGATCTTCGTGAACGGCCTGCACTCCTACGCCGGGGTGAAGTAGCCGCGCGAACGTGGAGCGGCGCCGGGCGGATCGCCCGGCGCCGCTTCGTTCTCGCTGTTCCTACGAGAAGTTCACCGTGACCGTGCCGGTGAATCCCAGCGACGTCAGCAGGCTCTGCAGCATCTGCTTGGTGTCCTTCTCGGCGACCGACACCAGGGAGCTCTTCGCGGCCGCGCCGTCGATCTGCTTGGTGGCCTCCACCAGCAGCGGCTGCACCTGGTTCGGATCGCTGTTGAAGAGCCGGTCGAAGACGCCCTGCTGTTGGCCGATCACGTACGACTTGTGCACGTCCAGCGCGGTCGGGTCCAGCACCGGCTTGGGCAGCGTGATGGTCGCCGATAGCCGATCGGGGGACACCTTCACATGATTCGCGTCCAGGTTGCTGAAGTCCACGAAGGCGTCCACGGTGCCGTCGCCGAGGAAGAACGTGTCGCTGCCGGCCAGGAACGACGGCAGCCACGAGGAGTTCTGGACCTCGACCACGACCTGGAACTCGCCGCTGGCCGCCTCGAACCGCTTGAGTTCGGTGATGGACTTCAAAAGCACTGGTCCGCTGCGGGTGGTGGTCGTCTCGCCGAACGGGTTGCTGAAGTGGATCAAGTTCGTGAGGGATCCGAGGACCGCGAGCAGCACCACGACGACGACACCGCCCAGGCCCCAGCGCAAAAGGGTTGAACGCAGTCCGCCACCCTGGGTGCGGACGATGATGCGAGTCTCGTTCTTGGAGCCTTCTCCGGAAGGCTCGACCTTGGCCGCCACAGGCACCCCCTATCACAGTTATCTTATGACCTATGGCCGTTACCCGTGGACGCGCAAAGAGACGCGAGGAGCGTTATGAACGGCGAGAACGTCGGTACGGGACGCCCGGGTGTTTATGGTTCGCCCTGATCTTTCTGGTCGCCATGCTGCTGCTGTCCCTGATGTTCGGCGGCTTCCGCAAAGGCCACCTCCATCCGAATGGGTTGCCGGCGCGCTCTGTGGTGGCCTGTGTCGGGGATTGCCCACATCCGGGCTTCCGTGATCTGAGAGCATGAGTAGGTGAGACCCAAGCCGCGTCGTCAGCCCCACCACTCCTCGCGTCCCGGTGCGCCGAACCGGCGGGCGCATCCGCCCTCGCCGTCCCGGCAGCCGGAGCTGCCCCCGGAGTTCGGGCAGCTCTTCGACGCCCTGGACGAGGTCTACGGCGATCCGCGGACGGTCCGCACCCCGCTGGACGCCGAACTGTGGGCCTCGGCCTTCCTGGGCGGGCTGTGGACCGCGGCGCTGCAGCAGGACGACGAGCCCGAGGGCGCCGAGCTCGGCCTGGTCGAGGTCCTGGAGCTGGTCGGTTCGCCCCGGACGCAGGCAGTGCTGTGCGCCCTGGCGTCGGTGGCCTCCCCGGAGGTCGCGGCCCGCGCCGCCGAGGCCTCGGAGCGGCTGGTCCAGAAGGGCGTCAGGCGCCCGGACTGGTACGGCGCGGCCCTGCAGCAGGTGGAGTTCCTGGAGGCCTGGTCGGTCTCCGACGTGTTCGCCGACGGGGAACTGCTGATCGCGGCCTTCAAGCGGGGCAAGGACCGCTACGCCTTCACCGCGACGGTGGCCAACAACGCCCAGGGCACCGTGGTGGAGGTCCTGCTCGTCGACCCGGCGGACCTGCCCGACATCCTGGCGGAGATCCGCGCCGAGTTCTCCGAGGGCCCCGACGGTGTCTTCTCCCTGGACCGGCTGGAGGCCGGCGAACTGCGGCGCCGGCTGGAGCCGGCGGTCCGCGAGACCCTGGTCGACGAGGACGACGACGAGGAGTACGAGGACGAGGACGACGACGAGGGCCTGGACCAGCTCGAGCAGCTCGACGAGGATCTCGAGGCGGACCCCCGTCTGCAGACCGAGGCGGTCGAGGAGGCCTTCGCCGAGCTGGACGCCCTGGTCGGCGAGAACGAGCCGCACGGCTACCGCGCCGACCTCGTCGACGACGAGGACGAGGAGGAGGACGAGGGCGACGACTTCGCGGCCCTGCGCGCCCTGATGCTCTCCCGCCTGGCGGTCCTGCCCGAGCCCGCGGAACTGCCCGGCGGCGCCGACTTCGGCTACGACCTGGACGACCTGCCGCCGCTGCTGGACGAGTTCACGTCCTCCGACGAGGTGCGCGACCTCCCGCACGCGGCCATCGTCCGGGAGTGGGGCGAGGTGTTCGCCCGTCTCGGCCTCACCGAGTTCGCCGGCGATCCGCCGCTGTACGGCCCGGAGAAGTTCGACACCCTGATCAACGTCCTGATCCCGGCCCGGGTGAACGCCGACGACGCCCAGCTGGAGCTCCTGGAACCGACCGCCTTGGCCTGGGCCCGCTGGTCCACCCGCCGGTTCGGGCTGGCCGAGCCGGTCGCCGAGTACCTGGTCGAGGCGGTCGGCGAGAGCTTCGAGGACTTCCCGCAGTCCTACGCGGACCCGGTGTTCACGATGGACCGGCACATGTTCGGCTTCACAATGCAGTCCTCGGCGGACTGAGCAGCCTTCGGTGAGGAGGAGGGCTGCGGCGAGTAGGGCTGCGGCGAGTAGGGCTGCGGCGAGAAGGGCTTCTGCGAGGGTCGGCGGGCGCCGGCCCTTAGCCCTGGCCCTTAGCCCTGGCCCTCAGCCCTCCGGCCGGTCCTTCTTCAGCTGCTCGCCGAGCCGCCGCAGGAATTCCGGGTCGTCATCCGGCGCCACCGTCCAGGTGCTCGGCGCCGTCCCGGTCCGGCTCCTGCGGCCCGGCGTGTCGACGATCCGCGGCCGCGCCTGGTGCGTCCCGCCGCGCCCCAGCGAACTGAGCAGCCCGGGATGGCTGTCCGTGGCCCGCCGCCGGGGATCGCGCGGCTGCGCGGTCCGGCCACCGAAGATCCACAGCAGCGCGCCGACGTACGGCACCGCGATCAGCACCGCCCAGACCACCTTGGGCAGGAAGCGGACCCAGGGGCGCGGAGTGAGCAGGCAGTCGACCCAGGCAAAGATCGCCAGTGCGATCGGCACCAGCCACTGGACGACGAAACGGAGCAACGCCCACCCTCCCGGGAAGTCGTGGGTTATCCATGTTCAACAGTAACGGTCAAGTGTTCACTGCGGGACCGGTACGGGGGTCTTCCCACCTCTGACACATACTGGTCACCATGGCCTACGACGATCTGCGCTCCTTCCTGAAGGCCCTCGAAAAGCGGGGACAGCTCAAGCGTGTCCGCGCGGAGGTCGACCCGCACCTGGAGGTCGGAGAGATCACCGACCGGGTGCAGAAGGCTCCGCGGGAGGACCACCACGCAAACAGCGCGTTGTTGTTTGAGAACGTGCGCGGCGCGCGGACCCCCGACGGCACGCCGATCCCGCTGGCCATGAACGTCTTCGGCACCGAGGAGCGCCTGTGCCTGGCGCTGGGCCTGAAGAACCTGGACGAGATCGGCGAGCGCATCGGCGACCTGCTCAAGCCCGAGCTGCCGCACGGCGTCTCCGGCCTGCGCGACGCGCTGGGCAAGGCCGCGCAGCTGAAGTCCGTGCCGCCCAAGCACGTGAAGAAGGCCCCGGTGCAGGAGGTCGTGCTCACCGGCGACGACGTCGACCTGGACCTGCTGCCGGCCCTGCACACCTGGCCGGACGACGGCGGCTCGTTCTTCAACCTGGGCCTGACGCACACCAAGCACCCCGAGACCGGCGGCCGGAACCTGGGCCTGTACCGGCTTCAGCGCCAGGACAAGCGCACCATCTCGATGCACTGGCAGATCCACAAGGACTCCACCAACCACTACGCGGTCGCGCAGCGCCGCGGCGAGCGGCTGCCGGTCGCGGTCGCCTTCGGCTGCCCGCCGGCGGTCACCTACGCCGCCACCGCGCCGCTGCCCTCGGACATCGACGAGTACCTGTTCGCCGGCTTCGTCCAGGGCAAGCGCGTCGAGCTGGTGGACTGCAAGACGGTCCCGCTCCAGGTGCCGGCCAACGCCGAGGTGGTGCTGGAGGGCTGGCTGGAGCCCGGCGTGACGCTGCCGGAGGGTCCGTTCGGCGACCATACCGGCTTCTACACGCCGGTCGAGCCGTTCCCGGCGCTGACCGTGACCGCGATGACCATGCGCCAGGCGCCGATGCTCCAGTCGATCGTGGTCGGCCGGCCGCCGACCGAGGACGGCCCGCTGGGCCGGGCGACCGAGCGGTTCTTCCTGCCGCTGCTGAAGATCATCATCCCGGACCTGGTGGACTACGCGCTGCCCGAGGCCGGCGGGTTCCACAACTGCGCGATCGTCTCGATCGACAAGCGGTACCCGAAGCACGCGCAGAAGGTGATGCACGCCATCTGGGGCGCGCACCTGATGTCCCTGACCAAGCTGATCATCGTCGTGGACGGCGACTGCGACGTCCACGACTACGCCGAGGTGGCGTGGCGGGCCTTCGGCAACGTCGACTACTCCCGCGACCTCACTGTGGTCGAGGGGGTCGTCGACCACCTGGACCACGCTTCCTATCAGCAGTTCTACGGTGGAAAGGCGGGAATCGACGCAACCCGTAAGCTTCCCGAGGAGGGCTATCACCGCGGTTGGCCGGAGATGATCACCTCCGACCCGATGACCGCGGCGAAGGTCGACCGCCGCTGGAAGGAGTACGGCTTCTGATGTCCGCAGCTCTACCGTCTGCGTCCCCTGTGGAACCCGCGGAACCCACCGGCACCACCCGGGAGGTCAACGAGGCCCCCGAGACCGCCCGGGGCGTCGTCGGCGGCACCCGCGCCTTCCTGCGCCTGGTGCTGATCGAGCACTCGGTGTTCGCCCTGCCCTTCGCCTACATCAGCGCACTGTGGGCGATGTCGGAGACCACCGGCCACGTGAACTGGGCGAAGCTCCTGCTGATCACCGTCGCGATGGTCGGCGCCCGCACCTTCGCCATGGCGATGAACCGCATCATCGACCGCGAGATCGACGCCCGGAACCCGCGCACGCAGATGCGCGAGCTGGTGACCGGCGCGGTGTCGGTGAAGACGGCGTACCTGGGCGCCTTCGCGGCCCTGGCCGTCTTCCTGGCCGCCGCCGCCTCGCTGAACCGGCTCTCGCTCTTCCTGGCCCCGGTGGCCGTGGTCCCGCTGGTCCTGTACCCCTACGGCAAGCGGTTCACGAACTACCCGCACGCCATCCTCGGCATCGCGCAGGCGATCGGCCCGATGGGCGCCTGGATCGGCGTGACCGGCCACTGGTCGTGGCAGGCGACGCTGCTGGGCCTGGCGGTCGGCTTCTGGATCGGCGGCTTCGACCTGATCTTCGCCTGCCAGGACGTCGCGGCCGACCGGGTGATCGGCGTGAAGTCGGTCCCGGCCCGGTTCGGCATCGCCGCGGCGCTGCGCGCCTCGATCGCCACCCACGTGATCACCCTCGGCCTGCTGGTCTGGTTCGGCGTGGTCGCGCACGGCGGCGCGTTCTGGTGGACCGGCATCGCCGTGGTCGCGGCGGCGTTCTGGTACGAGCACTCGCTGGTGAAGCCGGACGACCTGTCGAAGGTGAACCGGGCCTTCTTCACGACCAACGGGTTCGTGGGGATCTCGCTGTTCTGCTTCGCGCTGGTGGACCTGATCGTGGGCGGGCTGGGGGCCTGAGCGGGCGTAGAAGCGTCTACCTCGGGTATACCCGCGGTATGACGACGACGACGATGAAGATCACCACGCGGAACCGGGACAGGCTGGCCGCCATAGCGTCGTCGGAGCTGAACGGCGCGAGCCTTGACAGCGCACTGGAGATGCTGCTGTTCGAGCACGAGTCGTTCGCGGCTCTGGCCCGGCTCACGCCTGAACAACTCGCCGAGATGCGGGCCGAAGCCGAGACTCTCGCCGAAGTCGGCGTCGAGGTTCACGGATGAGCCCAGTCGTCACACCATGGTCGGTGTGGTGGATGAACTTCGATCCGCAGGCGGGCGGGGAGCAGGCTGGTCGGCGTCCGGCGATCGTCGTCGGCTCACAGTTCGCCTGCGCCCTCCCGAACGGACTGATGCTGGTCGTGCCGTGCACGAGTACGGACCGCGGGCTGCCGTTCCATCCCCGCGTCGAGCTGGACGGCCGGGCCGGTTTCGCCATGTGCGATCAGGTCGAGGCGCTGTCGCGAGGGCGGATCGTGGGTCCGCATCGCGGCGTCCTGGCCGATTCCGAAATCGAGCGGATCAAGTTCGTGCTCCGCCGGATCCTTGATGTCTGACCGCCTGCCGACCTGACGGACAATGGATCGGTGACCGCTTCCCGCACCCCCTGGATCGTCGGCGTCTCCGGCGCCTCCGGCACGCCCTACGCCGCCGCCACCCTCCGCGCGCTCCTCGACGCCGGGGAGGCGGTGGACCTGGTGGTGAGCCGGGCGGCGCGGCTGACCATCCTGGACGAGACCGGGGTCTCGTTCCGGGACGGGCACTGGCGGCAGGACCTGGCCGAGTGGCTCGGGTGGGCGCCGGAGGACCCGCGGCTGGACGCGGTGCGGTACTGGCCCGCCGGCGACTTCGCCGCCGGGCCGTCCTCCGGGAGCTACCCGGCCAAGGGGATGGTGGTGGTGCCGGCCTCGACCGCGGCGGTTGCCGGGATCGCCCTGGGGCTGTCCAAGGACCTGCTGCAGCGGGCCGCCGACGTGAACCTCAAGGAGCGGCGGCCGGTCGTGGTCTGCGTGCGGGAGACGCCGCTGAACCGCGGCACGCTGCGGCACATGGTCGAGCTGGACGAGGCCGGGGCCGTGGTGCTGCCCGCGGCGCCGGGGTTCTACGCCGGGCTCAAGGACGTGCAGCAGCTGGTGGACTTCGTGGCGGGCAAGATCCTGGACGTGCTCGGCGTCCCGCACACGCTCTTCCAGCGCTGGCGCGGCGATCTGGGCTCGGCGCGCTGAGGCCGCATAGAGCTGAGGCCGCATGAAGCTGAGACCACACAGACGTGAGCCCTCTGAGTAGCCTGCGCCCATGGACACTCCCGACGCTCTTCTGGGCCCTTTCGAGGGCTTCCACCTGGCCCAGCTGAACATCGGCCGGCTCGTCGCGCCGCTGGACGACCCGGCGATCGAGGACTTCACCAAGAACCTGTCCCGCGTCAACGACCAGGGCAGAGCGATGCCCGGGTTCGTCTGGCTGCTGGAGGGCAGCGATCCCGAGCTCGGCGCCACCGACGTGGCCTGGCCCGGCGACCCCGAGATGTTCGTCAACCTGACCGTCTGGGAGTCCGTGGAGGCGCTGCGCGCCTTCGCCTTCTCCGGGGAGCACCGCACGCTCCTGGCGCGCCGCAAGGAGTTCTTCCAGAAGCTGCCGGAGGCCACCGCGACGATGTGGTGGATCCCGGCCGGCACCATCCCGGCGATCCAGGAGGCGCACGACCGGCTGGCGCACTTCCGCGAGCACGGTCCCACGCCGCACGCCTTCTCGTTCCAGCGGCTGTTCGCGCCGGAGGGCTGAGCCCGCGGGCAGACATCGGAGCGCACGGCAAAGGAGCGCCCTTTCCAGTCCCGGGGGGACGGACTGGAGGGGCGCTCCCGTGGTTCCCGGCCGCCGATCACCCGAGCGCCGATCCCGGGGGGGTGTTGGATCAGCGCGTATGGTCGAGCGTTCGATCACGGGGGGGAGTTGATCGAACGCGACCGGCGGCCGGAGCTCTAAGAGGTGGTACTGGGAATGGTGTGAAGCCGCACCGATTGGTGTCGCCGCAGGTCAGGCCTTGCGAGAGGCCTTCGCGGTGCGCGCCAGCCGGGCCTTGGCCGCCTGCTTGCGCAGGTCGTTCAGGCGGTGGTTCGCGGCCTGCAGCTCGTAGGGGGCGAAGTTCATCGTTGACTCCTTTGATCCCTTGGGCCTAATCTGTTCTACGCCTTAGATTCTAAGGGGTTCGACGCCTTGTGTCCAATTGTTTGAAGGTGAACACGGTCACAGATCGTCAACAGGGGGCGACCGGCGTCCCCGGACGGCCCCGCGCGGGGGCCGGGGTCGCCCGGGGAGCCGATACGCTCGCACGCAGGTGTTGCGGACGCCCCGCGGGTGCGTCCATCGATGCGGATGAGGTGATCAGGAAGCATGGACGCGGTGGACCGCGCCTTGATCGACGCGCTGCGGACCAACGGCCGCATGTCGTACGCAGAGCTGGGACGCCTGGTCAGTCTGTCCGGGCCGTCGGTGACCGACCGGATCAACCGGCTGGAGGGCAACGGCGTCATCACCGGCTACCGGGCGATGGTCGCCCCCGAGCAGCTGGGCCTGAACGTGACGGCGATGATCGGCATCCTGCTGTCGGACTCCGCCGAACTGGACGACGTCGCCTGGCGGCTGCGCGACGTGCCGGAGATCGAGGACTGCTTCTTCGTCGCCGGCGAGGAGTCCTTCCTGCTGAAGGTGCGCGCCGGGCACCCGGAGGACCTGGAGCGCATCATCGGGCGCCTCACCCGGATCCGCGGCGTGGCCCGGACCCGGACCACGGTCGCGCTGTCGACCAAGTGGGAGGACCGGCCGATGCCGCTGGCCGAGCTGGAGGAAGAAGACACCAAGTAGGCCCCGCCGGACGCGGAGAAGGCCGCGCCGGACGATTCGGAAGCGAATCGTCCGGCGCGGCCTTCGTCGCGGCCGTCCGGGTGGCGCTCAGGCCAGCACGATCGTCACCACGATCGCCACGATGCCGATGTGCGAGGCGATCACCGCGGCCAGGCAGGCGTAGCGCCCGGTCGCCGTGGTGTTCTCGTCGGTCAGGTAGGCCGCGGCGGCCACCGCGGCGCCGGTCACCAGCGGCACGGTCAGCAGCGGGGTCAGGTGCGGGATCACCTTCTCCATCTGCGCGGCGAACAGCAGGGCCAGCCAGCTCAGCCCGGCCACCACGGTGAAGCCCCAGGTCAGCCCCAGCGGGTTGAGCCGGCGCCAGCGCAGCAGCCCGCCGATGATCAGGATCATCGCCGGGATCGCCAGCGCGGACAGGGACAGCAGCTGCGAGTTCAGCGTGATGCCCGCGATCGAGCGCGAGGAGCCGCCGCTGGAGGCGGCGCCGCAGGCGAAGGCGATCAGCAGGGACGGGATCGCGCCGATGGCGAAGGCCGTGCCGATGCGCGGACCCAGGGGGAGCGCCGGTCCGCCGGCCGCCGCCGCGGCACCGCCGCCGCTGCCGCCGCCCGCGCGGCGTGCGCCGCCGGAGCGGGCCGGAGCGGCCCGCCGGGAGCCGCCGCGCGGCGGGGCGTCGTCATAGTCGTCGTCGTAGCCGTCACGGCCGTCACGGGCCCCGCGCGGGTCGCGCAGGCCCTCGTCCCCGTCGTAGCGCTCGTAGCCGTCCTGCGCGGGCCCCCTGCCGCGGCTGCCGCCGCGCCCCCGGGCCGGCCCGGGGGCGGCCGGGAGTTCCTCGCCGTAGCCGGTCGGCCGGGGCTGGCCGCCGGAGCGTGGCCGTGGTTGCTGCCCGTACCCGTCGTCATAGCCCCGACCTGCGGGTTGGCGGTCGTAGCCGTCGTATTGCCCGCGGGCACCCCGGTCGTCTCCGGGGTGGGGTCGGCCGGTGGCTCGTCTGGAGGGTGTTTCGGACATGATGACGACTATCCGCTGTCCGGGCGCCGGACCGCAACGTGATCACGCAATCCAGACGAGGTCGTTACGGAAGCCTGCCGTACTCTGCTGTGTGATCAGGACGACGTCGGACGGAAAAGGTGAGGCCATGGACGCCGGGCTCAAGCGCGAGATCGAGGAGAAGGTCCGCGCCGGCTCGCGGCTGTCCTTCGAGGACGGCGTGGCGCTGTACGACACCGATGAGGTGGCCTGGCTCGGCGAGCTCGCGCACGAGGTGCGGACCCGGAAGAACGGCGACAAGGTCTTCTTCAACGTCAACCGGCACCTGAACATGACGAACGTCTGTTCGGCCTCCTGCGCGTACTGCTCCTTCCAGCGCAAGCCGGGGGAGAAGGACGCGTACACGATGCGCATTGAGGAAGCCGTCCGCCTGGCCAAGGACATGGAGCCGGACGGCATCACCGAGCTGCACATCGTGAACGGCCTGCACCCCACGCTGCCGTGGCGCTACTACCCGAAGTCGATCAGCGAGCTGAAGGCCGTGCTCCCCGGGGTGTCGATCAAGGCCTTCACCGCCACCGAGATCCACTGGTTCGAGAAGATCTCCGGCCTGGGCGCCGATGAGATCCTCGACGAGCTGATCGAGGCCGGCCTGGAGTCGCTGACCGGCGGCGGCGCGGAGATCTTCGACGAGGAGATCCGCTCGCAGATCGTGGACCACGCCACGCACTGGGAGGACTGGTCCCGGATCCACCGCCTGGCACACGCCAAGGGCCTGCGCACCCCGGCCACCATGCTCTACGGCCACATCGAGGAGCCGCGCCACCGGGTGGACCACGTGCTGCGGCTGCGCGAGCTCCAGGACGAGACCGGCGGCTTCGCGGTCTTCATCCCGCTGCGCTTCCAGCACGACTTCCACGACAGCAAGGACGGCAAGGTCCGCAACCGGCTGATGAACCAGCCGATGGCCACCGGCGTGGAGGCGTTGAAGACCTTCGCGGTGTCCCGCCTGCTGCTGGACAACTTCGACCACGTGAAGTGCTTCTGGGTCATGCACGGCCTGTCCACCGCGCAGCTGGCGCTCAACTACGGCGCCGACGACCTGGACGGCTCCGTGGTGGAGTACAAGATCACCCACGACGCGGACGACTTCGGCACCCCGAACAAGATGACCCGCGACGACCTGCTGGACCTGATCCGCGACGCCGGCTTCACGCCGGTGGAGCGCAACACGCGCTACGAGGTCATCCGCGAGTACGAGGGGCCGGAGCTCGGGCGGCGGGAAGAGCCGCAGCTGATGACGTTCTGAGCACAGCGGTCTGGTTCGATCACTCGGCGGGATCGGACGATCACGGGCGGCGCACTTCCTTCGGGGTGCGCCGCTCGCGTGCTGTCAGGGGCGCGCCCGGGGTCCGGGAATGATTTGGGAAGCGGCGGCACAGATTTGGGAATCGGCCAACCCGTGCCGCATAGTCCTATCTTGTGAACTTCCGTGATCGTCCCCGCCGTCCCTTCAGCCTGGCCGCCGAGCTGCGCGTGCTGGCCGTCGGCCTGTTCGCGGTGGCCGGCGGCGCGCTGCTGCTGAGCCGGTCGGAGCCGGTGGTGCCGTCCGAGGTGGCCGGCGCGGCGCTGATCGTGGTCGCGGCCACGGTGCTGAACGTCGCCGTGGGCCTGCGCCGGGCCCGGCGTGCCGACGCCGTCGAGCGCTGAGCGGGGCGCGATCGTCGTGGCGCTGACCTTCCGGACCCTCCCCGAGATCGACGACGCCCTGCGCGCGCGGCTCGTCGACATCTGGACCGACGCCACCAACGCCGGCGGCGCCATCGGCTACGTCGCCCCGGTGGAGCGGGAGAGCGTGGACGCCGAGGCGTTCAGGTCCTTCGCGGTCGGGCGGGACCTGTTCCTGGTCGGCTTCCAGGACGGGGAGCCGGTCGCGTTCCTGGTCCTGGTGGACCACCGGTTCCCGCTCAAGGACCACGCGCGCCTGCTCAAGACCGTGGCCGTGGACCCGAAGCACCAGGGCCGGGGCTACGGGGTGGAACTGCTGCGGGAGGCCGAGCGGGTGGCGCGTACCCTCGACGGTGTCGAAATGCTCCACCTCACCTGCCGCGGCGGGCTCGGGCTGGAACACTTCTACAGCAAGTGCGGATACACCGAGGTCGGCCGCATCCCGCGCATGTTGCGGGTCGGTGCGGACGACTACCGGGACGAGATCCACATGGCGATGAGCCTGTAGACCCCGCCCGTGGCTGGTCTCTCATACCGATGGAAGGAGTCGGCGGATGTCTGCCGACAACAAGACGGCTGACAAGGCCGGGCTGAAGGAGGCGGCGGACGCCGCCGGCACGACCACCGTCGACCCGGCCGTCGCCGACGAGCCGACCGAGTCCGAGGTCCTGGCGGCCGGCGCCGCGGCGGCGCAGGGCAAGCACGCCACGATGCGCTACGCGACGCTGCGCATCGGGATCTTCCTGCTGTCGCTGGCGGTGCTGTGGGGCGCCGTCGCGGCGACCGGGCACATCGTGACCGGCAACGGCGTGCTCTACCTGATGATGGGCGCGCTGCTGGTCTCCGGCGTGGCGTCCTTCTTCCTGCTCTCCCGCCAGCGCGACGCGATGTCCGTGCAGGTGACCCGGCGTACCGAGCGCCTGGCCGGGCGGTTCGAGGAGAACGCGGCCATGGAGGACGAGGACTGACACGGCGGGCGCGGCGTGCCGGGGGGCGCGTGTCCGGCTCGCCGCATTAGTCCGAGTGCCCCGGCACTGGACTCCTGATCACGCGGTCGTAACCTGAACCCCGTGGACGAACTCTCCGACGCGCGGCTTGAAGCGCACCTCTCCCAGTGCCGGCGGCGACCCCGCGTCGGGCACATCCAGTTCCTCAACTGCCTGCCCATCTACTGGGGCCTGGTCAACTCCGGCGCGATCCTCGACATGGAGCTGATCAAGCAGAGCCCTGACGTGCTGTCGAACATGCTGGTGGCCGGCGACCTGGACATCGGCCCGATCAGCCTGGTCGAGTACCTGCGCAACGCCGAGGACCTGGTGGTCCTGCCCGACGTCGCGGTCGGCAGCGACGGCCCGGTGACCAGCTGCAACCTGGTCAGCAAGGTCCCCTTCGAGGCCCTGGACGGCGCCCGCGTGGCCCTGGGCTCCACCAGCCGCACCACGGTCCAGCTGGCCCAGCTCATCCTGCGCGAGAAGTACGGGGTGCGCCCCGACTACTTCCACTGTGCCCCCGACCTGGAGCTGATGCTCCGCGAGGGCGACGCCGGCGTGATCATCGGCGACCCGGCGCTGCGCGCCTGGCTGTACGACTCCAACCGCCTCGGCACCAACCTGCTGGACCTGGGCCAGGCCTGGAAGGACTGGACCGGCCTGCCGATGGTGTTCGCGGTCTGGGCGGTCCGCAAGGAGTACCTGGAGCGCTGCCCGGACATCGTCCACGAGGTGCACCAGGGCTTCCTGCGCTCCCGCGACATCTCGCTGGAACACGTCGACAAGGTGGCGCGCCAGGTCGAGCGCTGGGAGCAGTTCCCGGCGGCGCAGCTGGAGGACTACTTCACGACGCTGGACTTCTCGCTGGGCGAGCGCCAGCTGGCGGGCCTGCGGGAGTTCGCGCGGCAGATCGGCGACCAGATCGGCGTGCTGGAGGTGCCGGAGGTCCTGCTGCTGCCGCAGCAGAACTGAGCCGGGGCCGCCGGGCGGCGCCGGAGGGGAGCCGGCGCCGAGGGGGGTTATTCGACGCGGCCGAGGTGGATGACAGTGATGGTGGCGGCTGTCTCATCGATCTCGTAGACCATGCGATACCAGCCGATGCGGATGCGGCGAAGGTCCGGTGAGCCGTATGGCGCGGACCCTTCGGGACGAGGCTCGGAGCGAAGAAGGCCCGCAGCCGCGAGAACCTGCTTCAGGCCCTCCGAGTCGTCGTCGAGGAAGCGGGAAGCCGCGGCGACAGCGCGAGGCTCCCAGATGATCGACCAGGTCATTCCGGCGGCAGCCCGAGCAGCCGGAGGACTTCGTCGTGCGGCACCGGAGTGTCAGGCGTGCCGTTGGCCCGGCGAAGTTTGTACTGTGCCACAGCGAGCGCTTCTTCGATCTCAGCGAGCTCGCTCGGGTTGATCAGTATCGCCGCCGTGTGTCCGTGGTCGGTGATGGCGATCCGCTCACGGCCGTTGGCGGTGCGGCGGACCAGGTTGCCGAAGTTGGCGCGGGCCGTGGTCATCGGGTAGGCGTCACTCATGGATTCATGGTACTGAATCGCGCATATCTCGCAACTTGTGTACACATTTGCTCACTGGACATCCCACCTCCGCTCGGGAACCGCGCGTGGACTAAACTCGTTGTTACTCAGTAGTAGCTAACTGTCCAGTCCACTCGCACCCGGGAGGTACGCGGCCATGACCGAGACCATGGACGGCATCGAGGGTGTCGAGAACACCAGCGCCGACGCGGAGGCCGAACGCAGCCGCACCTACAGCTGGGACGACCCGATGGCCTCCTTCGCCGAGGGCGCGGGCCTGTCCGGCGTGGAGTACCTGCGGGCCATGGCCGAGGGGCGGATACCCAAGCCGCCGATCTCGGAGACGTTGGGCTTCGACGGGCTCAGTGACGTCGCGGAGGGCCGCGTGGTCTTCACCATGACCCCGGCCGAGCACCACTACAACCCGATCGGGTCGGTGCACGGCGGTGTCTTCGCGACTCTGCTGGACTCCGCCTGCGGCTGCGCGGTGCAGTCGCTGCTGCCGGCCGGCGACTTCTACACCTCGCTCGACCTGTCGGTGAAGTTCCTGCGCGGCATGACCAAGGACACCGGCCAGGTGCAGTGCATCGGCACGGTGACGCACATGGGGCGGCGTACCGCGCTGGCCGAGGCGCGGATCGTGGACGGGAACGGGAAGCTGTACGCCAGTGCCACGTCGACCTGCATGATCTTCCGGGCCGGGGACAAGTAGCACCGGACGGCGCGGGGGCGGGAATCGCAGCGCACAGTCCTCAGCCCGCGGTTATCGTCCTCTGCCATGACCACCAGCCTGCGCGAGCTGCCGCTGTTCTCCGCCCTCGCCGACTCCCGCCGCGTCCTGATCGCCGGGGCCGGCGGCGGGTTCGACGTCTTCGGCGGACTCCCCCTGGCCCTGGCGCTGCGGGAGCGCGGCGCCGAGGTCTTCCTCGGCAGCCTGACCTTCGTCTCCTCCGGCTTCAGCCTGGACGCGTGGCTGGCGCCCGACGTCGCGGCCATCACGCCGGCCAGCGGCGGGTTCGCCGAGTACTTCCCGGAGCGCACCCTGGCGCGCTGGTTGAAGACCGTGGGCGAGCCCTCGACGGTCTACTCCTTTCAGCGGACCGGGGTCGAGCCGCTGCGCGCGGCGTATCGGGCCCTGATCGCGCACCTGGACCTCGACGCGATCGTGCTGGTCGACGGCGGGACCGACATCCTGATGCGCGGGGACGAGGCCGGGCTGGGGACGCCGGAGGAGGACATGCTGAGCCTGGCCGTCGTGGCCGGGCTGGACGAGGTGCCGGTGCGGCTGGTTGTCAGCGTCGGCTTCGGGATCGACGCGTACCACGGCGTGAACCACGTGCAGGTGCTGGAGAACCTGTCCGACCTGGACGCCGACGGCGCCTACCTCGGCGCGTTCTCCATCCCGCGCTCCAGCCGCGAGGGCTCGCTCTACCTCGACGCTGTCGCGTACGCGCAGGAGAACACCCCTATGCGGCCCTCGATCGTGCACGGCCAGATCGCCTCGGCGATGCTCGGCGTGTCCGGGAATGTCCACTTCACACAACGCACACACAACAGTGTGCTTTTTGTGAACCCGCTCATGGCGATGTACTTCACAGTCACCGTCGAAGGACTCGCTGCTCGGCACCTCTACTTGCCGCAGTTGGAAGGTACTCGGACCTTCGGACAGATCACCACGATCATCGGGGCCTTCCGCGACGGCCTCGCCGAGCGGCGGATACCCAGACAGTTCCCGCACTGAAGCTCCGAAGTACCCTGGAGAGGCACTTAAGATCCCGGACGAAGGGCACGCCCGATGAGCAAGCAGATCTCCGCGGAGCTCCAAGACGCCCTCGACCGGGCCGCGGACGGTGGTCGGATCGAGTACGAGGAAGCGCTGGAACTGTACCGCCACGCGCCTTTGCACTCGCTGGGTACCGCCGCGGACAATGCGCGCCGCAAGCGCTACTCCGGCGTCTACGGCGAGCACGGCGAGATCGCCACGTACATCATCGAGCGGAACATCAACTACACCAACGCCTGCGTCACGGCGTGCAAGTTCTGCGCGTTCTACGCGGCGCCGAAGTCGGACAACGTGTGGACCCGTCCGCTGGAGGACATCCTGCGCCGCTGCGCGGAGACCGTGTCCCTCGGCGGAACGCAGATCATGTTCCAGGGCGGCCACCACCCGGACTACGGGGTCGAGTACTACGAGGAGAACTTCCGCGCCATCAAGGCCGAGTTCCCGCAGCTGGTCATCCACTCCCTCGGTGCCTCCGAGGTGCAGCACATGGCCAAGGTCTCCGGCGTCACCATCGAGGAGGCCATCACCCGCCTGAAGGAGTCGGGCCTGGACTCCTTCGCCGGCGCCGGCGCCGAGCTCCTGCCGGCCCGTCCCCGCAACGCCATCGCGCCGCTGAAGGAGTCCGGCGAGCGCTGGCTGGAGATCATGGAGACCGCCCACGGCCTCGGCCTGGAGAGCACCTCCACGATGCTGATGGGCACCGGCGAGACCAACGCCGAGCGCATCGAGCACCTGCGCATGATCCGCGACGTGCAGGACCGCACCGGCGGCTTCCGCGCCTTCATCCCGTACACGTACCAGCCGGAGAACAACAAGCTCAAGGGCCAGACGCAGGCCACGATGTTCGAGTACCTGCGCCTGATCGCCGTCGCCCGGCTGTACCTGCACAACGTCGCGCACATCCAGGGCTCCTGGCTCACCGTCGGCAAGGAGGCCGGCCAGCTCTCCCTGCACTACGGCGCCGACGACCTGGGCTCGGTGATGCTGGAGGAGAACGTGGTCTCCTCCGCCGGCGCCAAGCACCGCTCCAACCGCATGGAGCTGATCCACCTGATCCGCGCCGCCGGCCGCGTCCCGGCCCAGCGCAGCACCACCTACGAGCTGATCACCGTGCACGACGACCCGGCGAACGACCCGGTCGACGACCACGTGATGAGCCACATCGCCTCGACGGCGATCGAGGGCGGGACGGCGCATCCGGAGCTGAAGCTGGTGGACGTGCGGTAGCCGACCGCTCGCTGATCCCGATCAGTTCGGCGACACGCCGAGCAGCCTCTATGCAGAGCTACTCGGAAGTAAGACAGTGAGGGGATGCAGATTCCCCTCACTGTCTCCGACTTCCTGGACCGCGCAGAAGCCGTCTACGGTGACCGTGCCGCGGTCGTCGACGAGCCCGACCAGCCCGCGCCGTCCTGGGGCACCCTCACCTACAAGGACATCGCCCGGCGGGCGCGGGCGCAGGCGGCGGCGTTGGACCGGTTGGGCGTCGGCGCGGGGGCGCGGGTGGCGGTGGTGTCGCACAACTCCGCGCGCCTGCTGACCTCGTTCTTCGGAGTGAGCGGATACGGGCGGGTCCTGGTCCCGGTGAACTTCCGGCTGCGGGCCGACGAGGTCGCCTACATCGTCGAGCACAGCGGGGCGGAAGTGCTGCTCGTCGACCCCGAGGTCGACGACGCGCTCAAGGGCGTGACGGCGCGGCACCGCTTCGTCATCGGCGCGGAGACCGACGCGCTGTTCTTCGAGGGCGACCACGAGCCGGTGCGGCACGCCGTCGGCGAGAACGACACCGCGACCATCAACTACACCTCGGGCACCACCGCGCGGCCGAAGGGCGTGCAGCTGACACACCGCAACATCTGGCTGAACGCCGTCCTTATGGGTCTGCACCTGGGCGTCAGCGACCGGGACGTCTACCTGCACACGCTGCCGATGTTCCACGCCAACGGCTGGGGCATGCCCTACGTCGTGACCGGCCTCGGCGCCGAGCAGATCGTGCTGCGCAAGGTCGACGGGGCCGAGATCCTGCGGCGGATCGAGCAGCACGGCGTCACGCTCCTGAACGGCGCCCCGACCGTCATCGCCATGGTGCTGGCGGCGGCCGAGGAGTGGGACGGCGAGATCCCCGGCCGGGACCGGGTCCGGGTGGTCGTGGCCGGCGCGCCGCCGCCGAGCACCGTGATCCAGCAGGTCGAGGACGTGCTGGGCTGGCAGTTCAACCAGATCTACGGTCTGACCGAGACCGCCCCGCTGGTCACCGTGAACCGGACCCGGAAGGAGTGGGACGGCCTGTCGAGCCTGGAGCGCGCGCAGAACCTGATGCGCGCCGGCGTCCCCTCGCTCGGCACCCGCATGGTCACCGACGACGAGGGCGAGGTCCTGGTGCGCTCCAACGTGGTGCTCCAGGGCTACTGGCAGCAGCCCGAGGAGTCCGCGCGGGCGCTGGCCGAGGACTGGTTCCACACCGGCGACGGCGGCGCGATCAGCGGCGACGGCTACCTGACCATCTCCGACCGCAAGAAGGACGTCATCATCACCGGCGGCGAGAACGTGTCCTCCATCGAGGTCGAGGACGCGCTCTACAAGCACCCGGGGATCGCCGAGTGCGCGGTGATCGGCGTGCCGGACGAGAAGTGGGGCGAGACCATCAAGGCCCTGGTTGTCCTGAAGGAGGACCACTCCTCGCGGGCCACCACCGAGGCCGAGGTGATCAAGCACTGCAAGGGGCTGATCGCCGGCTACAAGGCGCCGACGACCGTGGAGTTCCGGGAGTCGCTGCCGCGCACCGCGACCGGCAAGCTGCAGAAGTTCAAACTGCGCGAACCGTACTGGGAGGGACGGGAGCGCAAGGTGAACTGAGCCCCGCGGGTATCATCAGTGTGCTTGTGGACGACGGGGTTATCTGGCTACGTTGTCCCGGATAAAGCCGGGGGGCACACGACTATCGCGCAGGTTCGCCTGCGACGGGGGGTGGGTCATGTCAGGGACGTTGAAGCTGGACGACGCCACGCTGAGCGCCATCGTGTCGGCGCTCAACCAGGCGGCCACACGGATGCAGACGCTGAGCAAGTCGGTGCAGGGGAACGACGTCGACGTGGTCGGCGCCGATCCGCTGATCGAGGGCATCACCAAGATGCAGGAGAACCTCGGCGGCCGGGTGGGCCTGCTCGCGATCTGTGTGAACGACCTGGCCGGCAAGGTGAAGGACGTGGGCACCACGTTCGACGCCGCTGACCGGAACCTCGCGCACAGCGCGGGCGGCCACCGGGTGATCGCGTGAGCGCGCACGCCCGGCCGATGCCGAACCTGGGCTGGGACCCGACGCCGGGGGACGTCGCGGGCACCCAGACCCTGGCCCGCAAGCACGACGCCGCGATCACCGAACTGAACTCGATCATGACCCTGCTCAAGGGGATCGACACCGGGCCCTGGCAGGGCGACGCGGCGCAGCGCACCGAGGTCGAGGTCTTCCAGAAGGTGATCCCGGCGCTGCAGTCGGTCATCGACGACGCGCAGAAGATGGCCGACGCCTCCAAGGCCTGGGTGGGCCAGCTCTCCGGGTTCCAGTCCGAGGCCGCCACGCTGGAGAACCAGGCGAAGGGCGCCGCCGCCGACCTCGCTTCCGCCCAGCAGGAGAAGGCCGGCCCGGGGCACCTGAAGCAGCAGGACGTCTCCGACGCGCAGACCGCCGCCTCCGGCGTCCAGGCGAAGGCGCACGAGCTCAACGACCGCTACAACGAGGCGGCGAAGAAGGGCTCCGGCGAGGAGGAGAGCAAGCCCTTCTCCGAGCAGATCGAGCCCTACCGCATCATCCTCGAGGGCATCCTGTCGCCGCTGGACATCGTGGCCGCCGACAAGTGGATCGACATGCTCAAGGAGGTCGCCGGCCAGCCCTCCGAGTGGGTCAAGGGCGTGGACGAGGCGGTCGAGGCCGCCGAGGGCCTCAAGGCCGAGGGCAAGTCCGCCGTCGAGGCCCTGATCGAGGCGGCGCAGCTGGCCGAGCGGGCCGGCGGCGAGATCGACGCCTTCGAGGCCTTCTCCCCGGGCTGGCTGTCGCTGGCCGCGCGCGGCATCGTCGGCATCCGGGGCCTGAGCGCCGGGCTGAGCGGGCTGGGCCTGCTGGCCGACGGCCTCACCGTCGTGTGGCCGCCGGACAAGGGCGCCATGGGCTGGGTGGACCGCGGCGCGGCCGGCATCAACGGCGGACTGATCGCGGCCAACCTGATGATGGACGAGATCCCGGTGGCCGGCGAGGTCGTGATGATCGGCACCGGCCTGTACCTGGCGGGCAATTTCCTGTACCACCACTGGAAGCCGTTCACCAACGTCTGCAACGCGGTCGGCCACGGTACTGTCGTCGCGGCGAAGGACGTCGCGCACGGCGTCGTGACCGGGGCCAAGGACGTCGGCCATGCGGCGAAGTCGGCGTGGCACGCCGTCACCAGCATCTTCTAGCGGCGGCACGAGGACGACATGGACACCGAGGCATTGATGACACCGCGGGAACGCGAGGCGGCGGCGGTCCGGCTCTTCGAGCGGGCCGCGGCCGGGGAGACGGTCGATCTGGCCGTGCTGTCGGCGATGGAACGCTGTGTGTTGGGCGGCCCGAAGCAGGCGCTGTTCGAGCAAGAGGTCGTCCAGGCCTGGAACGAGTTCGGCGAGAAGCGCCGGACGAAGGCCATGGACGCGAACCTGGCGACCCTGCGCGAGCGCGGTCTGCTGCTGGACGACGCCCCCGAGGGGCCCGGCGTGTCGGCCTGGAGCGTGTCGCCGGAACTGGGCATCGTTCTGGCGGCGTGCGAGCGGCCGACCTATGTGGCGGCGACCGAGGTCGAGGGCCGGCAGACGCGCTGCCTGCAGTTCTTCGCGGTCGGCGACATCGAGCAGCCGGTGCGCGGCGTCGTGGTCGAGGAGCCGGTGGCGCTGCCGCCGGGGGCGTACAAGCACCTCAAGAACCTGGGCCCGCTGGGCTGGATGACGCGCTATCGCCTGGTCTCCGAGGCCGCGGCCGTCGGCATCCTGGCCGAGGTGGCCCTGGTGCCCCGGCAGGACAAGGACGGGACGTATCCGTACACCGTCCGCCGGTTCAAGCACAACGACGGCAAGCCGGTCACCGAAGCCGGGCTCTCGGTCATCGGCGCCGGCGCGTCGGCGCGGGTCCGGCTGTTCAAGGGCGATCCGCGGAACCCGGACGACGTCGTGCTGGTGGATGCCGAAGGCCTGCGCGGCCTGCTCACCCGGCTCCTGGCCACCGGCGCCTGGTGAGTGCTCCCGCGACGGCCGAGTACCGGGAGACCCGCGCCGCCTTGACCTGGCCCCTGATCGCGGCCGGAGGTGTCGTCCCGGCCGTGCTGATGCTGGCCGGGGCGGTGCTCGGCGTCGCGGTGGACCCGGTGTGGTTCGTCGCCGTGGTCGCCGTACCCCTGTGTCCGCCGTTCATCGCCTATATCAGCCTGCTGTGGCGGAACCGCCGCACCGGGATCGTGATGGACGACGCGGGAATCCGGGTCGGGGCGCTCGACGGCGGCCCCGACTCGTATCAGGCCCCGTGGGCCGTCGTGCGGTCGGCGCGGATCGAGACCAGCGCGGGGTTGGTCGACGCCATGCTGAAGGCCCGCCGGATCTTCAGCGCCAACCGGTACTGGGGCGTCCCGCGCGGCCACTCGCACTACACGCTCGCCGCCGGCGTACTGGTCCCGCCGTTCGCCCGCGCTGTGCTGGTCGTCGAGCTCGGCGAGCTCACCGGCGTTCAGGCTCGGCCGCCGCGGCCCCGGCGGTACTTCGGCAACTATCTGAACGTCGCCTCGTTCTCGCGGCGGTACGAGGCGCGGGAGAGCACTTTGTGGCTGGCGCCGACCCGGCGTCCGGAGGACCTCGCGGCGGCTCTGGCAGCGCACGGACTCGGCTGATCAGGCCTCTGTCAAACCCGGTGTCCGGCGTTTGTCGCCCCGGTCATCGTCTGGCGGCGCTCCGTTGGGACGCTGTTCAGCCACCGGTGCGGCCTGCGGCCACCTTCGCCTCGCAGGATACCTCGCGGCGACCGGCCATCCCGGGCTGGTCGCGCATCACGAGGAGGCCCCTGCCTTGTCCCGCACCGTCACCCGGCTCGCCGTCGCCGGCGGCCTGACCGCCCTGCTCGGCGGGGTTCTGGCCGCCGCCCCGTCCCAGGCAGCCTCGCACGGCAAGACGCACGCTCCGGCGAAGCACGTACTGCTCATCTCAGTGGACGGCCTGCACCAGTCGGACCTCGCCTGGTACGTGAAGCAGCACCCGAACTCGGCGCTGGCCGCGCTGGTCAAGGGCGGCGTGGACTACTCCGCGGCCTCGACCCCGGTCCCGTCGGACTCCTTCCCGGGCATGACCGCGCAGGTCACCGGCGGCGACCCGGGCACCACCGGCGTCTACTACGACGACACCTACAACCACGGCCTGCTGCCGGCCGGCACCACGAAGTGCGACGGCAGCGTCAAGCCGGGCGCCGAGGTGGACCTCACCGAGGACCTGGACTGGAACAAGGACTCGATCGACGCCGGCCAGGGCCTGACCGGCCTGCCGAACTCGATCCTGAACCTGACCGGCGACGCCAAGAGCCTGATCAACCCGGCCAAGCTCCCGGTGGACCCGAAGACCTGCAAGCCGGTCTACCCGAACAACTACCTTCAGGTGAACACGATCTTCAACGTGATCGCCGACGCCGGTCTGCGCACCGCGTGGTCCGACAAGCACGCGGCCTACGACATCCTGTCCGGCCCGCAGGGCAACGGCATCCAGGACCTGTTCACCCCGGAGATCAACAGCCAGGACCCGGCGCTGGCCGCGGGTCAGGACTGGACCACGGACAACGCCGCGACCCGGCAGTACGACAACTACAAGGTCCAGGCCGTCCTGAACGAGATCGACGGCTACGACCACAGCGGCAAGACCAAGGTCGGCACCCCGGCGATCTTCGGTCTGAACTTCCAGTCCGTCTCCACCGCGGAGAAGCTGCCGACCTCCGAGGGCCAGGCCGGCGGCTACCTCGCCGACGGCCAGACCCCCGGCCCGCTGCTGTCCGGTTCGCTGGACTTCGTCAACAGCGAGGTCGGCCGGTTCACCGCCGAGCTGAAGAAGGACGGCCTGGCCAAGAGCACCACCATCATCCTGTCGGCCAAGCACGGCCAGTCGCCGAAGAACCCGGCCGCGCTGACCCGCATCGACGACGGCCCGCTGCTCGACGGTCTGAACGCGGCGTGGAAGAAGGCCCACCCGGGCGCCGGCGACCTGGTCGCGTTCTCCGTCGACGACGACGCGATGCTGCTGTGGCTGAACGACCGCAGCCAGGCCGCGGCGGACTTCGCCAAGAACTACCTGCTCGCGCAGAGCGGCACGGGCAACGGCATCACCGGTGCCGCGAAGCCCTTCACGCACGGCGGCCTGACCACCGTCTACGCCGGCGCCGCGGCCCGTCAGTACTTCCACGTGCAGCCGGGCGACAACCGGGTGCCGGACCTGTTCGGCATCGCGCAGCACGGCGTGGTGTACACCGGCGGCAAGGGCAAGATCGCCGAGCACGGCGGCGCGGCCGCGGACGACCGCGACGTGCCGATCGTGGTGTCCGGCGCGGGTGTCAGCGCGCGCGGCGTGAACAGCCGGCAGGTCGAGACCACGCAGATCGCCCCGACCATCCTGCGCCTGCTCGGCCTGGACCCGCAGCGCCTGCAGGCGGTGCGGATCGAGCACACGAAGGTGCTGCCGGAGCTCGGCCGCGACTGCGACTGAGGCTGTTTCCACCAGAACCGCGTCTGATCCGAAGCTGCATCTGATCTGAATCCGTCTGATCAGGGGCTGCGATCAAGCGACAGGCCGTCGGGCCGGTGCCATGGCGCACCGGCCCGGCGGCTTTGCCTTAACCTCGAACGGTGCTGACCCTCCACGCCGCCCCGCTCGTCCTGCCCATGACCTCCGCCCCGATCGCCGACGGCGCGATCGTCGTCGACA
Source organism: Catenulispora sp. GP43 (assembly GCF_041260665.1). Lineage (NCBI taxonomy): Bacteria > Bacillati > Actinomycetota > Actinomycetes > Catenulisporales > Catenulisporaceae > Catenulispora > Catenulispora sp. GP43. Next base: position 535,291 of record NZ_JBGCCT010000001.1, on the reverse strand, counting down.
ACGACCGCGTCGTCGCGGTCGGTACCCGTGCCGATCTCGTCGCGGCGCACCCGCGGGCGCGCGTGCGCGACTGGCCGGGCATCCTCACGCCGGGACTGGTCAACAGCCACGCGCACACGCAGTACTACGACTTCGGGGACCTGGCGTCCTCCGGCCTGCCGTTCCCCGAGTGGCTGCACCAGATGGTCGCGCGCCGGGCGACGTTCACCGACGCGATGTGGCAGGAGTCCACCCGGCGCGGGCTGCACGCGTATCTGAAGACCGGGACCACGGCGGTCGCCGACATCGTGACCGAGCCGGTGGTGCTCTCGGCGATCGCGCGCAGCGGGATCCGCGGCGTGGCCTACATCGAGGCGGTCTTCGCCGACGAAGCCTCGTGGGCGGCCGGCAAGCGGGCGGACTTCGTGGCGGCGGTCGACGGGGCCGGCGGCCCGGTCCGCGGCGTCTCGCCGCACACGCCCTTCACCATCAGCACCGGTGTCTACGAGGACTGCGTCGCCATAGCGCACGGGGGCGGCAAGCGCCTGCACCCGCACATCGCCGAGACCACGCAGGAATCGGAGTACGTGCTGACCGGCACCGGCCCCTTCGCCGACAACGCCAAGCAGTTCGGCCTCGACTTCTCCGACATCCTCGACCGCGGTACCGGCATGACGCCGGTGGAGTGGGCCGACGCGCGCGGCGCGCTCGGCGCCGACTGCCACATCGCGCACGGCGTCCATGCCAGCGAGTCCGACCGTGCGCTGCTGCGGGAGCGCGGCACCGCCGTGGCGTTGTGCGTGCGCTCGAACCGGATCCTGGAGGCCGGGGAGCCGCCGGTGGCCGCCTATCTGGCCGAGGGCTCGCCGATCGGCATCGGTACCGACTCAGCCGCCTCCTCGCCCTCGCTCGATCTGCTGGACGAGGCGCGGGCGTTGAAGGCCGTGGCCCGGGCCCAGGGCTACGCCGCGGACGATCTGGACCGGCGCATCGTGGAGGCGGCGACGCTCGGCGGCGCGGCCGCGCTCGGGCTCGGCCAGGGGCCGGACCGGGTCGGGCGGCTGGAGCCCGGGGTCCGCGCGGACTTCGCGGTGTTCTCGGTGGCGGGCGGCGCGGACGGTGACGGCGATCCCCACACGCGGCTGATCGACCACGGCACGTGTGTGGCCACGGTGCTCGGCGGCACGATCGTGCACCGGACTGTCTGAGGCGGTACGGGCTCCGGCGACCCCGGGTGAGAGAATCGCCCCGTGAGCCGAGCATCCCTGGACAAACAGCCGCACGAGGTCGCCGCCATGTTCGACGGCGTGGCCGAGCGCTACGACCTGACCAACGACGTGCTGGCGCTCGGCCAGACGCGGCTGTGGCGGCGCGCCGTGCGCCAGGCGGTGGACGCCGGGCCCGGGCAGCGGGTCCTGGACCTCGCGGCCGGCACCGGCACCAGCACGCAGCCGTTCCACGCCGCCGGGGCCGAGACCGTCTCCTGCGACTTCTCCCTGGGCATGCTCCAGGTCGGCAAGCGCCGCCTGCCGCACCTGACCTTCGCCGCCGGCGACGCCACCCGGCTGCCGTTCCGGGACGGCGTCTTCGACGCCGTGACCATCTCCTTCGGGCTGCGCAACGTCCAGGACACCGAGGGCGCGCTGCGCGAGATGCTGCGCGTCACCAAGCCCGGCGGGCGGCTGGTGGTCTGCGAGTTCTCGCACCCGACGGTCGCGCCGTTGCGCACGCTGTACATCGAGTACCTGATGAAGGCGCTGCCCGCGGTGGCGACGAAGGTGAGTTCGAACCCGGACGCCTACGTCTACCTCGCCGAGTCCATCCGGGCCTGGCCGGACCAGCGGGAGCTGGCGGCCGTGATCGGCGGCGCGGGCTGGCGGCGGGTCGCGCACCGTAACCTGACTGGCGGAATCGTCGCATTGCATCGCGCATATAAGGAAGACTGAGCCTGTGAAGGCTCGAATAAGCAGGGCGGCAGCGCTCGTCACCGCGGTGCTGGTCCTGGCCTCGGCCGCGGCGTGCTCGGGGGGCGGTTCGAAGCATTCGGGCCCGAACAACGGCGGAGGTCCCGGCGCCGCGCAGAGCAGCAGCCCGGGCGCTTCCGGCGACGGTCCTACTGGGGCTCCCGCTGGGGCTCTGGACGTCGCGGCGGAGAACGCGCAGCCCGGGGCGCCCAACTGGAACCACGGCATCGACTCCGGCGCCGACCACGGCATCGAGGGCTACGCCGACCAGATCGCGGTGACCTCGGGGCAGAGCTTCAAGCTGTATGTGAACACCACCGCGCCGCAGTTCACAGCCACGGCCTTCCGGATCGGCTACTACGGCGGGACACAGGCCCGGCAGGTGTGGAAGTCCCCGGCGACCGCAGGCAAGGTGCAGCCGGCGGCCACGGTGCAGGCACAGGTGAACACGGTGAGCACGAAGTGGGAGCCGTCGATGACGGTCACCACCAGCGGGTGGCCGGAGGGCTCCTACCTGGTCCGGCTGGACGCCGTCGGCGGCAAGGTGAAGGGCTCGCGGTTCGTGCCGGTCACCGTCAAGTCCACCACCACGGCCGGCAAGGTGGTGCTGCTCAACGGCGTCACCACGTGGCAGGCGTACAACGAGTACGGCGGCTACGACCTCTACAGCGGCGGCCCGAGGAACGACTACGCGCACCGGGCCCGCATCGTGTCCTTCGACCGGCCCTACGACACCACCGGCGCGGACCGCTTCCAGACCTACGAGCAGTCCTCGATCGTCTTCGCCGAGAAGCTGGCGGCCGCTCATGGCCTGCAGCTCGCGTACGCCACCGATCTGGACCTGCACGAGAACCCCGGCATGTTCCAGGGCGCGCGGGCGATCATCTCGCTGGGCCACGACGAGTACTACTCGACCCAGATGCGCCAGACCCTGACGCAGGCGCGCGACGCCGGGACGAACCTCGCCTTCCTCGGCGCGAACGCGATCTTCCGGCACATCCGCTTCCAGGACTCGCCGCTGGGCAAGGACCGCATCCAGGTGGACTACAAGGACGCGGCCGAGGACCCGATGCACGTGACCAACCCGGAGGAGTCGACGCAGGACTGGCGCTACCCGCCGGATCCGCGGCCGGAGAACGTGCTGACCGGGGTGTACTACGAGTGCAACCCGGCGAACGCCAACATGGTGGTGTACGACCCGACGTCGTGGCTGCTGGCCGGCACCGACGCGCACGCGGGGCAGTCGTTCAAGGGTCTGATCGGCGTGGAGTACGACCGGGTGGTGTCGGACTCGACCACGCCGCACCCGATCGAGGCCCTCACCCATTCGCCGATCACCTGCCAGGGCAAGGCCTCCTACGCGGACTCGGCGTACTACACGGTCCCCTCCGGCGCGGGCGTCTTCGCGACCGGCACCATGCGCTGGAACTGCGCGCTGGTCAGCGGCGGCTGCACCGACAAGATGGACGCCGCCGCCCACACCTTCGCCCAGCAGGTGACGGCCAACATGCTCCTGGCCTTCGCCGCCGGCCCGGCCGGCAAGGAGCACCCGGCGGTGGACAACACGGCGAAGCTGAAGCCGGCGCCCAGCCGGGGCGGGGTGGCGCCGTAGCGGGGACGCTTCGTAGCGCTATTCGTAGTGCTGGACGACTGATCCCAAGGGGCGGTCAGCGGTCGAGCCGGTCGAGCAGGAACCGGGTAGCTGCCGCCATCACCTCGTCGAAGTAGTTGCCGTCGGGGTAATGGAAGGCGTGTTCGGCGCCCTGGTACTCCACCAGCGCACACTCGTTGCCGGCGTTCGTCATCGCGTCCCGGAACCTGCGTACCCCGTCGATCGGCTGGATCTCGTCGTCGGTGCCGTGCTGGATCAGCGTCGGCGGCGAACCCGGCCGGACGAACTCGATGGCTGAATAGTCGGTCAGCCGGCCCGCCGCGATGCCGACCCGCTCTTCGAGGCGGCGCCGGTCCTCCGGCTCCATGGCGCCCAGATCCAGACCCGCGGGGTTGAGCGCCACGACCGCCGCGACACCCGGGTCGGCACTGTTCAGCACCGAGAGCAGCGCGAGGTGGTGGATGACGCCGGCGCGCGGCGCTGTGCCGCCGGCCGGTTCGAAGGTCAGCACCGTCACGGACGTCTCATCCGACCACCGTGCGCGGCGCCGGGCAAGCGGCCCGGCGCCGTGCCGCGCTCGCACCGGCCTGACCGCAGGTCCCGTACCGCCTGCGCTTAGAATCGGGCGGGTGACCGCGCAAACCTCTTCCGCCGCTCCGAGCGAGGCCGTGCCCTCGGAGAACGTCGCCGACGTCATCGTGGTCGGGGCCGGGCCCTCGGGCTCGGCGACGGCCCACCATCTGGCCACCGCGGGCCTGGACGTCCTGCTGCTGGAGAAGTCCCAGTTCCCGCGGGAGAAGATCTGCGGCGACGGCCTGACGCCGCGCGCGGTCAAGTCGCTGGTGCGGATGGGCATCGACACCTCCGAGGAAGCCGGCTGGCTGCACAACAAGGGCCTGCGGATCATCGGCGGCGGCATGCGGCTGGAGATGCCGTGGCCGGAGCTGGCCGCGTACCCCAACTACGGACTGGTGCGGCCGCGTGCCGACTTCGACCAGATCCTGGCGCGGCAGGCGGAGAAGTCCGGGGCCCGGCTGCACGAGAACACCAACGTCACCGGCCCGATCGTGGACCCGCGCAGCAACCGGGTGATCGGCGTGACCGCGCGCATCACCGACGGCGACGGCGCCAAGCGCGAGACCGCTTTCCACGCCCCGCTGATCGTCGCCGCCGACGGCAACTCCACCCGGCTGTCCATCGCGCTGGGCCTGCACAAGCGCGACGACCGCCCGATGGGCGTCGCCTACCGCACCTACTACAAGTCGCCGCGCACCAACGACGACTACCTCGAGTCCTGGCTCGAGCTCTGGGACGGCGAGCGCCTGCTCCCCGGCTACGGCTGGGTCTTCGGCATGGGCGACGGCACCTCCAACGTGGGCCTGGGTATCCTGAACACCACCAAGTCCTTCCGCAACGTGAAGTACCCCGACCTGCTGCGCGCCTGGCTGAAGAACACCCCCGAGGAGTGGGGCTTCAACGAGGAGAACCGCACCGAGCCGATCCGCGGCGCCGCGCTGCCCATGGGCTTCAACCGCCAGCCGCACTACACCCGCGGCGTGCTGCTCGTCGGCGACGCCGGCGGCATGGTGAACCCGTTCAACGGCGAGGGCATCGCCTACGCGATGGAGTCCGGCGAACTCGCCGCGGACGTGATCGCCCAGGCCCTGGCGCGTCCGGCCGGCCCGGAGCGGGAGCTGGCGCTGTCGGCGTACCCGCGCGCGCTGAAGGAGACCTACGGCGGCTACTACACGATGGGCCGCCTGTTCGTCCGCCTGATCGGCAACCCGAAGGTGATGCGCCTGGCCACCCAGCGCGGCCTGTCGCACCCGATGCTGATGCGCTTCACGCTGAAGACGCTCGCCAACCTCACCGACCCCAAGGGCGGCGACGCGATGGACCGCATCATCAACGCGATGGCGAAGATCGCGCCGGACGCGTAGTCTGCCGCGTCATTCTGCTCGTGACGTAGAGTGCTGTCAGGCCGTGACTGGCGTTCAGGTGGGACACCACCGGGGAGCGGCCTGACACTCGCTGTGTCTATGCCGTGCGCCTGGGCGACTTCCTTCAAGCCGCCCAGGAGGCGTGCCCATGCTCATGAACGGCACCGAAGCAGCCCGGCACATCGTGGAGAAGGCCGCCGCCGACGCGGCCGCCCTGACGGCCGCCACCGGGGTGACCCCGTGTCTGGCCACCGTGCTCGTCGGCTCGGATCCGGCTTCGGTCACCTACGTCCGGATGAAGCAGAACCGCAGTGCGAAGGCCGGGATCGGTTCGTGGCACGTGGAGCTGCCCGACACCATCACCACCGGGACGCTGGTCGCCGCGCTCACCGAGCTGTCGCAGGACCCGGACGTGCACGGCATCCTGCTCCAGCACCCCGTGCCCGCGCACATCGACGAGCGCACCGCCTTCGAGGCCATCGCGCCGGAGAAGGACGTGGACGGCGTGACCATGCACTCCTTCGCCGCCATGGCCTTCGGCGAGCCCGGCTTCGCCTCGGCCACCCCCGGCGGCATCCTGCGGCTGCTGGACGAATACGAGGTCGAACTCGCCGGCAAGCACGCGGTGGTGGTGGGCCGCAGCCCGATCCTCGGCAAGCCGGTGGGCATGCTGCTGCTGGCCCGGGACGCGACGGTGACGTACTGCCACTCCAAGACGGTCGACCTCGCCGCGCACACGCGCGAAGCCGACATCCTCATCGCCGCGGTCGGGCGGCCGAACTTCATCAAGGGCGCCGACATCAAGCCCGGCGCCGTCGTCGTCGACGCCGGCTACAACCCCGGCAACGTCGGCGATGTCGACTTCGCGTCGGCAGTGGAGAAGGCGAGCCTGATCACGCCGGTGCCCGGAGGCGTCGGGCCGATGACGATCGCAGTGTTGTTGGAGCAGACCGTTGAAGCGGCGCGGCGGCAGGTCACGGGGCGGTAGCCGAAGCCGCGGCGGCGGTCGGGTTTTATGACCGCACGCCGATGATCGCCACACCCTTCGCCGTTCCCAGGAACAGCTTGTCCCCGACGACGGCCGGCGTGGCGAAGTGCGGCAGCGCTCCGACGGCGATCTGCCGGGCGGCATGGCCGGTGGCCGGATCGAGCGCGTACAGCACGCCGCTGTCGTAGTCGGCGGCCCAGACCAGGCCGCCGGCCAGGACCGGCTGCCCGTTGGTGTGCGCGGCGTGCCAGAGCGGCGTCACCTGATCCCCGATCCGGAAGGCGCGCGTGCCGTCCGCGCACGGCAGATACACCACGTCCCCGTCCGCCGCGGCCGCCCCGAACGCCGAGCACGCCTGGAACGGGGTCCCGCCGCCGATGCCGCCCAGGGCGGCCGGATCCAGCAGGTATCCCTGCCCTGATTTACCGGCGATGATCACATGCCCGGCCGCCAGCACCGGATTCATCGACCCCAGGTCCAGGTCGGCCCCGTTGTCCTGAGCCCAGGACGCCGGGGCGAAGAAGTCCACCCGTTTGGCGTTCACATCCAGGGCGACCACCGAGTCGGTGCCGTCATAGGGCTGCCCGGCCTGCACCGCGTCGCCGTTGCCGATCGAGAAGTACAGGCGGTCCGTGCCGATCGCCGGCGCGCCGGGGGCCCACATGCCGCCGCGTCCGCTCGACGAGGCCTCGAACCAGTTCACGGATCCCGAGGCGGCGTCTACGGACGCGACCGCTCCGGTGTAGGTTCCGCAGTCCCCGAACAGGCCGCCGAACGTCGCGAACACGTGGCCGTGCCAGAGCGTCAACGCCGAACGCTGTTGCAGGTAGGCGCGGTCGCCGACCGGGGGATCGACCGCGACGTGCGAGACGACGTGCCCGTCCGCCGCGCTGAGTCCGTACAGCACGTGGTGCGCGTCCGCGTCCTCCGCGACCACGTACACAAGATGAGAAGCGGGATCGTAGGCGGGCGCGCCCGTGATCCCCAGCGGATTGATGTTCCCGCAGGTGTGCGGCCGAAAGGGCTCGGCCAGGTGCTTGCTCCACATCACCGACCCGTCGGCCGGTGAGAGCGCGTAGACCGTGTCGTTCTCCGTCGCGGCGAACACCGCGGTGCCGCCGTCGGCGGGCTTTCCGTAGACCGGCCCGTCGAGTTTCACCGGGGAGACGGCTGTCGGGGACGGCTTCGCCGGGGCTGTGCTGTGCGCCGCACAGCTCGCTGTCGTCGCCGCCATGCCGAGGGCCAGCAGTGCTCCCATGGCGCGGGCGACGGACACGCCGTTGTGTCGTCGACTCCGAAAGGGTCTCACCCGTCCAGTGTGCCTCCCGTGCCTAGGAGCCGCGCTTCACGGCCTCGCTCAGCCGGGCCGCGGCCTCCACCACCGACTGCGCGTGCAGCCGTCCGGGCTGGCGCGTGAGCCGCTCGATCGGGCCGGACACCGACACCGCGGCGATGACCCGGTTGTTGGGGCCGCGCACCGGTGCCGAGACCGAGGCCACGCCCTGCTCGCGCTCGGCCACCGACTGGGCCCAGCCGCGGCGGCGCACGCCGGCCAGCGTGGTGGCGGTGAACCGCGCGCCCTGCAGCCCGCGGTGCAGCCGGTCCGGCTCCTCCCAGGCCAGCAGGATCTGCGCCGCCGAGCCCGCGGTCATCGGCAGCGCCGAGCCGATCGGCACGGTGTCGCGCAGCCCCGACATGCGCTCCGCGGCGGCCACACAGACCCGCAGGTCGCCCTGGCGGCGGTAGAGCTGCGCCGACTCCCCGGTGTGGTCGCGCAGCGCGGCCAGGACCGGTCCGGCGGCGGCCAGCAGCCGGTCCTCGCCGGCCGCCGAGGCCAGTTCCTGCAACCGGGGGCCGAGGATGAAGCGGCCCTGCATGTCCCGGGATACGAGACGGTGATGCTCAAGGGCCACGGCCAGCCGGTGAGCGGTCGGGCGCGCCAATCCCGTGGCCGTGACCAGGCCCGCCAAGGTGGTGGGGCCCGCTTCCAGGGCGCTCAGTACGACGGCGGCCTTGTCCAGGACGCCGACTCCGCTAGAGTTGTCCATAGACCGAATTCTGCCGTCTCAGATCCCGAGACGCAAGGCGTGCGCCGCGAATGATCCTTCCCGCTGCGCGCTCCCCGGCCGCGAGACGCCGACGACAGAGCCGACCGTAGTGGGAAGACAGGAGCGACGATGTCCCACACCCTGGCCGAGAAGGTGTGGGCGGACCATGTGGTCCGCTCGGCCGACGGCGAGCCCGACCTGCTCTACATCGACCTGCACCTGCTGCACGAGGTGACCTCGCCGCAGGCCTTCGACGGGCTCCGCCAGGCGAACCGGGCCGTGCGCCGCCCCGACCTCACCATCGCCACCGAGGACCACAACACCCCGACGCTGGAGATCGACAAGCCGATCGCCGACCCGGTGTCCCGGCTGCAGATCGAGACGCTGCGCAAGAACTGCGCCGACTTCGGGGTGCGCATCCACTCTCTGGGCGACGCCCAGCAGGGCATCGTGCACGTGGTCGGGCCGCAGCTGGGCCTGACCCAGCCGGGCATGACCGTGGTGTGCGGCGACTCGCACACCTCCACCCACGGTGCCTTCGGCGCGCTGGCGTTCGGCATCGGCACCAGCGAGGTCGAGCACGTGCTGGCCACCCAGACGCTGCCGCTCAAGCCGTTCAAGACGATGGCCGTCACGGTCACCGGCGAGCTGGCCGAGGGCGTCACGGCCAAGGACATCGTCCTCGCGGTCATCGCGAAGATCGGCACCGGCGGCGGACAGGGCTACGTCCTGGAGTACCGCGGCGACGCCATCGAGAAGCTGTCGATGGAGGGCCGGATGACGGTCTGCAACATGTCCATCGAGGCCGGTGCCCGCGCCGGGATGATCGCCCCGGACGAGACCACCTTCGCCTACCTGAAGGGCCGCGCGCACGCGCCCTCCGGCGACGACTGGGACGCCGCGGTCGCGTACTGGAAGACGCTGCGCACCGACGACGGCGCGGCCTTCGACGCCGAGGTGGTCATCGACGGCGACGCGCTGACCCCCTACGTCACCTGGGGCACCAACCCCGGCCAGGGCCTGCCGCTGTCGGCGTCGGTGCCGGACCCGGAGACGGACTTCGCCGCCGAGACCGACAAGGTCGCGGCCCGCAAGGCGTTGGAATACATGGGCCTGGAGGCCGGCACGCCGCTGCGCGAGATCAAGGTGGACACGGTCTTCCTCGGCTCGTGCACCAACGGCCGGCTGGAGGACCTGCGCGCCGCCGCCGCCGTCATCAAGGGCCGCAAGGTCGCCGAGGGCGTGCGGATGCTGGTGGTCCCGGGCTCGGCGCGGGTGCGGCTGGAGGCCGAGGCCGAGGGCCTGCACGAGGTGTTCACCGAGGCCGGCGCCGAGTGGCGGTTCGCCGGCTGCTCGATGTGCCTGGGCATGAACCCCGACCAGCTGGCCCCCGGCGAGCGCTCGGCGTCCACGTCCAACCGCAACTTCGAGGGGCGCCAGGGCAAGGGCGGCCGCACGCACCTGGTGTCGCCGCTGGTGGCCGCCGCCACCGCGGTCCGGGGCACGCTGTCGTCCCCGTCCGATTTGGCCGCCTGAGCCCGAGGAGGAGTTTCAGTCATGGAGAAGTTCACCACGCACACCGGGCGCGCGCTGCCGCTGCGCCGGTCCAACGTCGACACCGACCAGATCATCCCGGCGGTGTACCTCAAGCGCATCACCCGCACCGGTTTCGAGGACGGGCTGTTCGCCGCCTGGCGCGCCGACCCGGAGTTCATCCTGAATCAGGAGCAGTACCAGGGCGTCTCGGTGCTGGTCGCCGGCCCCGACTTCGGCACCGGCTCCTCGCGCGAGCACGCGGTGTGGGCGCTGAAGGACTACGGCTTCAAGGTGGTGCTCTCGGCGCGGTTCGCCGACATCTTCCGGGGCAACTCCGCCAAGGACGGCTTGTTGACCGCGGTGCTGAAGCAGGAGGACATCGAGATCCTGTGGAAGCTGGTGGAGGAGAACCCGGAGCTGGAGGTGACGGTGGACCTGCAGGCGCGCGAGGTGCGCGTCGAGGGCCACGTGTTCACCTTCGAGGTGGACGACTACACGCGCTGGCGGCTGCTGGAAGGGCTGGACGACATCAGCCTGACGCTGCGCCACGGTGAGGAGATCGACGCCTTCGAGGAAGAGCGTCCGAGGTTCAAGCCGAAGACGCTGCCCGCGGCAGTCTGAGCCATCCCGCGGCAGTCTGAGCCATCCCGCGGCAGTCTGAGCCATCGCTTGACGCCATCGCTTGATCAGTTTTGGGTTGGGCGGGGTCGAGGGGCACTATTGGGTGGATGCCACCGGACGTGCCTCTTCGGCCCCGCCCTTCTCGCTACGCGGCCTTCGCCACGCGGCTGAAGGACGTCCACAAAGCGCTCGGGGATCCGCGGATCCCGGCGCAGCGGCGTGCCGAACTCACCAAACGGGTGCTTGCCATCACCGCTTTGTCGCGCCATGACGTGACCGTCGCGGCACACCGTTTGGAAGAGTTTTTCAGCGAACTCGCGGTGCTCGCTCCAGGGGCCGTTTCGAGCCCCGTAGACCCCCTTTCTGGGAAAAACACTGCGACACAAGGGTGATTTAACCCCTAGGTATTTGATTCGCCCTCTGGCGCCCCATACGGTGCGATTGGTTCTGATACGGAGCAAGCTTGCGACGTACGGCCGAAATCAGAGCAAGACGTACCAACAGCCCCAAGGGTAGGTAGACATGAACAAGGCCCAGCTGATCGAGGCCGTCGCCGACAAGCTCGAGGCGTCCAAGAAGGACGCCGGGGACGCGGTCGACGCGGTTCTGGACGCGATCATCGCCACGGTGGCCTCGGGGACCAAGGTCTCCATCACCGGCTTCGGCTCCTTCGAGAAGGTCAAGCGCCCGGCGCGCACCGCCCGCAACCCGCGCACCGGCGAGTCGGTGAAGGTCAAGGCGTCCTCGGCGCCGAAGTTCAAGGCGGGCCAGGGCTTCAAGGACATGGTCAACGGCGACAAGAAGGCCCCCGCGGCCGCCAAGGCCGCCGCCAAGAAGACCACCGCGAAGGCCACCGCCAAGAAGGCGGCCCCGGCCAAGAAGACCGCGGTCAAGGCCACCGCCGCCAAGACCGTCGCCAAGAAGGCGCCGGCCAAGAAGACCGCGGTGAAGGCCACGGCGAAGAAGGCGGCCCCGGTCAAGAAGACCACCGCCGCCCGCAAGACCACCCCGGCCAAGAAGACCGCGGCGAAGAAGGCGACCGTGGTGAAGGCGGCGGCGAAGAAGGCCGCCACCGCCAAGAAGGCCCCGGCCAAGAAGGCCACCCCGGCCAAGAAGGCGGCGGCCCGGCCGGTCGCGAAGAAGGTCGCCAAGGCGCCGGCGAAGAAGGCCGCCCCGGCCAAGCGAACCACCGCCAAGAAGGCCCCGGCGAAGAAGACCGCCGCGAAGCGGTAGTCGAAGCCGGGTTCTTGAGGCGGCTGGGACACCAGTCCCAGCGGTCTGATTCACGAGGCGGTGCCCTGGTCGGGCGCCGCCTCGTCGGCGTTCTTCCCCGGAGGGCTACTCCGGCAGCGCCAGGGTCACCAGCGTCACCGCCGTGACGCGCCCGTCTTCCACGCTCATCTTCACGCGCTGGCCGATCCGCAGCAGGCGCAGGCCGCCGGCGTCGAAGGCGGCGGCGTCGTAGGCGACCTCGGTGCCGTCGTCCAGCAGGACGGTGCCGGTGCGGGTCGTGGGGTCGAAAACCCTGGCGGTGCCTTGGGCCTCTTTGCGCGTCACGCACTGTTTATACACCCGAGCACACCTGCTCCCGTGCGCTCCAGGCCGCTGTCGTGTGCGGTCCGACGCCCAGGAGCAGGGCGTCGGCGAGGTCTTCGGCGGTGTCCACGTCGCGTCGCAGTGAGCTGATGCGGTCGGGCGGGAGTTCCAGCGCGCCGCTGGCGGTGTGGGCGGCGCGGGAGGGTCCGCCGAAGCGGGGGTCCAGGTCGGAGCCGGGCGGGGCGAAGAGCATCGTGGTGCCGATGTCGTGGGCGTCGGCGATGAAAGAGCGGGCTTCGCCGTCAATTTGTGCCAATGCGATATCCAACTCCGGGCCGCGTAATGCCGGGAGATCGGCGGTGCAGGCGGCGATACCCATTCCTGTTCCGAATTCCCGGCGGGCGGTCGCGGCTCCGAACAAGAATGCGGCATTCAATCCGGCATCCGGTTCGTCCGGGACGATCGTCGCGCCGATCGCGGCCAGGACTTCCGAAGCCCGCGGGTCGTCCGTCACCACGACGGCGTGGGCCACGCGGGCCGCCGACAGGGCCGCGGTCACGGTGTCCGCGGCGAAGGCCAGGGCCAGTCGCTCGCGCAGCGGCGCCGGGACGCCGGGGCCGGCCAGGCGGGTCTTGGCGAGCCCCAGTCGTTTCACCGGCACCACCAGGCACCAGCTGGTGTTTCCCTCGGTACGGACCGTGGCGTCCGTGCCGTGCTCGAAGAGGTCTGACCGGGGCATGACTTGATCCTGTCACGCCGGAACGACGACCGGCGTACTTGTTCGGACGCCCCGCACTCGGGGACACTTGGGGGATGTCCTCGAGCACCCCCTACCGGCCACCCAGGAAGCAGGGCGCGGCCTTCCGCTTCATCGTCGTGGTCCTGGTGCCGCCGCTGCGCGTGCTGATGAAGCGGGACTGGCGAGGCGGCGAGAACATCCCGAAGACCGGCGGCGTGGTGATCGCGGCCAACCACATCTCGCATGTGGACGCGCTCGCGTTCGGCCATTACATCTACGGCAACGGCCGGGTGCCGCGGTTCCTGGCCAAGTCCGGGGTGTTCAAGAACAAGTTCGTCGGCGGTGTGCTGCGCGCGGCCAAGCAGATCCCGGTCTACCGGGACAGTGCCGACGCCGCCAACGCTTTGCGTGACGCGATCTCGGCGGTGGAGAACGGCCAGGCGGTCGCGGTGTATCCGGAGGGCACGATCACGCGCGACCCCGGGATATGGCCGATGCAGGCCAAGAGCGGCGCGGCGCGCATCGCGCTGGCCACCGGCTGCCCGGTGATCCCGGTGGCACAGTGGGGACCGCAGGAGATCCTGGCGTACCACGAGAAGCGGCCGCACCTGCTGCCGCGCAAGCGGATGATCATGCTGGCCGGGCCGCCGGTGGACCTGGACGACCTGCGCGGGCTGCCGCAGACCGCCGACACGCTGCGGGAGGCGACCGATCGCGTCATGGACGCCATCACCGAGCTGCTGGCCAAGCTGCGCGGCGAGGAACCGCCGACCCGGCGTTACGTGCCGGTGAACGGGACGGACAATGAGAACGGAAACGAGTACGGAAACGAGTACGGCGAAGACGACAGCGGAAAGCAGGTAGAGAGCGCATGAGGCGTTGTGCCGTCTTCGGTACCGGTATGTGGGGCACGGCGATGAGCATCGTGCTGGCCGACGCCGGCAACGAGGTCGTGATGGTCGGACGCCGCGAGGCACAGATCGCCGCGGTCAACACCGAGCACGAGAACGCCGAGTACTTCCCCGGCGTCCGGCTCCCCGACACGGTCCGCGCCACCACCGACCCCGGCGGGGCGCTGGCCGGCGCGGAGTTCGCCTACCTCAGCATCCCGGCCCAGACCCTGCGCGCGAACCTCACGGTCTGGAAGGACCTCATCGACCCCGACACCGTCCTGGTCTCGCTGATGAAGGGTCTGGAGGTCGGCACCGCCAAGCGGATGACCGAGGTGATCCGCGAGGTCACCGGCTTCGGCCGCGAGCGCGTCGCGGTCGTGTCCGGTCCCAACCTGTCGCCCGAGATCGCCCGCCGCCAGCCCGCCGCCTCGGTGGTCGCCAGCCGCGACGAGGACGTGGCGCTGCGCCTGCAGGCCGCTACGAACGGCCCCTACTTCCGCACCTACACCGCCAGCGACGTGACCGGCGTGGAGCTCGGCGGCGTGGTGAAGAACGTCATCGGCTTGGCGGTCGGCATCGCCGACGGCATGGGCTTCGGCGACAACACCAAGGCCACCCTCATCACGCGCGGCCTGGCCGAGACCGCGCGCCTCGGCGCGGCCCTGGGCGCCGACCCCTACACCTTCTCCGGCCTGGCCGGCCTCGGCGACCTGGTGGCCACGTGCGCCTCGCCGCTGTCGCGCAACCGCAGCTTCGGCGTCCACCTCGGCCGCGGCCTGACGCTGGAGGAGGCGCAGGCGGAGGTGAAACAGACCGTCGAGGGCGTGAAATCCTGCGAGGCGGTGCTGGAACTGGCGGACCGGCACGGTGTGGAGATGCCGATCGCCGAGACGGTGGTCGCGATCGTGCACGACGGACGCGCACCGGCGGAGATGCTCAAGGAGCTGATGACGCGCCCGCTGAAGGCGGAGCGCCACGGGCACTAGCCGTTCTCACGAAGAGGCGGCGACCTCTGCCGGCCGGGTGCGTTCCGCCCACCGGGTGACCGCCGGCCCCGTCAACCCGGCGGCGGCGAAGCCCACCCCGACGACCACCCAGCCGGGCCCGCCGAGTCCGAGCACCACCGCGGTCAGCAACGCCGGTCCCACCGCGCCCGCGGCATCGAGCCCGAGCAAGGTGAGTCCTTGGTATTGCCCTTGAGCATGCGCGGGAGCCAGTCCGAAACTCAGTGAGAAGCCCGCGGCCGTCACCCACACCCCGGCCGCGCACAACACCGCCGCACCACCGAACAACACCAGCGTCTGGGACCACCGCGGTCCCGAGTCGCTTCCCGCCAGCACCACACACCCGGCAGCGATCGCGAGCCCGGCGACGCGC
This sequence comes from Catenulispora sp. GP43, assembly GCF_041260665.1. Lineage (NCBI taxonomy): Bacteria > Bacillati > Actinomycetota > Actinomycetes > Catenulisporales > Catenulisporaceae > Catenulispora > Catenulispora sp. GP43. The sequence continues at coordinate 520,058 of NZ_JBGCCT010000001.1, read as the reverse complement.
AGTGCCTTGCCGCCTTGCTCCGTGGTCTCTATCCGGCGCCCCACCGGCTGCATCAGAGCTGTTCCCAGGACGAAGTTCAGCCCGAAGACAGCAGCGGCGGCCCAGTGCGGGATGTGCGTCCGCGACGCGATCCACAGCGGAATCAGCAGCGTCACCACGACCGCCTGCAGGTTGATCAGACCATTGAGAATCGCGAACGCCGCGTACGGCCGGTCGGCCAGCGCCGCGAAACGCCGCGCCCCCTCGGGCTTGGGCAGGGCCCCGAAGCTCGGAACCCGCAGGAGCAGTAGTGCGCAGACCACATACGACACCGCGTTCACCAGGATCACCGTGACATACGCCCCGCGCGTCCCGATCTGGATCGCGACCGCCGCGAGCAGCGTCCCGGCCACCACCCCGACGCTCACGAACGTCCGCAGCTTCGCCCGGAACAACGCCGGGCGCTCGCCGCCGATCCGGCCTATCAGCGCTCCGCGGGCCGCGTTGTTCGCCGCGTCCGCGACGTAGTCGAAGGCGGCCACGACGGTGAAGGCCCACCACGAGTGCACGACCACGAACAGCGCCATCGTCACGGTCTGGACGGCGAGCGTCACCAGTTGGACGGTGCGCGGGCCGACCCGGTCGGCCAGGGTCCCGGCGGGCACCGAGCCCAGCAAGGCGGCCATCCCGGCGATGCTCAGACCGGTGCCGACCTGCCGCGCCGGGATGCCCACGATCACCGTGAAGTACAGCGCCGAGGTGGCCAGGAACATGCCGGTGCCGACGCGGTTCACGAAGCTCGACATCACCAGCGCGCGCTGGGGTCCGGTGTCCGGCAACGCCCTGCGCAGCCAGCCCGCCCGGCCCTCCGGAGCGCCGTGACTGGCCACGACACCGTCCGCCCCCGGATCCCCACCCCGTTCGATCATGCACCGGACGTTACCCGCCGTCGGCGGGGCCAGTCTTCGGTAGGGTCAGTCCCATGAGCGATCAGAAGCGGATCCGGGTGGCCGTCGTGTTCGGCGGGCGCTCCAGTGAGCACGCCATCTCCTGCGTCACCGCCGGTTCCGTCCTGGACGCCCTGCGCAACGGCCCCGATCCGGCGCGCTACGAGATCGTGCCGATCGGCATCGCCGCCGACGGCCGCTGGGTGCTGGCCGACCTGCCCGAGGGCGGCGACCTGAACCTGGCCATCACCGACGGCCGGCTCCCGGAGATCGGGCTGCCGGCCTCGGCCGAGCGCGCGAACCTGGTCACCATGGCCGGCGACCCGACCGCCCGCGAGCTGACCGTGCACGAGCCCGGCGCGGTGCCCAAGTCGCTGGGCGAGGTGGACGTGGTGCTGCCGCTGCTGCACGGCCCCTACGGCGAGGACGGCACGCTGCAGGGCCTGCTGGAGCTCGCCGGCGTCCCCTACGTCGGCTCCGGGGTGCTGGCCTCCGCGGTCTCCATGGACAAGGAGTTCATGAAGCGGCTGCTGACCCAGGCCGGGTTCGAGGTCGGCCCGTACGAGGTCGTGCGGCCCCGGGACTGGGGGACCGAGGACGGCCGGGCCGCGGTGCGGCTGGCCGTGGAAGAGCTCGGATACCCGGTGTTCGTCAAGCCGGCGCGGGCCGGGTCCTCGATGGGCATCACCAAGGTGGACGCGCCCGAGGACCTGGACCAGGCAATCGAGGCCGCCCGGCGGCACGACCCGAAGGTCCTGGTGGAGGCCGCGATCGTGGGCCGGGAGATCGAGTGCGGCGTGCTGGAGGGTCTCGGGCCGCAGGACCCGGCCGAGGCCTCGCTGCCGGCCGAGCTGCGGGTCACCGGGCCGCACGCGTTCTACGACTTCCAGGCCAAGTACCTCGACGGCAGCACCGTGGTGGACATCCCGGCGCGGCTGAGCGCCGAGGAGATCGAGGACATCCGGGGCCAGGCGGTCGGCGTCTTCGAGACGCTGGGCTGCGAGGGCCTGGCCCGGGTCGACTTCTTCTACCAGGAGTCGGCCGACGGCGGGCCGGGGCGGTTCGTCGTCAACGAGATCAACACCATGCCGGGCTTCACGCCGACCTCGATGTTCCCGCAGATGTGGCAGGCCGCCGGGCTGTCCTACCCGGAGCTGATCGCGCGGCTGATCGACACCGCGCTGCGCCGGCCGGAGGGGCTGCGCTGAGACGGGCCCGGCCCCCCGCGCCGCCGTCGCGGCCGACTGCTGCTGCTACTGCTGCTGGCTCTGGTCCTGGTCGCTGACGAACCGCCCGGCCTTGGTCGGGACGGTGTGCACGATCGTCGGTGCCAGGTCCACCAGGACGTTCGACGCGCTCTGCTTCTGGAGCGCGCCGTCGTAGGGGACTGTGACCTCGACGTAAAGAGCGCGGTCGGTGGTGGTGTAGGTCGCCCGGTCGCCGTGGTCCTCGATCAGCCAGTTGACCTGGTAGGTGCCGGTGACGTCGCCGATCCCGACGTACTGGTTGGACAGCGGCGTGTAGTCCGGACCGCCGACCACGATCGCGGCGGGCTCGTCCACTCCGCAGCGCAGGACGGTCGCCGGCGCGCCCCAGGCCGCGGCGCGCTGCTCGACGTGGCTGTCGTCACCGACCGCGCCGCGCAGGTGCCCGCCCTCCACGTCGGCCGGCAGGGCCCTGACGAGGTTCGCGCAGGCGGCGAGAACGGCCTGGTCCGAGCTCTTGGGCAGGTCGACGTGCACCGCCCCGGTGCGCCCGGCGTGATACCCCCACACCGCGCCCGCGCACGCCAAAACCGCGGCTGTAGCGACAGCCGCGGCCGGTATCCAGCTCTTCGTCATATCTCGTCTGTCCCAGGATCCGCCGCGAACGCTTCCACGGAAGACCGGTCTACCACATCAATCGAAGTGCACGATGGGGCAGGTCAATGTGCGTGTGATGCCGTCGATGACCTGGATCTTGGCGATCACCAGCCGGCCGAGCTCGTCCATGGTCGCGGCCTCGGCGCGCACGATGACGTCGTAGGGCCCGGTCACGTCTTCGGCGGTGGTGATGCCGCTCTCGAGTTCGGCGATCGCCTGCGCCACGGCGCCCGCCTTCCCCACCTCGGTCTGGACCAGGATGTACGCTTGAACCACGTGTCCTCCTACTGTCGGAAACGCCACCTTAGCCTGCGGTTCCCCCATAACGGGAGTCCATGCCCGTTGGGCGGACCGCCGCGGTTCACCCGAACGAGTAGTGCGGGACCGGGGCGGGTTACCGTACCGGCGTGGAGACCATCGACGACGTCGGCGAGTTCGGGCTGATCGCCCGCGTCCAGGCGCGCCTGCCCCTGACCAGCCCCGACACCCTGGTGCCTGCCGGCGACGACGCCGCGGTGCTGGCGGCCCCCGACGGCCGCCTGGCCGTGAGCTCCGACGTGCTGCTGGAGGGCCGGCACTTCCGCCGCGACTGGTCCGGCCCCCGTGACATCGGCCACAAGGCCGCGGCGCAGAACTTCAGCGACATCGCCGCGATGGGCGGCGTCCCCACCTCGCTGCTGCTGTCCATGGTGCTGCCCGGCGACCTGCCGGTGGCCTGGGTCGAGGAGTTCGCCGAGGGCGTGGCCGCCGAGTGCGCGCCGCTGGGCGTCATCGTGGCCGGCGGCGACATGGTCCGCGGCGACCTGATCACGATCTCGGTGACGGTCCTCGGCACGCTCGAAGGCCGGCCGCCGGTCCTGCGCTCGGGGGCGCGCCCGGGGGACACCGTGGCGGTCGCGGGGCGGCTCGGCTGGTCGGCCGCCGGACTGGAAATGCTCCAGTCCGGCGAGGAAATCGGGCGTGAACCGGGTGACGGCGCGGCGCAAGCGAAGGGTGGCGCGACCGAGGCGCAACCGGAGGACTCATCGGCACCGCAGCCCGCTGACTATCTGGCCGCGCACCTCCGCCCGAGCCCGCCCTACGCGGCCGGCCCCGAAGCCGCCCGAGCCGGCGCCACGGCGATGCTCGACGTCAGCGACGGCCTGCTGGCCGACCTCCGGCACCTGGCCGTGGCCAGCGGCGTCGCGGTCGACGTGGACAGCACCCGGCTGGCCCTCGCCCCGGGCCCGCGCCTGGACCAGATGCTGACCGGCGGCGAGGACCACGCACTGGTCGCCACCTTCGCGCCGGACGCCGCGCTGCCCGCCGGCTGGCGCCCGATCGGGACCGTCCACGAGGGCGGCGCGTCCGTGACGGTGGACGGCAAACCCTGGAACGGCCCCGGTGGGTTCAGCCACTTCGGCCATTCGGAGTAACGGGGGGTATCGCGGCGCCGGTCCGAGTCGGCGACCCGGGCCGGCGGTGTGCGGCACCGCAGGCTCTTCGGTGTCGGTTCGGTCAGGCGGTGTGCGCCGCTGCAAGTTCCTTGGCGCCGGTCCGAGTGTGACTCGCGGGCATGGTGCGGTGCGGAATCCCCGGACCGGGCCACTATCCGTTCCGGCGCGTCAGCCCGGCCAGCACCAGCGTGATCAGCGCGCCGGCGGCCATCGCGGTCCCGGCGGCGTGCATCCCGGACAGCGTCCCGAGGATCGCCACGCCCAGGGCGCTGCCGGTCTGGCGGGCGGCGTTCAGTGCGCCCTGGCCGGTCGCGGCGAGCGGGCGCGGGGTGGCCACCGCCATGTCCGCGGTGATCGACGGGATGGTCATCGTGGTCGCGATCGCCATCAGGACCTGCGCGAGGACCACCACGGCCAGCGAGGTGTGCGCGCCGACGGTGAACAGGACCGCGCCGACCGCGACGTCCATCACCATCGCCGCCATCACCATCGGCCGGGCGCCGAACCGGTGCGCCAGGCGGCTGGTGAGGAACGGCAGGAAGCACAGCGGGATCATCATCGGCAGGAACGCCACCCCGGTCATGGCCGGGCTCAGGTGCCGCGTCTCCTGCAACCACAGCGTCACCGAGTACAGCAGGCCGTAGAAGATGTAGTTCGCGGCGACCGCGGTCACCAGGTTGGTGCGGACCCGGCCCAGGCGCAGCAGTTCCGGCGGCAGCACCGGTGTGGCGGCCCTGCGCTCGACCAGGGCCACGGCGACCGCCGCCAGCACCGCGACCGCCAGCGCGACCAGCGCGGCCGGCCGGCCCCAGCCCTCGGTGCCGGCGTCCACCAGACCGTAGGTCAGGGCGCACAGCGCGACGGTGAACAGGACCAGGCCCGGGATGTCGACCTTCTTGCGCTGCTCGGAGCCCTGCGAGGCCAGTCCGCGCACCAGGAACCAGGACACCAGGGCCAGCGGCGGGTTCACCACGAACACCAGCCGCCAGCCGCCGGCCGCGACCAGTGCGCCGCCGAGCACCGGGCCGACGGCCAGCCCGATCCCGGACAGCGCGGCCCATGCGCCGACCGCCTTCATCCGCTCCTTGGCGTCGGGGTAGAGCCCGGCCAGCAGCGCCAGCGAGGCCGGGACCATGCCGGCCGCGGCGGCGCCGAGCAGGGCCCGGCCGGCGATCAGGCCGCCGGTGTTCGGGGCCAGCGCGCACAGCAGCGACAACACGCCGAACAGGGCGACCGCGCTCTGGTAGACGCGGCGGGCGCCGAACCGGTCGGCGACCGCGCCGGAGGCCAGCATCAGGCCGGCGAACACCACGGTGTAGGCGTCCACGGTCCACGGCAGCGCGGCGGCCGAGGCGTGCAGGTGCGTCTTCAGGTCGGGGAGTGCGACGTTGAGGATGGTCGCGTCGATCAGGACCATGAAGTTGCCGGCGACGATGCCGGCGAAAGCTGCTCTGTTCCTCGGAGTGGAGGTGCGTGGTGCGGGCGCCGCCGTCTTCGGTGCGGCCTCGTCGATCAGTGCCATGACCCGAGGATCACGCCGGCCGCCGCCGTCCCGACAGGCCGGGTTTCCGATCGGGCCATCGGATACTCCGATGGCGGGGGTGCCGACGGCTGAGCGAAGATCAGAGCGTGATCCGAAGCATACTGCTCATCAAATTCACCCCCGAGGCCACCGGCGAACAGATCGAGGCCTTCGGCCGGGCCCTGGCGGCCGTGCCGTTCGAGGGGCGGCGCCACTTCGAGTTCCACCGCGACGCCCGCCTGACGGACGACGCGATGGACGCCGCGGTGATCGCCGACTTCGACGACGAGGAGACCTACCGGGCCTGGGTCGCCGACCCCGGCCACGACGAGGTGCGGACCCGTTTCCTGGACCCGATCCGCGCCCAGCGGGACCGGATCCTGTACCGGATCTAGCGGCGGGCCGGGGATCGGTCGGCCGGGGCCCGGCCCACCGGTCTCGGTCGGCCGGTCTCAGCAGGCCAGCCAGCTCCCGAGGACCGGGTTGAACTCGTTGATCCGTACCCGGCTGACCAGGTCCGCCTCGGCGAAGGGGTCGTGCTCCAGCAGGGTCCGCAGCGCCGCCTCGTCCTCGGCTTCGAAGACCAGCAGCGCGCCGGTGTTGTTGGCCCAGGGCCCGGAGACCAGCAGTTCCCCGCGGCTCTGGGCCTCCGCCAGGAACGCGCGGTGCGCGGGGCGGACCTCGTCGCGCTTGGCGGTGTCCGCGGTGTAGACGTATTCGACGGCGAAGCGAGCCACCATGTCTCCTTGGGAATGGAAGTTTCAGTCACCGTATCCTGCGAGCATCCCCCATCGGAGAAGCCGATGGCAGGATGGGCACATGGACACCCGACAGTTGCGTGCGTTCCTCGCGGTCGTGGAATCCGGCGGCATCTCCGCGGCCGCCGAGCAGCTCGGCTACGCGCAGAGCAGCGTCAGCGACCAGCTGCGCACCCTGGAGCGGGACCTGGGCACCCCGGTCCTGAACCGTACGAGCGTGGGCACCGTCCCGACCGAGGCCGGGCAGCGCCTGCTGCCGTACGCGCGCCGGATGCTGGACCTGGACGGCGAGATGCGGCGCACCGTCTCCGGGCACCGTCCGCTGCTGCGCATCGGGGCCCTGCAGTCGCTGGCCGACGAGTGGCTGCCGGAGATGCTGACCGCCTTCGAGCACGGGGCCGCCGGTCCCCAGACCGCGGACGTCACGGTCACCGTCACCAGCCGTACCCGGCTGATGGAGGAGCTGCAGGAAGGGCGCCTGGACGCGGTGTTCACGCTGGACAGCGGCCCGCCCTACGACGGCCCCACGGCGGTGGTCGGCACCGACCGCGTGGTGCTGGTGACCGCGCCCTCGCACCCGCTGGCGAGCGTGCGTCCGCTGACGCTGGACGCCGTACGCCGCGCGGAGTTCATGGTGACCGAGGTCGGCTGCATCTACCGGCAGCTGTTCGACGAGTGCGGGCGCGACCTCGGGCCGTCGCTGAAGATCGCGATGATCACCGGATCGCTGAACGCGCTGCGGCGCCTGACCGTCAACGGGCGCGGCGCCGCGCTGCTGCCGAGGTTCTCGGTCGCGGCGGAGCTGGAATCCGGCGACCTGGTGATGCTGGACTTGAAGGAGGGCCTGGCACCGCTGACCATCGAGGCGCGGTGGCGGGACGGGATCGGGCCGGCCGCCGAGCCGTTGCGGGCACTGGTGGAGCTGACGCAGAAGTTCAGTCCGGCGGCTTGGGCGATGGCATAGTGGCACACTGCGGATCATGAACAGCGCAGTGGAGATCCGCGATGCCGATGCGGTGGACGAGTCCCTGGCCGGCGCCGCGCACGCCATCCTCGCCGAACTCGTCTCCGGCGGTGCGGCGCTCGGGTGGGTCGACCCGCCTTCGAAGCCTGAGATCGCCGCGTTGCTGGCGAAGGTGAACGCCGCTTCGCAAGCAGGGGACGGCGCGCTGCGGCTGGCGTACTCCGGCGATCGCTTGGTGGGCCTCGGTTACTGGCTGCGGTACGAGCGGCCCACGCACCGTCCCCACGCGGACTTGGAGAAAGTCGCCATCGCGTCCGACGCGCAGGGCCTGGGGGCCGGCCGCCTGCTGACCGCCGCCCTGGTGGACAGCGCACGCGAGGCCGGCATCGAGGTGCTGACCCTGGACGCCCGCGGAGACAACGCGAACGCTCTGCGCCTGTACCGCACGCTCGGTTTTCGCGAGTACGGCCGGCTGCCGGACTTCGTCGCGGTCGGGAAGCGGCGCTACGACAAGGTCTTCTACATGCTCGACTTCCGCGACTGACCGTTTCGGGCCCCCGTCCTCGCCGGCTCGTATGCTGATCACCATGTCCGCAGCCCGCGTTTCCAGTGCCCCGCCCCGCGTCCTCACCATCGCCGGAAGCGACTCCGGCGGCGGCGCGGGCATCCAGGCCGACCTGAAGACGATGCTGGCGCACGGCGTGCACGGCATGTCGGTGCTGACGGCGGTCACCGCGCAGAACTCGGTCGGCGTCCAGGACTTCTGGGCCCTGCCGATCGAGGCGGTGGAGCGCCAGTTCCGCTCGGTCGTGGACGACATCGGCGTGGACGCGGTGAAGACCGGCATGCTGGCCTCGCCCGAGCTCACCTCGACGGTGGCCCGGCTGATCGGCACCCTGGACCCGGCGGTCCCGGTGGTCGTCGACCCGGTGAGCGTCTCCAAGCACGGCGACCCGCTGCTCGCCCCGGACGCCCTGGACGCCCTGCGCGGCGAACTGCTGCCGCGTGCCACGGTGGTCACCCCGAACCTCGACGAGGTCCGCCTCATCACCGGCCTGGAGGTGTCCGCCGAGCCCGACATGGTCCAGGCGGCCCGGGCCCTGGCCGAGCTCGGCCCCCGCTGGGTCCTGGTCAAGGGCGGCCACCTGAGCGACGCCCCGGAGTCGGTGGACCTCCTCGTCGGCCCCGACGGCGCCGAGCACTGGCTGCGCGCCCCCCGCCACGACAACCGCCACACCCACGGCACCGGCTGCACCCTGGCCAGCGCCATCGCCTCCCGCCTGGCCCTCGGCGACGACGTGCCGAGCGCGGTGCGCGCCGCGAAGGAGTACGTCACCGGCGGCATCGCGGCCGGCTTCCCGCTGGGCGCCGGGATCGGGCCGGTGGACCACGGGTGGCGCTGGCGGGCCGTGGCGAACCAGGCCTGAGGGCCGCGGACCGGCTTCAGTATTCGATCACCGCGGCCGATATCCCCGGGAGAGACCGCCGCGCCACGCCGGCGGCCCCCGAGAGATGGAGGTCTGTCTTGCGAACCCGGATGAAGTGCGCCGTCGTCACGGTGGCGACAGTGTCCGCCGCGGCGCTCGCGGCGCCCGCCGCGTCGGCGCAGCCCGTGAACCCCCGCAGCCAGCCGCACGGCCGGGTGTGCCTGTTCGACGCCCCGCGCGAGCCGGCGGACGCCGGGCACATCGGCTGGGCGTACCGCTGGTCCGCCGACCACGGGCAGTGGGACTACGGCGCGACCGTGGGCCGGCAGAACGGCTGGCGCAAGCACGGCTCGTTCGCGCAGATGGTGAGCGACTTCCGGAAAAGCCGCGACGGCGGCGGCTACACCACCTACCGCTGCACGGACACCCTGGCCTCGGACCAGCGGGACGCCAACGCCCTGGTCAACCGGATCAACGGCAAGGACTACAACCTGGTCGTGGACAACTGCCTGACCAAGGCCATCCAGATCCTCAAGGCATACGACGAGTCCGGCGGCCTGAACGCCCTGCCCGTCGGGAAGTGGACCATCCCGAACTACTACTACGCGGCGATGCTGGACAAGGCCGGCTGGGACCGCCTGGTGCGGCTGCACTGATGCATCCTCCGCGCAATCGCCACGCAAGCGGCGCGGCATAGCGTGTGACCGTCCGGAGGGACGGGAACTGCCTACTCGTTCCTCCGGACGACCTTCCTCAAGCTGCCTCGCGGCTGGATGGCTCCAGACGGCTCTAGACGGATTCCGCCAGCGAAAGCCCGAACCGCCCCAGCGAGTCCGTCCACCAGTGCCGCACCGCGAACCCGGCCGCGCCGAGTTCCCGGGCCACGCCCTCGGGCCGGAACTTCGCCGAGATCTCCGTCCGCAGCTCCTCGCCGCGCTCGAACGACACCCCCAGATCGAGCTCCTTCAGCCGGACCGACAGCTCCCGCCGGGCGCGCAGCCGCATCTCGATCCACTCCGCGGCCGGATCCCACAGCGCCACATGGTCGAAGTCGTCCGGATCGAAGTCGGCGTCCAGCTCCCGGTCCACGACCCGCAGCACGTTCTTGTTGAACTCGGCCGTCACCCCGGCCGCGTCGTCGTACGCCGCGACCAGCGTCTCAGGGTCCTTCACCAAGTCGGTGCCGAGCAGCAGCCACTCGCCGGGACGCAGCCCCGCGCGCAGCCGGGCCAGGAACACCGAGCGCTCCTCCGGCAGCAGGTTGCCGATCGTCCCGCCGAGGAAGACCACCAGCCGCGGCCCCGCCGACTCCGGGATCGCCAGCCGCTCCTCGAAGTCGGTGACGACCGCGTGGATCGTCAGCTCCGGATAGCGCCGCTGCAACTGCTCGCCCGAGGCCAGCAGCGCCGCCTCGCTGACGTCGATCGGGTCGTAGCGGCGCAGCGTCCCGGCGTCCCGCAGGGCGTCGAGCAGCAGCGTCGTCTTCGTCGAGGACCCCGAGCCGAGTTCGGCCAGCGTCTCGGCGCGCGTCACGGAGGCGATCTGCGCCGCGCGCTCGGTGAGGATCTCCCGCTCGGCGCGCGTCGGGTAGTACTCCGGCAGCCGCGTGATCTCCTCGAACAGCTCGCTGCCGCGCGCGTCGTAGAACCACTTGGGCGGCAGCCACTTCGGCTCCGCGGTCAGGCCTTTGAGGACGTCGTCCCGCAGCGCCGCCGCGAAGAAGTCCTCCGGCAGCCGCCGCTCGATCTCGATCCCTGTCATCGTCCCTCCACCAATCCGTGCGCGCTCCACAGGTGGACCCCCTCCGCGACGTCGGCCCAATCGGCCGAGTCGTCGTCGGGCTCCGAGGCGACGACCGTGAAGCCGTCGCCGGTCCGCGCGCTGAGCGAGTCGCCGTAGACCGAGGCGACGATCGTCGTGTCATTCATCAGCAACAGGTTGAGCCGGGACTCGGCGAGCGCGGCCACGTCCGCGACGACCGAGGCGACCGCCTCGTCCATCGCCGCGCCGTCGCGCGCCCGGGCCCGGATCAGGGCCCAGACGAACGCCGAGTCCGTCCGCGATTCCAGCTCCAGCAGATCCACCGCCGGCAGCGTCCCGGCGAGCTTGGCCACCGATCCCGGATAGCCGCCGATCGATCCGTTGTGGCTGAACAGCCAGCCCTCGCCGGCGTAGGGCGCCGCGGCCTCGGCCCCGGTGGCCGAGCCCGTCGTGGCGTCGCGCACGGCGGCCAGCACCGCGCCGCTGCGCGTCACCCGCGCCACGTCGGGGAACGAGGGGTCGGCCCAGATCGGGCCGGCCAGGCGGTACCGCGCCGGCACCGGGTCGCCTTCGGCGAACCAGCCGACGCCGAACCCGTCGGCGTTCACCACGCCGTGCGTCTGCCGCGCCGGTTCCCAGCTCTGCCGGAACAGGGAGTGCGGCGGGTCGATCAGCAGTTCCCGCAAGGATCTGCGCGGCCCCAGATAGGCCAGGTGCCGGCACATCAGAGGGCTCCCTCAGACTCCGGACGGCCGTCGCGGGCCGTCCGGAACCCGGAGAAGATCTGCCGCCGGATCGGGTAGTCCCAGTTCCGGAACGTGCCCCGGCAGGCCACCGGGTCGACGGCGAACGACCCGCCGCGCAGCACCTTGTAGTCCGGGCCGAAGAAGACCTCCGAGTACTCCCGGTACGGCCAGGCGGCGAACCCGGGATAGGGCAGGAAGTCCGACGACACCCACTCCCAGACGTCGCCGATCAGCTGCCGCGCCCCGGAGGGCGCCTCGCCGTCCGGGTAGGAACCCGCGGCCGAGGGCTGCAAATACGCCTGGCCGAGATTCGCGTGCTGAGGCAGAGGATCCTCGTCGCCCCACGGGTACCGGCGCGAGCGGCCGCTGATCGGGTCGTACCGCGCGGCCTTCTCCCACTCGGCCTCGGTCGGCAGCCGCCGGCCCTTCCACGCCGCGTAGGCCTCGGCCTCGTAGTAGGTGACATGGACCACCGGCTCCTCGGCCGGCACCGGCTCGACCACGCCGAAGCGCCGCCGCAGCCACTGCTCGCCCTCGCGGGACCAGTAGAGCGGGGCGAACAGGCCGGCTGCCTGCCGGTGCGCCCAGCCGGCCGGCGACCACCAGCGCGGGTCGTCGTAGCCGCCGTCGGCGATGAACTCCAGGTACGCGCCGTTGGTGACCGGCGTGGTGTCGAGCCAGAACCCGGCGACGTCCACCTCGTGCGCCGGCCGCTCGTTGTCCAGCGCCCAGGCCTCGGTCGAGGTGCCCATGGTGAACGGGCCGCCGGGGACGAAGACCTCGGCCGGCAGCCCGAGCACGTCGGCCGGCGGGGCCGGCGGCGGGGGACGGTGCAGGACCGGCTCGCCGGCCCGGATCTGGTGGGTGATCAGCATGGTCTCGTCGTGCTGCTGCTCGTGCTGCGCGATCATGCCGAAGGCGAATCCGCCCCGGCTGAGCTGTTCGTCTCCCCAGCGGGGCTGTTCCAGCAGGTCCATCACCCGGCCGCGCACCTCGTGGACGTAGCGTCTGGCCTCGTCCGGGGGCAGCAGCGGCAGGGTCGGGCGCTCGGCGCGCGGGTGCTCGAAGGCGTCGTACAGCGGGTCGATCTCCGGGTGCATGGGCTCGCGGCCGCCGAGGTTGCGCAGCAGCCACAGCTCCTCCTGGTTGCCGATGTGCGCCAGGTCCCAGACCAGGGGCGACATCAGCGGGGAGTGCTGGCGGATGAGATCGGGGTCCTCGACCGGGCCGGTCAGGCCGTGCGTGCGTTCCCGGGCGCGCTCAAGGCTGCGGGCGATGCGCTCGGCCAGGCCGGCCGCGCCGGCCGACGCGGTGTCGTCTACGGGCACTGTCATGGGAGGTCCTCCTCGGCGTAGCGCGCGACCTCGGCTATAAGCGACGACGGCACGTCCATCCGCCCCAGGGCGGACAGGGCGGCGTCGAAGCAGGCCGCGGCGGCTTTCCGGATCGGGGTGAGTTCGAGGGCGGCCCAGGCGTCCTCGGCGGCCTGGGCGTCGTGGAACAGGGCGGTGACGACCGCGGTCGGCACCCGCCACAGATCGCCGGGCAGCGCGTCGAGCACCCGCAACTCCAGGTGCCCCTGCGGCCGTACCGGCGGGAAGAGGGTGGACAGGTGATAGGCGAGGTCGTCCAGGGTCGGTGGGCGGTCCTCGCCGGGATCCAGCTCGCCGGTCTTGATCCACTCGCGGAAGGTGAGTCCCGGCGGCGCGGTCCAGGGGGCGCCTTCGGGGCGCCGGACGCACAACAGGTTCGCGTCCAGGGCGTACTGCGCGTACGCCAGACGCGGGTCGGGGGAGTCCAGGGGAGGGGCGCCGGTGCGCCCGGGGTCGATCGCGGCCCACACCGCCGGCCTGTCGGTCCGGCAGAAGGCGAAGGTGAGGACCGGGGTGAGCTGGTGCGCCAGCCGCCAGCGGCGGCGGTAACCGTCCGGACCGTCGTGCTCGGTGCCGGCGTCCAGGTTCACCTGGATCGAGGCGGTGGAGCACATCATGATGCGGCCGGAGCTGTTGTCGCGATCGAAGTAGTGCTCCATCGCGACGTAGCGGGGATGGTCGACGAGCCGACTCGGGGGGTGGCCGTGCTCGCGGCCCATGCCGACGAGCGCTAAGCCTGCCTCCGCAGCCGATCGCCGGAGGAGTTCCAGATCACGGTCCGTGGTGGCGATCAGATCACGGACCGAGTCGGCGGGGGAGGAGCTGAGCTCCCACTGGCCGCCGGGTTCCATCGTCAGGGTGCCGGACAACGGCAGGTCCGCCGCGTCCGCGAAGGCACGCATGAGGCGTTCACGCTCCGGCAGGTGCTCCGGATGGCGTGCGTCCCGGGGGAACCATTCCAGTTCCACGCCGACCCGGCTCGGCGGGCCGGTCTTGAAGCAGATGCCCGAGATGTAGTCCAGGGCACCCTCCACCGTGAGAAGGGTCATGCATTCCATCGTGACATGCCGTACTGACACAGTCGCGGGTCGGAAGGCTTACCGTTTGAAGAACACGCAGAACCGCAGGCCCGCCCCCGAGGGGCTGACCTGCGGTTCTGTACGCTTTAGAGCACGCGGCTTTTTACCACCGCTTTACGCACACGCTCAGCGCGCGACCTTGCCCGCCTTGATGCAGGAGGTGCAGGCGTTGACGCGCTTCGGAGTCCCGTTCACGACCGCGCGGACGGTCTGGATGTTCGGGTTCCAGCGCCGCTTGGTGCGGCGGTGCGAGTGCGAGATGTTGTGGCCGAAGCCCGGCCCCTTGCCGCACACGTCGCAGTTGGCAGCCACTTCGATTCACCTCTACCGAGTCGTTGACGCTGCCGGTGGTCTTGCTTTCCTGCGGCTGCGTGCTTGCGTGATCCCCGCCGTCATCGGCGGGCAGGTACTGATGGCCAGGGGGCTGGGCCCGTCCTGGCAACCTGGTCAGAGTAGCCGACTGGCGGGCCGTGACGCCAATCCGGTGCCTGTGCGGGGCCCAGGCAGGGCTCGGGCGGTGTGCGCACCGGCTGCCGCGGGCCGCAGCGGTACCCTGGCCGCCATGCCCCCCACCGCGCCCGGACCCGTCGCGCCGCCCCCGCGCCCGGCCGCCGCCCCGGTCGACGCCGGGGCGCTGCGCCGCTGGGCCGGAGCGGCCCTGACGGTCCTGGGACGGCACCGCGAAGAGATCGACGCGCTCAACGTCTTCCCCATCGCCGACTCCGACACCGGCACCAACATGTACCTCACCTTCGAGGCCGCGTGCCGCGCCCTGGACGACCGGATGGCGGCCCCGGGCCCGGCGCCGTCGGTCCCGGAGGCGCTGCAGGCGCTGGCCCACGGCGCCCTGCTCGGCGCGCGCGGGAACTCCGGGGTGATCCTCAGCCAGCTGCTGCGCGGCGCGGCGGGGGCCCGCTACACCGGTTCGGCGGTCGACGGCGCGGCGCTGGCCGCGGGCCTGGCCGCGGCGGCCGAGCTGGCCTACGAGGCGGTCGCCCGGCCGGCCGCCGGGACGATCCTGTCGGTGGCGGCCGCGGCCGCCGAGGCGGCGTCGGCGGCCGCGGTGGCGATCGGCGAGCTGGCGGCGCGGGCCGAGGCCCCGGCCGGCGGGCCGGAAACGCCGGTGCCGCCTGCGTCGCCTGTTTCCCCCGGGTCGCCTGTGTCCCCCGGGCCGTCTGTGTCCTCCGGGTCGGCAGTGCCGCCCGGGCCGCCGGTGCCGAACCCGCTCACCGCGAACGACTCCCTGGCCTACGTCGCGCAGGCCACCGCGGCCGGCGCCCGTGAGGCGCTGGGCCGCACCACCGACCAGCTCGACGTGCTGCGCGAGGCCGGCGTGGTGGACGCCGGCGGGCTCGGGCTGGTGGTGATCCTGGACACGCTGGCGGCCTACACCGGCGGCCTGGACCCGCGCGGCGCCCTGCGCCAGCGGCGGCTGGCCGCCGTGCGCGCGCTGGAGCCGGCCCCCGCGCCGGCCCGCCCGGAGCCGGAGTTCGAGGTCATCTACCTCCTGGAGGCCGCCGACGAGGCGGTGGCCGGGCTGCGGGCGGCCCTGGACGACTTCTGCGAGCGCGGCGGCGGCGACAGCCTGGTGGTGGTGGGCGGCGACGGGCTGTGGCGGGTCCACGTGCACGTCGACGACGCCGGCTTCGCGCTGGAGGCCGGGATCGCCGCCGGCCGGCCCCGGGACATCCAGATCACCCACCTGGCCTCGCAGCATTCCCCGGGGGCGCAGAGCGCGCCGTCCGCCGAGCCGCCGGCCGTCTCGGCCTCCGCCGCGCCGCCCCTGCGCCCGGTCCGGGCCGTCGTGGCCGTGGCCTACGGTGCGGGCATCGCCGCCCTGCTGGAGGAGGCCGGGGCGCACGTGCTGCGGGCCGAGCCCGGCCGGCCGCCCGGTGCCGCCGACTTCGAGCGCGCCGTGGCCGCCACCCGGGCCTCGGAGGTGGTGCTGCTGCCCAACGACAGCGAGACCACCGCGGTCGCCGCGGCCGTGGCCGAGCGGCTGTCCGCAGGGCAGCCGGCGATGCGGGTCGCCGCGGTGCCGGCGAAGGTGACCGTGCAGGGCATAGCGGCGCTGGCCGTGCACGAGCCGTCCCGGCGCTTCGACGCCGACGTGGTGGCGATGACCGCGGCGGCCGGGGCCACCCGGTACGGGGCCATCGAGGTGGCCGCCGCCGAGGCCTGGACGATGGCCGGGGTGTGCCGGCCCGGCCAGGTGCTGGGGCACGTCGAGAACGACGTCGCGCTGATCGAGGACGACCAGGCCGCCGCGGCCGAGGCCGTGCTGGAGCGCATGCTGTCGGCGGGCGGTGAGATGGTGACCTTGGTGATCGGGGACGGCACGGAGCCGGGCATGCCCGAGGCCGTCACCGAGCGGGTGCGGATGCGGCACCCGGTGGTGGACGTGGTGGTGTACGACGGCGGGCAGACCGGCTACCCGCTCCTGATCGGCGTCGAGTAGTTCCGGAAGGTCCGAGCCATGGGCATCCACTTGGACGAGCCCCTGCACAAGGCAGTGGGAGACCGCACCGCCAAGGTGCTCCGCACCAAACTCGATCTGGCGACGGTCGGTGATCTGCTGCGCCATTATCCGCGCAGATACGTCAAGCGCGGCGAGCTGACCGAGCTCGCCGAGCTGGAGCCGGGCACCGAGGCCACGATCGTCGCGCAGATCACCAAGGTCAGCCGGCGCCCGATGGCGGCCCGGCGCGGTCAGATGCTGACCGTCGAGGTGCGCGACAGCGCCGACACCGCGGTGGAGATCACCTTCTTCAACCCGCGCGCGGCGAACGCGCTCAAGCCCGGCATGGTCGGCATGTTCGCCGGCAAGGTCGGCGAGTACCACGGCAGGATCCAGCTGACGAACCCGGACTTCGAGAAGTTCGACGCCGACGCCGACGACACGGACGTGGACGGCTGGGCCGGCGAGCTGACGCCGATCTACCCCACCACCGCCGGCCTGCTGCCGAAGATGATCGCGCGCTGCGTCCGGATGGTCCTGGATCAGCTCGACACCGACCTCGAGGACGACCCGGTGCCCCACCCGGTCCGGGCCCGCCAGGGGCTGCTCCCGCTGGCCGAGGCTTTCCGCCGGATCCACCACCCCGACGACTGGCCGGAGATCGCCACCGCCCGCAAGCGCCTGAAGTGGGACGAGGCGCTGCCGATGCAGGTCGTCCTGGCTCAGCGCCGGGAAGCGCTCAAGGCCCTGCCGGCCGTGCCCCGCCGCCGGGTCGATGGCGGCCTGCTGGACGCCTTCGACGCGGCCCTGCCGTTCACCCTGACCGACGGCCAGCGCCAGGTCGGCGTGGAGATCGAGCAGGACCTGGCCTCCGAGCACCCGATGCACCGGCTGCTGCAGGGCGACGTGGGCTCGGGCAAGACCATGGTCGCGCTGCGCGCCATGCTCGCCGTGGTGGACGCCGGCGGCCAGGCGGTGATGCTGGCCCCGACCGAGGTCCTGGCTCAGCAGCACCACCGGTCGATCGTGCAGATGCTGGGCGCCGGCGCGGACGTGCCGGTGGACCTGTTCTCGCAGGACGAGGCGCCGGCCTTCGACCCGTCCCGCAAGCAGGTGAAGGTCGCCCTGCTCACCGGCTCGCAGAACGCGAAGGACCGCCGCACGAACCTGCTGGACGCCGCCTCCGGGGCGGCCGGGATCGTGATCGGCACGCACGCGGTGATCCAGGACCACGTGCAGTTCGCCGACCTCGGCCTGGTGGTCATCGACGAGCAGCACCGCTTCGGCGTCGAGCAGCGCGACGCGCTGCGCGCCAAGGGCGAGGACCCGCCGCACGTGCTGGTCATGACCGCGACGCCGATCCCGCGCACCGTCGCCATGACAGTGTTCGGCGACCTGGAGACCTCGGTCCTGTCCGAGCTCCCGGCCGGCCGCTCGCCGATCGCCACCCACGTGGTGGCCGCGCACGAACACCCGTCGCACTTCACGCGCGTGTGGGAGCGGATCCGCGAAGAGGTCGGCCAGGGCCGCCAGGCCTACGTGGTCTGCCCCCGCATCGGCGAGGCCGACGACGTGTCGGACGACGGCTCCGAACTGCTCTCCGACCCCGGGCAGCAGCGGCCGCCGCTGGCCGTGGTGGACGTCGCGGCGAAGCTGGCCGAGGGGCCGCTGAAGGGGCTGCGCGTCGGGATGCTGCACGGCCGCATGGCGCCGGACGACAAGGACGCGGTGATGCGCTCGTACGCCGCGCACGAACTGGATGTGCTGGTCGCCACGACGGTCATCGAGGTCGGCGTGAACGTCCCGAACTCCACGGTGATCGTGGTGATGGACGCCGACCGCTTCGGCGTGTCGCAGCTGCACCAGCTGCGCGGGCGCGTCGGCCGCGGCCAGTGGGCCGGCCTGTGCCTGCTGGTCACCGAGTCGCCGGAGGGCACGCCGGCCCGCGAGCGGCTGGCCGCGGTGGCCTCGACCCTGGACGGCTTCGAGCTGTCCAAGCTGGACCTCGCGATCCGCAAGGAGGGCGACGTCCTGGGCGCCACGCAGTCCGGCTACCGCAGTTCCCTGCGGATGCTGAGCGTGATCGACGACGAGGACGTCATCCGCGCGGCCCGCGACGAGGCCGCCCCGCTGGTCGAGGCGGACCCGGAGCTGACGGCGTATCCGGCGCTCGCCCGGACAATTGCCGTCTTGCTGGACCCCGAGCGCGCGGAATACTTGGGCAAGACATGATCAGCCGCGACCTCACCCCCGAGCTCGTCCCAGTCCCGGGCCGCCGCCGATGACCCGCATCATCGCCGGCGCCGCGCGGGCCCGCCGCCTGGCCGTCCCGCCGGGCGACGGCACCCGCCCCACCGGCGACCGCGCCCGTGAAGGCCTGTTCTCCGCTCTGGAATCCGAATTCGGCGGCATGTCCGGATTGTCAGTCCTCGATCTCTTCGCCGGCTCCGGCGCGCTGGGTCTGGAGGCCCTCTCGCGCGGGGCCGAGAAGGTGCTGCTCGTCGAGGCCGACCGGCGGGTCACCCGGCTGATCGCGCAGAACATCGCGACGGTCGGCCTGCCCGGGGCGCGCGTCGTCGCCGACCGGGCCGAGCGCGCCGTGGCCGCCGAGGTGCCCAAGGAGGCGCCGTTCGACCTGGTCCTGCTCGATCCGCCCTATGCGGTGGCCGACGCCGACGTCGTGACCATCCTCACAGCGCTGGCCGACGGCGGCTGGCTCGCCCCCGATGCCGTGGCGGTCCTGGAACGCTCGGCGCGCGACGCCGAATTCGCCTGGCCGGCGGGCTATGAGGGCACGCGGACCAAGACCTACGGGGAGGCCCGCATGAACTTCGCTGTCTGGTACGTTCGCGGCGGCCCAACGACCGGTCCCCTCAATCCGCCGGAGTAACCATGGACGAGCCCCTCATCCGCCGCGTGGTCTGTCCCGGGTCGTTCGACCCGATCACCAACGGCCACCTGGACATCATCGGCCGCGCCTCGCAGCTGTTCGACGAGGTGATCGTCGCGGTGGGGGTGAACGCCGGCAAGGCCGGGTCGCTGTTCACCATCGATGAGCGGATCGACCTGGTCAAGCAGGTCAGCGCCGAGTATGGGAACGTCCGGGCCGAGCCGTTCGAGGGCCTGCTGGTCGACTTCTGCGCGCGGCACGGGATCCGGGCGATCATGAAGGGGCTGCGGGCGGTCAGCGACTACGAGTACGAACTCCAGATGTCGCACATGAACCACCGGCTGTCCGGGGTCGAGACCTTGTTCGTGGCCTCCAACCCGCTGTACAGCTACCTGTCCTCATCGCTGCTGAAGGAAGTCGCCTCGCTCGGCGGAGACGTCTCGGGCCTGGTCCCCGACCTGGTCCTTTCGGCTCTTACCGACCGACTGGCTGAACGGAAGAAGAAGTCCGCGTAGCCTTTGCCGCTAGGGGCTCGCGCGCGAGACCCCGCGAAGACCGACCGTCGCCAAGAAGGGGCGGCCCCTCGGGGCCGCTAGAGGAGCGAGTGAGAAGTGGCCACAAGCGACCGCCTGGAGCAGATGGTCGGAGACCTCGTGCAGATCGTCGAGACCGCGAAAGCGGTCCCGATGTCGGCCTCGTGCGTGATCAACCGCGCCGAGGTCCTGGAGATCCTGCACGAGCTCGCCGCCGGGGTGTCAGAGGAACTCGCCGAATCGCGGCGCCTGGTCGCCGAACGCGACGAGGTGATAGCCCAGGCCCGGCGTGACGCCTCGGAGCACATCGAGGCGGCCCGGCGCGAGCGGGGCAGCATGCTCTCGGGCACCGAGATGGGCCGGGAGGCCGAGCGCATCCGCGGCGCCGCCCTGGAGGAGGCCCGCCGGATCCGCGAGGACGCCGACAACTACGTCGACGACAAGCTCGCCAACTTCGAGGTGGTGCTCACCAAGACGCTGCAGGCCGTGGGCCGGGGCCGGGCCAAGATGGTCGGCCGGGACCCGATGTCCGAGCTCGGCGAGCACATGGCCGAGCAGGACGCCGTCGAGGCCGCGACCCGCCCGGAGTACGACTTCGACGAGCGCGACGAGGTGCCCACCGGCTACCAGCGCGAGACGTACAACACCGGCGAGTACCCGAAGTACACCGACGAGGCCTACGAGTCGCAGCAGAACGGCTACCAGCAGGAGCCGTCCTACCAGCCGCAGGAGCCCGCGTACCAGCCGCAGGAGCCCGCGTACCAGGAGCAGCAGCCCTCGTACCAGGAAGCGGCCTATCCGGAGCCCGCGTACCAGGAGACCGGCTACCAGGAGCCCGCCTACCCGGAGCCCGCGTACGCCCAGCAGGGCGCCGGCTACGGCCAGAGCGAGTACGGCCTGCCGGAGCCGGAGCTCTCGCACGAGTTCGCCGCGGCCGACATGAGCGGCGTCTTCCAGCGCCCGGACTTCTCCCAGGACTACCCGCCGCAGGAATACCAGCACCAGCAGCAGCCGGCACAGGTCGCGGTGGGCTACGGCTACGACACGGAGAACGGCTACGCCGCGAACTACAGCGACCCGGCCTCGGTGCCGTACCCGGTGCAGCCCTACGGCACCCAGTACGAGCAGCAGCAACAGCAGCAGCCGGAGTACCACACCGGCGAGTACCAGGCGTACCCGCAGCACGAGCAGCAGTACGCCCCGCAGCCGTCGCACCAGCAGCACCCCGAGGCGTCCGGGTTCTTCGACACCGGGATGATCGACGTCCGGCAGTTCCGCGACGACCCGTACCAGCAGCACTGAGCCCGTACCAGCAGCACTGAGCCCGGTACCGGCTCGCACGGACAACGGCCGCGGGGGGGGGGGGGCCCCGGGGGGGGGGGGGGCGGGGGGGGGGCGCGGGGCCGCCCCGGGGGGCGGGCCCCCCCCACCCCCCCCCCCCCCCCCCCCCGCCCCGCCCCATCCAATCCACAGTGCCCCCGCCCATCCCGCCCTCGGCCGGGACCGGGCCCCCCCTCACCCCCGGCGCGCCGCGCCGCGCAGCCGGGGCCCCCGGGCCGCGGCCGTTCAGCATCGGGACGCCGGGCTCAGGTCCCCACGAGCTGCCAGCCGCCGAACGGACTGCCCGTCCCGGCCGCCGTCTGCCGGTCGACGTGCAGCGCCCCGTCCAGCTCGAAGGCCAGCACCACCAGCCGCCCGTCGGAGTCCACCGCCATCGCCGGCGCGCCGACGATCACGTTCCCCAGGTCCGGCCAGGACCCGGAGAAGCCGGCGTTCGCCGCGGACTGCGACGCCATGCTGACCCCGCCGCCGGCGTTGCGGATCGCGATGCTGATCCGGCCGTCGCCCGCGGTCGCGGCGGCGACGCTCTCCAGCATCGGCGGGCTGCCGCCGAGCAGCCCCGGATTGGTCGTCCAGGTGCCGTTGCCCTGCGTCCACTGGGTGGCGACCGCCGGGTCGTTCGGGTCGGCGTAGAAGATCTCCGGCCGGCCGTCCGCGTTCAGGGCGAAGGAGACCTGGGTCTTCCCGGTCGCCGCGGGGGTCAGCGGCGAGGAGTCCATCGCCCACCGCTTGGCCGCGTTCTGCTTCCAGTGCAGGATGCCCTGTCCGGACGGGGCGAACAGCTCGCCGGCGCCGCTGCCGCCCAGGCCCACCGACAGGTTGTCCCGGACTTGGTAGCCGCCCAGATCGGCCCACGCGCTGGGCCAGGTGCCGCCGGCGTTCAAGGTCTTGCCGCTGACCCCGGTGCCCAGGTTGCGGACGAACACGGTCACGTTCCCGTTCTGCTCGGTGAACGCGGCCGGGTCGCCCACCAGCGTCGGGTTGTCGGAGTTGGGGTTGCCCAGCGACTTCCAGGACCCCCAGACCCCGGGGGCGGTCTGGACGTCCGTCATGACCGCGTAGTCCGACAGCCGCGTGGTGAACACCCGCAGCAGTCCCGACGGGTCGACGGTCACCGACAGCCTCGGGGTCATCCCGCCGCTGCCGGGGATCGGCGTGGGGCCGGTCCAGGCCCCGCCCGGCGAGCTCTCGGTCCAGCTCTGGATCTGGCTGTTGATGATCGCGAAGGCGGTGAGCTTGCCGCCGGCCGTCGCCGTCCACACGTTCCCGTTCGGCCACCGCGAGTACTGGCGGCTGTAGAAGGGCGTGTAGAACGTGTTGTTCGGGTCCGGCGACGTGTCGTACAAGCCGTGGTACACGCCGGGGATGTCGCCGCGGTTCGGGCCCAGATAGCTCAGGAAGTCGCCCTTCTTCACCGAGCTGTCGCCGCCGTTGAGGGTGGAGCCCTCGTTGCTGATGTTGTAGTCGCGGTAGGGGCGCAGCAGGACGTGGCCGCCGTTGTTCGGGCCGTGGTAGTTCGCGACCGAGTCCAGGGTGAAGCCGCCGGAGCCGAGGTGGTCGGTGTTCCCCGGGTCGCTGTCGAACCGGTGCGGGTCCATGCCGTAGACGACGGTCGCGTTGTAGTGCGCGTACAGCGCCGTCAGCGAGGCGGTCAGCTGGGACTTGGTGTACGTCTGGTTCGCGTACTGCGGTTCGCAGTCCGAGCCGCCGTCGGCCGCCAGCGTGCCCATCGTGGCCTCGTGCCAGCCGGTGATCTGGCCGGAGTTGTAGATCTGCTCCAGGATCCCCTGCTTGTTCACGCCGCTGACGTAGTTGGCGTCCCCGGCGTCGTGCAGCTTGAAGAACACCAGCTTCACCTGCGGCGCCTGGTCGAGGGTGTCCTCCTCGACGACCTTGCCGGCGAAGGTGATCGGGGTCCGGGTCCAGGTGGGGTTGGCCACGCCGGCGATCTCGGCGGCGGCGGCCCGCGCGCCCTTGTCGCGGCTCTCGCCGTACAGGCAGGTGCTCGAGAACGGCTTGCCCGGCCCGACTTCGGTGGTGGCCGCGCCCGCGGTGAGGAACACCGTGACGAGCGGGAAGTTGTAGACCTTGCGCAGGTCCGGGTTGAAGAACAGGAACGTGTCGTCGGCGTGCGCGACGACTTGGACGATGTTCGGGGTGGCGGCGAACGTGTCGGCGCGGGCCGGTCCCGGCGGCACGCCGAAGAGTACTGTCGCGAACGCCAGCACGGCGGCGCGGATTCTGAGAGTGCGACGCATCAAATGTGTCCGTTGGTGTGAGTTCCGACGACTCGAGGCCGATTCGCGCCCATCCGTACTCTTGTTAATGCGTTTATTCGCACTCGACACGCCGTGCCGCTTCAGGTGCTTCGCAAAGCACTCATATGGAGTAAAAGGACTTGTCGGCGGGGCGCCTGGAGTAGTCAAGTAAGCGCCGACAGTGCCCGTTCCATGACCTTTTCCAAGACCCCAGGGAGCCATCGTGCGCGAGGATGTGAAGCCGGCCCGGACCCGTCGTCTGGTCACGGCCGCCGGTGCGGCCACGCTGATCGCCGCATGCCTGGGGGGTACCGCCCCGGCATGGGCCGACACATCGCAGACCTTCACGGAGGACGGTACGTTCACCGTGCCCGACGGCGTCACCCAGCTGACCGTCACGGCGGTGGGCGCCGGGGGCGGCGGCGGCGGGGACAACATCATGCACGGCAAAGCCTCCTGGGGCGGTGGGGGCGGGGGCGGCGGCGCGATCGTCCAGTGTGTGCTCCCGGTGACGCCGGGCCAGGTCTTCACGGTCTCGGTCGGCGGGAACGGCGGCCGCGGGTCGTCCCAGGCCGCCACCAAGGCCATGGCCACCCCCGGCGGCGGCACCGGCGGCGGCGCCGCCGGCCAGGACGGCCAGGCGGGCGGCTCCAACGGCGGCGGCGCCGAGCCCGGCAGCGGCGGAGGCGGCGGCGGAGGCGGGGCGAACGGCCGGACCAGCGGCCGGGAGCCGCACGGCGGTGACGGCGGGAGCGGGGCGAGCATGATCCCGGACATCTTCAGCCGCGGCGGCAACGGGGCCACCGACGTCTACGCCGGGGGCGGCGCGGGCGGCGGCGGGGGTGCCAGCGCCTTCGCGACCTCCGATCTGGCGGACTACGTCGTGGCGGCCGGCGGCTGGGGCGGCAGCGCCGGCGCGGTCGGCGAGGAGGACGGCGGCCACGGCGGCCTGCCGGGCCTCGGCGGCCGCGACGGCGGCTGCGTCTCGCAGGGGCAGCCGATCGACGCCACCGTGACCCCGGGCGGCGACGCCACCGGCGGGTCCGCGGCCAACAGCTCCAGCAACGCCGTCGGCGGCACCGGCGGCACCGGGAACGGCGACGGGACCGGCACCGGAGGGAACGGCGGCGGGGACAGCGACGACCCGCAGCCGGGCACCGGCGGCGAGATCGTGGTCAGCTACTGAGAAGATCGTCGGGACCCGCCGCGGGCGCCGGGAACCCCACCGGTCGGGCCCGGTGGGGCCGTGCGTTTGGCCGACACCCCGGCCCTCGGCTATCGTGGTTGTCTGCCTGACCGCCGAATGGCTGACGCACGCCTTTCGCCTTGAGGTCAACCACACACGACGATAGAGGGATCATGCCTGGCACGACGCCGAAGACACCGGCGCAGCCCGACCCTCGCTCGCCGTATGTGGTGGACACCCAAGACTTCGCCAGGCGCCCCGGCTCGATGCGCAAGCTGCACGAGACGGTCCCGGCGCCGGAGTCCCTCGGGGACAAGGACGGGGTCGCCGCCGTGCCGGCGGGTTCGGACGTGGAGCTCGACGTGCGGCTGGAAGCCGTCGTGGAGGGCGTCCTGGCCACCGGTACTGCCAGTGCCGCCGTGGCCGGGGAGTGCGTCCGGTGCCTGGAGCCGCTCGACCTCGAGGTCGAGGCGGAGTTCCAGGAGCTGTACTTCTTCCCGGGTGAAGACACGGGAGGCGACGAGGACGCGGTGTTCCTCGTCAACGATCTGCTCGACCTCGAGCCGGTCGTGCACGACGCGGTGGTGCTCGCACTGCCGTCGGCACCGTTGTGCCGGGACGACTGCCAGGGTCTGTGCCCCGAATGCGGCACGAACCTGAACGACGAACCGGAGCACTCGCACGAGACCGCCGACCCCCGGTGGGCGGCCTTGGCGGACCTGAAGGACCAAGTAGCAAGCAACAGCGGTACGGCGCCGGTCGCCCCGCCCGCCCGAGACCAGGAGTAGGCCCGTGGCCGTCCCGAAGCGCAAGAAGTCCCGCAGCCGTACCCGTTCGCGCCGTGCCCAGTGGAAGGCCGCGCCGCTGACCCTGGTGGCGTGCGACAACTGCGGCCAGACCAAGGTTCCGCACCACCTGTGCGAGAACTGCGGCACCTACGACCGCCGCCAGGTCGTCGAGGTCTGAGCCGCACCGGAAACTCGATAGCTGTGGCGTCTTCGAACAGGTCCGGCAAGGGCGGGACAGGAGCCTCCGCCCCGCCGGAGGATCTCATCGCCCGTCTCGGCCTGCCCGTGGACGCCCGGCTCATCGACCGGGCCCTGACCCACCGCTCGTACGCGTACGAGAACGGCGGCCTGCCCACCAACGAGCGCCTGGAGTTCCTGGGCGACTCGGTCCTGGGCCTGGTGGTCACCGACACGCTCTACACCACGCACAGCGAGCTGCCCGAGGGGCAGCTCGCCAAGCTGCGTTCGGCCGTGGTCAACTCCAAGGCCCTGGCCGAGGTGGCCCGCGGCCTGCGCCTGGGCGACTACGTGAAGCTGGGCCGCGGCGAGGAGACCACCGGGGGCCGGGACAAGGCCTCGATCCTGGCCGACACCCTGGAGGCCCTGATCGGCTCGGTCTACCTGGACCACGGCATCGAGGTCGCCTTCGACCTGGTCCGCCGGCTGTTCGGCCCGCTGATCGCCACCTCGGCGACCCTCGGCGCCGGCCTGGACTGGAAGACCTCGCTGCAGGAGCTGACCGCGGTCGCCGGCATCGGCGTCCCGGACTACCGGGTCACCGAGACCGGCCCGGACCACGACAAGTTCTTCGAGGCCGACGCCTGCGTCGGCGGCACCGTCTACGGTCACGGCTCGGGCCGTTCCAAGAAGGAAGCCGAGCAGCAGGCGGCCGAAGAGGCCTGGCGCACCATCCGCGAGACCCATGCGGAGGCGCTGGCCGCCAAGGGCGTGCTTCCCGGCGCCGCCGGAGACCGCAAGCTCACCCACGGCCCGTACGACATCGATCCGGATCCGGCGGCGGACGCTTCCTGACGGTGGCCTTCGGTACGCTCAGCGCGTGCCGGAACTGCCAGAAGTAGAAGTCGTCCGCCGGGGCCTGGAGCGCTGGGCCGTCGGGCGTACCGTCGCCACCGCCGAGGTACTGCACCCCCGGGCGATCCGCCGCTATCTCGACGGGCCCGAAGCCTTCGCCGCGCGCACCACCGGCCTCACCCTGCTCAGCGCCGAACGCCGCGGCAAGTTCCTGTGGCTCCCGCTCGCCGAGCCCGACTCCGACTCCGCTCCCGCCGAAGCGGTGACCGGCCACCTCGGGATGAGCGGCCAGCTCCTGGTCCAGCCCGCGGGCACCCCGGACGAGAAGCATCTGCGGATCCGCTTCACCTTCACCGACGGCGGCCCCGAACTCCGCTTCGTCGACCAGCGCACGTTCGGCGGCATGGCCCTGGAGAAGCTCGAACACGACCGCCACGGCCTGCTCGTCCCGACCTCCGTCGCGCACATCGCCCGCGACGTCATGGACCCCGACTTCGACGTCGACCACTTCCACAGCGAACTGCGCCGCCGCGAGACCGGCCTCAAGCGCGCGCTGCTGGACCAGACCCGGGTCAGCGGCATCGGCAACATCTACGCCGACGAGGCCCTGTGGATCGCGCGGCTGCACTACGACCGTCCGACCTCGAAGATGCGCCGCCCGGACACCGACCGGGTGCTGGCCGCGGCCCGCGAGGTGATGACCGCCGCGCTCGCCGTCGGGGGCACGTCCTTCGACAGCCTGTACGTGAACGTCAACGGCGAGAGCGGCTACTTCGCCCGGTCGCTGCACGCCTACGGCCGCGAGGGAGAACCCTGCGAGCGCTGCGGGACGGCGATCAGGCGGGAGTCCTTCATGAACCGGTCGAGCTACTTCTGCCCTAAGTGCCAACGGCTTCCGCGCTGACCCCGGCGGTTTCGCCGGCCTCCTTGACTTCGCTGACCTCGCTGACCTCGCTGACTTCGCTGCCACCGTTGAACTCGCCGGGCGGCGGGCCGATCCGGCCGGTCCGGCCAGCCCCGCCAGCCCCGCCAGCCCCGCCGGTCCGGAGCCGCCGCCTGCCGCGGTACCAGAGCGCGATGATCACTCCCGCCAGGCCCAGGCCGAACAGCGCCATCGCCTGCCCGATCCGGTAGCCCGGCGGCCGGAAGCTCAGCCGCAGCGTGCTGCCGCCCTTGCGCGCCGGCGGGAGCAGGACCTTGATGATCCCGACATCGGTGCCCTTCAGCCGCACTGTGTGGCCGTCCACCGTGGCCTGCCAGCCCGGCCACAGCAGCGCCGCGATCCGGATCTCGCCCTGGCCGGTGTAGCGCACGGTCTCGCCGACGCCGTCCGGGGCGATGTCGTCCGCCGTGACGTGCGCGCTCGGCGCCGTGAAGGAGACCCGTCCGTCCGGCCACGGCAGAGGCGCGCGGCGGTTCAGGACCAGCGTGTGGTCGTCCAGCGCGCGCACGGTCCAGCCGGCCGGCACCGTCAGCGGCTTCGCGCGCTTCTTCCCCGGCACTACCTGGGGGTTCAGCGTGTCCAGCACGTGCTGCTGGGTCTGGACCACCACGGTCTGCAGCCGCAGCAGGTCGGCGAGTTCGGCGGGGGAGTCGGAGTCCTTGCGCCACAGCCGGGTGTAGAGCGTCTGGCAGGTGCCGCCGTAGTAGGACATGCACAGGTGCCGCATGTAGGCGCGGTAGGAGACGCCGGTGTAGTTGTTCAGGCTCGTCACCCCGGCCACCTGCAGCAGGCTGCCACCGGGCAGGTCGTGCCAGACGCTGCGCCGGCCCAGCCGGTCGGCCTCGGTCAGCGGGTCCCCGACCATCAGGGTGTTGCCCTGGTACAGGGTGCCGAAGTGCTGCTTCATCGAGGCCACGTCGTGCTGCGGGTGCCAGTCGGTGACGTTCTGGTTGGCCGGGAAGGCCACGGCCTGGAAGCCCAGCACCGCCACGGTCCCGCCGATCAGCAGCCGGGACAGCGGCCGCCCGGCGCGCACCCGGCGGACCATCAGCCAGGACAGCACGCCGACCAGCGCGGTCGCGGCGATGACCGTGTGGAACCGGCCGGGCTGCGCCGACCACGACAGGTAGCCGCCGACCACGATGATCACCGCGGTGGCCGCCGCGCGGCGCCGGGGCAGGTCGGTGCGCGGCGACTCGGTGAGCGCCAGCGCCAGGACCACGCACAGGCCCAGATATGCGTACTCGATGACGCGCAGCGGCCAGCGGAACAGCCAGATCTGCGACGGGCCGACCGTAATCGCCAGGTACACCGCCGCCAGCAGGCCCACACCGATCAGCGCGCGCGGCCGGTGCAGCACCCGCCGCCAGTCCAGCCACGGCGCCAGCGGGGCGATGAACCAGGCCAGGTAGGTGGCCGGCACCGTCCAGAACGCCATGTGCCAGGACACCGAGTGCGGCAGGTACGCCGGGGCGGACAGGTTCAGCAGGTCGCCGACGCCGGGGACCAGGAAGCCGGTGTTCATGATGCCCGAGCCCGGCGAGCGGGTGGTGACCGCGGCGCTGAGCACCAGCGGCAGGAACACCAGCGCGGCCGCCGCGGCCGCCACCGCGCTGACCCCGGCCAGCCGCCAGATCGCCCGGCGGTCGCGCGCCGCCAGCGACTCCACGGCCAGCGCGCCGGCCACCACCACCATGCCCAGCAGGCCGTAGGGGTTGCCGGTGGTGACGATCAGCAGCCCGAAGACGATCGGCACCACCGGGTTCAGCCGGCCGCGCATGTACCGGCGCGCCGACCACCAGAAGTGCGCGGTCCAGGCGAAGCCCATGAGGCCGGCGATCCAGGAAGCGGCGTCGAAGTAGAGCGTGAAGCCGGAGAACGGCAGCGCGACCGCCACGACCGCCGCGGCGGCCCGGTTCGCGCGGTACTCGCGGCAGACCGCGTAGATGCCCAGCGTCAGCAGCACCAGGAACTGGGTCTTGATCACGATCGCGGCGATCAGCAGGTCCCCGGACAGCGCGGTGAACACCGCGTCCAGCAGCTCCACCGGGTTCCAGATCCCGAACAGCGCCTCGGCGGCGAAGTTGCCGCCGTTCCACATGCTCGGCACCAGCGGATTCCAGTGCCCGGCCAGCAGATCGGCGCCGATGCGGTGCCACACCGGCAGGAACTCGGCGGCGCTGTCGTCCCAGAGGTAGAAGAACCGGTTGGTCAGCAGCGGGATCTGCGCCAGCACCGCGACGACGACCGCGACCAGCGCGGCCGTCCCGGCCTCGGTGCGCGGCCGCCACCGGCGCCGGCGCCGGGACGGCCGGGCGCCCGGGTCGGGCGCATCGCCGCCGGGACGGATCAGGCGACCGGGAAGACGGGGGGCCGGCGGCCGCAGGGCCGGGGGCGTGACACTCAACGCAGGACTCCTCGGGCGTGGCGCTGGACGCACGCTGCGGACGGGCGCGCGCCGATGATGCACAACGAGCCACCGGCGGCCCCGGCACCGGCTGCTCCGCCGAACGGCTGGGATGTTCACCGCTTCCGGTGACGCGCGAGTGTCCGCGCCACCCCCGGACGCGCCGGTGGTCTAGCGTCCGCAGGACATCCCGCGCAAGCCTCAGGAGGCTGACTCGTGCCCCGGACCGTGCCCGCGCGGCAGCGCCAGACCATCGTCCGCCGGACCTGGCTGTCGGCCTTCGCCGCCTTCGCCCTGCTGGCCGTCGCCTGGTCGCTGGCCATGCCCGCGGACGGCACCACCGACGAGCGCCAGCACCTGGAGCGCGCCTACGGAGCGGTCTCCGGCCACCTGCTGGGCCCGCAGGGCGAGGACCCGCTCGTGCACCGCCCCGGCGCCGCCTTCGAGGTGCCCAAGAGCCTGCTGCCGCCGAACGCGCTGTGCGTCTACTTCCCGAACTACCACCAGGACCAGAGCTGGGTGGCCCGGGGCGCGAGCTGCCAGCACCCGGCACCGTCCACGCACGCCAAGGAGCGCGTGGTGTCCTGGGTGGGCCGCTACAACCCGCTGTACTACCTGGCGGTCGGCGGCCCGCTGCGCTTCTGGCCGGACATGACCGGCATCGTCCTGAGCCGGATCCTGGCCGCACTGCTGGCCTCGGCGTTCGCGGCGACGGCGACCACGGTGGCGATCCGCACCGGCCGGCCGATGCTGGTCGCGGCGCTGCTGACGGTGCTGACCCCGACGACGATCGCGCTGAACTCGACGGTGAACCCGAACGGGATCGAGATCTCGGCGGCGCTGCTGCTGTGGGTGTGCCTGGTGGACCTGGCACGGCCGGGCGCGGCGGGGCGGCGGATGACCTCGGCCGTCTCGGCGGGCTCGGCGGGCTCGGTAGCCGAGCCCGGTTGCGGGGCACGGCTTTCGCGGGTCGGTGTGCTGCGGCGAAGGGCTGCGACGAGGCTGGCCGCTCAGTCGGGCTCCACGGATCGGCGCTCGCTGGGCGGCTTGCTGCGTCGAGCGACTTCTATGGCCGAGTCTGGTTCTGCTGACCGGCGCTCGCGTGTTGACCTGCTGCGTCGAGCGACTTCCGCGGCCTCGGCGCCCGAACCGGCCTCCGCCTTCCCCTCCCAGCCCGCGCTCCTCCTCCTCGCCGCCCTGTCCGGCGCCGTCGTCCTCACCGTCCGCGCCGAGGGCCCGTTCTGGTTCGCGCTCGCCGTGGCCGGCTCGCTGGCGGCGGCCGATCCCGGTCGTATCAGGGAGTTGCTGCGCTGGCCCGCGGCTCGCCTGGTCGCCGCCGGGTGGGCGGTGATCGGGCTGCTGGCCGTGGCCTGGAACGTGCTCTCCGGCAACGACAAGGTCACCGACACCCTCATCGCCGTCCACCCCGCCGACCACCGCCTCGGCACCCTGCTGCGGGTGATCGCCGCGACCCGGGCCGGCGGGTGGTTCAGCGAGGCGTTCGCGCTGGATGTGCAGGCCTCGTGGGTGCCGATGCTGTGGGCGGCCCTGTCGGCGGCGGTGCTGATCCCGGTGGCGGTGCTGCGGACCCGGCGGGTGGCGGTCGCGGCGCTCGCCGTCGCGGCGGCCTCGCTGGGCATCACCGTGCTGCTGGAGATCAAGTTCCTCGGCACGCTCGGCTGGTCCCAGTACGGCCGCTACTTCCTGCCCGGTCTGGCCGGGACCGCGGTGCTGCTGGCCTCCGGTCCCGCCGGTGAGCTGCCGCCCCTGCTGCGCCGCCGGATTCCGCGGCTGTTCGCCGTCGGCGCCGGGTTCTGCCAGCTGTGGGTGCTCGCGGTCGAGATGACGCGGGTACAGGCCGGTCCGAACGCCCCGCTGAACCCCCTGGGCGGCTCCTGGCACCCGGCCGTCGGGTCGCTCACGGTGCTCGCCGTGGCGGCGCTCGGTGCCGCGGCCCTGATCGCCCTCGTGTGGGCCGCCACGGCGACCACAGCCGTCCCCACCCCTGTCGGCAGCGGCTCCGCGACCGTCGGTCCGCAGGCTCCGGCCGGCGCCCCGGCGACGGTCCCCGCCGCCGCTACCGCACTCGTGGGGTCGCAGGTGGTACCCGAACCGGCAAACACCTGATTCTTCACCTATTGGCGTAATACGCCGTTACTCTGCGCCTATCGTCTCGTTGGTGCGTCGTGTCAACAATCGATTCGCAAGCGCCAGAATCCGGACAGGGCGCGGCCGACGCGCCCGCCGTCGTCGTCATCGGGGCCGGGCCGGCCGGGCTGACGGCCGCCTACCAGCTGGTCAAGTCAGGGGTGCGGCCGACGGTCTTCGAGTCCGACGACGTCGTCGGCGGCATCAGCCGGACCGTGGAGCGCGGGGGTTGGCGCTTCGACATCGGCGGCCACCGCTTCTTCACCAAGGCCGGGCCGGTGGAGGCGCTGTGGCACGAGATCCTGCCCGACGAGGACTTCCTGATGCGGCCGCGGATGAGCCGCATCCACTACCGCGGCAAGCTGTTCGACTACCCGCTCAAGGCCGGCAACGCGCTGTCCGGGCTGGGGCTGGTCGAGGCCGCGCGCTGCGTCGGGTCCTACATGTGGGCGCAGATCAAGCCGCCGAAGGACCAGACCAAGTTCGAGGGCTGGGTCGCCGCGCGCTTCGGCTTCCGGCTCTACTCGATCTTCTTCAAGACCTACACCGAGAAGGTGTGGGGCATGCCGGCCAACGAGATCGAGGCCGACTGGGCCGCCCAGCGCATCAAGAACCTGTCGCTGTTCAAGGCGGTGGCCAACGCGTTGGCCCCGAAGCGCAACCAGAAGCAGATCACGAGCCTGATCGAGCAGTTCCAGTACCCGAAGTACGGCCCCGGCATGATGTGGGAGCGCTGCCGGGACCTGGTGACCGGCGGCGGCGGCTCGGTCGTGATGAACACCTGGGTCGAGACTGTGCACCGGGCCGAGGGCGGCGCCGTCGCGGTGACCGTGCGCGACGGCGCCGGCGAGCGCACCGTCGAGGCCGACCACGTGATCTCCTCGATGCCGATCTCCGCGCTGGTGCGCGCGATGGACCCGCCGGCCCCGGCCGAGGTGCTCGCCGCCGCCGACGACCTGCGCTACCGCGACTTCCTCACCGTCGCCCTGGTGGTGCCGGCCTCCGCCGGCTTCCCCGACAACTGGATCTACATCCACACCCCCGGCGTGCGGGTCGGCCGGATCCAGAACTTCGGCTCGTGGTCGCCGTACCTGGTCAAGGAAGGGCGCACCTGCCTGGGCCTGGAGTACTTCGTCTCCGAGGGCGACGACCTGTGGGAGGCCGCCGACGACGTCCTGATCAAGCAGGGCGCGCAGGAGCTGGAAGCCCTCGGCCTGGTGAACGCCGACGCCGTCGAGGAGGGCTACGTGGTGCGGATGCCCAAGGCGTACCCGGTCTACGACGAGTACTACCGCGGCAACGTGGACGTGATCCGCGAGTGGCTGGCGCGCGAGGTCCCGAACGTGCACCCGGTCGGCCGCAACGGCATGCACCGCTACAACAACCAGGACCACTCGATGATGACGGCGATGCTCACCGCCGAGAACATCGCCACCGGCACCACGCACGACGTGTGGTCGGTGAACGTCGAGGAGGAGTACCACGAGGAGGGCTCGGAGCAGAAGCCGTCCGGCACCTCGGGGACCGGCCGCGACGCCCCGATCCTGCCGCGCCGGCGGGTCGAGGCGCCGGAGGAGGCCTCGAAGGCCGACCAGCGGATCTGAGCCCGGCGGCTCATGCGGCTAGGCCGCTTACGCAGCCAGGCCGCTGAGACAGAACGGCCGGTGACACAGAACGGCCGGTAACACAGAACGGCGATGCCGCGGGTCCTTCCGGATCCCGCGGCATCGCCGTTCTCGCGCCGGTGCGTACCGCCTCAGAGGGCCGGTTGTTCGGCCTCCGCCGGGACCGGCTGCGGGATCCCCGCGTCCTCCGCGCGCCGGCGCCAGGTCCGCCTCGCCAGCACCACGATCACCTCCACCGCGGCGAAGGCCCACACCAGCGCCGTCGAGAACACCGCCAGGTCGAGGTGCTTGGCGGTGTCGATCCCGTCGGCGAACGCTGAGGCGCCGAACTGGGTGGCCGCCACCGCGAGCAGCAGCCCCAGCACCGCCCCGGCGCCGCGCAGCGCCCGGTGCCGGCGCGTGGCGAACACCGCCGCCGCCGGGACCAGCCACAGCAGGAGCAGCGTCCCCATCCCGGCGCCGCGCAGCAGCCCGAGCGCGTCGGTGACCGGCGCCCAGCGGGTGTCCAGCACGCCGCGCTTCGTGTGGCCGTTGTCGGTGTAGTTCGCCAGGTGCGGCAGGACCATGACCTGCTTGCCGCCCGGCCTGGCACTGCACAGCGTGGCCGTCGGCCGGGGCACGTAGAAGTACGCCGCGGCGCGGTCCAGCACCGGCAGCAGCCGCGTCGGGTGGTCGGCGAAGTAGCGGAGGATCCGCTGGTGCGACAAGCCCTTGGTGAACCGCTGGTAGGCGGCGCTGTCCTGCAGCGACGGCGGCGCGCACCAGGGCGGCGCCCCGGAATAGTTCGCGAGCCAGGACGGCGCGTTGAACGCCGCGAGGTCGCCCCCCGGATGCGCCGTGGTCGGCAGCAGCGTGACGGTCACGAAGTTCGCCTCGGTCAGCTGCGCCGTCCGCTTGTCCTCGTTGCCCGACACCGCGAACGCCCCGGCCGCCAGCACCACCACGGCCACCAGACCGGTCAGCCGCTGCCGCAGCCGCAGGTCCAGCCCGCGCAGCCGGGCCACCGGCACCGGGACCGCCGGCGCCAGCAGCACCAGGGCCAGCGGCAGCATCGCCGGCACGTTCTGGGTCTTCGCGGTGGCCAGGAAGAGCCCTGAGACACCGGTGACCGCGATGCCCGCGAGCCGCCGCCGGCGGCTCGGCCCGGCCAGCAACAGCACGCCGACCACCACGTAGAGCAGGCCGATGATCGAGGCGATCTCGCTGAAGGGCGAGACCGCGTAGTCGATGAACACGGTGTCCGCGACGACCCCCAGCACCGCGGCGCACAGCAGCAGCCGGTAGCGGTGCCGCAGCGTCAGGACCCGGTACAGCATCCCGATCGCCAGCCCGATCAGCAGGCAGCACACGACGCCGACCGCCCGCAGGTCCAGGTAGCCCGGCAGCCGCAGTACCCGGGTGAGCAGCCGGCCCGCGTACAGCACCAGCACCTGGCTGCTCTGATAGGGCACGTCCGGCAGCCGGATCGAGCCCAGCATGTGCTTGTGGCAGGTGAAGTGCGCGAGGTGGTCGTAGCGGTAGTACACGTAGTCGCGCAGCCGGGGGGTGTTCTTCGGCATCCGCACGTCGACGCCGAGGTGGCACATCAGCCGGACGCCGTCATAGTTGTCGGCCACCCCGACCGGCCGCGGCACGAACAAGCGCAGCATGAGCAGCACCGCCGAACCCATGCCGACGGCCGCCGCGAGGACGGTCGCCGAGAGCCGGGACGGACGGAGGCCTTCGATCCTTGGTTTACGCACGCCTTGGTTCAACGACCGAGGCGGTGCCGCATCACGCTTTCTCCGCTTTCCTGGTGAATCCGCCGGGCAGGCGGCTCACAGCCAGCCGAGCTCGATCGTCCAGTACACGTCGCCGGTCGCCGGATCCAGCTGCGCCGAGACCCCGATCGTGGTGTTCCAGAACGACAGCAGCGCGCGCCGCGACGACGGGTCCTGCATCAGTGCGCCGATGACGTCGTCGCCGGGCTTGCCGTGCGCGATGAGCTCCTGGGACAGCGAGTAGCAGCCCACGTCCGCCGCGCGGCTGAACGGATCGGAGCCGTCGGAGCCGATGTGGCTGAAGTCGCCGGTGTGCGCCATGTCCGTGGAGTGCAGCTTCGCCGCCTTGGTCAGCAGAGAGTCGATGCTCAGCCCGCCGACTCCCTGCTGGTCCCGGGCGCTGCCGATCTCGTTGAGCGCCGAGGAGACCGCGGCCGAGGAGTTGAACGGCGCGGTGTTCGACGCCGACGGGGTCGTCGGCGGCACCACCGGCGTGGTCGGCGGGCTGCTCGGGGGAGTGGTCGGCGGCCGGCTCGGCGTGGACGGGGCGGACGGCGAGGGCTGCGACCGGCTCGGCTGCGGCTGCGAGGACCGCGAGGAGGAGGACGGCGCGGTCGGCGTGTGCTCGGTGAACGGCGCCGGGTTGGAACTCGGCCCGGCCGCCGGGGCGGCCGCCGTGCTGGTCGGCGTCGCGGGCGCGTCCGAGGACGAACTGGCCGGCGCGGTCACCGTCACGAACCCCGGAGCCGCGTTGCCGCCGTTGCCCGGCGCCATCGGCGCCAGACGGTTCGGCGCGCCGTCCAGCACCGTCGAACCCGTCCCGGCCGGGCCGCCGTGCAGGATCCCGGGCGCGACGAAGGCGAACGCGGCGATGGCCGCCGTGGACAGGCTGCCGATGGCGATCGGCGTCGGCCGCAGCGGGCTGAACGGGCTGCGGGCCCGGTGGCGCGCGCTGTAGGAGCCGGCCCTGATGCCGGCCTCCTGCCACGTGCGTAGGTCCATGCGCTGATTCCCCCTGGTCCTTCGAGCGCCCGAAGTCACCAGATGCTACCGCTGAGGCGCAAGGGGAGTAAGACTATTCGCCGCCTGCCACGAGCGGATTCTCGGCGCGGAGCCGAGTCAGGAATAGCCGAAGTCCTGGGTCCACCACGGCCCGTCCGGACCGAACTGCACGCCCACGCCGATGGCCTTGGACGAGCAGTTCAGGATGTTGGCGCGGTGGCCCGCGGAGTTCATCCAGGCCTCGACGACCGCCTGCGGGGTGGGCTGGCCCATCGCGATGTTCTCGGCGGAGGGATCTGAGTATCCCCGGGCCTCGATGCGGGCCCACGGCGTCACGCCGTTCGGGGTGTCGTGGTCGAAATAGCCCCGGGCCCGCATGTCGACGCTGTGGCCTATCGCCGCGGTGCGCAGCCGCGGGTCGTCGCGCAGCGCGGGGCAGCCGTGCGCCGCGCGCTGGTCGTTGGTCAGCGAGACGACTTCGGCCTCGTAGGAGGCGGCCTGGTCCGAGGAGATCTGCACGGTCGGCGCACCGTTGCCGGTGGGCGTGCTCCGCGCCGGCAGGCCCGGGGTGGCCGAGCGGGTCGCGTCGCGGGACACCGGCGGGGCCGAGCGGCTGCCGGCGGTCGTCGGGTCCGACGAGGACGACGAGGACGACGAGGGCGACGAGGGCGACGGGGCCGGGGTCCGTGCAGTGATGTCCGCCGGGGCGGCGGTGGTCGGCGCCGAGCCGCCGGGGGCGAGCGCGACCTCGCCCTCGACCCGGGGGCGCAGTATCAGCGGCGCGGTGATCGCCAGGCCGCCGGCCAGGGCGGTGAGCACCGGTCCGCGCAGCCTCCGGCGCCGAGCGGGCGCTCTGCGACGGTGGCTGGTCGGGCGGCGGGGGCGGTCGGACCGGTCCCCGCCGTCAAGCACTGAGGCCATGCCGTCAAGCTACAAAGGGTCGTTAGCCCGTTCGAGCGACTTGGGTAAAGCTTTGCGTCCCTGGTCCGTCCCGGACCTAGTCGGGGACCACTCCAGAGTGAATTCCCGCTCCGATTAAGGCGGATCAGGCCCGGATAAAGCTTGACGACCCGGTGTCGCAAGTGATCGAGTGGGCCCACGGCCTCCGGGGTCCGCTTTGCGGTGCCCTGCTTCGTGTTGACCCAAGACCCCTTTCGGTGCGACCCTGGTAGTCGCGCACTCCTTTATGTCGGCGCGGTATGCCCTGTGATGAAACCGGCTAAACACCGGCCTCATCGCTGATTCATAACGCTTCCGACGCTGCCCCCGCAGCCGGTGCGCGACCACGGCACCACCTTGTCTGGCAGGTTGACACCTACAGAGGTTCTGGCGAAGACGCCAGGCACTCATCGTGAAGGACCCTCACTATGGCTAAGGCGCTTCTCGGGCATGTCGCTGCGGTGGACCACCGCATGGTTTCCGAGATGAGGCGGCTCAAGCAGCGCGTCGTCGACCTGGAGGCGTATGTGTCCCGCCTCGAGGACGAGAACGCGGCGCTGGCCGCTGCGAAGTACAGCTCGACCGGGCTGGACTCCGAATTCAGCGAACTGGAGCGGGAGCCCGCTCTGTCCCGCTGACCGACCAGCGGCATCTCCCATTGCAAGGGACGTTGGAGCGACCTCCGGCGTCCCTTGACCTGGAGGGGGTACGCTCCGAGGTAGCCTCGCCGGGCGCGCCATCAGCACCGACGGGCGAAGCGTGGACCAAGGACCCCTAAACCAGGCCCCAGCCGGCCGGGCATCGCAGGAGAGTGTCGCCGCACGTGTACCTGAAGACCCTGACCCTGCGCGGCTTCAAGTCCTTCGCCTCGGCCACCACCCTGCGCCTGGAACCGGGCATCACCTGTGTGGTCGGCCCCAACGGCTCGGGCAAGTCGAACGTCGTGGACGCGCTGGCCTGGGTGATGGGCGAGCAGGGCGCCAAGTCGCTGCGCGGCGGCAAGATGGAGGACGTCATCTTCGCCGGCACCACCGGCCGCGCGCCGCTGGGCCGGGCCGAGGTGGCGCTGACCATCGACAACGGCGACGGCGCGCTCCCCATCGACTACTCCGAGGTCACGATCTCGCGGATCATGTTCCGCAACGGCGGCTCGGAGTACGCCATCAACGGCGACCCCTGCCGCCTGCTGGACATCCAGGAACTGCTCTCCGACTCCGG
Organism: Catenulispora sp. GP43; assembly: GCF_041260665.1. Lineage (NCBI taxonomy): Bacteria > Bacillati > Actinomycetota > Actinomycetes > Catenulisporales > Catenulisporaceae > Catenulispora > Catenulispora sp. GP43. Next base: position 481,676 of record NZ_JBGCCT010000001.1, on the reverse strand, counting down.
CATCGGCCGCGAGATGCACGTCATCCTCGGCCAGGGCCGGCTGGACGCGGTGCTGCAGGCCAGCGCCGAGGACCGCCGCACCTTCATCGAGGAGGCGGCCGGCGTCCTGAAGCACCGCAAGCGCAAGGAGAAGGCGCTTCGCAAGCTCGACGCGATGCAGGCCAACCTGACCCGCCTCACCGACCTGACCGGCGAGCTGCGCCGCCAGCTCAAGCCGCTGGGCCGGCAGGCCGAGGTGGCCCGCCGCGCCGTGGTCATCCAGGCCGACCTGCGCGACGCCCGGCTGCGCCTGCTCGCCGACGACCTGGTCGGCATGCGCCTGGCCTTCGAGCAGGAGGCCGCTGACGAAGAGGCCATGAAGGTCCGGCGCAAGCAGCTGGAGCGGGCCTACGCCGAGGCGCAGGCCCAGGAGACCGAGCTCGAACAGCGCGGCGCCGCTCTGGTGCCGTACCTCGCCGAGTCCCAGGAGACCTGGTACCGCCTCAGTTCCCTGAAGGAGCGCTACCGCGGCTCGGCGCAGCTGGCCGTCGAGCGGGTCCGCAACGCCTCGCGCACCGCCCCCGAGGAGCGGCACGGCCGCGACCCGGAGGAGATGCAGGCCGAGGCCATGCGGATCCGCGAGGAAGAGGCCGAACTCGCCGAGGAGATCGCCGAGGCTCAGGAGAGCCTGGCCGGCGCGGTCATGCAGCGCACCGACGCCGAGAGCGCGCTGCAGCAGGAGGAGCGCCGGCTGGCCGCCTCCGTGCGGGCCGCCGCCGACCAGCGCGAGAGCCTGGCCAAGCTGGACGGCCGGGTCGGCGCCATGCGTTCCAAGGCCGCCGCCGCCGACGCCGAGATCGGCCGCCTCGGCGCCGCCGCCGAGGAGGCCCGGGGCCGGGCCGCCGGGGTGCAGCGCGAGTACGACGAGCTCAAGGCCGAGGTCGAGACCCTGGAGACGGACGGCGGGGGGCTGGACGACGAGGTCGAAATGGCCTCGCAGGCGCTGTCGGAGTCCGAGGAGAAGCTCACCGAGCTGCGCGCCGCCGAACGCGAGGCGCAGAAGGAGCACGCCGGCTTCGCCGCCCGCAAGGAAGCCCTCGAACTCGGCCTGAACCGCAAGGACGGCGCCGGCGCCCTGCTGGCCGCCACCGACCGGCTGTCCGGACTGCTCGGCAGCGTCGCGGCGATACTGACCGTGGAGTCCGGCGCCGAGGCCGCGGTGGCCGCCGCGCTCGGCACCGCCGCCGACGCGGTCGCGGTGACCAGCGTGGACAGCGCGGTGAACGCGATCCGGCTGCTGAAGGCCGAGGACGCCGGCCAGGCCACGGTCATCGTGGGCGGCGACGTCTCCTATTCCGACGACGGCGACTGGCCCGAACTGCCCGGCAACGCCCGCTATGTCATCGACCTGATCCAGGTCCAGGAGGAGCTGCGCCCGGCGTTCACCCGGCTGCTGAACCGGATGGCCGTGGTCGAGGACCTGTCCGAGGCCTCCGAGCTGATCGGCCGGACCCCGGACGTGCGGGCCGTGACCAGGGATGGCGACGTGCTGGGCCGGGACTCGGCGCGCGGCGGCTCGTCCTCGGCGCCGACGCTGCTGGAGGTCCAGGCCGCGGTCGACGAGGCCGCCGAGAAGCTCTACGAGGCCGGCGCCCGCGCCGAGCGGCTGCGCACCGAGCTGGAGTTCGCCACCGCCGAGCGGCAGACCGCCAAGGCCCGGGTGGACGCGCTGATGGCGCAGCGCCGCGAGGCCGACAGCCAGAAGGCCGGCGTCGCGCAGCAGCTGGGCCGGCTCGGCGGCCAGGCCCGGGCCGCGCTCGGCGAGGTGGAGCGCTTCGTCGCCGCGATCGCGAAGGCCGAGGAGGCCCGCGACCGCGACCTGGCCCAAATCGAGGAACTGGAAGGCCAGCTCCTGGCGGCGCAGGAGGCGGCCGCCGCGGCCGAGGAGCTCGGCGACGCGCTGTCGACGAGCCGCCGCGACGAGTTCGCGCAGGAGGCCACCGCCGCGCGCACCGCGGAGATGGAGGCCCGCCTGGCGGTGCGCACCGCCGAGGAGCGCGCCCGGGCCCTGGCCGGCCGCGCCGACCAGCTGGACCGCGCCGCGCAGCAGGAGCGCGAGGCCCGCGAGCGGGCCATAGAGCGCGCCGAGCGCCTGGCCGAGGAGGCCGAGGTGGCCCGGGCCGTTGCCCACGGCTTCGAGCAGGTCATCCGGCACCTGGAGCAGTCCCTGGCGCTGGCCCAGACCCGGCGCGAGGAGGCCGAGCGCGCCCGGGTCGAGCACGACGCCCAGATCCAGGTCGTCCGCGCCCGGGTCCGCGAGCTGTCCGGCGAGCTGGAGAAGCTCACCGACTCGGTGCACCGCGACGAGGTGGCCCGCGCCGAGCGCCGGATGCGCATCGAGCAGATGGAGGAGAAGGCGCTGGCCGAGCACGGCGTCGAGGCCGACGTGCTGGTCGCCGAGTACGGCCCCGAGGTGCCGATCCCGCCGACCGTCCAGGGCGACATCCCGGTGCCCTACGACCGGGCCGAGCAGCAGCGCCGGCTGAAGAAGGCGGAGAAGGACTACGCGGCCCTGGGCAAGGTCAACCCGCTGGCGCTGGAGGAGTTCGCGGCGCTGGAGGAGCGGCACCAGTTCCTGTCCGAGCAGCTGGAGGACCTGAAGAAGACCCGCAAGGACCTGCTGGACATCATCAAGGAGGTCGACGACCGGGTCGAGCAGGTCTTCACCGAGGCCTACGCCGACGTCGCGCGCGAGTTCGAGGGCGTGTTCTCCCGCCTGTTCCCCGGCGGCGACGGCCGGCTGATCCTCACCGACCCCGAGGACATGCTGACCACCGGCATCGAGGTCGAGGCCCGCCCGCCGGGCAAGAAGGTCAAGCGCCTGTCGCTGCTGTCCGGCGGCGAGCGCTCGCTGACCGCCGTGGCGTTCCTGGTGTCGATCTTCAAGGCCCGGCCCTCGCCGTTCTACATCATGGACGAGGTCGAGGCGGCGCTGGACGACACCAACCTGGGCCGCCTGATCAACATCATGGAGGAGCTGCGGGCCACCTCGCAGCTGATCGTGATCACGCACCAGAAGCGCACCATGGAGGTCGCCGACGCGCTGTACGGCGTCACCATGCGCGGGGACGGCGTCACCACGGTCATCAGCCAGAAGCTGCGCGACAAGGCGACCGGGACGATGAACGACGCGCCCAAGGTCGTCCCGGCGCAGACCGCGCAGGACGTCGCGAGGATGGCCTCCGGAAAGACGATGGAAGACGAAACGGTCTGAGCCTTACCCTGCTGCGATGACCAGTGAGGAAATACGGCTGTCCGACGATGTCGTCCTGCGGCCGGTCCGGGTGGCCGACGCGGCGGCCTACGCGCGCGCCTACAAGCGCAACTTCGCGCACCTGGAGCCGTGGGAGCCGATCCGTCCGGACGAGTTCTACACCGAGGCCGGGCAGGCCAGGCAGCTCGTGAAGTTCGACCAGGAGCGGGCCGCGGGCCGGGTCCAGCGCTGGGCCTTCGACCTCGGCGACGACGAGGTCTACGGCAGCATCACGCTGTCGGGGATCGAGCTGGGCATCTTCCTCAATGCCCGGATGGGCTACTGGGTGGACGCCACCCTCATCGGCCGGGGCCTGGCCACCGCGGCGGTCAACGGGGTGTGCGACCACGCCCTCCGGACCTGGAACCTGCACCGCATCGAGGCCGGGACGAACGTGGAGAACGCCGCCTCCCAGCGGGTGCTGGCCAAGTGCGGGTTCGAGGAGATCGGGATGTCCCGCGCGCACCTGTACATCAACGGGAAGTGGTCGGACAGCAGGCAGTTCCACCGGATCCTGCACACGGATCCGGTGCCGCGGTAGAGGGGATCAGACGCCGTCGAGGTCCAGATTCACCGGTGTGCCCTCGCGCAGTGAGCGGCTGACCGTGCAGTGCCGCTCCTCCACCCGCTCGGCGACGTCTCGGAAAACCTTCTCGGCGTCGGCGTCGCCGGCGGGCAGTTCCACGTCGTAGGCCAGGGTCACCGGCCCGAGCTTGTTCCGCTCGATCTTCTCCGAGGTCGCCGTCGCCACCAGCTTCGTCATCCGGTGCCCGCGCTGCGCGGTCAGCGGCTCGGTGGTGACGATGTTGCACCCGGCCACCGCGACCAGCAGCAACTCCACCGGGGAGAAGTTCGGGCCCTGGCCGTCCCCGCTCAGCTCGATGCGGGCGCCGCGCTCGTTGGTGGCGATGTAGCGCCCGTCGTCGGTGCGCTCGACCTTGATCTCATACATGGGAACCAGTGTTCGCGGGGTGCTGCGAACCTCGCAACCCGGAGTAGGCTCCGCGTCGGATCGAGGAGATGGGAGGGGTTCAGTGACGACGGACCTGACCGGCCGGATGGACGCGTTCATGGCCGCGCTCCGGGCCGCGGAGGCGTCGCTGCGCGAAGTCCCCGGCAAGCTGGAGGGGGCCCGGGTCCACGACTTCGCGTTCGGGAAGATGTTCGAGGCGACCGAGGTCCGCGACGCGTACCACAAGCGGCTCCCGGAGACCGAGAAGGACATCGCCGAGGCCTGCGAGGTGCTCGAGCACTTCATCGCCGGCCTGGACGGCGGCCGCGCGATCGGCACCAACCCGGACGGCCCGGACCCGGACCGCCCCGACTCGGCCCTGTCGCAGGTCTCGGAGTGGACCGCCGACTCCTTCCCGTGGCGCCGGCGGATCCCGCTGCAGACGGAAGGCGGCGCGTCGTGAAGATCATGCTCATCACGGGCCTGAGTTTCGCGGTGTTGATCTTCGGCATGTGGGGCCTGGGCGTGCTGGTGGTCCGCAACCAGAGCCGCAAGCTGAAGGAGGCGCCCGGCCCGGAGCTGACCGAGCAGATCGGGCAGACCGCGGCCGAGGTCCACAGCATCGAGGAGTTCCTCGCCCGGGCCGAGGCGATGCCGCAGGGGCGCGAGCCCGAGCCCCGCCCGGAGCACGTGGCCGCGCGCGACCAGGAGAAGCTGGAGGCCCTGGCCAAGCGCCACTTCCCGCATCTGGAAGTGCCGCATCCGCATCTGCACCTGGTCGGCATCACCGGCCTGGAGAAGCGGCTGCTGGTCTGGGTCTCGCACCACACCGGCCTGCCCAGCCCGTTCGTGCTCCTGGACAAGCTCACCGGCGACCCGGACGAGCTGGAGCGGGCCGCCAAGGCCTGGGACGCCGCGCACGCCCACGTCCAGCAGACCGTCACCGACCTGTGCTCGGCCGCCGCCGCCCTGCACAGCGGCTGGGACGACGAGACCGCCGAGCGCTTCTACCCGCTGCTGGCCGACTTCCTGGCCGAGCTCGACACCCTGGCCGACAACCTGGCCAAGAGCGCCGAGACGCTGCGCGGCCTGCGCGGCGAGGCGGCCCTGGCCGAGGGGACCATCGCCGGCCTGATCAACCTGCTCGTCGGCTCGCTCGGCGGCTTCCTGGTCGAGGAGGTGCTGTCGGTGGGCACGATGACGCCGGCGGTCGCGGCCCAGGCCCAGGTGGAGATCACCTGGGTGCTGAAGCAGATCGCGATGGCGGCCGGCCGGCTGCAGGGGATCTACGCGAACACCCGGCACGTGCTGGACAGCGTGAGCGGCTTCAAGGGGATGCAGCACATGCACAACTGCTTCCAGGCCGACGTGGTGCAGCGGATCGAGCGGCTGGTGGACAGCGAGTGAGCCGCTGACACGACGAAGGGCGGCCGGATGTCCCCGGCCGCCCTTCGCTGTCTCGTCTTCTTCGTCCCGGCTACTGGAGCAGGGCGTCCACGAACGCCTCGGGGTCGAACGGCGCCAGGTCGTCCGGGCCCTCGCCGAGCCCCACGAGCTTGACCGGCACGCCCAGCTCCTTCTGCACGGCCACGACGATGCCGCCCTTGGCGGTGCCGTCCAGCTTGGTCAGCACGATGCCGGTGATGTTCACCACCTCGGCGAACACCCGGGCCTGCACCAGGCCGTTCTGCCCGGTGGTGGCGTCCAGCACCAGCAGGACCTCGTCCACCGTGCCCTGCTTCTCGGCGACCCGCTTGACCTTGCCGAGCTCGTCCATCAGCCCGGTCTTGGTGTGCAGCCGCCCGGCGGTGTCGATGAGCACGGTGTCCACGCCCATCCCGGTGCCCTCCTTGACCGCCTCGAACGCCACCGACGCCGGGTCGGCGCCCTCGGCCCCGCGCACGGTGTAGGCACCGACCCGCTGGCCCCAGGTCTGCAGCTGGTCGGCGGCGGCGGCCCGGAAGGTGTCGGCCGCGCCCAGCACGACGGTGTAGCCGTCGGCGACCAGCACGCGTGCGAGCTTGCCGGTGGTGGTGGTCTTCCCGGTCCCGTTGACCCCGACCACCATCGCCACGGCCGGGCGCTCCGGCGCCCCGTCGGCGGCGGGGTGCTTGGCCACCTTCAGCGTCCGGTCGAGCGTCGGGTCGATCAGCGCGATCAGCTCCTCGCGCAGCAGCGCCCGGGCCTCGTCCACCGACCGCGAGCCCTGCACCCGGGTGCTGGTCCGCAGCCGCTCGACCAGCTCGGTCGCCGGCCCCACCCCGAGATCGGCGGCCAGCAGCGTGTCCTCGATCTCCTCCCACGTCGCCTCGTCGAGCTTGTCGCGGCTCAGCAGCTTCAGCAGCCCCTGCCCCAGCGTCCCCTGCGAGCGCGAGAGCCGGGAGCGCAGCCGCACCAGCCGTCCGGCGGTGGGCTCCGGCACCTCGATCTCCGGCGCCGCCTCGGCCTCGGCCGCACTCGGCGCCGGCGCGGCGGCCACCGGCGGAGCACGCTCCGCGACGGTGGTGCTCCCACCCCCGGAGGGCGCCTCCTGCGCCTTCCCCGCCGGCACCGACGGTGCGGCGGGCGGCGCGTCCACCGCGCGCCCACGGCCTCGGGCACGGAAGAACAGGGCGGTCGCGCCGATGACGGCTATGGCCGCGATGACGATGCCGATGACGAGGAACTCCATGGGAGACATCCTCGCATGTGGAGCCGGTCGGTTCGGCCGTTCGGCGGCCGCCGGGGCGGGCTCGGGGCCGACCCGGGCGTGGCCGCGGCCGGTCGGCTCGGCGGGATCGGGCTCGGCATCGGGCTTGGCATCGGGCTCGGGATCGGGATGCCCCGGCTACCCCACCCGACTCCCCGCGAACAAAGGCCCCCGCTGCTCACCCCGCCGGCAGGCGTGCGCCAGCGCCCCGAGCAGCAGCCGCGCCGGCGGCAGCACCGCGCCGCGCTCGGGCCGCCCCTCCGGCACGGTCTCCGGCGGCCGCACCCACCGCGGACTGCCCGCCGCCGGCAGCGGTGTGTCGGCGGCCAGCACCACGCCGATCGTCCGGACGTCCGTGTCGGCCGGCTCCCAGCCGAGCTCCTTCAGATCCCCCAGGAAGGAGGCCGTGGTCCCGGCCTCCACGAAGAACCGCAGCCGGCTCCCGTCCACCCCGTGCCCGGCCGGCACCGTCAGCACCGGCCCCAGCGGCGTCCCCAGCCGCTCCAGCTGCAGCAGCACCCGGCGCCCGGCGGCGGCCGGCACGTCCAGCAGGTCGTAGGCCGCGGGCAGCCGCAGTGCCGCCGCGGGCCTGGCGTGGGCGCGGCGGGTTACCCCCAGGCGTACTCGCATGCTTCCTCCAACGCCGACGGACGCCTCGGGGTCACGCTGCCCACCCGGGAAGGTCGTTAGACCTACGTCGTCCGACGACTGTGGTTCGACAAGGTGGCGAACCGTGGCGAATCGCAGTGTTCGAAAACGTTCGGCTGCGGGCATCGTCGCGGTGCGGTTACGTTCTGCAACACAGGGTTTCGCATTCCGGCCGGACCGGCGTGAATCTCCAGGGGGCAGTAAAGAATGACCGGCAAGCCGCCCAACGAACTCCTCAATTCTTGGTTCCAGCGTTCCGGGTGGTCGAAGGGGGAACTGGCGAGACTGGTCAACAAACGCGCGAGACAGCTGGGGGCGGCTCACGTCTCCACCGACACCTCGCGCGTGCGCCGCTGGCTCGACGGTGAGCATCCCCGCGACCCCGCCCCGCGCATCCTGGTCGAGCTCTTCTCCGAGCGCTTCGGCACCGTCATCACCCACGCCGAGCTGGGCCTGCGCGAGCCCGCCGCGCCGCCGGCGACCTCCGGGGTGGACCTGCCCTGGGCCGGCCGGCGCTCGATCGAGCTGCTCGGCGACTTCGCCCGCAGCGACCTGATGCTCAACCGCCGCGGCTTCCTGGGCACCTCGCTGTCGCTGTCCGCCGGCCCGTCGCTGATCGAGCCGATGAAGCGCTGGCTCAGCCCGGTGCCGGAGCAGCACTCGGCCAACGGCCGGCTGCCCGGCCGGGTCAGCCCCGAGGAGATGGACCGCCTGGAGGAGACCACGCGCCTGTTCCGGAGCTGGGACGCGCAGTGCGGCGGGGGTCTGCGCCGGATGGCCGTGGTCGGGCAGTTGCACGAGGTAACCGAGCTGTTACGGGACAACTACGCGCCGGCTTTGTCGGAGCGCCTGTTCCGGACCGCCGCGGAACTGGCGCTCCTCGCCGGTTGGATGGCCTATGACATCGGCATGCAACCCTCGGCGCAGCGCTACTTCGTGCTGGCCCTGCACGCCGCCCGCGAGGCCGGCGACACCCCGCTGGGCGCGCACGTGCTGGCCACCATGGCCCGCCAGATGATCCACATCAACCGCGCGCAGGACGCCCTGGAGCTGGTCCACCTGGCCCAGTACGGCAGCCACGGCACCACCACCGCGCGCATGCAGTCGCTGCTGGCCGCGATGGAGGCCCGGGCCTACGCCAACCTGGGCGACAGCGACAACTGCCGCCGCGCGGTGGCCGCCGCCGAGGACCTGTTCCCCGGCGGGCAGGGCGGCCCGGAGCGCTCCGGGGACCCGGCATGGCTCGGGTTCTTCACCGAGGCCGAGCTCTACGGGGAGAACGGCCACTCCTTCCGCGACCTGGCCTACCGCTACCCGCAGCTCACCGAGCAGGCCGCGAAGAACCTCGACCGGGCCGTGGAGCTGCTCTCGGCCGACGAGTCCTACCTGCGCAGCCGGGCGCTGAACGTGGTCGGGATGGCCACGGTCCGGCTCCAGCAGCGCGAGCCCGAGGCCGCGGTGGCCTACCTGCACGGCGGCGCCGAGCTGGTGCAGCGGCTGCGCTCCAAGCGGGTCGAGGACCGGCTGCGCACCACGGCCGGCAACCTGTTCGCGCGCTACCCCGATGTCCGCTCGGTCAGGGAGGTCCACGAGCGCACCCTGGCGGTGCTCCCGGCGGCGGCGTGAGCCGTCGATACGACAAACGTAACAGGAAGCTGATACATGTCCGTTTTGTAACCAACTTTCTCATCTGTTGGGACAAGTTCACCCGGACGTAACATGCGGGCGGCATCTGTCACGGCTCCGAAACACTCGGCGGCGTCACCGGAAACGGTGCGCCGCCAGGCTCCTTCCCATCGTCCGTCGAATCAGGTGAGGGAGAAGCGATGCCATCCGCATTTAGCAATGGTGACACCGCTTGGGTGCTCGCGAGTTCAGCGCTCGTGCTGCTCATGACACCGGGGCTGGCGTTCTTCTACGGCGGCATGGTCCGCGCGAAGAGCGTTTTGAACATGCTCATGATGAACTTCATCGCGATCGCCGTGGTGACCGTGTTGTGGGTCCTGTACGGCTGGTCCGTGTCGTTCGGCAACGTCGGTTCGGGGGACGGCAGCGGGAACGGCTTCTGGGGCGGCCTGCACCAGTGGGCCCTGCACGACATCGGCCAGGGCTTCGGCTCCGGCACCGGCGGATCGCTGTACGGGGCCACCGGGGTGCCGACCATCGCGGTCGTCTGTTTCCAGCTGATGTTCGCGATCATCACGCCGGCGCTGATCTCCGGCTCGCTGGCCGACCGCACCAAGTTCGTCGGCTGGACCGTCTACGTGGCGGGCTGGGTGACGCTGGTGTACTTCCCGGTCGCGCACTGGGTGTTCTCGCCCAACGGCTTCATCAACAAGAACCTGCACGTCATGGACTTCGCCGGCGGGACCGCGGTCCACATCAACGCCGGTGCCGCAGGCCTGGCGATGGCGCTGGTGCTCGGCAAGCGCGTCGGCTTCGGGCGGGACCCGATGCGGCCGCACAACGTGCCCTTCGTGATGCTCGGCGTCGGCCTGCTGTGGTTCGGCTGGTTCGGCTTCAACGCCGGCTCCGCCCTGGGCGCCAACGGCCAGGCCTCCATGGTCTTCATCAACACCCAGATCGCCACCTGCACCGCGATGATCGGCTGGCTGATCGCCGAGAAGATCCAGCACGGCACGTTCACCTCGCTGGGCGCCGCCTCCGGCGCCGTGGCCGGCCTGGTCGCGATCACCCCGGCCTGTGCCTCGGTCTCGCCGCTGGGCGCCATGTTCGTCGGCCTGATCCCGGGCTTCATCTGCTGCTACGCGATCAACCTGAAGAACAAGCTGGGCTACGACGACTCGCTGGACGTGGTCGGCGTGCACCTGGTCGGTGGCATCCTGGGCACCGTCCTGATCGGCTTCTTCGCCACCAAGGAGATGGTGTCCGGCTACACCAACGGCGCCAAGGCCGGCCTGCTCTACGGCGGCGGTGTCGACCAGCTGATCTCGCAGTGCGAGGGCGCGGGGATCGTGCTCGGGTACTCGTTCGTGGTCTCCTTCATCCTGGGCTGGATCCTGCACAAGACCATCGGGATGCGGATCAGCGCGGACGCCGAGGTCGAGGGCATCGACAGCACCGAGCACTCGGAGACCGCGTACGACTGGGGCCGGCTGGCCGGGTCGCTGCGGACCGCGCTGGCCGCGGCCGAGGCGCCGGAGCCGGCGCCGGCCAAGGCCGGCAAGGCTGAGAAGGCTGACAACGACGTCACGGAGGGTGTGAAGGCATGAAGCTGATCACGGCGATCCTCAAGCCGTTCAAGCTGGAGGAGGTCAAGGACGCCCTGCAGCGCTTCGGCGTCCACGGCATCACGGTCTCCGAGGCCAGCGGCTACGGCCGCCAGCGCGGCCACACCGAGGTCTACCGGGGCGCGGAGTACACCGTCGACCTGGTGCCCAAGCTCCGCGTCGAGGTCCTGTGCGAGGACGAGGACGTCGACGCCCTGGTGGACGTCGTGGTCAAGGCCGCGGTGACCGGCAAGATCGGTGACGGCAAGGTCTGGGTCACCCCCGTCGACGAGGTGGTCCGGGTCCGCACCGGCGAGACCGGGGGCGCGGCGCTGTAGTGGACCGCACCATGGACCAGCACGGTGAGGGAGCCGACGGCCGGCCCGATCAGCAGATCGGGCCGGCCGTCCGGCGTGCGCGCTCGGACGCCGCGGACGCGTTCCTGGCCTCGCTCCTGCCGGACGAGCCGGGTATCGCCCTGGTGGCCGTCGGCGGCTACGGCCGCCGCGAACTGTCCCCGGGCTCGGACCTGGACGTGGTGCTGCTGCACGCGTCCGGGCTGAGCCCCGAGGCCGTCGGCGGGATCGCCGAGAAGATCTGGTACCCGGTCTGGGACTCCGGCTGGAAGCTGGACCACTCGGTCCGCACCGTCGCCGAAGCCCTCGAGCTGGCCCGCACCGACCTGGCCGTGGCCACCGGCCTGCTCGACGCCCGCCTGGTCGCCGGGGACGCCGGCCTGGTGGCCCCGGTGCGCGCGGGCGTCTTCGCCGACTGGCGCCGCGACGCCCTGCGGCGCCTGGGCGACCTGCGCGAGGAGTACGCCGCCCGGCTGGCCCGGCACGGCGAGCTGGCCTACCGGCTGGAGGGCGACCTGAAGGAGGCGCGCGGGGGCCTGCGCGACTCGGCGATGCTGCGCTTCATCTCGGCGACCTGGCTGGTGGACGTGCCGCACGGCGCGCCCGAGCGGGCCCGCGAGTTCCTGCTGGACGTGCGCGACGCCCTGCACGGGGTGTCCGGGCGCGCCCTGGACCGGCTGCTGCTCCAGGAACAGGACGGGGTCGCGGCGCTGCTGCGGGACGCCGGGGTGCTCGGCGGCGACGATGACCGGACCCTGACCAGTCCGCTCGACGCCAACGGACTGTTCGCCGCGGACCTGGGGTCCGCCGGCGACAGCGGTCTCGCAGAGCCTCACACCCGCGATCCGCTCGGTGGTCCCGGCGGTTCCGGTGGTTGCGGCGGTTCCGGCAATCCCGACGGTTCCGACGGTCCCGCGTCCGCCACCACCATCGCAGAGCTCTACACCACCGACGCCGACCTCCTCATGCGCCGCGTGGCCGAAGCCGCCACCACCATCGCCTACACCGCCGAAGCCGCCTGGCGCCAGGTCGACGCGGCACTGGCCGCCCGCAACCCCGCGCGGCGCCCGGTGCGCCGCCCGCTGGCCGACGGCGTCGTGGAACAGGACGGCGAGGTCTTCCTCGCCCGGGCCGCCGCGCCCTCGCGCGACCCGGTCCTGGTGCTGCGCGCCGCCGCCGCGGCCGCCGAATCCGACCTCTCCTTCGCCCCCAACACCCTGCGCCGGCTGGCCGAGGAGTCGGCACCGCTGCCGCGTCCCTGGCCGCGGGAGGCCCGGGAAGCCTTCGTGACCCTGCTCGGCGCCGGACCCGGCCTGATCCCGGTGTGGGAGGCGCTGGACCGCTCCGGCATCCTGCACGCGCTGCTGCCCGAGTGGCGGCGGATCAGGTCCCTGCCGCAGCGCAACAGCCTGCACGTCCACACCGTCGACCGGCACACCCTGCAGACCGTCGTCGCGGCCTCCGATCTGCCGCGCCGCGTCGACCGTCCCGACCTGCTGCTGGTCGCCGCGCTGCTGCACGACATCGGCAAGGGGCTGCCCGGCGACCACTCCGAGACCGGCGCGGAGCTGACCCGGCAGCTGGCGCCCGCGTTCGGGTTCAACGCCGCCGACGTCAGCACCCTGACCGGACTGGTGCGCCACCATCTGCTGCTGCCGGACCTGGCCACCGCCCGCGACCCCGACGACCCGGCCACCCTGGACGCGCTCCTGACCGCCCTGGCCGAGCTGGCCGCCCCGCGCGTCGAGGCGCTGCGCCTGCTGCGCGCACTGTCCGAGGCCGACAGCAAGGCGACCGGCCCCGCGGCCTGGAACCCCTGGCGCTCCGGCCTCTACCACGGCCTGGCCGTCCGGGCCGAGGCCGCGCTGCTGGGCGTCGACCCGCCGGTCGCCGAACCGTCCGACCCGGCACGGGCCGCCGAGCTGGCGGCCCGCAGCCGGGCGTCGGCCGACGGCATCGTCGTCGAGATCGAGGGCGCGCAGGCGGTATCCGTCGCGGCCCCCGACCGGATCGGCATCCTCGCCGCCGTCGCCGGTGTGCTGGCGCTGCGCCGGCTGACCATCCGCGCCGCCACCAGCGAGACCGTCGACGGCGTCGTCGTCCAGCGCTGGCTCGTCGCCGCGGACTGGAGCACGGCGTTGCAGGACCGGCTCCGCGAGGACGTGCGCTCCGCCCTGTCCGGCACGTTGGACGTCGCCGGCCGCCTGGCCAGCCGCGACGCCGGCGAGCGGCGCAACCGCCTGGTCGCCGCGCCGAGCGTGGCGGTGCTGCCCGGGGCCTCGGCCTCGGCGACGGTGCTGGAGGTCAAGGCGCGCGACGCGCCGGGCCTGCTCTACCGCGTCGCCTCGGCGCTGGCCGGGACGGGTGTCTCGGTGCGCTCGGCGCGGGTCTCGACGCTCGGGGCCGAGGCCGTCGACGTGTTCTACGTCGTCACGGCCACCGGCGCGCAGCTCGCCGACGACGCCGCGCAGCGGGTGGCCGCGGCGGTGGCCGCGGTGCTGTGAACCGGGACCCCGGTCAGCGGGTGTTCAGCGGGTGTTGACCACCTGGAACGCCTCCGCGATCCGGCCCTCGCCCAGCCCCAGCCGCTGCGCGACGCCCTCGCCCCAGGAGCGCAGCATGCCCTCCAGGTCCGGGTGCCCGTTCGTCTGGGAGGCGTGCGCCTGAAGCGCGGCCACCTTGCGGTCGAAGACGTCGGTGATGTCCACGCCGTGGCCGGCGTTCTTCATCGACATCACCCAGGTCTCCGGGACGCTCCAGGGCTCCAGCCCCTCGACCTCCAGCAGCTCGGTGTGGGCCCAGGGGTTGCGCGCGTCGGGGTAGACCGCCGCGATGGCCGCCTCGCCGACGGCGCGGTGGTCCGGGTGCGAGGCGTAGATGCGCTCCAGGTCCAGCTCGGCGGAGGGGATCAGGACCCGCTCGGGGCGGACCTGGCGGATCACCCGCGAGATGTCCCGGCGCAGCTCCAGCGAGGGCGTCAGCCGGCCGTCCGGCCAGTGCAGGAAGCGGATGTCGGTGACGCCGACGCACTTGGCCGCGGCGGTCTGCTCGGTCTCGCGCAGCGCCGCCACCTCCGAGCGCGGCGTGTCCGGGAACGCCTCGCCGGCGTCGCCGCTGGTCACGATCGCGTAGGTGACCTCGATCCCGGCGTCGGTCCAGGTCGCCACGGTGCCGGCGGCACCGAAGTCGACGTCGTCGGGATGCGCGGTGACGACGAGGACGCGGGAGGGGGCGCTGGCGTCGGGCATGAGGGCTCCTGGTTCCGGGGCGGACGGACGGGAGTGGATGCTCTCCACGAGGGGCAACGCCGGCGGTGCCGCCGGTGTTCCGGGCACCGAACCATTATCTCCGGGTGGCGCCGGTGCCGCCGGTGCCGCCGACGCCGCCGATACCGCCGGTGGCACCGGCATCGGCCCAGGTGACCGGCCCATCTGAGCGACCGCTCCCGTCTTGTCGGTGCGGTCTGCGAAAATCCTTGAGTGAGTTCTTCCCTCTTCGCCCCAGGTGCCCTGCCGTTGTTCCCCATGCTCGACGAGATCCGGGAGCAGCGCGGGTCGGGTGAGGAGCGGCACACCGACCGCACCCTGCCCGAACCCCCGGCCTGGGCCGAGGAGTCCGACGCCGAGCGGGAGGGCTGGGACGGCTGGGACGAGCCGGAGGACGCCTGGGTCCCGCCGGAGGAGTCGGCCTCGGCGCGCAAGCTGCTCGAGGGCCTGAACGACCCGCAGCGCGAGGCGGTCGTGCACGCCGGCTCCCCGCTGCTGATCATCGCCGGCGCGGGCTCGGGCAAGACCCGGGTGCTGGCGCACCGCATCGCCTACCTGGTCGGCGAGCGGCACGCGCACCCCGGCTCGATCCTGGCGATCACCTTCACCAACAAGGCCGCCGCCGAGATGCGCCAGCGGGTGGAGGAACTGGTCGGCCCGCGGGCCCGCCTGATGTGGGTCTCGACCTTCCACTCGGCCTGCGTCCGGATCCTGCGCGCCCAGGCCAAGACCGCCGGCCTGCCGAGCAACTTCTCCATCTACGACACCGCCGACTCCCAGCGCCTGATGACCATGGTCCTGCGCGACCTGGAGATCGATCCGAAGAAGACCACGCCGCGCTCGATGCTCGGCCAGATCTCCAAGCTCAAGAACGAGCTGGTCGACCACGACACCTTCTCCAGCCGCGCGCAGACCGAGGCCGAGCGCCAGCTCGCGCAGGTCTACCGGCTGTACTCGGACCGCCTGACCGCGGCCAAGGCGCTGGACTTCGACGACATCATCATGACCACGGTGCACCTGCTCCAGGCGTTCCCGATGATCGCCGAGCACTACCGCCGCCGCTTCCGCAACATCCTGGTGGACGAGTACCAGGACACCAACACCGCGCAGTACCAGCTGGTGAAGGAACTGGTCGGGCAGCACAAGAAGCGCACCGCGGACGGAGACCTGGTCGGGGGCGCCCCCGGCGAGACCGGCGGGGAGGGCGAGGAACTGCCGCCGGGCGAGCTGTGCGTGGTCGGCGACGCGGACCAGTCCATCTACGCCTTCCGCGGGGCGACCATCCGCAACATCATCGAGTTCGAGCGCGACTACCCGGACGCCAAGGTCATCAAGCTGGAGCAGAACTACCGCTCCACCCAGACCATCCTGTCCGCGGCGAACGCGGTCATCGAGAACAACAAGGGCCGCCGGGCGAAGAACCTGTGGACCGACTCCGGCCAGGGCAAGCTGATCACCGGCTACGTCGCCGACGACGAGCACTCCGAGGCCCAGTTCGTGGCCGAGGAGATCGACCGCCTCTCCGACGCCAAGGAGACCACCTACGGCGGCGTCGCGGTGTTCTACCGCACCAACGCGCAGTCCCGTGTCTTCGAGGAAATCTTCGTCCGGATCGGCCTGCCCTACCGCGTGGTCGGCGGCGTCCGCTTCTACGAGCGCAAGGAGGTCCGCGACGCGCTGGCCTACCTGCGCGCCCTGGCCAACGAGGACGACATCGTCTCGGTCCGCCGCATCCTGAACACCCCGAAGCGCGGCATCGGCGAGAAGGCCGAGGAGTCCCTGGAGCGCCTCGCCGCCCGCGACCGCATCTCCTTCGGCGACGCCCTGCGCCGCGCCGACGAGGCGCCGGCTCTGGCCGCGCGCTCGGTGAAGGCCATCCAGGGCTTCACGCAGATGATGGACGAACTGCGCGAGATGGCCGCCGAGTACGGCCCCGCGCACGTCCTGGAGGCCATACTGGAGCGCACCGGCCTGCTGCAGGAACTGCAGGACTCCGACGACCCGCAGGACGAGACCCGCATCGAGAACCTCCGCGAACTCCTGGCGGTGGCCCTGGAGTTCGAGCAGAGCCAGCCCGAAGGCCGGCTCCCGGAGTTCCTGGAGCGTGTGGCTTTGGTCGCCGACTCCGACCAGATCCCCGACGGCGAGGACCACGAGGGCATGGTCACCCTGATGACCCTGCACAGCGCCAAGGGCCTGGAGTTCCCGGTGGTCTTCCTCACCGGCATGGAGGACGGCGTCTTCCCGCACATGCGCTCCATGGGCGACAAGAAGGAGATGGAGGAGGAGCGCCGCCTGGCCTACGTGGGCATCACCCGCGCCCGCGAGCAGCTCTACGTCTCCCGCTCCGTCTACCGCTCCGCCTGGGGCGCACCGCAGTACAACCCGCCGTCGAAGTTCCTCGGCGAGATCCCCGAGCCCCTCATCGAGTGGGAGCGCACCGCCCCGGAGCCGAAGACCGCCGAGCGCTCCCCGTTCGGCGACCGCCGCGGCGTCACCCGAGGCTTCCAGCAGCGCAAGGGACCGGTGAAGGTGATCTCCCTGGACCCCGGCGACCGCGTGATCCACGACTCCTTCGGCATGGGCACCGTCGTCGCGGTCAGCGGCCGGGAGCGCGACGAGGCGACGATCGACTTCGGCTCGTCGGGGGTGCGGACGCTGCTGCTGACGATGGCGCCGGTGCAGAAGCTTTAGGAATAGCTTGTCGGACTAATCGGGGGTGCGCGATGAGCTCTGCGACGGACGGCTATATCGAGGCGCGACCCGCGCCACGACCGGCAGGGCTGATCGCCGGCATCGCGGTGCTGGAAGCGCTGACCGTCGCGATCGCCGACTATTCGGCGGTCGGCGGCTTGGGCGCGGCCTTGCCGTGGCTGCTGCTGGACATCTACCTGCTCCGGAGGATCTGGATCGGGAGCTCCGTCGCCTGGTTCGCGCTGGTGACGCTCAACGTCGGTGTCGTCGCGGTAGCCGCGTCGACGCTTTTCGTGCACAACCTGCACGTCGACGGCGGCCCGCTACTCCTCGCGCGGCTCGGCCTCGAACTAGCCCTGCTCGCCGCCCCCGGTATGCGCCGCTGGGTCGCGCAGGGCTAAGCCCCGCCGCGTTCGACGGCGCGACCACGGTCAGCCCGGGCGGCAGTTTGTCGGTGGTCTGTGACGGATCCGGCGTGCTCACGGTGACATTGGTGCCGAATTCGCAGTAGGTGCAGGCTCCATGGACATAAGCCAGCGCCCCGGTGACGGCCGCGCCGGACGACCCGGTCCCCGACGCCGCGGCGACGTTGCCGGCCGCGGAACCGCTGCCGCCGGACGCGCCGCCACAGGCCGCGCTCAGAGCCCCGAGCGCGATGAGGCAAGGAAGAATCCTGAGTCGTCCGGTCATGCCTCCTGGCGCCCGTGATGTCGGTCGTACCCCCTAGTTGTACGCCGTATCAGGGCACAGCAAAAGGGTCCGGGATGCCCCGGACCCTCTGTCGCATTTCCGCCTTACGGAACCAGCCCGTGCGCCCGCAGGAACGGCATCGGGTCCACGGCGGTCGACGCCCCGGGCACGCCGGTCATCGGGTCCGCGGCGCCGGGCGGGTGGTATTCCAGGTGCAGGTGCGGCCCGGTGGTGTTCCCGGTGTCGCCGGACAGCGCGATGATCTGCCCGGCCGCCACCTTGCCGCTGCGCACCTTCATCACGCTCAGGTGGCAGTACCAGGTCTGGCTGCCGTCAGGATGCTGTATCACTATCCGGTAGCCGTACGGGCCGGCCCAGCCGGACTCTATGACCGTCCCGTCGGTGATCGCGACCACCTTGGTGCCGGTCGGCACCGCGAAGTCCTGGCCGGTGTGCAGGTTGACCCAGCGGTCGCCGGACTGGCCGAAGCCGGCGGTGAGCACGTAGTCCTGGACCGGCAGGAAGTACTTCTGCGACATCTCCGCGAGCCGCTGCTTCTCCAGCGCCTGCTGCTGCACCAGTTCGCTGCGCTGCTCGCTGCGCGTCGCGCGGTCGGCCAGGTTGGCGCTGGCCGCGCGCATCTGGAGCAGGTTCTGCTCCAGGCCGTTGGTCGGGGTGACCGGGCTCGCCGCGTCGGCGGCGGTCTCGGTGTGGTTCGCCGGCAGGCGCAGGCCGCCGACCGCGGCGACCGCCACGGCCGCCACTCCCACCACCGCGGCCGGGGTCGAGGTGAACGCGTGCAGCGTGCGGCGCCCGGACAGGGGCACTGAGGGGCGCGCGGGCTTGCTGCCGACGGGACGGGGCCCCGGAGTGCCGCCGGAGCGGCTGCGGCTGCGCAGGGGGGTGTCGTCCTGGCCGCCGTCGGGGTCTTCGTAGTCCTCTGTGTCGGCGTATCCGTAGCCGGCGTAGTCCTCGGCGTCGTCGTAGTCCGACCCGGCGTAGGCGGCGTTCTCGTAGCCGTACTCGTCGTAGTCGCCGTCTTCGTGGCCCTCGCCGTCCGGCAGGAGATCGTAGGCGGCTTCCGTCGACCCCGGGGCCTCGTAGATGGCCTCGAAGGTCCCGGTGTCGAAGTCCGGGTGGTGGAAGTTGTGGTCCTCGTACTGCGGCTGCGCCCCGTACTGCTGGGCCTCGAACGCCTGCTGGTCGTAGTGCTGCTGCTGGGGCTGCTCGTACTGCGGCTGCGCGTACTGCTGCGGCTGCGTGTACGGGTCCTGCCACCCCGGTCCGTCCCACATGGGGCTGGACTCCGGCGCCTGCGGCTGAGCGGGGATCATCGGCTCGGCCGGGGCCTGCTGCTGCGGCGCCGTGTAGGCCGCGTACACCGATTCGTAATAGCTCTGGTCCATCACGGGCTGCCGCGTCGTGGCGTCCTCGTAGTCGTAGACGGCTCCCTGTTCGTAGAAGCCGGTCTGCGACGGGGTCTCGTAGACCCCGGACCAGTCGTTGACCGCCTGGTACCCGTCGCTTGAACCGTACAGGCTGTCCTCGCCGTTAGGCGTTATGGCCGCCTCCCAGTCGGTATCCCAATGGGACGGACTATGGGACGCACCATGTTTTCCCATGACGGCCAATACCTCCTGGGAACGCGGGACAGCCGATCAGCAACGGGGCGGGGACAGCGCCGTTATCGAGTCGCGACTTTAGCGCCTCGGAGGCTGGACGGACAACGGTTCGGCAGACTTTGCGCGTCCTTTGCAAGTGGTTCACTGGCGTTATCGCAGGAAGTCCGATGATCCTCACGGAGATTGTGCGGACCGTCACAGGGCGGGACTGGCAGGCCCGACACCCCAGGTCGGTTACTGTGTGAACCGGTTATGGCGGATCAAGGAAGATCTTCCAGGTGGACATCCCATGGAGGCAGTCGCAATGAGCCAGTCAGCTCCGGTCCGCGTCGTCATCGCGAAGCCCGGCCTGGACGGCCACGACCGCGGCGCGAAGGTCGTGGCGCGGGCGCTGCGCGACGCGGGCGTCGAGGTCATCTACACCGGCCTGCACCAGATGCCCGACCAGATCGTGGCCACCGCGATCCAGGAGGACGCCGACGCCATCGGCCTGTCGATCCTGTCCGGCGCGCACATGACCCAGTGCGCCAAGGTCCTCGAGGCCCTTAAGGAGAAGGACGCCACGGACATCAAGGTGTTCGCCGGCGGCATCATCCCCGAGGCCGACTTCGAGCCGCTCAAGGAGATGGGCGTCGTCGCCATCTTCACGCCCGGCACGCCCACCCAGGAGATCATCGACTGGGTGAACGCGAACCTCGCCCACGCCTGACGTCACAAAGCCCCACTCCCGTTGTGGGTGCCCTGAAATAGTGTTCGGGGCATGGCTGAACGTTGGACCGCTGCCCAGGTCAACTCGCTGGCCCCGGATGCCGCCTCGCAGAAGGCGGGCGCGAAACTCGGAGTGCCGGGTCCGTGGTCGGACACGGGGTACCAGGACGCCGAGCGGTTGTTGTGGGGGGACTGCAAAGGCAGCGGGAGCAAGCCGTACCAGGTCACGGTCTCGGTAGCGGACTCGGACACGGCGTATCAGTGCACCTGCCCCAGTAGGAAGTTCCCGTGTAAGCACGCGCTGGGCCTGCTGCTGTTGTGGGCGGCGGGCACGATCGCGGACACCGAGACGCTTCCGGACCGGGTCGAGGCCTGGGCCGAGTCCCGGCGCGACCGCGCGGAGAAGTCCGCAGCCCGTAGCGCCGCCAAGGCCGAGAAGGCCGCCGCCGATCCCGAGGGCGCGGCCAAGCGCGCCGCGCAGCGGGCCGAGCGGATCGGCACGGGCCTGGCCGACCTGGACCGCTGGCTCACCGACCAGATCGCGGTCGGCATCAGCGACTCCGCCGCGCTCTCCTACAGCGCCGTGGACCCGGTCGCCAAGCGGCTGGTGGACGCGCAGGCGCCGGGCGTGGCCGGCCGGGTCCGGATGCTGGCCTCGGCCCGGTCCTCCTCCGGCGACGCCTGGCCGGACGCGGTCCTGGCCGAGTTCGCCCGGCTGCACCTGCTGTGCCAGGCCTGGACCCGGCTCACCGACCTGCCGCCGGCGATGCAGGACACCGTGCGGCGGCGGATCGGGATCTCGGTCGACGCCGACACCGTGCGCCGCGACGGCGAGCGGGTCGCCGACCGCTGGCACGTCCTGGGCTCCCGCGACCGCGCCGCCGACAAGCTCACCGAGCGCCGGATCTGGCTGCGCGGCGCCGAGAGCGGCCGGCCCGCGATGCTGCTGGCGTTCGGCGCCATGCAGCAGGCGCCGACCCTGGCGCTGCCGGTCGGCGCGCTCTACCGGGCCGAGATGGTGTTCCATTCCGAGGTGCTGCCGCTGCGGGCGCAGATGGAGTCCGGCGAGTTCGACTCCGCGAACCCGGCGGGCGCGCCGGCCGGCGGGACCCTGCAGGCCGCGGCCGACGAGTTCGCCGCCGCCCTGGCCTCCGACCCGTGGCAGGAGGGCTGGCCGGTGGTGATCGCGGACGCGGTCCCGGACCGGGACGGCGAGCTCACCGACGGCGAGGGCCGCCGCGTCCCGCTGCTGTGCGAGGACTCCGCCCTGTGGCGGCTGCTGGCGGTCTCCGGCGGGCATCCGGTGACGGTGTTCGGCGAGTACTCCGACGCGGGGCTGGAACCGCTCACGGTGTGGGCCGAGGGGGCGGCGGTCGCGCTGTGAGGACGGCGGCGGGCCCCGCGGGGCGTCCGGGGAGAGGCCCGGTGATTAGGGAATTTCAGGGTATTGCCACGGACCCCGTAAGTTGTCAGTGGCGTGGTGCACAATCTGTGGACATCAGTGCGAAGGCTGTGGGGATCTCCTACTCGGCGGAAGCGCGGTGAGCACCATGAACGAAGCCTCCAATCAGACCGGATCCGAGGTCTGGCAGGACCTTGTCTCGACGGCCCTGGTCGGCACCGACCGTCGCACCCCGCCGGCCGCCGGAGAGTTCGCCGCGCCCGGTGACAGCCCCGCGGCGGCCCTGCTGAGCTCGGCCGCGCTCATGAGCGCCTGGCGGCGGGCCGGCAACGCCGGCTCGGCGTACTCCGCCGAGCTCGTCGGCGAGCAGTCCGGGCAGGCCGGGCAGGCCGCCGGAGCGCCCGAGGGCGCGCCCGTGGCGAAGTCGGCGGCGGTCGACGCCCGGCCGCTGCTCCCGACCGCGACCTCGGCCCGGCTCACGGCGCTGGTGGCGTCCCGCTCCGAGGCGCTCCCGGAGTACCTGGGCGCCGCCGCCAAGACCGGCTGCCGCGCTCCGGCCGAGCTGCTGCCCCCGCTGTTCGACTACGCCCGCGGCAGCATCGCGGTCCGCGCCGACCTGATGAAGCTGGCCGGCCCGCGCGGCACCTGGCTGGCCAAGCAGAACCAGCAGTGGTCGACCTTCACCCGCTTCGCCGCCGCGCCGGATCCCGAGGCGTGGCTGTCCGACAAGCCGCACGAGCGCATCGGCTACCTGACCTGGTTCCGCGGCAAGGATCCGGCCTCGGCCCGGGCGCTGGTCGAGGAGGCGTGGACGCAGACCGGCCTGTCTGCCGAAACCCGCGCCGCCTACGTCGAGGCGCTGGCCGTGGGCCTGGGCCCCGAGGACGAGCCGTTCCTGGAGGCGGCGCTGGACGACAAGTCCCGCCAGGTCCGCGCCGAGGCGGTACGGCTGCTGGCCACCCTGCCCTCCTCGCGGTTCGCCGAGCGCATGACCGCGCGCCTGCACGAGCGGGTCCAGGTGGCCGTCGAGGGCACCGCGGTCCTGGTCACGCTCACGGAGGAGATCACCGCGGCCACCGAGGACCAGGCCCGCGACGGCATCGGCGAGGGCTGGGTGCAGACCGAGGAGGAGCGGCGCCTGGCCCGGATGCAGCCCTCGTACTGGCTGGAGGACCTCA
Organism: Catenulispora sp. GP43; assembly: GCF_041260665.1. Classification (NCBI taxonomy): domain Bacteria; kingdom Bacillati; phylum Actinomycetota; class Actinomycetes; order Catenulisporales; family Catenulisporaceae; genus Catenulispora; species Catenulispora sp. GP43. Next base: position 458,949 of record NZ_JBGCCT010000001.1, on the reverse strand, counting down.
TAGCCTCGACGCCGCTGGCGGCGTGGGAGCACTACGGCCTGTCCCCGGCCGAGCTGCTGCGCGCCACGGCGGCGAACCGCTGGGAGGCCAACTCCTGTCACCGCGGCTGGCGCTCGGCGACCCTGCGGCAGCGGGAATCGCGCTGGGCCGAGGCGTTCTGCGCCGTCAACGCCGCCACCGACATGCTGGAACTGCTTTCCGACGAGGCCGCCGAGCGCTGGTGTCTGAGCGTGGTGGCCAGTCACCGGTCGCAGTGCTCGATCCACAGCGCCCCGATCATCCTGAGCCGGCTGGGGCGGCCCTGGTCCGATCCGGTCTGCCAGGCCCTGCTCGACTCGATCCCGGCGTACCTGCCCAACGCCACCCGCAACGACGTGGCCCGCTTCTTCGGCATGGACAACCTGGCCGGCCGCTGGATGCCGCCGTCGTTCGCCGACGCGGTGGCGGCCAAGGCCGACCAGATCCGCGCCGAGCTCCCGTTGTGGGCCGAGGACCTGGACGACCTCGCGGCGATGCTGCGCGACCGGGCCCTGATGCTCGCCGAGCTGGACTCGGTCTGACGACGCCGGACCCTGTCGAACGATCTGGACGCTGTCCGAACCCTTCCCCCAAGGTGGACCCTTGAGTGGGTGCCACCTTGCCGAAAACCGAAAGTTGCCTTCGCCATGACTGCCACTGAAGTCACCGTCCTTCGCCAGCACGCCGAGCACGCCTTCGCCGGGGAACTGGAAGCCCTGCGCAATGCCGACGCCGACTCCGGCCGTCCGAAGCCGCCGCGCTGGAAGCTCTCGCCGTGGGCGGTCGCGACCTATCTGCTGGGCGGCACGCTGCAGGACGGCACCGTCATCACGGCCAAGTACATCGGCCCGCGCCGCATCGTCGAGATCGCCATCGCCACCCTGGCCACCGACCGCGCGCTGCTGCTGGTCGGCGTCCCCGGCACCGCGAAGACCTGGGTCTCCGAGCACCTGGCCGCGGCCATCTCCGGCGACTCGACGCTGCTGGTGCAGGGCACGGCCGGCACGCCGGAGGAGGCGATGCGCTACGGCTGGAACTACGCGCAGCTGCTGGCCCACGGCCCCTCGCGCGACGCGCTGGTCCCCAGCCCCCTGATGCGCGCCATGTCCACCGGCGCGATCGCCCGCATCGAGGAGCTCACCCGCATACCGGCCGACGTGCAGGACACGCTGATCACCATCCTGTCGGAGAAGACGCTGCCGATCCCGGAGCTCGGCCAGGAGACGCAGGCGGAGAAGGGCTTCAGCGTCATCGCCACCGCGAACGACCGCGACAAGGGCGTCAACGACCTGTCCTCGGCGCTGCGCCGCCGGTTCAACACCGTGGTCCTGCCGCTGCCGGCGACCGCCGAGGAGGAGATCGAGATCGTCTCCCAGCGGGTGAAGTCCCTCGGCAAGGCGCTGGAGCTGCCCGAGGTCCCGGCCGCGCACGAGGAGATCCGCCGCGTGGTCACGGTCTTCCGCGAGCTGCGCGCCGGCCTGACCGAGGACGGCAAGACCAAGCTGAAGACCCCCTCGGGCACCCTGTCCCCGGCCGAGGCGATCTCGGTGGTGGCCGGCGGCATCGCGCTGGCCGCGCACTTCGGCGACGGCACGCTGCGCCCCGCCGACGTGGCCGCCGGCATCCTCGGCGCGGTCGTGAAGGACTCCTCCACCGACAAGCTGGTGTGGCAGGAGTACCTGGAGACCGTCGCCCGCGGCCGCGACGGCTGGACCGACTTCTACCGCAGCTGCCGCGAGGTCAGCGCCTGATGACCGTCACCCTGCTGGGGATCCGCCACCACGGACCCGGCTCGGCGAGGGCGGTCGCGGCGGCGCTGGAGGAGCTGAAGCCGGACGCGATCCTCATCGAGGGTCCGCCCGAGGCCGACGCGCTGATCCCGCTCGCCGCGCATCCCGCGATGCGCCCGCCGGTCGCGCTGCTGGTGTACGCCGACGCCGATCCCTCACGGGCCGGGTTCTGGCCCTTCGCCGAGTTCAGCCCGGAGTGGGTCGCGATCCGGCGCGGCGTCGCGGACGACATCCCGGTCCGCTTCATCGACCTTCCTTCGGGCCACCGATTCGCGGAGCTCGGGACGGACGTAGAGGTACAGCCCGCCGAAAAATACGACGAGCGGCAAGACGACGGTGACGCCCAGCACGAGCCAGACGCGGATGATGTCGGCGACCACAAGCGTGAACATATCCGCACCGACCCCATCGCGGCCCTGGCCACCGCCGCCGGCTACGACGACCCCGAACGCTGGTGGGAGGACGTCGTCGAGCAGCGCGCCGACGGCACCTTCTCAGCCCTCGATTCCTTCGCCGCGATCGCCGACGCCATGACCGTCGTCCGCGACCAGGCCCGGCCCGAGGACGAGCAGCGCGAGGCGTACATGCGCCAGTGCATCCGCGAGGAGATCAAGGCGGGCCGTGAGCGCATCGCGGTGGTCTGCGGCGCCTTCCACGTCCCGGCCCTGACCGCGATCGGCCCGGCCGCCCCGGACGCCAAGATCCTCAAGGAGCTGCCGAAGAAGGCGAAGACCACCGCGACCTGGGTTCCCTGGACGCACGGCCGCCTGTCCTTCCGCTCCGGCTACGGCGCCGGCATCGAGTCGCCGGGCTGGTACCACCACTTGTTCACGGCGCCGGACCTGGTCGTCGAACGCTGGCTCGCCCGCGTCGCCGAGCTCTTCCGCGCCGAGGACCTGCCGGTCTCCTCCGCGCACCTGATCGAGGCCACGCGCCTGGCCGAGACCCTGGCCACGCTGCGCGGCCGCACCCTGGCCGGGCTGACCGAGGTCACCGAGGCCGTGCAGTCCGTGCTGTGCGGCGGCTACGACACACAGATGGCGCTGGTCCGGGACAAGCTGGTGATCGGCGAGGACCTCGGCGAGGTGCCGCCGGACGTGCCGGTCGTGCCGCTGGCCGCGGACCTGGCCCGGGAGCAGAAGCGGCTGCGCTTCCAGCCCAAGCCCGGCCAGACCGAGGCCAAGCTGGACCTGCGCAAGCCCAACGACGGCGAGAAGTCCCGGCTGCTGCACCGGCTGAACCTGCTGGGCATCGGCTGGGGCACCCTGGGCCGGTCCCAGGGCAGCGGCACCTTCTGGGAGACCTGGGCGCTGGACTGGCAGCCGGAGTTCGCGGTGAAGCTGGTCGAGGCCGCGATCTGGGGCACCACGGTGGTCACCGCGGCCTCGGCGAAGGCCGCGGACCTGGCGACGAACGCCGAGCAGCTGGCCGGGATCACCGACGTCGTCGAGGCCTGCCTGCTCGCCGACCTGCCGGCCGCCCTGGACCCGATCATGACCCTGCTGGCCGACCGCGCGGCCGTGGACACCGACGTCGCGCACCTGGCCGACGCCCTGCCCGCGCTGGCCAGGACCCTGCGCTACACCGACGTGCGCGGCACCGACACCGCGGCGCTGCGCAAGGTCGCCGACACCCTGGTGGTCCGCATAGCGCTCGGCTTCCCACAGGCCTGCTCGGGCCTGGACCAGGACGGCGCGCAGCGGATGCGGGCCCGCATGGACAACACGCACCAGGCCGTCGGGCTGCTCGACGACCCCGCCGCCAGCGAGGAGTGGTACCGGGCCATGGCCCTGGTCGCCGACCGCGAGGGCATGACCGGACTGCTCGCCGGCCGCGCCGTGCGGCTGCTCTACGACGCCTCCCGGATCGACGGCGACGAACTGAGCCGCCGCATGGGCCTGGCGCTGACCCCGGGTGTGCCCCCGGCCGAGGCCGCGGCCTGGCTGGACGGCGTGCTCTCCGGCGGGGCGATGCTGCTGATCCACGACCCGGTGCTGCTGGGCCTGCTGGACCGGTGGATCGCCGGGATCCCCGCGGACACCTTCACCGACGTGCTGCCGCTGCTGCGCCGCACGTTCGCCAACTTCGAGGGCCCCGAACGCCGCAAGATCGGCGAGCTGGCCCGGACCGTCGGCGCCGCGCCGGTGGCCGGCGTCGCGGCCGGGGCCGAACCCCCGGGCTTCGACCGGGACCGCGCCGGGCGCGCGCTGCCGGTGGTGCGGATGCTGCTCGGGATCAAGGAGGACGCAGATGTCTGACACGCTCGCCGCCGCCGACGAGGAGCGCATGCGCCGCTGGCGCCTGGTCCTGGGCGGGGACGACGACGGCACCGGCTGCAAGCTGACCGGCGTGGACCTGGAGATGGACAAGGCGCTGGCGGCTCTGTACAACAAGGGCGGCTATGAGACCGGCGGCGGCGCCGTCACCACGCGCGGCCGGGGCCGCGGCGGGCAGCAGGCGCAGCGCAGCGCCGGCCTCGGGGCGTCCTCACCGCAGGTCGCCCGCTGGCTCGGCGACATCCGCGCCTACTTCCCGCAGACCGTCGTGCAGATCATGCAGCGCGACGCCATCGACCGCCTCAACTTGCGCCAGCTGCTGCTGGAGCCGGAGATGATGGAGTCGGTCGAGCCGGACGTGCACCTGGTCGGCACCCTGCTGTCGCTGAACCACCTGATGCCCGCCGAGACCAAGGAGACCGCGCGCCAGGTGGTGCGCAAGCTGGTCGAGGACCTGGAGCGGCGGCTCGGGGCCAAACTGCGCGCCACGGTCAGCGGCGCGCTGGACAAGAGCACGCGCACCAGCCGCCCCCGGCACAGCGACATCGACTGGGGCCGCACGATCCAGGTGAACCTGAAGAACTACCTGCCGGAGTACCGCACCGTGGTGCCCGAGCGGCTGGTCGGCTACGCGCGCAAGGAACGCGCGGTGAAGCGCGACGTGGTGCTGGCCATCGACCAGTCGGGCTCGATGTACGCCTCGGTGGTGTACGCGTCGGTGTTCGGCGCGGTGCTGGCGTCCCTGAAGTCGCTGAAGACCTCGCTGGTGGTCTTCGACACCGCGGTGGTCGACCTGACGCCGCAGCTGTCGGACCCGGTGGATGTGCTGTTCGGCACGCAACTCGGCGGCGGCACCGACATCAACCGCGCGATCGCCTACAGCCAGTCGCTGATCTCCCGCCCGACGGAGTCCATCTTCATCCTGATCTCCGACCTCTACGAAGGCGGGGTCCGCCGCGAGATGCTGCGCCGGGTCGCGGAGATGACGGCGGCCGGCACGCAGGTGATCGTGCTGCTGGCACTGTCCGACGAGGGCGCGCCGTCCTACGACCGGGAGAACGCCTCGGCGCTGGCGGCGATGGGAGTGCCGGCCTTCGCCTGCACCCCGGACAAGTTCGGCGACCTGATGGCGGCGGCGATCCAGCGGCAGGATCTGGGCAAGTTCATGGAGCAGTAGAGCAGGGAGCTCTCGCTGGTGACGCCGAAGCAGGCTGCTTATACGGTGTGCGCTATGCGGGGGAACAGTAAAGCGATGGCCGGCCATCGCCGTCGAGGCGGCGGCCGGCCGTGAGCGTGAAGCGCCTGCGCGCGGGCGATCCGCGCGGCGTGGGCCCGTACCGCTTCCTGGGCCGTCTCGGCGCCGGCGGTATGGGCCTGGTGTGCCTTGCCCGCGACCCGGACGGCCGCCTGGCCGCGGTGAAACTGATCCACCCCGCGATCGCCGCCGACCAGGACTACCGCCGCCGCTTCGCCCGCGAGGTCCGCGCCGCGACCGCGATCCGCGGCCGCTTCACGGCCGCGGTCCTCGCCGCCGACCCCGACGCACCGCAGCCCTGGTACGCGGCGGAGTTCATCGACGGCCCGACCCTCGGCGAGGTGGTCCGCCGCTCCGGCCCCCTGCCCGCACCGGCCCTGCGCGCCCTGGCCGCCGCCCTCGCCGAAGCCCTGGCGGCGCTGGAAGCCGCCGGCCTGGTCCACCGCGACGTGAAGCCGGACAACATCCTGCTGGCGCCCGACGGCCCCGGACTCATCGACTTCGGCCTGGCCCACCGCGACACCGACAGCATCCTGACCCGCGCCGGCACGGTCCACGGCTCGCCCGGCTACATGGCGCCGGAACAGATCGCCGGCCACGGCGCCACGACCGCCTCGGACGTGTTCGCCCTCGGCACGGTCCTGGCCTACGCTGCGCAGAAACACGGCCCCTTCGGCACCGGACCGGCCGAGGCGGTCGCCTACCGCACCAGGTTCGGCGAGCCGCAGGTGGCGGAGGTGCCCGAGGAATTCCGCGGGCTGGTGCTGGGCTGCTTGGCCAAGGAGCCTGCCGCACGGCCGACGCCCCGGGACTTGATCGCACTGTGGGCGGTGCGGCCCGATGAGCTGGACACGCTGATCCAGGTCGGGCGCGACCACCACGCGGTCCAGCCACTGCGTGATCTGCTCTTCGGCAAGGTCGCGGGGATCATGCCGGCCCTGGACCCCTGGCTTCCATCCTCTCCCGCCGAAGCCGACCTGCCGACCCTGGCCACGGCACCGCCGATCTCCCTACCGCCCGGCTGGACCGTCGGCCCCCTTCCGCGCCGCACCCCGTGGTGGCACCAGCCAGTCGGCGTGGACCGGCTGCCCAACAACCCCCTCCTGAACATCGTGCTCGCCGGCCCGATCGCGGGCACAGTCCTGGGTTTCGCCGGCATCCCCGCCTCAAGCACCGCGACCGCCATCCTGTTGGCCGCGACCGCGCTGGCGCTCGGTTTCCTCCTCGGTGTCCGGCGCAGCTGCATGACCCTCCTGTTCTTCAGCATCGAAGCGCATTCGGTGCCGCATTTCCTCGAAGCTGTGATCCTCGTCCTGTCCGCCGCCGTCATCGCCCGGGTCGGCGGCCTCAGGCGACAACCGATCCTGTGTCTCGCAATCGCCTTCGCCGCATCCATCGCGGCCCTGGCCTGGGTCGCCCGCGGGACCGACGGACTGCTGATCTACCGGGATGCCGCCGTCGCCGCGGCGTGCGGCGCTGCCGTCGGCTTCCTGGCGCTCATAGGATCGTCGAAGGAGGCCGTCGCCGTGGACGGCCCTTACCGCGCGACAGGAGTTAACCGATGACTGGCGGCAATCTGACCCGCGACGAGGCGGCGGAGCGTGCCCGGCTGTTGACGGCCGAGCACTACGCCGTCGAGCTGGATCTGACGCGCGGGGACAGCACGTTCGGCTCGAAGAGCACCATCACCTTCGGCTGCTCCGAGCCCGGCGCCGCCACCTTCGTCGACCTGCTGGCGCCGGCCGTGCGCAGTGTGACGCTGAACGGCGAGGCGCTGGACCCCGCCGAGGTGTTCGACGGCGCGCGCGTGCACCTGAGCGGTCTGCGGGCCGAGAACGTCGTGGTCATCGACGCCGACGCCGCCTACAGCCGCACCGGCGAGGGCCTGCACCGCTTCGTCGACCCGGTGGACGGCGAGGTGTACCTCTACACCCAGTTCGAGCCCGCCGACTCCCGGCGCCTGTTCGCCAACTTCGAGCAGCCGGACCTCAAGGCCCGCTTCCAGTTCACCGTGACCGCGCCGGCGCAGTGGCGGGTGTGGTCCAACGAGACCCTGGAGGAGCTGACCCAGGGCCCGGACGGCGCCAACACCTGGCGCTTCAACGCCACCGAGCCGATCTCCACCTACATCACCGCGGTGGTGGCCGGCGACTACCACGTCGTCGAGGACGAGCACACGGTGCGCCTGGCCGACGGCTCCGACCTGCTGATCCCGGTCAGCGCGATGGTCCGCAAGTCCCTGGCGCCCTACTTCGACGCCGCCGCGATCCTCGAGGTCACCAAGGCCGGCCTGGACTTCTACCACCGGATCTTCGACTACCCGTACCCCTTCGGGAAGTACGACTCCGCCTTCGTGCCCGAATACAACCTCGGCGCCATGGAGAACCCGGGCCTGGTCACCTTCAACGAGCGCATGGTCTTCCGCTCCAAGACCACCGACGCCTCCTACCAGGGCCGCGCCAACACGATCATGCACGAGATGGCGCACATGTGGTTCGGCGACCTGGTCACCATGAAGTGGTGGGACGACCTGTGGCTCAAGGAGTCCTTCGCGGACTTCATGGGCGCCTACGCCCTGACCCACGCAACCCGCTGGGAGGACGCCTGGGTCTCCTTCGCCAACGGCCGCAAGGCCTGGGCCTACCGCCAGGACCAGCTGCCCACCACGCACCCGATCGTCGCCGACATCCGGGACCTGGAGGACGCCCGCCTCAACTTCGACGGCATCACCTACGCCAAGGGCGCCTCGGTGCTCAAGCAGCTGGCCGCCTACGTCGGCGAGGAGGCGTTCCTGGAGGGCTCGCGCCGCTACTTCAAGGCCCACGCCTTCGGCAACACCACCCTGGACGACCTGCTGGCCGCGCTGGAGGAGACCTCCGGGCGCGACCTGAAGGCCTGGTCCAAGGCCTGGCTGGAGACCGCCGGCGTCAACACCCTGACCGCCGAGCTGGAGACCGACGCGAACGGCGTGGTCACCGCCGCGGGCATCGCGCAGAGCGCCGTCCCGGAGTTCCCGACCCTGCGGCCGCACCGCATCGCCGTGGGCTGCTACTCCCCGAACGCCGCCACCGGCGCGGTGGAGCTGGTGGAGCGGATCGAGCTGGACGTCGACGGGCCGCGCACCGAGCTGCCGCAGCTGGTCGGCAAGCCGCGGCCGGGCCTGGTGCTGCTCAACGACCTGGACCTGACGTACGCCAAGATCCGCTTCACCCCGGCCGAGCTGGACGCCTTCGAGCGCGGCGCCCTGGCGGCCCTGCCGGACCCCATGGCCCGCGCGCTGGCCTGGTCCGGCGTGTGGCACATGACCCGGGACGCGGTGCTGCCCGGCCGCCGCTTCATCGCCGTCGTGCTGCGCAACATCGAGGCCGAGACCGACATCAGCGTGGTGCAGAACCTGCTGCGCCAGCTGCGGCTGGTGCGCGGGGAGTACCTCGACCCGGCGCACCGCCCGGCCGCCGACGCCGTGCTCTCCGCGCGCCTGTGGGAGCTGCTGGCGGCCGCGCCGGCGGGCAGCGACCACCAGGTGGCCTTCGGCTACGCCGCGGTGCGCTCGGCGAGTCAGGACTCGGATTTCGCCAAGCTCAAGGCCCTGCTGTCCGGCGAGTCGTCCTTCGACGGACTCACCGTGGACCAGGACCTGCGCTGGGCGATCATCGAGACGCTGGCCGCCGGGGGCCTGGACGACGACGGGGTGCTGGCCGAGCGCGAGGCCGCCGCCGACGACACCGCGGACGGCCGCCGGCACCGGGCCGCCGCCCGCGCGGCGCGGCCGCTGGCCGAGGCCAAGGCGGAAGCATGGCGGCTGGTCGTGCAGACCCCCGATCAGCCCAACGACCTGATCGGCGCCGTGTTCGCCGAGTTCTACCAGGTCGGGGCGGACAAGCTGGCCGAGCCCCACGTCGAGCCGTACTTCCAGGCCCTGGCCGCGATCTGGGCCGAGCGCAGCATCCAGAACGCCGAGCGGATCGTCAGCGGCGGCTACCCGTGGCCGCTGACCTCGCCGGCGCTGCTCGCCCGCACCGACGCCTGGCTGGCCTCCGACGCCGCGAAGGCGCCGGCGCTGCGGCGGCTGGTGCTCGAGGCGCGCGACGACGCGGCCCGGGCCTTGCGCGCGCAAGAATGCGACCGGAACGCCTAGCGAACCGCGCGTATCCCGCACGTATCCCGCGCAATCGCACCGGTCCCGTCTCGCATGGCGGGACCGGTTGCGCTCGCCGGGCGGCTCCCTCATGTGCCCGATTTCACACCCCTGCTCTTCGCCTCCCGGTTCGTGATCTGGCTGCGCACCGGACTACCCTGCGATGAGGTGGACGGCATCCGCGCATCTTGTAGCGGTAGCCGTACCGGAATCTTCCTTTGAGGGACGGACGCGTGGATCTTTTCGAGTACCAGGCGAGGGACATTTTCGCCAAGCACGGTGTGCCGGTGCTGGGCGGCGAAGTGGCCGAGACCCCGGAGCAGGCGGAAGCCGCTGCCGAGAAGCTGGGCGGCCGGGTGGTCGTCAAGGCCCAGGTGAAGGTCGGCGGCCGCGGCAAGGCCGGCGGGGTGAAGCTGGCCGACGGTCCGGCCGACGCCAAGGAGAAGGCCGCCGCGATCCTGGGCATGGACATCAAGGGCCACACGGTCCACAAGGTCATGCTGGCCCAGACCGCGCAGATCGAGGCGGAGTACTACGTCTCGTTCCTGCTGGACCGGTCCAACCGCACCTTCCTGGCGATGGCCAGCGTCGAGGGCGGTATGGAGATCGAGGAGATCGCGGTCTCCAAGCCCGAGGCGCTGGCCAAGGTCCCGGTCGACGCCGCGGCCTACCACCAGGGCCTGTCGCAGGAGAAGGCCGACGAGATCGTCAAGGCCGCCAACTTCCCGCACCACGTGGCCGACCAGGTCGCCGCCACGCTGGTGACGCTGTGGGACGTCTTCGTCAAGGAGGACGCCACCCTGGTCGAGGTCAACCCGCTGGTGAAGACCACGGACGGGAAGATCGTGGCGCTGGACGGCAAGGTGTCGCTGGACGACAACGCCGCCTTCCGCCACGAGGACCACGCCGCCCTGGAGGACGCCGCCTCGGCCGACCCGCTGGAGGCCAAGGCCAAGGCCAAGCACCTGAACTACGTCAAGCTCGACGGCGAGGTCGGGATCATCGGCAACGGCGCGGGCCTGGTCATGTCCACCCTGGACGTGGTCGCCTACGCCGGCGAGAAGCACGGCGGCGTGAAGCCGGCGAACTTCCTGGACATCGGCGGCGGCGCCTCGGCCGAGGTCATGGCCAACGGCCTGGACATCATCCTGAACGACCCGGCCGTGAAGTCGGTGTTCGTCAACGTCTTCGGCGGCATCACCGCGTGCGACGCGGTCGCCAACGGCATCGTCGAGGCCTTCAAGCTGCTGGGCGCCGAGGCCGGCTCCAAGCCGCTGGTCGTCCGCCTGGACGGCAACAACGCCGAGCTGGGCCGCCAGATCCTGGTGGACGCCAAGCTGCCGGGCGTGGAGCAGGTCGACACCATGGACGGCGCCGCGGACCGCGCGGCCGAGCTGGCGAACGCGCGCTGAGGGGTTTGAGAAAACGAAATGGCTATCTTCCTCACTGAGAACTCCAAGGTCATCGTCCAGGGCATGACCGGCTCCGAGGGCATGAAGCACACCAAGCGCATGCTGGCCTCGGGCACCAAGATCGTCGGCGGCGTGAACCCGCGCAAGGCCGGCACCAGCGTGGACGTGGACGGCGTGGACGTGCCGGTCTTCGGCACCGTCGCCGATGCCATGGAGAAGACCGGCGCGGACGTGTCCGTGGTCTTCGTCCCGCCGGCGTTCACCAAGGCCGCGATGATCGAGGCGATCGACGCCGAGATCCCGCTGCTGGTGGTCATCACCGAGGGCGTGCCGGTCCACGACACCGCCGAGGCCTGGGCCTACGCTCAAGCCAAAAGCGACTCCGCCGCGGGCGCCAAGGGCACCAAGACCCGCATCATCGGCCCGAACTGCCCCGGCCTGATCACCCCCGGCGCCTCCAACGCCGGCATCATCCCGGCCACCATCACCAAGGCCGGCAAGATCGGCCTGGTCTCCAAGTCGGGCACGCTGACCTACCAGATGATGTACGAGCTGCGGGACTTCGGCTTCTCCACCGCCGTGGGCATCGGCGGCGACCCGGTCATCGGCACCACGCACATCGACTGCCTGCAGGCGTTCCAGGACGACCCGGACACCGCGGCGATCGTGATGATCGGCGAGATCGGCGGCGACGCCGAGGAGCGCGCGGCGGCCTACATCAAGGAGCACATCACCAAGCCGGTGGTGGGCTACGTCGCGGGCTTCACCGCCCCCGAGGGCAAGACCATGGGCCACGCCGGCGCCATCGTCTCCGGCTCCGCCGGCACCGCCGCGGCCAAGCAGGAGGCCCTGGAAGCGGTCGGTGTGAAGGTCGGCAAGACGCCGTCGGCCACCGCCCAGCTGATGCGCGAGATCATGCAGGGCCTGTAAGGATTCTGCGGTAGGGCCCCGGCCGCGCTTCGTGCGCGGCCGGGGCTTTCGCGTTCCCGGATCAGCCGGCGGACAAGAGGTCAGGCAGTTCCGCCGGGAAGAACGTCTCCTCCGTCGCCCGGAGCGCTTCACAGCTCCACCACCGGTGATCGGTGTGCGTGTGCCGCTCCACCGCGTCGAACCCGGCGGTCGACACCTCGAACGGCTCGGTCCGCAACACGAAACAGTGATTGTGCTGGCGCAGCAACCGGCCGTCGAAGAAGAACTCCGCGTAGTTGCAAGACCTCCTCGCCCAGATCCTGCGGGCGGACCTCCAGGCCGGTCTCCTCGCGCCGTCGAGCTTGCCCTATCGGCCCGCGACCGCGTCAGGCCCCGCCGCGTTACGCCGCCGGGGTGAATCCCCGCCACGCCCCCGGCCAGGCGCGCCTCGCCGCCCCGGCGGCGGCGGATCCGCTGACCAGAGTGGGGGACATGCGCGATGAGACCGATCCCCGCAGCGCCGTCGACGCCGGACCGGATCGCAGCTGGGTCGCCGAGCAGCTCGCCGCCGCCAGGGCACGGCAGGAGCCCGAGGGGGAGCCGGACGCGCCGGCGCTGGCCGAGGCATTGCGCGAGCTCGCCGCCGACTGGGGCCAGGCGCTCGCCGTCGCGTGGGACGGGCCGTACGGCCGCGACCTGCGCCTGGCCGTGCGGGCCGGATCGCACGCGGTGCTGGCCGCCGTGGCCACCTGGCTGGCCGCCGTCACCCTGTGCGTCACCGTCTGGCTGGTCTCGGCCCCGGACACCTCGGGCATCATCGGCCCGCTGCGGGTCGGCGGCCAGCTCTGGCTGCTCGGCCACCACGCCGCCCTGGACGTGCCGGCCGGCCGGATCGCGCTGGCGCCGCTGGGGTTCACCGCGCTGGTCGTGTTCGCGCTGTGGCACACGACCGTCGCGCCGATCGCGCGGCCCGTGCAGATCGCCTACACCGCGTTCGGCGCCGCGACCGGGTACTGCCTGATCGCCGCGCTCGTCGCGGCCGCCGCCGAGACCGGCGATGTACGGCCCGACACCGCGCAGGCCGTGCTGTTCGGGGTGCTGTTCGGCGCGCTGGTGCCGACCGCCGCGCGGTGGCGGCGGATCGCCGGGTTCTGCGAGGCGCCAGCGTGGGTCGGCACGGCGGCGCGCGCGGCCGGTGCCGCCACCGCCGTGCTCGTCGCCGGGGGAGCGGCGGCGCTGGTCGCGACCCTGATCGCGCACCTTCCGGAGAGCGGCTGGCCGCGCGGGATCGGGGACGCCGGCGGCATGTTCCTGCTCAGCCTCGCCCTGCTGCCGAACGCGGTCGCGTGGTCGGCGGCGTTCGTGCTCGGGCCCGGTTTCGCGGTCGGGACCGGCACCGGTGTCAGCGTCCTGAGCGCGAAGGTCGGGGCGCTGCCGGTCTTCCCGATGCTCGCTGCCGTGCCGCGCGACGGCGGCGGCCTGTATCCCTACAGCCTGGCTTTCCTCGCGCTGCCGGTGGCGGCCGGGGCAGTGCTGGCACTGGTTGTGGCCCGCGGCGGGCACCGGGTGCTGGCCGACCGGGTCCGGGCGCTGTGCGCGGCCGCGCTGGGCGTGGCGGTGCTGGCGGGCCTCGTGGCGACGCTGTCCGGCGGGCCGCTGGCCGACGGCCGGATGGCCACGCTGGGCCCCTCCGGATGGCGGACGGCGGCGGCCACCCTCCTCCTCCTGGGGGTGACCGCCGCCGTCGGGGTGCTCGCGCGGCCGCTAGCCCTGGCCGTAAGGGGGCTGCCCCTGCGGCGGGTACTGGACGCCGTAGCCGTACTCCGGCCCCGGCGCCGCGGGGCGGAAGTAGGGCCCGGATTCACCCTTCCAGACGAATATGATCGCCAGCAGGCCGACCAGCAGGGTGGCGACCGAGCTGATCTTGTCGATCACCGGGATCCAGCCGCTGGCCAGGTTGCTCAGGCTGCCCAGGACGCCGATGCCGAAGAAGACGCTGGAGACGATCCGGGCGTAGTTGTGGCCGCCGCGGGTGGCCAGGGCCATCCAGAGCCACAGGCCGGCCCCGATGAGCCCGCCGACGACGGCGCTGGCGACGAAGACGCCCTTGTCGCTGTTGATGGTGGTGTCGGAGTACCCGAGGGACTTCAGGTGGTCGTTGACGGAGCTGATCTGGGTGAGTCCGATGACCATGTTGATCAGGCCGATGGCCAGGCCGGCGAACATCAGGTTGACGGCGATCCGGACTGAGTTCGGCATCGGCGGCCTCACCGGCGCCGGCGCGCCGTAGCCGTACGCCCCGCCGGGATACGACGGGTAGGCCGGCGGCGGCGTCGGGTAGCCGCCCTGTTGTTGGTCGTTCGGGTTCTGCCAGGGATCCTGGGACACGTCGCGAAGCCTTTGCTGTCAATGTGGATGTGTGCTGGTCATCCACACAGTAGGGCGCTGCCTCAGACCCCGGAAGGCCTCAGCAGATCCCGGAAGGCCTCAGCGCGACGTCGACATCCCGGTGGTGTTCTCCAACTGGGTCAGGCACTGCTTCTCCGCGACCTGTGTGTTCGCGCCCTGCATGCACTTGGCGTAGTCCTTGAACGGCGTCCACCAGACGATCGAGGCCACCAGCAGCAGCCCGGCCAGCACGCCGGAGACCGAGGCCGAGACCATGCTCGCGGTCGCCTCGGAGGCGCGCTCGTGCTTGAGCGCCGCGGTGCGCTGGGCCGAGATGGACAGCACGAACGCCGCCACCGCGAACGCCAGCCCCGCCGCCGAGCCGACCATCCATGCCGGGAACGTCGCCAGCCCCTGGTAGATCGCCAGCATCGTGCACGCCGTCGAGCCCAGCGAGAGTCCCAGAGCCCAGCGGGTCTTCAGATCGCGCTGCGGACGCTGCTGCTGCGGCTGCTCGCGCTGGTCGCGGTAGCGGCGGTCGGGGTCCTCGCGCGGGTCCGGACGCCGGTTCACCGGCCCGTACCGGTTCGGGTCGCCCCACGGGGAGTGCGGCTGCTCCGGCTCGCGCGGACGCTCCGCGCCCCACGGCTGCACCGGACCCGGACGCACCTGGCCGTACGGCTGGCGCGGCGGCGCGCCCCACGGCGAGGGCGGCACCGGACGCTGCGGATCGCGGGCGTCCTCCGGCGGCGGGGCGAAGGGGTTGTCCTCGGCCGGCGCGGAAGCGGGCGCCGTGGCTGATTCCGGCGCCGGACCCGGGACGGCGGCCGAGCCCGCACCCGGCTGCGAATCCGGAGTCCCCGACGCGGTCGCAGCCGCCCCACCCCGCCCATCCGGCTCAGCGGCCCCGACGCCACCTGCGCCGAGCCCGCTCTCCGTCGGCGTGGGCCGTTGCTCGGCGTCGGTCACGGAAGTCCTCCGGGTTATCGTGGACATGATCGGTTCATCCTCGGCCGGCTGGCGGGCAACACACCGTCCGCCCACTATCGTTGCCTATGGCGACCCCGCCCGTCCAAGTGGGTCGGGTCCGGCCGAAAGACAACAGCAAACACCCCTATGAGGAGGCCGCGGTCGTGGTCCATCCCGAAGGAACGAAGAGCCCTCCGGGGCTCGTGCACCACCGCCCGGGCGCGCCGGCGAGGATCGTGGTCCTCGTCTCCGGCTCGGGCACGAATCTGCAGGCGTTGATCGACGCCCAGCAAGCCGACCCCGCGTTCGGCGCCACCATCGTGGCCGTCGGCGCGGACCGCACCGGGATCCAGGGTCTGGATCGTGCCGAGCAGGCCGGCATTCCCACGTTCGCGCTCCGCGTGAAGGACTTCGCGAGCCGCGAGGACTGGGACCGCGCGCTGCGCGACCAGGTCGCCGAGTACGCGCCGGACCTGGTGGTCTCGGCCGGCTTCATGAAGCTGCTCGGCACCGACTTCCTGGCCGCGTTCGACGGCCGCGTCATCAACACCCATCCCGCGCTCTCGCCGAGCTTCCCCGGCATGCACGGCCCCGCCGACGCGCTGGCCTACGGCGTGAAGATCACCGGCTGCACCGTCTTCTTCGTCGCCGGCGGCGTCGACGACGGCCCGGTGATCGCGCAGGCCGCCGTCCCGGTCGAGGCCGACGACGACGTCGCGAGCCTGCACGAGCGCATCAAGACGGCGGAGCGGGCGCTGCTCGTGGACGTCGTGGGCCGGCTGGCCCGAAACGGCTGGACCATCGACAACCGAAAGGTCATTTCCAGTGAGCACCACTGAGGACATCCGCCCGATCAAGCGCGCGCTGGTCAGCGTGTACGACAAGACCGGACTGGAGGACCTGGCCCGCGGCCTGCACGCGGCCGGGGTCGCGCTGGTCTCCACGGGCAACAGCGCCCGCCTGATCCGCTCCCTGGACATCCCGGTGACCGAGGTCGCCGAGCTCACCGGCTTCCCGGAGTGCCTGGACGGCCGGGTCAAGACCCTGCACCCGAAGGTGCACGCCGGCATCCTGGCCGACCTGCGCCTGGAGGACCACCGCAAGCAGCTCGACGAGCTCGGCGTCGAGCCCTTCGACCTGGTCGTGGTGAACCTCTACCCGTTCACCCAGACCGTGGCCTCCGGCGCCACCCCCGACGAGTGCGTCGAGCAGATCGACATCGGCGGACCCTCGATGGTCCGCGCTGCGGCCAAGAACCACCCGAGCGTCGCGGTCGTGGTGAACCCGGCCAACTACGGCGCCGTGCTGACCGCGGTGGCCGGCGGCGGCTTCACCTTCGCCCAGCGCAAGCGCCTGGCCGCCGAGGCCTTCGCGCACACCGCCGAGTACGACGCCGCCGTCGCCGGCTGGTTCGCCGCGGCCTACGCGCCCGACGGCGAGTCCCGCTTCCCCGACTTCGTCGCGAACACCTACGAGCGCAAGGCCGTGCTCCGCTACGGCGAGAACCCGCACCAGGGCGCCGCGCTCTACATCAACGACGGCGAGCAGGACACGCTGGCCACCGCCGAGCAGCTGCACGGCAAGGAGATGTCCTACAACAACTACGTGGACACCGACGCGGCCATCCGCTCGGCCCACGACTTCGACGAGGCCTGCGTCGCGATCATCAAGCACGCCAACCCCTGCGGCATCGCGGTCAGCGCGGCCGGCGACATCGCCGAGGCCCACCGGCTGGCCAACGAGTGCGACCCGGTCTCGGCCTTCGGCGGCATCATCGCCGCCAACCGCACCGTCACCCACGCGATGGCGCTGCAGGTCAACGAGGTCTTCACCGAGGTCATCTGCGCCCCGGACTACGAGCCGGAGGCGCTGGAGGCGCTGAAGACCAAGAAGAACATCCGCATCCTGAAGACCGCCTCCCGCAACCGCCGCAAGCTGGAGTTCCGCCAGATCTGCGGCGGCCTGCTGCTGCAGGACGGCGACCTGTACCAGGCCGAGGGCGACGACCCGGCGACCTGGACGCTGGCCAGCGGCGAGCCGGCCGACGAGCAGACCTTCGCCGACCTGGTCTTCGCCTGGCGGGCGATCCGCTCGGTGAAGTCCAACGCGATCCTGCTGGCCTCCGGCGGCGCCTCGGTCGGCGTCGGCATGGGCCAGGTCAACCGGGTGGACTCGGCCAAGCTGGCGGTCCAGCGGGCCGGCGACAAGGCGCACGGCTCCGTCGCCGCCTCCGACGCCTACTTCCCGTTCCCCGACGGCTTCGAGGTCCTGGCCGAGGCCGGGGTCAAGGCCGTGGTCCAGCCCGGCGGCTCGGTCCGCGACGAGCTGGTCGTCGAGGCGGCGCGCAAGGCCGGCGTCACCATGTACATGACCGGCACCCGGCACTTCACCCACTAAGGAGGCGATGACAGATGTCTCACACCGCACAGCCTTCCCAGTCGGCACAGATCCTGGACGGCAAGGCCACCGCCGCCGCCATCAAGAGCGAGCTGTCGGCGCGCGTGGAGGCGCTCAAGGCCCGCGGCGTCGAGCCGGGCCTGGCCACCCTGCTGGTCGGCGACGACCCGGCGTCCGCCTCCTACGTGCGCAGCAAGCACCGCGACTGCGCGCAGGTGGGCATCGCCTCGATCCAGCGCCAGCTGCCCGCGACCGCGTCCCAGGCGCAGGTCGCCGAGGCCGTGGCCGAGCTGAACGAGGACCCGGCCTGCACCGGCTACATCGTGCAGTTGCCGCTGCCCAAGGGCATCGACGAGAACGCGATCCTGGAGCTGGTCGACCCGGACAAGGACGCCGACGGCCTGCACCCGACCAACCTGGGCCGGCTCGTGCTCGGCGCCCCGGCGCCGCTGCCGTGCACCCCGCTGGGCATCGTGGAGCTGCTGCGCCGGCACGACGTGGCGATCGCCGGGGCCGAGGTGGTGATCGTCGGCCGCGGCATCACCGTGGGCCGGCCGCTGGGCCTGCTGCTGACCCGGCGCAGCGAGAACGCGACCGTGACGCTGTGCCACACCGGCACCCGCGACCTGGCGTTCCACACGCTGAAGGCGGACATCATCGTGGCCGCGGCCGGCGTGCCGAACCTGATCACCGCCGACCTGGTGAAGCCGGGCGCGGCGGTGCTGGACGTCGGCGTCTCGCGCGGCGAGGGCGGTCTTGCCGGGGACGTCGCGGACGACGTGCGTGACGTGGCCGGCTGGGTGTCGCCGAACCCCGGCGGGGTCGGGCCGATGACCCGGGCGATGCTGCTGAACAACGTGGTGGAGATCGCGGAGCGGCAGCTCTAGCCGATGCTGCCGATGCAGATCAACCGTCGCTATTGACGGTTAATCAGATCACCCTTACAAGGGGGGACATGTCCGACGGCGATCGGGACCTGTCCCCCCTTGATGATTTCCCGTTCCATCAGACCTCGGAGTCCCTGGCACACGTCGCCACCTCCGACCGGAACTTCTACGACCGCTACTACTTCAACATCCACCGCCGCGCCGGCGATCTGTTCATGGCGCTGGGCGTGGGGCAGTACCCGAACCTCGGGGTCACCGACGCCTTCGCGGCGGTCGTTCACCGAGGCGTCCACCGCGTGGTGCGCGCCTCACGCGAGCTTGGGTCCGACCGCGGCGACACCTCCGTGGGCCCCTTCCGCGTCGAGGTGCTGGAGCCGCTGAACCGGCTGCGCGTGGTACTGGAGCCGGGGGAGTACGAGCTCTCCTTCGACCTGACCTGGACCGGCGCCATACCGGCCACCCGGGAGCCGCGGCAGTTCGTGCGGCGCAACGGCCGGGTGTGGATGGACTCGGTGCGGCTGGCCCAAACCGGTTTCTGGGAGGGGACGCTGCGCATCGGCGAGGACGAGCTCGCCGTCACCCCCGACACCTGGTGGGGCTCGCGCGACCGCTCCTGGGGCATCCGGCCGGTCGGCGAGGCCGAGCCCGCCGGGATCCAGGGCAACGGCGGGGTGCCGCCGACGTTCCACTGGGTCTACGCGCCGATGCAGTTCGACGACTTCTCGATCCTGGTGATCGCGCAGGAGGACGAGGACGGCGGCCGGGTCCTCCAGGAGGCGGTGAAGGTCTTCGGCGACGGCCGCCCCGCCGAGGAGCTGGGCCGTCCGGAGTTGGAACTGCACTATGTCTCCGGGACCCGCAACGTGGAGTCCGCGGAGGTGCATTTCGCCGGCCGGGCTGAGCGAATCCGCGTCACGCAGTTGCTTGCGCTGCATATGGCCGTCGGCAGCGGCTACGGCCTGGACGCCGACTGGCGCCACGGCATGTACCAGGGGCCGGAGCTGGTCGTGCAGCAGGTGGCGATGCCCGCGGCGGAGGCGGCGGCGAAGTCGGGGATGTTCGGCATCACCGAGCGGCTCTCGCGCTTCGAGTACGACGGGCCCGAGGGCGTCCGCACCGGATTCGGCCTGTTCGAGACGCTGTTCATCGGCGCGCACAAGCCGAGCGGATTCGGCGACTGGCTGGCCGTGGCACCGTAGCGTGCTCGTTACAGAGGCCGGTCGTCGTGGTCATGCGGCGCGGATAGAGTTTGCGCATGGCAGTGAACAACCGTCCTCCGGGTGCCTCTTTCGGCCGATCGGTCGCGGCGGAGTGGCCGATCCTGGCGGTGCTGGCCGGCTTCGGCTTCGGCATGACGGTGATACTGCACGACGAGGTCTTCCAGGGCGCCGCCGTGATGGGCATGTCCCTGCTGCTGGCCGCCGGGCTGCGGCTGTTCCTGCCGACCCGGGTGGCCGGGACGCTGGCCGTCCGGCGCCGCGGGATCGACGTCGGGATGTACACCGTCGTCGGCACCACGCTGGTGGTGCTGGGGCTGCTGGTGCAGGGGATCTTCTCGAACTGAGGCCCGGTGTCTTCTTGGTCACCGCGGGTCCGGCACCGCTTGGCGATATGCCTGTGGCGCCATGTATCTTGAGGTCGAGATAATTCCCGATCCGTAAGGACGATCCGCCATGGCCTACTCCGGTCCCAAGATCAAGGTCGCGAACCCCGTCGTCGAGCTCGACGGCGACGAGATGACCCGGATCATCTGGCAGTTCATCAAGGACTCGCTGATCCTGCCCTACCTGGACGTCGACCTGAAGTACTTCGACCTGGGCATCGAGCACCGCGACGCCACGGACGACCAGGTCACCGTGGACGCCGCGAACGCGATCAAGCAGTACGGCGTGGGCGTCAAGTGCGCCACCATCACCCCGGACGAGGCGCGGGTCGAGGAGTTCGGCCTGAAGAAGATGTGGAAGTCGCCCAACGGCACCATCCGCAACATCCTCGGCGGCGTGATCTTCCGCGAGCCGATCGTCATCAGCAACATCCCGCGCCTGGTCCCGGGCTGGACCAAGCCGATCGTCGTGGGCCGCCACGCCTTCGGCGACCAGTACCGCGCCACCGACCTCGTGGTCCCCGGCGAGGGCACGCTGACGCTGACCTTCACCCCGAAGGACGGCACCGAGCCGATCGAGCTCAACGTCTTCGACTTCCCCGGTGGCGGCGTCGCGATGGCGATGTACAACCTGGACGAGTCGATCCGCGACTTCGCGCGCGCCAGCATGCGCTACGGCCTGCTGCGCAACTACCCGGTGTACCTGTCCACCAAGAACACGATCATGAAGGCCTACGACGGCCGCTTCAAGGACCTGTTCCAGGAGGTCTTCGACGCCGAGTTCAAGGCCGACTTCGAGAAGGCCGGCCTGACCTACGAGCACCGCCTGATCGACGACATGGTGGCCTCCGCGCTGAAGTGGGAGGGCGGCTACGTCTGGGCGTGCAAGAACTACGACGGCGACGTCCAGTCCGACACCGTCGCGCAGGGCTTCGGCTCGCTGGGCCTGATGACCTCGGTCCTGATGGCCCCCGACGGCAAGACCGTCGAGGCCGAGGCCGCGCACGGCACCGTGACCCGCCACTACCGCCAGCACCAGCAGGGCAAGCCCACCTCCACCAACCCGATCGCCTCGATCTACGCGTGGACCCAGGGCCTGGCCTACCGCGGCAAGTTCGACAACACCCCCGAGGTCGTGAAGTTCGCCGAGACCCTGGAGCGCGTCTGCGTCCAGACCGTCGAGGAGGGCAAGATGACCAAGGACCTGGCGCTGCTGGTCTCGCCGGACCAGCCGTACCTGACCACGCAGGAGTTCCTCGCCGCGATCGACGAGAACCTGCAGAAGGCGATGGCCTCGGCCTGAGGCTGGCTGATTCTTCACCGCACGGAGAAGGTGCGCGGCCTGTCGGCCGCGCACCTTTGTGTTTCTTGCCGCTGTGTCTATTGCATCCAGGCTGCTGCCGCCGTCGGCGGCGTGTACGTCACGGGTGATCGCGGTCCGCGTGTCCGCCGTGCGGTGCGGACCGGCCTCAGCCGCGGGTGAGCCGCCGGTCGGCGAGTTCGGCCAGCAGCGCGGCCCCGTCGCCGAGCACCGCGTCGTCGAAATCGGCCAGCGGGCTGTGGTTGGACGGGGCGCCGGTGAAGTCCTCCGCGGTGCTCGCTCCGAGGAAGGCGTACGTGCCCGGCACCTCCTCCAGCACGCGGGAGAAGTCCTCGGCGCCGGGGTTCGGGTTGGCGAGCCGGGAGAAACGCTCCTCGCCGTGCACCTCGCGCACGACCTCCTCCAGGAAGTCGACCTCGGGTGCGTGGTTCACGGTCGGCGGGTACTGCTCCTTGTAGGTGACCTCCGCCGTGCAGCCGTAAGCCGAGGCCAGGCCGTTGAACAGGTCCACCACCACGTCCAGGAGCCGGGCCCGGGACTCGCGGGAGAACGAGCGCATCGTCACGTGGAAGGTGGCGTCGTCCGGGATGATGTTCGCCGCGGTGCCGGCGTGGAACTCCCCGACGGTGATCACCACCGGGTCGAAGATGTCGAACTTGCGGGTCACCAGCGTCTGCAGCGCCACCACCATCTCGCAGGCCACCGGGACCGGGTCCTTGCCGGTGTGCGGCCGCGAGCCGTGCGCCCCGGCGCCGCGCACCGTCACCGCGATCTCGTCGGCGCCGGCCATGAAGGTCCCGGCGCGGGAGACGAAGTGCCCGCGCGGCAGGCGGTCGGACATCACGTGCAGCCCGTAGGCGCCGATCACGCGCGGGCCGGCGGCGTCCAGCACGCCCTCGCGGATCATGTGCCCGGCGCCGTCGTCGCCCTCCTCGCCGGGCTGGAACATGAACACCACGTCGCCGGCCAGCCGGTCGCGGTGCGCCGCCAGCAGCCGCGCCGCGCCGACCAGCATGGTCGTGTGCAGGTCGTGGCCGCAGGCGTGCATGTTCGGGCCGGCCGCGGCGAAGTCCCGTCCGGTCTTCTCCACCACCGGCAGCGCGTCCATGTCGCCGCGCAGCAGCACGGCCTGCCTGGCGGCGCCGCCGGCCGCGGGCCCGGTCCCGCGCAGCACGGCCGTCACCGAGTTCAGCCCGGCGCCCAGGGTGATCTCCAGCGGCAGGCCGTCGAGCGCGGCCAGGACCCGCTCCTGGGTGCGCGGCAGGTTCAGGCCGATCTCGGGTATGCGGTGCAGGTCGCGCCGCAGCAGGACCAGGTCCTCCTGCAAGCCCTTGGCGTCATCGGTGTAGGTCATGCTGCCATCGTGCACCGCCTGTCCAGATCCGCGAGCCCCTACTGCATGGGAGCCGGCTGCAGGATGTTGAAGCGCGCCCCGAACTGGTCGGCCAGCGCCGCCAGCCGTCCGGGCGGGGCGTCGGCGGCCGGGATCAGGACGGTGCCGCCGGAGCCGGTCACGCGCTCCACGGTCGCGTCGGCGTCGGCCACCATGAAGTAGGGGATCCACTTCTCGTCCTGGATCGGCACCTGGTCGGTGATCGTCATGATCCCGCCGAAGGCGGCCAGCGGGTCGCCGGGCTGTGTCGTCCACATGTCGTAGCCCCCGCCCTCCGGCGCGCCCTCCATGTAGGGCTCGACACTCCACCCGAACAGCGCCGGGTAGAAGGTCTTCGCCGCGGCCGGGTCCCGGGTCCACAACTCGGCCCACAGCATCGTGTCGTCCACGCAGCAGGTCTGGAATCCGGTGACCGCGCCGGACTGCCAGAGCGCGAACTCGGCGCCGCTGGGGTCGCTGAGCTGTGCGAAGGTGCCCGCCTCGGGGACCTCCATGACCGGCACGCGCACCTTGGCGCCGGCCTGCTCGGCGGCGGCCGTGCTGGCCGCGGCGTCGGCGACGCGGATGTAGGTGGTCCAGTCGGGTTTCGCGGCCGGGTCGGTCAGCCCGCCCAGGCCGGCCACTGTCTTCCCGTCCTTGAGCAGGAACCAGTAGCCGGGGCCTTCTGCGGAGTCCGGCATCATCTGCTCCGCGGTCCAGCCGAAGACCCGGCCGTAGAACGCGGCCGAGGCGCCGGGGTCGGGGGAGCCCAGGTCGATCCAGCCGGGCAGGTTCGGGGTGTTGTCCGAGGTGATCATGAGGGGCCTTCCGTTGTGAGGTGCATCACGCCGTTATGCCCGAGTCTTCCACTCTGTACCGACAGTCACGAGCCGGACGCGGAACGACCTCGGGCGCTTCGCCGGCGTGTCTCGTTTCTCACAGGCGCCGCTCCCGCCAGACGGAAACCCCGCAGGTACTCCAGGAGTAGCCTGTGGGCTGGCAACACATCCATAAGGAACCTTCACATAAACGCAGGAGCCACAAGCGATGTCCCGCACCCCCGTCAACGTCACCGTGACCGGCGCGGCCGGCCAGATCGGCTACGCCCTGCTGTTCCGCATCGCCTCCGGCCACCTGCTGGGCCCGGACGTGCCGGTGAAGCTGAACCTGCTGGAGATCCCGCAGGCGGTCAAGGCCGCCGAGGGCACGGCGATGGAGCTGGTCGACTCCGCGTTCCCGCTGCTGGCCGGCATCGACATCCACGACAACCCCAAGGACGGCTTCACCGGCGCGAACGTGGCGCTGCTGGTCGGCGCGCGCCCCCGCACCGCCGGCATGGAGCGCGGCGACCTGCTGGAGGCCAACGGCGGCATCTTCAAGCCGCAGGGCGAGGCGATCAACGCGCACGCCGCCGACGACATCAAGGTCCTGGTGGTCGGCAACCCGGCCAACACCAACGCCCTGATCGCCGCCGCGCACGCCCCGGACGTCCCGAAGTCCCGCTTCACCGCGATGACCCGCCTGGACCACAACCGCGCCCTGGGCCAGCTCGCGCTCAAGACCGGCTCCCCGGTCAGCGAGATCACCAACATGACCATCTGGGGCAACCACTCCGCGACCCAGTACCCGGACGTGTTCCACGCCAAGATCGCCGGCAAGAACGCCGCCGAGGTGATCAACGACCAGGCCTGGATCGAGAAGGACTTCATCCCGACCGTCGCCAAGCGCGGCGCGGCCATCATCGAGGCCCGTGGCTTCTCCAGCGCCGCCTCGGCCGCCAACGCCGCCCTGGACCACGTGTACACCTGGGTCAACGGCACCGCCGAGGGCGACTGGACCTCCATGGGCGTGGTGTCCGACGGCAGCTACGGCGTGCCGGAGGGCCTGGTCTCCTCCTTCCCGGTGACCACCAAGGACGGCCAGTGGAGCATCGTCCAGGGCCTGGACATCGACGAGTTCTCGCGCACCCGCATCGACGCCTCGGTCAACGAGCTCGCCGAGGAGCGCGACGCGGTCCGGCAGCTCGGCCTGATCTGAGTCCGATCCGACGATCCGAAGCCTGATCAAACGTTCAACGGTCTGGTGCCCCAGTGCGGGGGCGCCAGACCGTTCGCCGTCTCACAGCATCGGATCGCGCGCCAACAACCGCGTCAGCACCAGCGCCGACCGCGTCCGCTGGATCTCCGGCTCCCGCCGGATCCGCTCCAGCGCCTCCTCCAGATGCCGCATGTTCTCGGCCACCAGGTGCAGCAGCGCGTCGGCGTCCCCGGTGATGGTGTACGCCGCGACCACCTCCGGATGCCGCGACACGCACTCCCGGATCACGTCCGGCGACGTCCGGTCCCCGCAGTACACCTCGACGAACGCCTCGGTGGTCCACCCGAGCGCGGTCTGGTCGACGATCACCGAGAACCCCCGGATCGCGCCGTCGGCCCGCAGCCGGTCCACCCGGCGCTTCACCGCCGACGCCGACAACCCCACTTCCGCCCCGACATCAGCGAACGAGGCGCGCGCGTCCTTCCGCAGCACGTCGATGATCACGCGGTCGAGGCTGTCCATACCCTGAGATTAGCGGTCGGCGGCCTGTCGGCCCCGGACCGCCGGGCCCGGCCGCCGCCCCACCCCGCGCCACCGCCCGCCGGCCCGCTGCTCACCGCGCCTCGGCAGCCACAGGGTGCCCGCGCCCGCCAGTGCCACCGCCGCCCCCGCCACCTGCACAGGCACGATCCCGACCCGGCCCGCGGCGAACCCGCCGAGCAGCGCCCCGGCCGGGATCGCCCCGGTCACCGCGGCCTGCTGGAACGCCGCGACCCGCCCCTGCAGGTGCGGCGGCGCGGCGAGCTGCCGCGCGGTGGTCATGGCGATCGCCCACACCGTGGCCAGCAGACCGAACGCGAGCTGGTAGACGATCAGCGTCTCGAACGGCATCCCCAGCGCCGCCGCCGGCATCAGGAACAGCGCCGCGGCCGCCCCGACCGCGCAGTACCGCACCGCCTCCGCCAACCCGAACCCCTCCGCCACCCGCTTGGCCGTCACCACGCCCAGCGCCGAGGCCGCCGCGAACACCGCGAACGTGACCCCCAGCTGCCAACTGCTCAGCCCCAGCTGCTCGGTGGCGTAGAACACGAAGAACCCGCCGGTCACCGCCCCGCCGAAGTTCAAGGCCCCGGCCGCGGTCACCTGCCGCCGCAGGACCTGGTCCTCGGCGATCACCCGCAGGCCCTCCCGCACGCCCCGCAACCACGGCTCCCGCTCCAGCCCGCGCTCCCCGGCGACGTTCAAAGCGGCCGGCAGGAAACACAGCAGCACGGCCTCCACCCCGAACGCCACACTGTCGCCCAGCAGCGCCTGCGACGTCCCGAACCAGGCCACGAACAAGCCGCCGAGCGCCGGCCCGCCGATCTGCCCGGCGGTCCGCGCCCCCGACAGCCCGACGTTCGCGTCGAGTAGCTGATCCGCGCCGACCGCGCGCGGCAGCGCGGCCTGCAGGGCGACCGTCAGACTCGTCGCGAACGTCCCCGACCCCAAAGCCACCGCATACAGCAGCGGCCAGGAAAGCCACCCCGAGGCGTCCGCCACCGGCACAGCCGCCACCAGCAGCCCCTGCGCGACCGTCAGCACGACGACCAGCAGCCGCCGCAACCGCGCCCGGTCCACGACCAGCCCCACGAACGGACTGAGCACCGCCCCGGGCAGAAAGCTCAACGCCATCAGCGCCGAAGCCCCGAACGGCCCAGCGTGCAGCCGCACCACAGCGGTCAACGGCAAAGCGACCGCGGTGATCTGCCTCCCCACGGATCCGGCCATCTGATCCGCGCACAAAACCAGGAACGGACGATTACGGCGAAGGGATGACGTCATCAGTTCATTGAAGACGACCGCCGCCGTCTATGAGCCGATCGCGCAGAACGAAAAAACCCGCCGGCGAGGCACACCAAAAGCAGCCCCCGCGCGTCTAAAGAAAGGAAGCCGCGCCCGCAGCGGGCCGTACCCCCGCCGCGAGCGCGGCCGCTCGCGCCGCACGGACCCGGCCGCCGAGGCCGGGTCCGTCGCGACCGACAGACAGTATCAACCCAGAGCGCTCTGTAGTTGCAGCACCGCCCAGTCCAGGTCCTCCGCCGTCACCACGAGCGGCGGCGCCATGCGGATGGTCGACCCGTGCGTGTCCTTGGCCAGCACCCCGCGCGCCATCAGCCGCTCGGAGATCTCCCGGCCGGTGCCGAACCCGGGGTCGATGTCCACGCCGGCCCACAGACCGCGCCCGCGGACCTCGCGCACCATCTCCTCCGGCAGCTTGGCCAGCGCCTGGTGCAGGTGCGCGCCCAGCGTCCGTGCGCGCGACTGGTACTCGCCGGTGGCCAGCAGGCCCACCACCGCCCGGCCCACCGCGCACGCCAGCGGGTTCCCGCCGAACGTCGAGCCGTGCTCACCGGGGGCGAACACGCCGAGCACGTCCCGGTCGGCGACCACCGCCGACACCGGCAGGATCCCGCCGCCCAGCGCCTTGCCCAGGATGTAGACGTCGGGAACCACGTCCTCGTAGTCGCACGCGAACGTGTACCCGGTCCGCCCCAGCCCGGACTGGATCTCGTCGGCCATCATCAGGATGCCGCGCCGCGTGCAGATCTCCCGCACCGCCGCCAGATACCCCTGCGGCGGCACCAGGACCCCGGCCTCGCCCTGGATCGGCTCCAGCAGGATCGCCACCGTGTCATCGGTGATCGCCGCCTCGATCGCCGCCGCGTCGCCGTAGGGCACCGAGACGAACCCCGGGGTGAACGGCCCGAACCCGTGGCGCGCGTCGGGATCGGTGGAGAACGACACGATCGACAGCGTCCGGCCGTGGAAGTTGCCCTCGCAGGTGATGATCTGCGCGCGGTCCTCCGGGACGCCCTTGACCTGGTACCCCCACTTGCGGGCGGTCTTCAGCGCGGTCTCCACGGCCTCGGCCCCGGAGTTCATCGGCAGCGCCGCCTGCTTGCCGCACAACTCGGCCAGCTCCTCGACGAACGGCCCGAACTGGTCGTGGTGGAACGCCCGCGAGGTCAGCGTCACCCGGTTCAGCTGCTCGCGCGCCGCCGCCAGCAGCACCGGATTGCGGTGCCCGAAGTTCAGCGCCGAGTACCCCGCCAACATGTCCAGATAGCGGTTGCCGTCCACATCGGTCACCCAGGCGCCGTCCGCCTCAGCGATCACCACCGGCAGCGGGTGGTAGTTGTGCGCGGTGTGCGCGTCGGACTGGGCGATCAGCGCCTCGGCGCGCGCCGAAGGCGGGTTCTGCGGGCCGGCGCCGGCCTGGGCCTTGAAGGCCCAGGGCTCGGTGCCATGGTTGGTGTTGGTGTTGGTGTTGGTGTTGGCGTTGGCGTCCGCGTTCGAGGCGGTGTCGGAGATGGTGGTCACGGGTCAGACTCCTCTCAGCTCCGGAGCTCCAGCGTGCAGCACTTCACAGAGCCACCCGCCTTCAGCAGTTCGGACAGGTCGACGCCGATCGGCTCATAGCCGCGCTCGGCCAGCCGGGCCGCCAGGCCCGTGGCGGCCTGCGGCAGCAGCACATGAAGACCGTCGGAGACCGCGTTCAGCCCGAAGACCGCGGCGTCCTCGGCGGTGGCGACGACCGCCTCCGGGTACAGCGTGCGCAGCACCGCCTGCGAACCCGGCGAGAACGCCTCCGGGTAGTAGGCGATGGTGTGGGCGTCCAAGACCGCCAGCGCCGTGTCCAGGTGGTAGTAGCGCGGGTCGACCAGCCGCAGCCCGATCACCGGCATCCCGAAGAACTCCTGCGCCTCCAGGTGCGAGTTCGGGTCGGACCGGAAGCCGTGGCCGGCCAGGATCCAGTCCCCGGCATACAGGAAGTCGCCCTCGCCCTCGTTGATGAACTGCGGGTCGTGGACCTCCGCGAAAGCGTTCTTGCGGAACCACTCCATGTACGCCGGGCCCTCGGCCCTGCGCTCCTCGTTCCGGAACGAGGCGCCCAGCACCTTGCCGCCCACCACGGTCGCGCCGTTGGCCGCGAACACCATGTCCGGCAGGCCCTCGATCGGTTTGATGGTCTCGACCTGGTGGCCCAGATCCATGTACGTGTCACGCAGGGCCTCCCACTGGCGCGCGGCCAGCGAGGCGTCGACCGGTTCGTCCGGGTCCATCCACGGGTTGATCGAGTAGGTGACCGCGAAGTGGTCGGGCGGGCACATGAGGTACCTGCGCGGGATCGCCACGCGCTGTGCCGCCGAGGGCACGAGGGGTGCTTCGGGGATCATGCATCCTGAGCTTAAGTAGGGTGTTTTCCCTGCTCAAGCAGGCTTCGTTGCGTGTCGTCGCACAAACGTTGCGAAGATCGGTCCGTCACAGGCGTTTCATTGCGTCTCTGGCGTCCCAACGCGCCGAGCGAAGGGCTGCCTACAATCAGCGGAGTGAGTCCGATTCTCGTGTCCATCCTGGTCGTGCTGGCCCTGATCCTCGTCGAGGCGCTGTTCGTGGCCTCCGAGATCGCGCTCGTTTCGTTGCGCGAGGTCCAGATCGAGACCATGGCCCAGCAGGGCCGCCGCGGCCAGGTCGTGGCCAAACTGGTGCGCGACCAGAACCGCTGGCTGGCCACGGTGCAGATCGGCGTCACCCTGACCGCGCTGCTGTCCTCCGCCTACGGCGCCATCACCCTGTCCGAAAGCGCCAAACGCGGGCTGATCAGCGCCGGACTCGGCAAAGGCCTGGCCGGATTCATCGGCGTCGTCGGCGTCACCCTGGTCATCACCTTCGTCACCCTGGTGATCGGCGAACTCGCGCCCAAGCGGCTCGCGCTGCAACGGCCCGAATCCACGGCGCGCGCGGTCGCGCCGTTCCTGAACCGGATGGCCGCGGTGGTCCGGCCCTTCATCTTCCTGCTCTCGGTGTGCACCAACGGCGTGGTGCGGCTGTTCGGCGGCGACCCGGCGGTGGGCCGGGAGGCGGTGTCCTCCGAGGAATTGCGGCTGATGGTGGCCGGCAACGAGACGCTGAACAGCGACGAACGCGAGCTGATCGACGAGATCTTCGACGCCGGCGACCGGCAGCTGCGCGAGGTCCTGGTACCCCGGACCGAGGTCACGTTCCTGGACGCCGAGCTGCCGATCCGGCAGGCGGCGCGGATCGCGGCCTCCGAGCCGCACTCCCGCTACCCGGTGATCGAGGGCTCGGCGGACAACGTCATCGGGTTCGTGCACGTGCGCGACTTCCTCAACCCGGAGCTGGCCGGGCGCTCGATCCGGCTGGAGGAGATCGCCCGGCCGGTGAAGATGCTGCCGACGTCCAAGCAGGTGCTCTCGGCCCTGTCGGAGATGCGCGCGGAGTCCATGCACCTGGCGATCGTCGTCGACGAGTACGGCGGCACCGCCGGCATCGTCACCCTGGAGGACCTGATCGAGGAGCTGATCGGCGACATCCAGGACGAGTACGACGTCGGCCAGGCCGGCACCACCCGGCTGGTCGGCGGGGTGATGGAGGTCGACGGCCTGCTGAACCTGGACGACTTCATGGACGAGACCGGCATCGAGCTGCCCGACGGCCCGTACGAGACGGCGGCCGGCTTCATGGTGGCCCAGCTCGGCCGGCTGCCGAGCCCGGGCGACGAGGTGGTGGTGGCCTTCGACGCCGCGCCCGGGGCCGGCTCCGACGACGACGAGGACGTCGAGCGCGAGGTCCACCGCTACCAGCTGAAGGTGGCCGAGATGGACGGCCGCCGGATCGCGCGGATCCGGATCACGCGGCTGCCGGAGGGCGCGGAAGCCGCGGAGGGCGCGGAGGGCGCGCAGGGCGCCGAGACCGCCCCGAATCTCACCTCGGGTGACCATTCGGGTACTGATGGTGGCGAAGCCCCGGGGCAGGCCGGTGCGGGTGAGGAGATCCCGGGAGAACCCGATCAAAGCGAGCCGCGGATCTGAGAGAATGGGGCCTATGGCAGCCGCTCCCCAGTCCTCCGGTCGCAAGCGCGTCTTCTCCGGCATCCAGCCGACCGCCGACTCCTTCCACGTCGGCAACTACCTCGGCGCGATCCGGCAGTGGGTGCCGCTGCAGGAGACCCACGAGACCATCTACTGCGTCGTGGACCTGCACGCGATCACCATCGAGCAGGACCCGAAGCTGCTGCGCCAGCGCACCCGCGTGGCCGCCGCGCAGCTGCTGGCCGCGGGCATCGACCCCGGCCGCAGCACCCTGTTCGTGCAGAGCCACGTGCCCGAGCACGTGCAGCTGGCCTGGGTCCTGACCTGCATGACCGGCTTCGGCGAGGCCAGCCGCATGACCCAGTTCAAGGACAAGTCCGGCAAGCAGGGCTCGGCCAACACAAACGTGGGGCTGTTCACCTACCCGATGCTGATGGCCGCCGACGTGCTGCTGTACAACGCGGACGAGGTCCCGGTCGGCGAGGACCAGCGGCAGCACCTGGAGCTCACCCGGGACCTGGCGCAGCGCTTCAACGGCCGCTACGGCGACTACTTCACCGTCCCGGACCCGTACATCATCAAGGCCACCGGCAAGATCACCGACCTGCAGGAGCCCGGCGCGAAGATGTCCAAGTCGGCCTCCTCGCCGGCCGGCATCATCGAGCTGCTGGACGACCCGAAGGTCTCGGCCAAGAAGATCCGCTCCGCGGTCACCGACACCGAGCGCGAGATCCGCTACGACGAGGAGAACAAGGCGGGCATCTCCAACCTGCTGTCGATCTACTCGGCCCTGGACGGCCGCACCATCGGCGAGCTGGAGACCGCCTACGAGGGCAAGGGCTACGGCGACCTGAAGAAGGACCTCGCCGAGGTGTTCGTGGAGTTCGTGACGCCGTTCCGGGAGCGCACCCAGGCCATCCTGGCCGAGCCGGACAAGCTGGACGCGGTCCTGGCCGAGGGCGCGGCCAAGGCCCGGGCCATCGCCACCCGGACGCTGGCCGAGGTGTACGACCGGGTCGGATTCCTGCCCGCGGCGGGGAACTGACTGTGGGCGGCGGCGTATCCGATCCGCTCGCGGCGACCTTCGCCGGGACGAACCCCTTCGCGGCCGGGGGCCGGGACGCGGACACCGTGACCATCGGCGTCGCGGTGCCGATCCCGGAGCCGTACGGCACCGAGCTGCAGAAGTGGCGCGAGTCCTTCCACGACCCGATGGCCCTGGCCATCCCGACCCACGTGACGCTGCTCCCGCCCAGCGAGGTCGACCGCGATGACCTGCCGGGCATCGAGGACCACCTGGCCAAGGCCGCGGCCTCGGGCCGGCCGTTCTCGATGCTGCTGGCCGGCACCGGCACCTTCCGCCCGATCTCGCCGGTGACCTTCGTCCGCGTGGCCGAGGGCGCCGAGGAGTGCGCGGCCACCGAGGCCCTGGTGCGCTCCGGCATACTCGCCGGCGAGGCCCGGTTCCCCTACCACCCGCACGTGACCGTCGCCCACGAACTGCCCGAAGAGGCGCTGAGCCGGGCCGAACACACGCTCGCGGGCTACGAGGCCCGCTTCCCGATCACCGGATTCGCCCTGTACCTGCACGGTGACGACGGCGTGTGGCGGGTACGGCGGGTCTTCCCCTACGGAGGCTAGCGGGGGAACGCGGCAGCGGCCCCCAGCAGGAGAGCTGGAAGCCGCCGCTACAGAGTTCTATTCGCTTTACTCGCTCTACTCCAGAACCGGCGCGGGCCCCGAGGCCGCCGCCGCGGGCTTCGGCTTCAGCGTCAGCGAGATCAGGCACACCGCCAGCGCGATCCCCGACCCGACCGTCAGACCGGTCCCCAGCCCGTGCGTGAAGTTCACCGCCGGGTTCGGGTTGTGGCTGCTCTTCATCGACGAGGTGAAGATGGTCACCAGCACCGCGATCCCCAGCGCACCGCCGATCTGCTGACACGCCTGCATCAGGCCGGACCCGGCCCCGGAGTCCCGCGGCGCCAGACCGTTCATGATGTTCAGCGCGATCGGGCTGAACGCGATACCGCCGCCGAGGCCGAACATCAGGAACGGCACCAGCAGCCCGGTGACGAAGCCGGTGTGCACCGAGATCTGCGACAGCCAGAACAGCGCCCCTGCGATCAGCGCCGTGCCGAGCGCGATCAGCGGCCGCGGCCCGAAGCGGGGCAGCAGCTTGGGGATGAAGCGCGAGACCGTGAACAGCGTCGCGGTCAGCGGCAGGAACGCCAGCCCCGCCCGCATCGGCGAGTACCGCAGCACCTCCTGCATGAACTGGGGCATGAAGAAGAACATGGAGAACATCGCCCCGACCAGCAGCACATAGGAGCCGTAACTACGGGCCCTGGTGCTGTCCCTCAGCAGCCGCAGGGGGAACACCGGGAAGTCCACCCGCGACTCGATCGCCACGAACGAGCCCAGCAGCACCACCGCCGCGACGAACGCGCCGATGGTCACCCCGTTGCTCCACCCGTGCTCGGAGGCGTTGATGAAGGCGTAGACCAGGCTGCCCATACCGGTGACCGACGTGATCGCACCGGGGATGTCGAACTTGCCCTGCACCCGCGGCGACTCGTTCAGCAGCCGGGCCGCGGCGATCGCCGCCACCGCACCGATCGGCACGTTGATGTACATGACCAGACGCCACGAGCCCCACGTGGTCAGCATCCCGCCCAGCAGCAGGCCGACCGACCCGCCGGCACTGGACACCGCGGTGAAAAGGCTCATGGCCTTCACCCGGGGCGCACCCTCGGGGAAGGTGGTGATGATCAGCGCCAGCATGCTCGGCCCGGCCATCGCCGCACCCACACCCTGCAACGCCCGCGAGGCCAGCAGCATGGTGGAGTCGACCGCGAGACCGCCGATGAAGGACGCGACCGTGAAGAGGATGACCCCGGAGACGAACATCCGCCGCCGCCCCAGGATGTCCCCGGCACGCCCCCCGAGCAGAAGCAGACCACCGAAGGCCAGCGTGTAAGCGTTCAAGACCCACGAAAGGTTCGCATCCGTGAACTTCAACGAAGTCTGGATCTTCGGCAGGGCTATGTTGACGATGGTCGCGTCGAGGACCAGCATCAGCTGGCAGGTCACGATGGTCGCAAGAATGAGCCCCGGCTTGGGCTCGCGCTTAGGAACAACTTTCCCAGTGGAAGGCGTTGTGGATATGGACGCAGTAGACATGGTGTCCTTCACCTGACGGCGAGCATTTAAGCGGAGGCTAACTCCGGTTAGCGTAGAGCGCCGGTCCACACGGCGGCAACTCAAATTCGCAGGGCCCGGGGAAGCCCTGCTCGACACAGGTGAAGGGATAGACACCGTGAGGGCAGACGCGCTCCGCAACCGCGAGCGCCTCGTCGAGGTCGCCCAGTCGGCGTTCGCGAACAACGGGATCGAGACATCCCTGGAGGACATCGCCCGCCAGGCAGGCGTCGGGATCGGAACCCTCTACCGCCGGTTCCCCCGGCGCGAGGACCTCATCGCCGCGGTCCTGGCCGAGCGCTACCTGAAACTCGCCGAGTGCGCACTGGTCCTGGCCGAACGCCGCGAGGACGCCGACGCCGCGCTCACCGAGTGGCTGACTCTGCTGATCGAGCACATGGCGATCTACCGCGGCCTGTCCCTGGCGGTGAAAGAGGCCATCCACGACCAGAGCACCGCCCTGGGCCGCACGTGCAAAGAGATGATGGACGCTGGCACCGAACTGCTGAAGCGCGGCCAACGCACCGGCGCCTTCCGCCCCGACGTCACCTTCTACGACGTGATGTCACTGTGCTCGGGCATCGTCACGGCCGTCGAACGCCGCGCCGAGAAGCCGGTCGACACCGACATCCCCCCGGTGAACCCGTACCTGCTGCTCGATGTGGTGCTGCGAGGCCTGCGCACGCCGGACGCCTGATCCCGCGCTCCCGATCTCGCCCGCCTGGCCCGGCGCGCCCGCCCTCCATGCTCCGGCGCGCGCCCGGCCTCGCTACCCAGCGATCCCTCGCGCCCGAGATCTCCCCCGCCCGAGATCTCTCCCGCCCAAAGAACATGAATGGGTGGTGAACATCAGCCGAACATCAGGCGAACAAGTTACTGTGAGGCATGCTCACCGAACCCCGGCATGCCGTCGCCCACCACCGCGCACCCGTCTTCGACGACCGGGCCCGAGCATCGGCACTGCGCCTGTGGGGAACGGCGTCCTTCGGCGTCTTCGTCCTGCTGGCGATCATCGTCGCAACGAAGGCATCCCGGGGCACGGACCAGTCGGTGGACAACTCGCTGAACAGGTTCGCCCTGCGCGACACCGGGGTGACCGACTTCTTCAAGGCGGTGACCAGCACCGGCGCACCGACCGTCACCCTCGGCCTAGGCCTCCTGGTAGCGGTCGCCTTCTTCGCACTCCGGATGCGCCCGACCGCCTATTTCGCCGCAGCCTCAGTGATCGGCGCCTACGCCATCGCCTACGTCGCCAAGAAGGGCGTGAACCGCCACCGCCCGGTCTGGGACGCCGCGCACACGATCTCCACAGAATCCGGCGCCTCGTTCCCCTCCGGCCACGCCACCGGCACCTCCACCCTGGCCACCGTCCTGATCCTGACCGCGGTCCCACTACTGGCCGGCCTGACCGCCCGCCGCACCGCGACAACCCTGCTGGTGCTGTACGTGATCGTCATCGCGGCCTCCCGCCCACTCCTCGGCGTCCACTTCCCCACGGACGTTCTCGCAGGCGCCGCACTGGGCACAGGGTGGACACTGTTGTGCGCCTCAGTCCTGCGCCCTTGGCAGGACCGGCCGTCCGCAGGCTGACCCGCTTAGGAGAACCAGCCGCTCACGCGTGATACTAAGGGCGGACGAGCTTAGGGTTTTGCAGCCCGCACCGCTGCGTCGCCCACCGCATCAACAGGAGGACCGGAGAAAGTGACTTACGTCATCGCCCTGCCCTGCGTGGACGTGAAGGACAAGGCCTGCATCGAGGAGTGCCCTGTCGACTGCATCTACGAGGGCGAGCGCATGCTCTACATCCACCCGGACGAGTGCGTCGACTGCGGCGCCTGCGAGCCGGTGTGCCCCGTGGAGGCGATCTTCTATGAGGACGACACGCCTGAGCAGTGGAAGGACTACTACAAGGCGAACGTGGAGTTCTTCGACGACCTTGGCTCCCCCGGAGGCGCCTCCAAGATGGGTCTGATCGAGAAGGACCACCCCCTGGTCTCCGCTCTGCCGCCGCAAGCCGAGGGTGAAAGCCACTAAGGGCTTTCCCCTCCCGGCGACATCCCGCTCCACCAGAGGAAACCCTTCACGATGCGGAAGCTCCCCGACTTCCCGTGGGACCGGCTCGCGCCCGCCAAGGCGCGAGCCACCCATCACCTGGACGGGATCGTCGACCTGTCAGTCGGCACCCCCGTCGACCCGGTGCCGGCCGTCATCCAAGACGCGCTGCGCGCCGGGTCCGACGCCCCCGGCTACCCGCTCACCCACGGCACGACCGCCCTCCGCGACGCAGCCGTCGGCTGGATGGCACGCCGCCTCGCCGTGCCCAGCGTCGCCCCAGCCTCGGTCCTGCCGGTCCTCGGCACCAAGGAGCTGGTGGCCTGGCTCCCGATGCTGCTCGGCCTCGGCCCCGGCGACCAGGTGGCCATCCCGGCGGTGGCCTACCCGACCTACGACGTCGGCGCCCGCATCGCCGGCGCCGACACCCTGGTGGCCGCCCCCGAAGACGCCGCCGAACTGATCAGCACGCACCGCCCGAAGCTCATCTGGCTCAACTCCCCGGCGAACCCCAACGGCCGGGTCGCCCCGCTGGCCGAGCTGCGCGCCGTGGTCGCCGCGGCCCGCGAGACCGGGACCGTCGTGGTCTCCGACGAGTGCTACATCGAGCTGGCCTGGGAAGCCGAGCCAGTGTCGCTGCTGCACCCCGACGTCTGCGGCGACAGCCACGAAGGACTGTTGGCCGTGCACTCCCTGTCCAAGCGCTCGAACCTGGCCGGCTACCGAGCCGGCTTCGTCACCGGCGACCCCGCCCTCGTGGCCGACCTGCTCGAGGTGCGCAAGCACGCGGGCATGATCATGCCGCAGCCGGTCCAGGACGCGATGACCGCCGCCCTGAACGACGACGCCCACGCCGCAGAGCAGAAGGAGCGCTACCGCAAGCGGCGCCAGGTGCTGCGCGAGGCGCTGGAACACGCGGGCTTCCGCATCGACCACTCCGAGGCCGGCCTGTATCTGTGGTCCACGCGGGACGAGGACTGCTGGGCGACCGTCGACTGGTTCTCCGAGCGCGGGATTCTGGTGGCTCCCGGCGACTTTTACGGCGAGGCCGGGGCGCGGCACGTGCGGGTTGCGCTGACGGCGAGTGATGAGCGCGTCGCGGCTGCGGGCGTGCGGCTAGCCGGGTCTTGATCGGGTCCTGCTCCTCACCGCTTCTCCTTCCTGCCAGCTTTGCGGCATGTCCTTAGGCCGGACCCTGGCGCCTGGGGGCGGCGCCAGGGCCGGCTGGTTGTTTGCCGTACCCGCCCCCGGAGGGGCCTGCTCGATGCGGGGCGATCCCCCATTTGCCTCCGACCTGGCCGAAGCCGGAGGCCCTTATCGCCTCGCTTCGAGCAGTCGACGACGCGAGGTCATCGAGGGCGTGGCGGCGGTTCCCTGGCCGGGTGCGGTGAGCTCTGTCCGCGTCCCGGTCGGGGGACCGCCGGCCCGGGAGCCGCTCATGTGCCTGGCTGTGGCGGGCGGCTCCCGGGATGCCTCAATAATGCTCGAAGGTGGCATATCGGACATCGGGTGATTTGCGTAGGTTCTGCTGCGCACAATGGGCGAGGCTAAATGGGTGGTTCGGGGCCCGGTTCTTTCTCCAGATAGCGCATTGCCCGCTTGAAATACCCGCGCGGGTTCGTGTCCAGGAAGCGGGCCCATGCGGGGTTGTGGTCGCCGCGCAGCCGTGCGACGCGGGCGAGTGCGTAGCCGAACATCGGCTGGTTGATGTATCCGAGTTGCTGGCGGCGCCAGCCGCCGGAGCCCTGCGAGAAGGTGAAGGCGGCGTTGGCGGTGAAGATGCCGAGGCCGAAGAACACGGTCGCCAAGTCGGTCAGCGGTTCGTGGTCGTGCTCGGTGGTGCTGGCCGCGCCGTGGTAGAGCAGCTTGTGGTGGCACAGTTCGTGGGCTGCGACGGCGACTACGCGGCGGGGGTCCGGGGCGTTGTCCATGCCGACCGCTATGACGCCGACTCCGTCGCGGACGCTGTAGTGTCCGGCGACGGTCTGGTAGCCGCTGGTGGTGGTGCCTGGGGTGGGGCGGGATGGGGGGCGGCCGTCATACAAGATGACTGCGATCTCCGCCGGGTCGATGCGCAGGTGGGCTCGGACCAGGTCGACGACTTCTAGTACATCGTCCGGAGTACCCCGATAGGTCCCGGGAAAGAATGAGGGTGTCGGCGTGAGGACCTCCGCCTGCAGCGCCTCGCGTCCGAACTGCTCGACGCACCACGCCAGCATCTTCTCGATCCACTGGCGCTCCCGGTCCTCGACCGGCGGGCGCGCCCCGAACAGCGGCATGCCCTGACACTATCCCGCCTCCGCCCGCACCCTTGCGCGCCGGAGGCGTCCGTTTCCGGCATGGCGGCGCCGGGTAGCCGCCCAACGGAGGAGAGCCATGATCCGCACAGTCCGCACCCCGGACGGCCGCCGGCTGGCCGTCTGTCAGCGCGGCGACCCCGACGGCGCCCCCGTGATGCTGTTCCACGGCACCCCCGGCAGCCGGCTGGGGCCGGTGCCGCGTCCGATGACGCTGCACGCCTGCGGCATCCGCCTCCTGACCTTCGACCGGCCCGGCTTCGGTGAGTCGGATCGGCAACCGGGACGCAGTGTCGCCTCCGTTGCGGCGGATGCGTGCACTGTCGCGGACGCGCTGGGCATCGGGCGCTTCGCTGTCCTTGGGCGCTCCGGTGGTGGTCCGCATGCGCTGGCGTGCGCGGCCCTGTTGCCGGAGCGCGTGACGAGGGCGGCGGCGATGGTGGCCCTGGCTCCCCGTGATGCCATGGGCGACGCGTGGTTCGCCGGGATGACACCGGGCAACATTGAGGCCTATACCCAGGCCTTCACGGACCCTGAGGCCCTGCGCCAGGTTCTGGAGGACCGTGCGGCCCGGATCCGTGCTGATCCGGCGAGCCTGTTGGCGAACATTGATGAGGGCTTGGAACCGACCGACCGTGCGGTGATCCGGCAGGCGAACATCCGCCAAGAGCTTGTCGCCGCTTATGCGGCTGCGGTTTCACGCTCGGCGGATGGTTGGTACGACGATGCGCTTGCGCTCGCGGCCCCTTGGGGTTTCGATCCCGCTGACATCCGTGTTCCGGTGTACCTGTGGCATGGGGCGGAGGATCGGTTCTCGCCGGTGAGTCATACGAGATGGCTGGGTGAGCGGATTCCGCGCGCGACGGTCGATCTGGAACCGAGTGCGTCGCATTTCAGCGCCC
Source organism: Catenulispora sp. GP43 (assembly GCF_041260665.1). Classification (NCBI taxonomy): domain Bacteria; kingdom Bacillati; phylum Actinomycetota; class Actinomycetes; order Catenulisporales; family Catenulisporaceae; genus Catenulispora; species Catenulispora sp. GP43. The sequence goes on along the minus strand of NZ_JBGCCT010000001.1, from coordinate 419,852 downwards.
TGTTGCGGATGCCGCAGGTGATCGTGTGGTCGGGGGCGCGGGTGTCGTGGGATGCGGCGGTCGGGCTTGGTGCACGGGGGAGAGGGACAGGGACGTCAGGGCACCGTGGGTCGGGCCAGGCCGGCCAGCCCGGCCAGCCCGGTCGGTCGGTGCGGATCGGACCTGAACGGAGTAGCTAGCCGGGAGTAAGCAGAGCTCCTAGTACGCCGTGGCCTCAAGGTCCCGCCCTATACGGGCCCCGGCGCGCACCCGCGCGCATACCGGGTGTCCCTCGCCGAGCAGTGCTGTGAGGCGGTCGAGGCAGCGCGCTGTGGTCACCTCGGCCTCCGCCCCTCGTCCTGACGCGCGCAGTGTCGCTGCGTGGTTCGCTTCGGCGGTGAGCGTATAGACGTGGCTGTCGCCGAGGCGGTCTTGTGAGCCCGCTAGTACGCGCTCCTCTAGAGAGATTGCTGCTGCGAGTTCGCCGTCGTCCGCTAAGCAGTTCGCGAGGTTGCCTGCTGCTGCCAATGTGAAGGGGTGCGAGGCGCCGAGTGCGGCCTCGAAGCCCCTCAGGGTGCGCTCGGCGTGGGCTCGGGCGCGGGTGACGTTGCCGCATGCCCGCTCGTAGACCGCCATGTTGTTCACCGCCACGAGTGTGTAGGGATGGCGTTCCCCGAGCTGCTCTTCGTATGTCGCCAGGCAGTCGACGCTGATGGAGACGGCCTCCGCGTCCCGGTCCTGTGCCGCCAGGTCTGCGGCCCGGTTCAGGGCGCAGGCGCGTGTGTCGGGGTGGCGGGGGCCGAATCGCTGGAGGTAGCGCTTGTACGTGGCTTCGGTGAGGTCCTGTGCTTCGCTGAGGCGTCCGCATTTGCGCAATGCCACTGCCAAGCTCTTGGCCGTCCTTAGCGTTTCCGCGAAGTCGTCCCCTAGTACGTCGCGATATGTGTCCAGCGTTGTGCGCAGCAGTTCGACGGCCTCCGCGAATCGCCCTGCGTCGATCATGTCCCGTGCCAGCGAGCCCGCGGAGCTCAGCGTGTACGGGTGCACGGCCCCGAGTACCTCGCGGCGTCGTGCGAAGACCTCCCGGTCCATCTCCATGGCCTTGGAGAACTCGCCGACCAGCCGGTAGGAGATGGCCAGGTTGTTCGCCGAGGACAGCGCTTGGGGGAAGTCCGCGCCGAAGTTCTCGGCGAACCGTGCGTATGTCTGTTCGTCCAGTGCCAGTGCCTCCTGGAACTGTCCGAGTCCGCGGAGTGCTGCTGCCAGGCCGCCGGCGGTCATCAGAGTATGGCGATGATCGTTGCCGAGTGCGGCGGCTTGGGCCTGCAGCACCTCTGCGTTGATCTCCCGCGCCTCCTCGAAGCGGCCCATGGACCAGAGCACGTTCGCGGTGTGGAAGCGCAGGGATAGCAGGTCTGGGTCCTTGTCCGGCGCTCTTCCGCGCGAGGTCCATACGGTGGCCAACTCCTCGGCGAACGCCAAGGCCGCGCCGAGTTCGCCGCGCTTCCACAGATAGCGGACGCGATCGATCAGCAGCTGTAGGGTCTCGCCCTCGGCGCACAGGCGGGCCCGGCTCGGTCCCAGGTGTGCCCAGATCTGGTCGTAGCGCGGCCAGTTCTCCGGGTCGTCGGTGTCCCCGGCCCGGGGACGGGCGCCGACCAGCACCCGGTGCACCTCGTGGCAGGCCCGCTCCTGGTCCGCCTGGCTCATCCGGGCCCGGATCACCGACTGCACCAGGCGGTGCACCTGCAGCGTGTTCGAGGCCGCGTCCACCCGGGCCAGCGCGAACCGTCCGACCTCGCGGACCAGGCGGCCGATCATCATCCGGTCGCGCAGCGCCTCGTCGTAGGGGATCAGGGCCTGGATCATCTCGTCCGAGCGCAGCAGCGCCATGGACACCGGCTCCGGCGCCAGGAACGAGCACAGTTGCAGCAGGCGCACGGCGGCTGGGGACCGGTCTCGCAGGGCCTCGAAGGAGATCGTCCATGTCGTGGCCACCGGTACCGGGTAGTCGCCGGGCTGGTTCAGCGCCAGCACCGCCGACGCCTGCCGGTCCAGCTCCGCCAGGTACTCGCCGACCGGCGTCCCGGTCTCGGTGAGCCAGGCCGCCGCCTGCTCCACCGCCAGCGGCAGGTCCCCGAGGGCGTGGGCCAGCGCGCCGGCGTCCTCCACGGCGAGCCCCGGCACCCGCCGCCGTAGGTGCTCCACGCTTTCGGCGCGCGTGAACACCTCCACCTCGACCGGCGCCGCCTCCTGCGCCCACGCCGGGTTCCGTGAGGTGATCAGGACGTGGCCGTGTCGGCTCTCCGGCAGGTAGGGACGCACCGCGCCGGGCTCGTCGGCGTTGTCGTAGACCAGCAGCCAGCGGCGTACTGGGTCCCCGCGCCGCAGGGCCTCCAGGACGGCCGTAGCAGTCTCCGCGATGCCGCTGTCCGTGCGCAGGCCTAGGCCAAGCGGCCGGGCCAGGCGGGCGAGTTCCGCGGGGATCAGCTCCGGCTGGTCCGCGGAGAGCCACCATACGAGGTCGTAGTCGCCTTTGAACCGGTGCGCGTACTCCAGCGCGACCTGGGTCTTGCCGACGCCTCCCAGGCCGTGCAGTGCCTGCGGCGGCGGGGAGTCCGCAGCGGAGCCGCGGAGCAGTCGGTCGCGGACGTGCTCCAGGACTTCGTCGCGGCCGGTGAAGGTGGCGTTGCGGCCGCGTAGGTTCCAGACACGCGGATCGATGCCGGGGAAGCGCGGGCCATGTGCGCGTGCAGAGGGAAGTGCATCAGGGGAGCGTGCGCGCCATTGCGCATAAGCGTTCCGGTCCACGGCCAGCAGCAGCGTCTCCACGGCCTCCGGCTCGCTCAGCCGTGCTAGGTCGATCGGCGGGTTCGCTTGGTACTGCGCTGGGAGTCGGACGTCCGTGACAAGTACTGCGGTGACGGATTGCGGTGCCCGTGTGTGCGCAGAGCGTAGATATGAGTACGACGCTATAGCGAGGACCTGTCGGTCCTCTTCGGCTTCTGTGGAGATTCCCACGCTGACGAGGTCCGCGGGCACTTCTACCTGAGCCAGGATCTCCCGAACCCAGTCGGCCCACATCCGGTCCTCGGCGACGTAATGGATCAAGGGGCGGACCTTTGTCGTCTGCCGCCTGGTGAATCCCTCCAGGACCCGCTGACGCCGGGTCTCCTCAATCGTGGGAAGACCGGTGACACGGCCCACGGTGATCTCGGCGGCGAGTCGTTCGTAGGCCGCCAGCAGCGAGGTCGGCAGGCCGGGCGTGTCGCCGAAGACGGCCAGGGTCTCCTCGTATGCGTAGAAGGGCCTATAGGGGATCTCTACGGAGGCCCAGTACTGAGACCGGCGCTCGTCGTCCATGTCGGCGGGGAACCCATCGAACCGGGACGTCACCAGTGCGCGTCCGGCGTCTGCCTTCGCCTTCTCCGCTTCGTCCACGCGCATCGGCACAGGCAGGATGCGTATAGGGCGGTCCAGACAGTGCTCCCGTATACGGCGCGCCACGCCGAGCGCGCCGTCGATGTTCTGGTCGCTGAGCGCGAAGCAGTCCACGAGGACGTCGGGCAGCTGAAGCGTGCAGATGTCAGCGATGTCCGACAAGCCGGTGCGGCTGTCGATGAGGACATAGTCGTACGCGGCCTTCATGCCGTCGCGCATCGCCTGGAAGAACAGGCCGCCGCCCATCTCCTCGTAGAAGTCGTCCCAGCCGCGCGGCGCCATGGCGGAGGCGTAGTCGCGGTTCTGCCGTCCGGCCGGCAGAAAGTCCAGGGTGCCGCCGCCGGGGAACGCCCAGTCCACGGCCACCGTGTGCCGGGCTACCTCCGCGGCCTGCCGGTGCCAGTCCGTCGGCCGATCCTCGCGGTGCTGGTGGACCTGCCAGGCGTAGTCGACGATCAGGTCGATGACCCCGCCGGTTGATTGCAGCGCCGACGGCGGTAGGAACGGGTGGTAGAAGCGGTGCAGTCCCGGCGAGTCCAGGTCCCAGTCCACGGCCAGTACCCGCCGGCCGTTCGCGGCCAGGATCCACGCCACGTTCGCCAGCGCCATGGTGCGGCCGGTGCCGCCTTTATAGGAATAGAAGGTGATGACGGTCCCGTCCGGGTCAGGGGACATCGGGCGCTCCTCCTGGCGGTCGCTCGGCGGTGGGCAGGGAGCGCAGACGGGGCGGCCGTGCGGAGCGGCCGTCCGGTGCGTGGGGCGTCAGGTGCCGTAACAGAGCCGCCTTGGCGGCGGGGTGCACCTCTCGGAAGTAGAAGTCGTCGAAGTCCGCAGATGCGATCTGGCGCGGCCGAGTGACGAACCACTCCGCGAGCTTCACTTGTGCGGCGCGGATATATGCGGCCACCGCTTCGTCCGGCGAACTGGTCGGGGTCTCGGGGAGATCGGCGATCGGTTCGACCACCGGAGTGGCAGGAGCGTCGGGGCTGCCTCGCGTGCCCGCCGGCAGGGCGAGCGGACGTCGTCCCGGCAGCGAGAGGGGAGTGCGGCCACCGACTTGGCGCACCAGGTCTCCGGCTGCGTCGAAGAGCCCTTCCGCGTTCTCGAAGCGGCTACGCAGCGCTGTGAAGTCCACCGGCAGGGAGGCCTGCGGGGCGCTGCTCAGCGCCACCCGCACCACCTCGCGCGCCAGCGCGTGGATCGCCAGCTGGTACTCGTCCTTGAACCGAGCCAGCCGGATCAGCTGCAGGAAGCCCAGGCGCGCGTAGGCCTCGCCGAGCGTGTGGTGGTCGAACTGCAGCGCCTGCGCGGCGGCCGGTAGGTCGGTGTCCGGCATCGGCAGCCACAGCACCGGGATGATCGCCTCGGGCCGGGTGCCGGACGTCAGCTCGTGCGCGCTCTGCCGTGCCTGGAACAGGTACCACTCGCTGGCGCAGCTCAGGGACGTGAAGTAGCGCGGGGTGTAGAGCGGCACGAACACCCGGCACGCCGCCAGTGCCTCCGATATCCGGCGCGGCCACTCCTGCCCGACCCGCAGTTCGCGGTCCATGAATCCGGGCCTGGCGTGGCGGGGCAGCGTGGTGAGCTCCGCGACCTCGAACGTCAGGTCGTCGAAGAAGCGCAGCGTCCAGCGGTCCGGGTCCTCGGCAGTGCCGGACTTGTCCTCCGGGGCGCGGTGGTGCCGGGCGTAGCTGAGGAAGAAGACCGGAGCCGACCCGTGGTCGGCGCCTTGCGGCACCCGACTCGAGACAGCCATCCGCCTACCCCGTGGCCTTCACTCCTCTTCACACTGTGTCTCCAAAAGGATTGCGCGGCGTAATCGATGGCGTCAACGGTGCGCGGAGTAGTCAGACTTTGGACGTCCAACCTTCCAGGGTGGTCCGCAGCGCCTCCACGAAGCGCAGGCCGAGCGGGGTCAGGGACCCGGAGTCCGCCAAGACGTGTGTGGCCCGCAGTGTGTGCGCGAACCAGAGTGCGAACTCCGTGGCGGCGTGTGTGCGTTCCTCGGGATCGGTCGCGGTGAAGCGGCGGACGCGCCAGAAGTCGGTGACGCCTACGTGCGCGTATGTTCCCTGCAACAGTCCTTCCAGCGGACGCGGGTCCTCTCGCCATGGCGCCTCGAACAGCCGGGTGTCGTGCGGGTCGTGCAGGTCTGCCATGTCCAGGACCGCGCCGAGCTTTACGTGCTGGAACTCGTGGATCATCAAGAGCGCGAGCGCGGAGGCGGACCGGTCCGGCGTACCAGCGCCCGGCACAGGTAGCGCCGCGCCGATCGCGCCATAAGCGCGGCGCGCTGTAGAGCTGACGGCTCGGCCGGACAGGGACGGCGCCAGTGGCACGATCGTCGACAGCCCTGCTGCGATGCCCGGCGCGTAGGAATGGTGGTCCCGTGCGAGGAGGTCCCACGCGGCGGGGACAGTGCGCCTCCAAGCGGCGGCGTCGCCTTCAGGCAGCCGTCGCGCGACCTCCCAGTGGTGGCAGCGGCGGAACGGGTCCGTGTCCTCCAAAGCGATTCCGCCTGTGGAGAACGCAGGGAGGTCCACACGCCGGACGCCTTGCCATCCCGACGCATCGAGCACGTCGCAGTGGCCCCCGGAGATCCGCATCAGCAGGGATCGGCCTGCGTCGGCACCGACCACCAGACGCCCCAGCGTGGGGAGGTACACAGCGCCGCGCCGTACCGGCACTTCGATCTCGGCGTCGACGCCGGCGCGGATGGCGATCGCGGCAGCCAGCGAGGCCAGATGGGCGAAGTCCTCGGGATCGGCTCGGCCGGACTGTGCGTCGTCGAGGCAGCGCAGTGCCCAGACCGACGTATAGGGATGCCCGAGTACGTCGTGCAGGGCGTTCTTGTGTCCGGCATCGAGAGTCTTCAGCGTGGAGATCGCGGAGTCCACGAGTTCTTGGCGCGGTCCGCTACTGCCGTCTGCGGCGGCGAACACCTTGGCGAGCAGCAGTATGCGGAGCGAGCGTTGGAAGCGGTTCAGGTGTGTGATCGCTTTAGCGTCGCCGTATCCGTGCGCCAACTGATGCAGCACGTCTGCGGACAGTCCTAGGGAACGCTGCGCCGGAACCTGTGCGACGGCCGGCGCCTGGGTCCGGGTGCGGATCCCCATGATCAGCTCCTTGAGGTCTTTGCAGTAGACGCTCGGATGATCAAACGAATCGGTCGAGGGAGACGGGGAAGTCACCTCAGAGGGGGCGCTATAGCGATGCGTGCGCAGGCCGCCTCCGCATACCAAGACCACAGGACAGCGTCGGCAGGCTTCGCACAGATCGGCCAAGCCATGGCGCCGGGCCTCGAAGCCCGGATGCCCGGAGGCCTCGTCGAAGGAGTGCTCAGCGACTGCGAAGCCGGTGGCGGGAGCGCCGTCGTAGGCCGCTTTAAGGGAGTCCGTCTGCTCCAGAGTTCCGTCGGCCTCCACGACCACCAGATCGACCGGGTCTAAGCCGAGCGACTCCGTCCCGCTCGGCAACCCGCGGAAGGCGTCCAGGACCGAGGTGAAGGAGCGAATCGGGAAGGGACGGTTCTCGGCGTTCCAGCGATCGAACACCGCGAGCATCCAGTCCGCGTATTCGGCGCGTTCGGGATTCGCTCTGAGCGGCGGATCGCTATGCGTGGCGTGGGGGAGGAGGAAGTCCGCGCGCGGGGGAGAGGCATCGTGCACCGCCTCGTACACGGCTACTGGGTCGTTACGCACGTCGATCGTGCATAGGACGCCCGCGTAGATGTCCGGGTAGTCGTCGCGCAATAGCGAAACCGCGCGTAGTGCCTGCGTATGGCTGGATGCTCCATTGGCGAAGCGTCGGTGTCTGTCGGACGCGGCGTGATCACCGTCCAGGGACACACCGACGCGTACGCGGTGTTCGCGGAACAAGTCGCAGTACTCGCTCGTGAGTCGGACTCCGTTGGTGTGGACACGCAGGTCCACCGCACAGCCCGCGCTCTCGATGACCTCACGCAATGTAGACATTGCTACGCGCATCCGCGCCGGCCCCAGAAGCAGTGGCTCCCCGCCATGCAACACCAGGGCGACGGCAGGGAGACGGTGCGAGGCGGCGTGTTCGGCGATCCGCTCTGCGGTGCGCCGTACCGTCTCCTCCGTCATGAAGCGCGGTTTGTGGCGCCACGAGCTGTCGGCGGCCTCGTAGACGTAACAATGATCACAAGCGAGATCGCAGCGGGTTGCCACTTTCAGCACGAATTGCCGGAATGGCGGCGCCCCGTTCGCCGCGGTCATACGGCCGAGTTGAACGAGGCGGCCACCGGCACCGTCGCGGTCCCGCCGTCCCTGGGTGGGCTGATCCGCCGGTCGACATCCTCGGACCGCACCTCGCCGGCCGAGACCGAGCGCGAGACGTCGGCCAGGGACTCCTCGCTCAAGTCCACCAGACCGGAACTGACACTTGTCGTCTTGCCGTGGCGGTGCTTCATCCGTGGCTCCCGATGGGGCGGTTCACACGTTGTCGCGCATGGCGATTCATTGCGCCTTCGCGGCGGCCGCATGCGAAGAGTTGCGGATAATCGCTCCTAGGAGGGATTCCTCTTTTCATCGGGTTGTGTGACATCAGAAAGGCCTCTGGCATGCGCGGGCGCGCATGCCAGAGGCCTTGGGGAAGGGTTCTGAACCGGTCTAGAAGCTGCCGAGCGAGGTCAGGCTGCCGACCGGCAGGCCCTGCGTCAGCCCGCCGACCAGCGGCAGGTTGCCGACCAGCGGCAGCGAGCTCTGCGGCTTGGGCGCGGCGGCCGGAGCCTGCATGGCCGGCGCCGCGGCTGGGGCCGGGGTGATCGTCGGGGCGGTGACCGCGGGCGCGACCGGCGAGACCATCCGGCTGCGGGTGCCGGGGTGCGCGGCCGGCCTCATCAGGGCCGGCGGGGTCGGCATGTGCGGGGGTGGGAAGGCGGCCTGCAGGTCGGCGCCGGCCTGCTGGCCGGCGGTCTGGGCGGCCGCCGGGGTCGGGGCCGGCTCACCGGTCAGCTGGCCGATCACCGGCAGGTTCTGGGCCATCGGCCCGACCACCGGGATCTGGCCGACCAGCCCGCTCACCGGCAGCCCGCCGGCCAGGTTGTTCAGCGGCAGGGCGTTGGCCAGGCCGCCGTTGATCGGCATGATCGAACTCAGCCCGCCGGCCAGCGGCAGCGCGGAGCGGGTCACGGGCATCGGCGCGGCGGCCAGCCCGGTGGCGTCGGCGACAGTGGTCGAGATCGGCGCGGCGTCCAGCGGGGTGCTGGTCGTCGGTGCGGTCGCCGCGGAGGCGACGCCGCCGACGACGGGACCGGCGGCCATCGCGGCCGCCGTGACGACCAGGCCGCGCCGGACCGTGGTGCTCAAGGTGCTCATTGCCTGGTTCTCCTCGGATTGGGGCTGCCACGTTTACGCGACAGCTCCCTGCCCAACGGATGAACCCCGCTCGGGGAAACGCCGGAAGAAGTAAAAGGGAAGTAATATTTCCAGACGGTGATTGGGTCGTCCGATATCAGAACCGCTATCAACGTACCGGAACTGAAGGGGATTCTTTGTCGAATTCCGCAATGTGCCTCCGCGCTGCCTCCGCGCCGGTCCACACGAATGCCCGGATCCCGGCGTCGCGGGCCGCGGCGACGTTGACCTCGCGGTCGTCCAGGAAGAGGATCTCGCCGGCCGGGGCGCCGAGCCGGTCCAGCAGGGCCTGCCAGATCGCCGGGTCGGGCTTGGCGACACCCAGCTCACCGGAGATCACGAAGTGCTCGAACGGCTCGGCCCACTGCCGCGTCCGGAAAGCCGCACCGTGGGCGATCGGCGCGTTCGACAACAGCGCCAGCCGCCTCCCGGCCGCCGCGAGATCGGCGATCAGCTCCACCGAGCTCGGGTCGAGGGTGTTCCACAGCTCGACGTCCGCGGCGCTCAGCGCCGCGGCCTCGGCCGGGCCCACGTCGACCTGCGCCCGCGCGCCGACCGCCTGCCAGTAGTCGAGCTCTGCCGCGCCGCGGTCGTACTTGTCGCGATGGAGCCAGTAGCCCTCGGTGAAGTCCGCGGCCGGCGCCTCGACGATGTCGGCCAGCCGTGCGAAGGCCTGCTCCGGCGGCCGCTGGGCGATGACCTCACCGTAATCGAACACGATCCATGTCATCGCCCCAGCGTGCCAGGGGTCAGCCGCCCTTCGCCACCGAGACGTCCACCGTCCCGTTGGTCGAGGACGACGTCGACTCCCACTTGCCCGAAGACCGGGTCCACACCTCGTTCGCGTACTGCACCCGGTCCACGTTCAGCGTCTTGGACGAGGCCACGGCCCAGGCGGCGAGCACCTGCGGGGTGAACAGGTTGTTGGACGTTATCCGCAGCGTCAGGCCGTCGCTGGAGTGCGAGTACTGCGGAGCCGCGGCCGCGCCGTTCGCGCTGAACTGCTTCACCAGCGCCTGGCCCACGGTCGACGCCCGGGGCGTCAGGCCGTTCGAGCCGGGGGTCTCGGCGGCCAGCTTCGGGTCTTCGTACGTGCAGGTCAGCGAGGTTCCCGACTTGGCGTCCAGCGTGGTCGCCAGGATCGTGGCCATCTCCTCCCACTGCCCGTAGGACTCGCCCGAGGAGTCCGCCGAGCGCTGCACGGCCTGCGCGGCCTTGCCGACGTCGATGGTCTCCCAGTTGTTCACGTTCAGCAGCGCGTAGAAGAACTTCCCGGTCGAGTACACCGGGTCCATGATCTGGTCCGGGGTGCCCCAGCCCTGCGAGGGCCGCTGCTGGAACAGGCCCAGCGAGTCGCGGTCGCCGCCGGTCAGGTTCTGGATCTTCGACTCCTGCTCGGCCGTGGCCAGGGCGATTATCGTCGCCCGCTCCGGCAGGTTCTTGGCCCGGGACACCGCGGCGATGGTGGCCGCGTTGGCCATCCGTTCGTTGGCGATGGTGGAGGACTGGCCGTCTGCTCCGATGGCCGTGCAGTTCTCGGCGGAGACCCCGCCGGTGAACGCGTGGTACACGAAGAAGCCGCCGGCGCCCAGCGCGCCGAGCAACATCACGGTCACGATCCAGGCACCGATGTGCCGGGATTTGCGCGGCGCTTGTTCCTGCCTGCCTCGGGGGCGGCCTCTCTGACCCATACCGTCCAGTTCCGTCCGTAAATGTCCGAGATCCGTCCTGCGGTGTGAACGCCGCGAGGCCACCGTAGCTGAAACACATATCGTGGTGGCCATGACGAACGCACCGACTGCCCAGGATTTCGCCTCCCCGATCCCGGCAGTGATCGACGAGCTGTGGGAGCGCCGCGCGGAGCTCGGCCCGGCGGACGCCGACGCCCGCAAGGCCGTGGTGGAGGCCGTGGACCTGATCGACGCCGGCACCGCGCGGGTGGCGTTCGTGGACGCGGCCTCCGACGAGGTCGTGGTGGACGAGCGGGCCAAGCGCGCGATCCTGATGTCCTTCAAGGTCCTGGACATGGCCGAGTCCCACGCCGGCGACTTCCGCTACCACGACAAGATGCCGCTGAAGAGCGACTTCGGCGGGGCGCGCGTGGTGCCCGGGGCCATCGTCCGGTGGGGCTCCTACGTCTCCTCCGGCGCGATCCTGATGCCCTCGTTCGTGAACATCGGCGGCTACGTGGACGCCGGCACCATGGTCGACACCTGGGCCACCGTCGGCTCCTGCGCGCAGGTCGGCAAGAACGTCCACCTGTCCGGCGGAGTCGGCATCGGCGGCGTGCTGGAACCGCCGAACGCGGTCCCGGTGGTGATCGAGGACGACGCGTTCATCGGTTCGCGCTCGATGGTCGTCGAGGGCGCCCGGGTCCGCCAGGGCGCCAAGCTCGGCTCGGGCACCAACCTCACCAAGTCGATGCGCGTCTTCGACGCCGAGACCGGCGAGGAACTGCCCCGCGGCGAGGCCCCGGCCTGGTCGGTATGTGTCAGCTCGACCCGCGTGAAGAAGTTCCCCGGCGGGGAGTTCACCACCCCGTGCCTGCTGGTGCTGCGCCGCCTGGCCCCCGGCGAGTCGCACGACAAGCTGCAGATCAACGACCTGCTGCGCGACAACGGATTCACCGGCTGAGGACGGGGAGCGACCAAGCGATGTCCGGCCTGGACCTCACGCAGAGCGCCGCGCGCCTGACCGCGGCGCTCGTCGACATCGAGTCCGTGAGCGGTGACGAGAAGGCGCTCGCCGACGCGGTCGAGGCGGCGCTGCGTCCGTATCCGCACCTCGAGGTGCTGCGCGACGGCGACTCGGTGCTGGCGCGCACCAACCTCGGCCGCGCCGAGCGGGTGATCCTGGCCGGGCACCTGGACACCGTGCCGATCGCGGTCGACAGCACCGGGCGCCGCAACGTCCCCTCGCTCCTGGAGGGCGACTGGGAGACCGGGACCCTGCGCGGCTGCGGCACCTCGGACATGAAGGCCGGTGTGGCGGTCCAGTTGGTGCTGGCCGCCGCCCTGGCCGAGCCGAACCGCGATGTGACGTATGTCTTCTACGAGTGCGAGGAGGTCGAGGCCGAGCGCAACAGTCTGGGCCGGCTGATCCGCACCCGGCCGGAGTGGTTCGCCGCCGACTTCGCGGTGTTGCTGGAGCCGAGCAACAACATCGTCGAGGGCGGCTGCCAGGGCACGATGCGGGCCCGGCTGACCTTCCGCGGCGCCCGCGCGCACTCGGCCCGCTCCTGGCTCGGCGACAACGCCATCCACAAGGCCGGTGCCGCGCTGCGGCGGCTCGCGGAGTACCAGCCGCGCCGGGTCGAGGTGGAGGGTCTGGAGTACCGCGAGGGCCTGAACGCGGTCGGGATCACCGGCGGCGTGGCCGGCAACGTCATCCCGGACGAGTGCTCGGTGCTCGTGAATTTCCGCTTCGCCCCGGACCGCACTCAGGACGATGCGGAACGTCACGTCCGCGAGGTCTTCGCGGATCTGGACGCTGAGATCGTGGTCACGGACACCGCTCCGGCGGCGCGTCCCGGTCTGCACCTGCCGCTGGCGGCTGAGTTCGTCGGCGCCGTCATGGCCGGCGTGGACGGCGAGCCCACGGCGAAGTTCGGCTGGACCGATGTCGCCCGGTTCGCCGAACTCGGTGTTCCGGGCGTGAATTACGGGCCCGGAGACGGATCCCTGGCTCACAAACCCGATGAATCAGTGGACTTGGGGCAAGTTGTCCGATGTGCGGAACGGATGAGAAGCTGGCTCGGCTCCATCGCCTGAGCTGACGACCCGCGGTGGCGCGCGCCGGTTCAAAACGGTGCGCGCCGGAGGCAACCGCTTGGGACTTATTAGCGTCTTACCAGCGGCGGAGCAGCCCCCGTACGACCACGGGAGCCCGGCGATCAGCCCGCTGTCCAGGCAAGTTCCGAGAGGTCCGAAGTTTCGATGAGCCCGACCGGCTGGCCGATGATGGTTACGGCGATCGTTCTCGCGGTCGCCGCACCGATCGGCACATATCTGCTGTGGAACCGCATCCGCGGACCGCGCCCCATGCGCGCCGCGGGGCGACTGTCGATGATCGGCGTGAGTCAGGTCATGGCGATCCTGCTGTGCGGTGTGGTTGTCAACAACTACTACGGGCTCTACGCGTCCTGGGACGACTTGCTCGGCGACACCGGCAGCCCGGGCGTGATCATCCACCAGAACACGGTGGCCGCCGGCACCCCGATCGACGGCGGCGACCTGACCGACGGCCGGGCCCAGGGCGGCCGCGGCCAGGTGGTGCCGCGCGTGCGGCCGGCGGGCCCGGCGCAGGACTTCAAGAAGTACGGCGACGACGCGCTGGTGACCAGCTTCACCGGGCCCAAGTCGGGCCTGGGCGGCACGAACGACGTGATGGTCTGGACGCCGCCGCAGTACAACGACCCGGCGTATGCGAACACCGACTTCCCGGTCGTCCTGCTGTTCCCCGGCTACCCGGGCACCCCGCAGACCTGGTTCGGCAACATGGCGGGCCAGAAGGAGCTGGGCACGCTCGTCCAGCAGCACGCCGCCACCCCGTTCGTGCTGGTCGCGGTGAACATCTCGCCGGTCAAGGGCGTGAACACCGACTGCACCGACATCCCCGGCGGTCCGCAGGTGGCGACCTTCATCACCGACGACATCCGGACCATGATCGAGCGTACCTTCCGGGTCACCACCGACCGTTCCGGCTGGGGCATGATGGGCTACTCCGAGGGCGGCCTGTGCGCCGGCAAGCTGCTGGTGCAGTACCCGCAGCTGTTCAGCGCCGCGGTGCAGATGAGCGGCGACGTGCGGCCCGGCGGCTATGTGTCCAAGTACGGTCCGGCCTTCGCCAACCAGAACTCCACGCTGTGGATCCTGCAGAACCACAAGCCCAACCCGCCGGTGGCACTGCTGGCCGCGGCCTCGGCCGAGGACGCGCACGGCTCCGTGCTCTCCGACGCGCTCTCGCTGCAGCAGGTGGCACCGGGCGTGGTGGACGTGCTGAAGAAGGACCACGGCTCGCACAACACCGAGGTGTGGAAGCAGTGGCTGCCGCAGGCCTACGGTTGGCTGAGCCAGCACCTGGAGCAGGTGCGCCCGCAGTCCTGACGCGCTCCGCAGTCCTGATGTGCTCCGCGGTCCGGCTCCAGCCGCCGCGGATCGCCGCGGATCGCCGCTGGTCGGCCCGCGGCGGCGGGCCCGTCGCCTGCCAGCCGCCGTCCGGCTAATTCCGGCCGGTAGTGTGCCGACTATGAGTCAAGGCAGCGGGAACGGACACGGTACCGGCAGCAGTTTCACTGAACGTTTCGTCGGAGCGGTGACCCGGCGGCGCGGACACGAGCAGTTGCCGGCGGCCACGGCGGACCAGAAACTGCTGGACCACGCCTACGGCAAGGACTGGAAGGACGAGGACCCCTGGCGGGTCCTGCGCATCCAGGGCGAGTTCGTGGAGGGGTTCGACTCGCTGGCCCGCACCGGTCCGGCCATCACCGTGTTCGGCTCGGCCCGCACCCCGACCGGCAGCCCCGAGTACCTGGTCGGCGAGCAGATCGGCCGCGGCCTGGCCACGGCCGGCTGGACCGTCATCACCGGCGGCGGCCCGGGGGCCATGGAGGCGGCGAACAAGGGCGCCATCGACGCCGGCGGCCGGTCCATCGGGCTGGGCATCGAGCTGCCCTTCGAGCAGTCCCTGAACAGCTACATCGACCAGGGCATCAACTTCCGGTACTTCTTCGTCCGCAAGACCATGTTCGTGAAGTATTCGCAGGGCTTCGTGGTCCTGCCCGGCGGCTTCGGCACCATGGACGAGCTCTTCGAGGCCCTGACCCTGGTCCAGACGCACAAGGTGACGTCGTTCCCGGTGGTGCTGGTCGGCCGGGCCTTCTGGGGCGGGCTGGTGGACTGGATCCGCGACGTCATGGTCCCGGCGGGCAAGATCGCCGCGGCCGACCTGGACCTGATCCACCTGGTCGACGACCCGGACGAGGCGGTCACGATCATGGGGAAGCCGGGGGACCGCTAGTCCGCTCCCGCTCCCGTTCGCCGGCGGCTAGGCCAGCCCCCGCTTGGCCACCGCCGGCTCCCGGAGTCCCTGGATCGCCGAGACCATGTCCAGCACCTGCCGGGTCTCGGCCACCTCGTGCACCCGGTAGACCCGGGCGCCGAGCCAGGCCGACACCGCGGTGGTGGCGAGCGTCCCGGTCAGGCGTTCCTTCACTGGCCGGTCCAGCGTCTCGCCGACGAAGTCCTTGTTCGACAGCGACACCAGCACCGGCCATCCGGTCGCGGTCATCTCCGTCAGGCGTCGCGTCGCCTCCAGGGAGTGGCGGGTGTTCTTGCCGAAGTCGTGGCCGGGGTCGATCAGGATGCGGTCGCGCGGGACGCCCAGGCCCGCCGCGCGCTCGGCCTCGCCGTGGACCGTGCGCTCCAGGATGTCGGCCATGACGTCCGCGTAGCCGATGCGGTGCGGGCGGGTGCGCGGTTCGACGCCGCCGGCGTGCGTGCACACCAGCGCCACCGCGTGCCGGGCCGCGACCTCCGCCAGGCGCGGGTCCCAGCCGCCCCAGGCGTCGTTCAGCACGTCTGCGCCCTCGGCGCACACCGCGTCCCCGACCTCGGCGCGCCAGGTGTCCACGGAGATGACCGCTTCGGGGAACCGCTTGCGGACCTCGGCGACGAAGGGCACCACGCGGCGCATCTCCTCGGCCGGGTCCACGGTGTCGCCGGGGCCGGCCTTCACGCCGCCGATGTCCACCAGGTCAGCGCCCTCGCTCAAGGCCCGCTCCACGCGGTCCAGCGCGGCGGCGTCGGTGAAGGTGGCGCCCTTGTCGTAGAACGAGTCCGGGGTGCGGTTCACGATCGCCATCACGAGCCGCTGGTCGGGGCCGTATTCGTACGGTCCCAGGCGCAGCGTGCCCTGCGGGACGGGGGCTGTCGCCCCGGTGCTCCCGGTGGTGCCGCCCGGGGTGCCGTCCGCGTTCGATGACATGGAGATCAGCCTAACGGCGACGGCGCGGCGCCGGGCGTGGCACGATGTGGCCGTGCTGTACTTTCAGTTTCTGGTCGTCGCGGCGGTGTTCGGTGCGATCGCGTGGGTGGCCGCCGGCCGCGGCGGGGGTCTGGACGACCCGCGCCAGGACCGGCCCGAGCCCGCGCTGGCCGACGACCGGCAACTGGGCCGCGGGGACATCGACAGTGCCCGCTTCGCCGTCGGATGGCGCGGCTACCGCATGGACCAGGTCGACCGGCTGCTGGACCGGCTCGCCCTCGAGATCGACCACCGGGACCGGCTGATCGCCGACCTGACCCGCCCGGCGGGCGCCCACTTCGGCGAGGCCGGCGTCGGCTACGAGCCGGTGCCCCGGGCCCAGGACGCGGTGCCCGGCGCCGAGGGTTCCGGCGGCCTGGGAGAGGCCGGCGGCGCGACCACCGCGACCGCCGTTGTACAGCCCGGATTCGGCCCCGGCGTGGGCGTGTCGCCCGGCCAGGCCGAGACCGCCGCCCCGGCCGATCAGGACCCTGTGGAGGGCAACCCGCTGTCGTCCTGGTACCGCCGTCCGGAGAACGACCAGTAGGGTCTTCATTTCTTCAGCTCGCGCAGAACGGCCGGCCCCTGTCAGGGACCGGCCGTTCTCGGCGTTTCGGCGGCCGGTGTCAGCGGCCGATGAAGGTGGGCTTCTCCTTGGCGAGGAACGCCCGCACCGCGTTGCGGTGGTCCTCGGTGGCCGCGCACGCGTCCTGCAGGTCGGCCTCCAGCTCCAGGGTCTCCTCGAACGAGTGCGTCAGTCCGAACCCGACCGCCTGCTTGATCGCCGCGTAGGCTGCGGTAGGCCCGGCGGCCATCTTCGCCGCCAGCTCGCCGACCGCCGCGTCCAGTTCCTCGGCCGGCACCACACGGTGCACCAGCCCCAGCTCGGCAGCCTGCTCGACGCCGATGGTCTCCGGCAGCATCAGCAGCTCCAGCGCCTTGGCCGGGCCGACCAGCCGCGGCAGCGTCCAGGAGCCGCCGGAGTCGGCGGTCAGGCCGATGTTGGCGAAGGCCAGGTTGAAGGCCGCCTTGTCGGAGGCGATCCGCAGGTCGGCGGCGAAGGCCAGGGCCGCGCCGGCGCCGGCCGCCACGCCGTTGACCGCGGCGATCACCGGCTTGGGCGCCGAGGTCAGGGCCCGCAGCAGCGGGTTGTAGTGCTCCCGCACGGTGTTCGCCAGGCCGTTGCCGGCTTCCAGGGACGCCGCGTGCTCCCGCAGATCCTGTCCGACGCAGAAGGCGCGCCCGGTGGCGCGCAGCACGATCACGCGAACGGAGTCGTCCTCGGCCGCCGCCGTCGCCGCGTCGCGCAGCGCCGCCTTGGTCGCACTGTCGAGCGAGTTCAGCGCGTCCGGACGATTCAGGGTGATGGTGCCGACACCCTCGGTGACGTCGTAGACAACGTTGTCGGACATAGGGGGTCCCACTCTCCGCCTTATCGGCTTCCAGGCATGTACCAGTGTTGGTCGCGTCCGGTAGAACTGTTTGCAGACTCTGACGAAGCTACTCAGTCGGGCCTCCCGCGGCGACACCGGAACCCATTCCGGCTGCGTGCGGGATAATGGATTGGTTGAGAGCTGGCTCCTAGGAAGGGGAACGAGCATGGCGGCGATGAAGCCGCGGACGGGTGACGGCCCGCTTGAGGTGACCAAAGAGGGACGCGGCATCGTGATGCGGGTCCCGCTGGAGGGCGGCGGCCGGCTCGTGGTGGAGCTGTCGGCGGAGGAGGCCGCCGCGCTCGGCGAGGCGATCAAGGGCGTCGTCGGTTAGTCCGGCGCGGTCTCAATCGCCACCCCATTCGTCCCACCAGTGACGTCTGGCCCCCGAACGGCCGGGGTCCGGCGTCCTCCAACCCACGTGTTCCTTCTCACTTCCGCACCCGGCCGGACCGGCACCCCACCCCGGTCAGAGCGTCCGTGTCGGGTCGGACGCCACCGCCGGCTCCACGGCCTGCCCGCGGGGGCGGAGCCGCGGTCGGCTCCGGTCTGTCGTCAGGAGCCCGAGGCCTGTGCTCAGGAGCGCTTAACCGCGCACAGCAGCCCGTCCCCGGTGGGCAGCAGCGCCGGCAGCAGCCGGGTGTCCTCGGCGACCTGGCGGTGCAGGTACCGCAGCGCCGAGGTGCGCGCGTCCCGGATCGAGGGGTCGACCACGCGGTCCTGGCCCAGCGCCCCGTCGAAGGCCACCAGCCCGCCGGGCCGCAGCAGCCGCAGCGCCTCCTCGTAACCCGCGAGGTGATCGGTGCCGGGCCCGCCGCAGAACACCATGTCGTAGCCGCCGTCGGCCAGGCGCGGCAGCACCGAGCCGGAGGCCCCGCCGATCACCCGGGTGCGGCTCGCGGCGAAGCCGGCGTCGGCGAAGGCCCGCCGGGCCGCCTGCGAACCCTGAGTGTCCTCGTCCACCGTGGTCAGCACCCCGTCCGGGCGCATGCCGCGCAGCAGGTATATCCCCGACACGCCGGCGCCGGTGCCGACGTCGACGACCGCCCGGGCCCCGAGTGTGGCGGCCATCAGTCGCAGCGCCGCGCCGGTGCCGGGCTCGACCGGGACGATGCCCAGCCGCCGCGCCTCGCGGCGCGCGGAGACCAGGACGTCGTCCTCGGCGACGTACCCCTCCGCATACGCCAGGCTGGCGTGCCGGTGACTGGGGATGACGGCCTCCGAGGGTCGCGGGTCCCGGAGCCGGGTCGGCCGGGATCTGGTCGGTTGGTTGCTACTGGGCATCAAGAGCGTAGCCACCCGGCCGCGCGCATACCACGTCGGACTGTCATCCGAACAGATAGAGCGTGGGCGAGCGCTTATAAGACGCGAGCCGGCGATGCACGGTTCGGCGGGCGGTCCCGGAGCGGGACGCGCTGGTACCGCAGCACGTGGCACGGGCCTGATCGGCGCCTCTGATCGCTGTAAGCGGACACCGAGAGGGAACTGCCCTCTCGGGAACTTCACCCCGGTGACCGGCCGTTCTGCCCTCGACAGTGGCTCACGGTCTGGAGAGCCGGGAGATCTTAGACCGATCTCAGGTTCCTTTCAGCCTTTAGCAGCGAGGCAGGCGTCTATGGTGATGAGTGCGGTACTGGAAATAGGAGGTGGGGACGTCGTGGCTGACGCCAACAGCGCCCGCAATCCTGGAGCCGTCCCGGTCAACACCATTGGACCGCGGATAGATCTCGGGGAACTTCGTCGTCGGCGTGCGGCCCGCAAGGCCGCCCTGGATAAGAGCCGCCGGGGGGCGGAGGCGATCCCCGATACCGCGATGCCGGCGGAGACCGCCGCGCCGAGCGCCGGGGAGATACAGACACAGACCCAGCCCCTGGACGCCGCGGCCGTCGGCTGGGAGCCGCCGAGCTGGGACGAGATCGTCCGGACCCATTCGCAGCGGGTGTACCGGCTGGCCTACCGCCTGACCGGCAACCAGCACGACGCCGAGGACCTCACGCAGGAGGTCTTCATCCGGGTGTTCCGCTCGCTGTCCAGCTACCAGCCCGGCACCTTCGAGGGCTGGCTGCACCGCATCACCACGAACCTGTTCCTGGACATGGTGCGTCGCCGGGCCCGCATCCGCTTCGACTCCCTGGGCGAGGACGCCGACGACCGGCTGCCCGGGCGCGAGCCGTCGCCGGAGCGGATCTTCGCGGACTCGCACATGGACGCCGACATCGAGGCCGCGCTGGCCGCCCTGGCCCCGGAGTTCCGGGCCGCCGTGGTGCTGTGCGACATCGAGGGGTTGTCCTACGAGGAGATCGCGGCCACCCTCGATGTGAAGCTCGGCACGGTGCGCTCGCGGATCCACCGCGGCCGCTCGCAGCTGCGTGCGGCCCTGGAGCACCGGGCCCCGGGAGCGGCGGCGAACGCGAGTGGAAAGGAGGGCCGCCGGTGACCAGGCATCTCGGAGACCGCCTGACCGCCCTGATCGACGGCGAACTGGACCACGGCACCAGGGAGCGCATGCTCGGCCACCTCGCCCAGTGCGGGGACTGCCGGGCCGAGGCCGACGCCGAGCGGCAGGTGAAGTCGCGCCTGAGCACGATGTCCGCCCCGCAGGTCCCGGTGGAGCTGATGCTCGGGCTGCTGAGCCTGGACGCCAACCGGGGTACCGCCTCCTCGGCGGCGTCCGGCGGCGCGCCCGGTGGCGGCAGCGGATCGTCGGCGGCCGGCTCCGGCGCCGGTCCGTCCCCGTTCTCCTTCCAGACCGTGCCGATCCGCCCGCCGGCGGCTCCGGCGTCCGGCCGCCCCACGGCCGGACGCTCCCCGGTGCGCCCGCAGCGGCTGCGGGCCGCGGCGATCGGCGCGGTGTCCCTGGCGGCCCTGGGGACCGGCGTATGGCTGGTCGGCGACTTCAGCGCCAGCGCCAGTCCCTCGCACGCCCCGGCGAACCCGGCGCCGGCCCAGGTCGTCAACTACGGACCGGCCCACTGAGACCGCGGCCCCACCGCGATCACGGACCCCCTCTTGACGTCGAGGCTCGGCATTGCCGAGCCTTGACGCGTAAAGGATCGACCGACATCAACCCTCCGGGGGTCCGGCTTCCGCCCGGACGGGAGTTACGCTAGCGCGTAGCGCCGGAAAGCCGCCGGCCGCGCCCGCCAGAGCAGGAGCCCGTCACCGTGCCGTTTCTCGACATCAGCCCGCTGGAGCTGATCGCGCTGCTGGCCCTGGCCGTCATGCTGTTCGGCCCGGATAAGCTGCCCGGCGCGGTACAGGGCCTGGCACGCACCCTGCGGCAGTTCCGCGAGTTCACCCGCAACGCCCAGAACGACCTGAAGAAGGAACTGGGTCCGGAATTCCAGGACCTGGAGCTGACCGACCTGCATCCCAAGAACTTCGTGCGCAAGCACGTGCTCGGACCTGAAGACGGCGACTTCCGCGAGATCAGGGACATCACCGACTCGCTCAACGGCGAGATACGCGGTGCGGCGGAGGGTGCCCGACGGCCCCTCGCCGCCGACGACGCGACCCCGGACGATGCCCTCTACCGGGCCCCCGCCCCGCGCCTGGCCGCGGGCGAGCGCCCGCCGTTTGACGCGGATGCGACGTGAGGTTCCATGAGCAGCACCATCTCAACTGAAGATTTCTCCAACCCACCCGGCCCGGCCTCGCAGCCGGGCTCTGTGGCGCCGGTCGCCGATGGCGCGGCCGGCGCGGGCGGCGCGGACTGCGCTGCGAACCCCGCCGAGGCCGCCGGTTCCCGGGGTACCGACCGGCGCGGCGGGCGCACCGCCGACCCGGACGACTTCGTCCCGGGCCCGCCGGTCGCCTCCATCTCCGCCGCCGCCCTGGCCGCCTCCGAACCCGACGCCTGGCCCGGCCAGCGCACCGCGGTGCCCTGGTACGGCCTGGACGAGGCCTGGGCCGGCGACCGCTGGCTGGGCTCGATCATGCTCGGCCCCGACGGGGTCGCCGAGTACGGCACCCTGGGCCACGGCGACCATCCGGCCCGCCGCCCCGACGACCTGTCCCCCCGCCGCTTCTGCGGCGTGGTGACGATGGCCCGCCTGGACCGCAGATCCGGCGGCGGCGCGACCATCCTGGAGCCGACGACGCTGTCTACCCTGGCCGCCGTGGCGGGCCTGGGCCTGCTGTCGGACGCCTGGCCCTGGGGCGTGGACAAGGACCTGCGCGGCGACTGGCTGCACCAGCAGACCGAGCTGGCCTACGAGGTCGCCGAGAACCTGGACGACGCCCCCTGGCGCGCGGTGCAGCTCCCGGTCGACAGCAAGCCCACCCGCTTCCGCTACCGCGAGAGCGAGTACGGCTGGGTCCTGGCCGCGGAGCTGCGCGAGTGCTGGCTCGGCGCCTATGGCCGCGGCGTGACGGCCTACGGCCTGGGCTTCGAACAGGTCACGCTGGACGCCTGGGAGGCGTACGAGGCGCTGCCGCGCTGACAGCGGCGCCGGATCCGGCGGGCGATCGGCGGCACCCGGCATTCGCCCGGGTCCGCGTGCCCGCGAGCCCGCAAGTCTTCGCGTCCTCGTGCAGGCGGGGACGACCACGAGGGGCAGACGTGACGATCCTTTCCATGCTCCTGGCCGCGACCGGCATCGGCATCGGCCACGCGATCCTGCCCGACCACTGGATGCCGCTGGCCCTGCTGGCCCGCACCCGCCGCTACCCGTTCCGCCGCGTGGCGCGCTTAGCGCTGGCCGCCGCGGTGATGCACGTGCTGGTGTCGGTGTTGTTCGGTGTGGCGTTGGCGGCGGTCGGGCTGCGCCTGCGCGAAACGGTGGCGCGGCACGCGGACCTGGCGGTCGGCGGAGTGCTCGTGGCGACGGCGGTGGTGCTGGTGGTGCTGGAGGCCGTGGGGCGCGGGCACCGGCACGATCACGGGGAGCGGGATGCCGGCTCTGGTCACGACCATGGTCATGCCGATGGCGCCGCGAACCCTGAGGAAACGGCCGTCGCCGCACCGCTGCCGGCTCAACCAGGACGCCGGACAGGCCATGCCCTCGCCGTGCTCGAACGGCCGGCCGCTGCTCCCGCTTCCGGCCATCGGCGCCGCGCCATCCTGACCTTTCTGGGTCCCTTCGGGGCGGCCGCCAGCCCGGACCTGACGATCCTGCCGCTCTTCCTCACCGCCGGCACCCTCGGCGTCGGCGTGGCACTGGGCGTCCTGGCCGCCTTCGCTCTCGCCACCGTCGCCGTCATGGTCGGCCTCACCCTGGCCGCCGCGTCCGGAGCCCGCCGCCTGACCGCGCCCTGGATCGAGGAGCGCGCCACCTTCCTGACCGCCGCCACGCTTCTGGTCATCGGCGTGCTCGTGGTCAGCGGTGTCCTCTGAACATGCCGCCCATCGCGGGCTCCGTCTCCAGGTCCGTGATCAGGCATCCGCAGTCCGGGTGCGGCGGCCGCTCGTACCGGGTCTGCGCGCCGAACGGCGGCACCATCTCCAAGACCGCGTTCACCGTCGGCGGCGGGTCGCCCTCGACGAAGGCCAGGACGTGCAGCACCGCCTGGACGGCCAGGAGCGAGGCCAGCGTGACGTCGCAGGCGCGGTCCTCAGCCGCCGGCACCGCGTCCACGCCGCCGAAGGGCACCATCGCCCGCGGCCAGCCCGGGTCGCGCGCCGTGCGGTACAGGTCGCGGCAGCGCAGGCACGAGGTGCGTCCCGGCTGGACGAACGGTCCGAGCACGCCGGTGGTCTCGTGTACTTCGGCCGACACATGCGGCACACCGTCGGACTGCAGCGAGGCGGCCAGAGCCGGGTAGCCGTCGGCGATCGGGGCCAGGACCGCGACGTCGGGGCGCTGGCGGTTGGCCGGCAGCGAGGTGCGGGTCGATGGCGCCGAGGCCCGGATCAGGGCCCGGACGAGGTCTTGGCGGCGGGGCGGGGGAGAGGCGAGGTCGATGGTGTTCGGCGAGGTCGTCGGTGATGCCGCGGGCCTGGCCTCGGTAGTCTCGGCAGCCCCAGCAGTGGCAGCCCTGGCAGCGGTAGCCCCGGCGGCGGCAGTCGCCGCGGCCGCCCGCTTGCGCCGCGGCCCCGGAACCTCCCGCTCGCCCCGGTGACTCAACCCCCGTGGATTCTTGAAGCCGGCCGGCGCCGCGTCCGCGGGCCGCGCGCGCCCGCTGTCGATCGGCACCACGCACCCGATCCCGGCCGCGGCCAGCAGGTGCGCGATCGATGCCCCGACGCGTCCGCATCCGTACACGGCGATCACCGCGGTGCGCCGCCGCGTCATCGCCCGCACCGCACCGCCCGGGACCAGGTAGCCCAGGGCCAGCGCGGCCAGATCCGGGGCGAGCCGGTCGGTCTCGGAGATGTCGAGCGCGCGCAGCGCCGGTCCCGGGTCGTAGCCGGCATCGTCGAGGAATCCGGCCCGGGCCAGCATGTCGAGCAGGGTCGTCGCCTGCGCTCCGGACAGCCCGATCTCCTCGGCCAGGGTCAGCAGGCCGGAGATGTCCCGGTTCCCGTCCAGCGCGCCGACGAAAGCCGTCGCGGCCGGGCCCAGCCCGTTCAGCAGCAGCGACCTGCCCGGTGTCACCCCGATCTGCAGCGCGCCGCCGGGCCGCCACAGCCGCCGCAACCCCGCCTTCAGAACCGGACGCACGCCCTGGCCTCCCGCCGTGTCAGCCCCAGCACCCCGCCGCCGTTCTCACCTGCTGCTCCCCACCCTGCGGCACCCGCCGCAGTCCCCGCACCTGTCAGCTCTCCGATTCACCCGTACGGCGGCCGGAGGACCGGCCGCCGCCTTCCCGTGCCGGATCTCAGGCCTTGCCCAGGATCCGGTTGAGCTTGGTCCCGCAGGTCGGGCAGATGCCCTGCGCCATCCGCCGGCCCGAGTCGCTGACCTTCACCTGGCCGGTGAAGTTCTTCTTCTCCTTGCACTTCACGCAGTAGGCGTCCCCGGTGTACGACTCCGCCATGGTTTGTCACTACCTTCCGTACTTGAGGCTATACGTACCTTTCACCCCGAACGCGGAACACCATACGGCAGCGCCGGGCCCAAACCGCACCGCTACGCTGACGCCATGCCTGAGTCGCGTGAATATCCGCTCTTGACCGTCCGCCGCACGTCGGATGGTGTGTTGACCGTGACGTTGGACGACCCGGACCGGCGCAACGCGATGACCGCGCCGATGACGGAGTCGTGGGAGCGGCTTATGCGGGAAATCGGGCAGGACGAGGAAGTTCGCTGTGTCGTGGTGACCGGTGCCGGCTCCGCGTTCTGCGCCGGCGGCGATCTGGGCTGGATCGGTGCCGAGCCGGGCGCGCCTGTGGAAAAACTCCGCGACAAGATGCTGCCCTTCTACCGGATCTGGCTGAGCCTGCGGGATCTGCCGGTGCCGACGATCGCCGCCGTGAACGGCCCGGCGGTGGGGGCGGGCGCGTGCCTGGCCCTGGCCTGTGACCTGCGCTACGCGGTGGACACCGCGAAGTTCGCGGTGCCGTTCACCAAGCTCGGCATGCATCCGGGGATGGCCGCGACCTGGCTGCTGCCGGAGGTCGTGGGGATGGCCAACGCGCGTGAGCTGCTTTACACGAACCGTGCTGTGAATGGTGCGGAAGCCGTCGCGCTCGGTATCTACAACAGGGTGTTCCCTGCCGGGGACTTCCCTGGGGAGATCGAGCGGATCGCCTCGGACGTGGCCGCCGGCGCGCCGATCGCCGTGAAGCTCACCAAGCAGGCCCTGATCGGCGCCGGTCACGAGTCCTTTGAGGCGGCGCTGCGCTGGGAGGCGCTGGCTCAGCCGATCACGATGGCGACCGAGGACCTCCAGGAGGGGCTCGCTGCCCGGCGCGAGCGCCGTGCACCCCGCTTTACCGGCCGCTGATCGCCCACCCGTCTCCCACCGCCACCCGTTGAGGAGGCGCTACGCGCCGCAGGTTGAATTGTTTGTGTTAGGCAACCCACAGGAAGACACACCCTGTGGATAACTCTGTGGAAAACCTGTGCACGGCATGTGGACAATCGGATTTGCGCCGATCCCGACGCCCCGGGATGTCATTTCGGTAACGCCATAGGGGGGTGGCACACGCTAGGGTCCCTTGCCGTGGGACTCGACGAAGCCCCCCACCAGGGCGGTCAGATCGAGGTGCGGCGAAGCAACCGGCGGCGTCGCACCGTCTCTGCGTACCGGGACGGCGACAAGACTGTGGTGCTGATCCCAGCGCAGATGACGCGCGCTGAGGAAAAGCAGTGGGTCGACAAGATGCTCGCCCGCCTCGCCGGCCAGGAGCGCAAACGCAGGCCGGACGACGAGGAACTGTCCCGCCGGGCCCGTGACCTGTCGATGCGCTATTTCCACGGCCGCGCGCAGCCCGCCAGTGTCCGCTGGGTCGCCAACCAGCAGACCCGCTGGGGGTCCTGCACCCCTGTGGACGGCACCATCCGCATCTCCGACCGGGTGCGCGGCATGCCGGAGTACGTGCTGGACTACGTCCTGCTGCACGAGCTCGCACACCTGCTGGTGCCCAGCCACGGGCCGCGGTTCTGGGAGCTGATGAGCGTGTATCCGAAGACGGAGCGCGCCCGCGGTTTTCTGGAAGGGTTCGCCAGCGCCGGCGGCGGGGTGGCATCGGACGACGCGGACTAAGACACGCCGAGGCCCGGCGACGCGCCGACGATGAATATCGCCGTCG
Organism: Catenulispora sp. GP43; assembly: GCF_041260665.1. Lineage (NCBI taxonomy): Bacteria > Bacillati > Actinomycetota > Actinomycetes > Catenulisporales > Catenulisporaceae > Catenulispora > Catenulispora sp. GP43. The sequence continues at coordinate 393,960 of NZ_JBGCCT010000001.1, read as the reverse complement.
CGAGCCGGGCCAGGCCGGATCGGGTCAGGTCAGGTCGCGGTCCGCGCTACTCCTTCGGCTTGTCCTCGCCGCTCTCGCCGCTCTTGCCGGAGTCGGAGTCGGAACCCTTGCCGTCGTCGTCCTTGGCGTTGTCCACAGGGCCGTTGTCCACAGCCCCGTCGCTCTTCCCGGTCTCGCCGCCGCCCAGCAGCTCGTCCAGCCCGGAGAAGTCGAACTCCAGCCCGTCCTCGGCGTCCCGGCCGTGCACGAACCCGTCGGGGTCGTCCAGGTCGGCCGAGGTCGGCAGCAGGTCCGGGTGCGACCACACCGCGTCGCGACCGTCCAGTCCGCGCGCGTCGGCCAGCGAGGCCCACAGGCGCGAGGCGTCGCGCAGCCGCCGCGGGCGCAGCTCCAGGCCCACCAGGGCCGAGAAGGTCTGCTCGGCCGGGCCGCCGGCCGCGCGCCGCCGCCGCAGGGTCTCCCGCAGCGCGTCCGCCGCCGACATCTGCGGCGAGGCCGCAGCGTGCACCACCGCGTCCACCCAGCCCTCGGCCAGCGCGAGCAGCGTCTCCAGGCGGGCCAGGGCCGCCTTCTGGGCCGGGGAGTCCACCGGCTGGAACAGGCCGCCGCCGCCCAGCATGTTCTCCAGCTGCGAGGGGTCCAGGTTGGTCAGGTCCATCTGCTCGGCCTGCTGGGCCAGCTCGCTGAACTTGGAGGCGTCGACCGTGATGCCGCGCGCGTACTCCTCGACCGCGCCGAGCAGGCGGGGCTTGAGCCACGGCACGTGCGAGAACAGCCGCTGGTAGGCGGCCTCGCGCAGGGCCAGGTAGAGGCGGACCTGCTCGATGTCGATCTCCAGGCCCTCGGCGAAGACGTCCACGTTCGCCGGCAGCAGCACCGCCTTGCCCTCCGGGCCCAGCGGCAGCCCGATGTCGCTGCCGGAGACCACCTCGCCGGCCAGCGAGGCCAGGGCCTGGCCGACCTGGGAGCCGAACATCGCGGTGCCCATCTGCTTCATCATGCCGCCGAGCGGGTTCTGGCCGCCGCCCCCGGCCGCTCCGCCGAACAGGTTGCCCAGCATGTCGCCCATGCCCGGGGGCAGGCCGGCCGCCTCCGGGTTCTCCGGCATGCCCAGCTCGCCCACCGCGCCGCCGACGGCGTCGCCCATCGCCGAGGTGATGCGCTCGGCGACCGGCTCGACCAGCTGTTTCCAGACCGGCAGGGTCTCCTCGATCCACTGCGCGCGGGACCACACGCGGGTGCCCGCGGTACCGGCCGGCAGCGAGGTGACCTGGTCCAGCCAGTGCTCGGCGAGCTGCACGGCACCGTCGTAGGTGCGCTGCTCGCCGTCGGTCGGCGAGGGGTCGGGTCCGGCGGAGGCCACGGCGTTGCGCGCCATGGTCTTGGCCAGGTCCCAGTTGACCGCGCCGTCGCCGCCGCCGCTCATCAGGGCCTGGATCTGGCTGAACACCATCTGCAGCATCTGCGGGTCCGGCATGCCCGGGATGTTCGACCCCGGGGACTGCGCCCCGGTTCCGCCGAACATCTGCTGGAACATGGCCCCCAGCGGATCAACGGGGCCGTCCGGGCGCTTACCCTGGTTCTGCGACTCGTCGCCGTCCGACGGGTTGTGATCTTCGGGGTTCTTGTTCACGGCGGGTGACCTCACGGACGACGGGGAAGAAGGATCGGTTTACAGCGCGGAGACTGACTTCCTCTACACATCTAACGTAACCACAGGAGAGCCTCAGTGAGTTCCTCGCCGGACCGCAAGCGCCCCGGCCGCACCAGCAAGCCCACCATCGCCGTCACCGGCGCGGCCGCCCGGCTGGGCGAGGCACTGACCGGCAAGCTCGCGTTCGGCGGCGAAGTGCGCCGGGTGGTGGGCCTGGACGCCGAGCGCGGTGCCGCCCCGGCGACCTGGCGGTTGGGCGAGGTCACGGACCCCCAACTGGCCGAACGGCTGTCCGGGGTGGACACGCTGGTGCACCTGGCCGTGGACTCCGACCTGAACTCCGAGCCGCGCGAGCGCACCGCGCGCAACGTCCGCGCCGCCCAGACCGCGATCACCGCCGCGGCCGCCGCCGGCGTGCACCACGTGGTGCTGCTGTCCACGGCGATGGTCTATGGCGCGCTGCCGGACAACCCGCTGCCGCTGGAGGACGACGCGCCGCTGCGCGCCACCCCCGACGGCACCCTGGTCGGCGACCTGTTGGAGATCGAGCGGCTGGCGGCGATCGCGCCGCGCGCGCACCCCGGGCTGACCATTACGGTCCTGCGCCCGGCGGCCATAGTGGGTCCGGGCGTGGACACCTATCTGACGCGGCACTTCGAGGCGCCGCGCCTGCTGGTGGTGCGCGGCTCGAAGCCGGTCTGGCAGTTCTGCCACATCGACGACCTGCTGTCCGCCCTGGAGTACGCGGCCCTGGGGAAGGTGAGCGGGATCGTCCCGGTCGCCTCCGACGGCTGGCTCACGCAGGACGAAGTGGAGGAGCTCTCCGGGATGCGCCGGATGGAGCTCCCAGAGGGCTTGGCCATCGGCGCCGCGGAGCGGCTGCACAGGCTGCACCTCACTCCGGCTCCGGCCAGCGACCTCCAGTACGTGATGCACCCTTGGGCAGTCTCGAATAAGAAGCTCCGCGAGGCCGGGTGGGAACCTGGTTTCACGAATGAGGAAGCGTTCGCCCAGCTTCTGGAGGACATCGACGGCCACCACGCCGCGCTGGCCCGGCGCCTGGGCAAGAAGGACGCCGCGGCCGGACTCGGCGCGGCCGGCGCCACGGTCGCGCTGGTCGGCACCGCGGCCCTGGTGCGGCGGGCACGGCGCAAGCGCCGTGGGGGAGGATCGGTCTAGTGATCGAAGAGAAGGAAAAGGAACAGGTGACGACGGGACACCCGGCCGTCAGGACGGCCATCCACACGGACGTCCGCGAGGAGCCGCTGTCCGTCGACGAGGTCGTCGCGGCGGTCACGCACCCGGCCGCCGGCGGCATCGCGCTGTTCATCGGCGTCGTGCGCGACCACGACCACGGCCGGTCCGTCACCGCTTTGGACTACAGCGCGCATCCTTCGGCTGCGGAACTGCTGGCGACGGTCGCCGAGGACGTCGCCGCGGCGCACCCGGACGTGGTCGCGCTCTCGGCGGTCCACAGGGTGGGCGCGCTGACCGTCGGCGACCTCGCGGTCGTGGTCGGCGCCTCGGCGCCGCACCGGGCCGAGGCGTTCGCGGCGTGCCGCGCCTTCATCGACACCCTCAAGGCGCAGGTGCCGATCTGGAAGCGCGAGGAGTTCGCGGACGGCGACCACGAATGGGTCGGCTGCTAGCTTCACTGCGTGTGACGGAATAGTGCGTTAAAGTCACGGTGTGCTGTCGATCCTGGCTTGGTGGGCGATCCCCGTCGGCGCCGTGGTGCTGGCCGCGGCGGTGTCCGCATTGGCCCGTCATGTGCGGCGGCCCAGTGACGACGACACCATCCACGCCTATCGGCGCTTCCGAGAGGCGATCTCCAATGACGACCCGATCGCGGCCGAAGCCGCACCTCCGGCGTAGGTCTCAGCGCCGCTTCAGACTGCAACAGATAGCATCTGTGGAATGCAGCGCCGTGCCCTCACCCTGAGTCTGTCCGGAACGACGGTCGCCCTGCTCACGGCCTCGGCGTTTCTGATCCCGACGCCGTACGCGGAGATGTCGCCGGGTCCGACGTACGACACCCTGGGCAGCTACTCGACGGATTCCGGGCAGCCGGTCAAGCCGGTGATCGACATCACCGGCACCCAGACGTACCCGCACACCAGCGGCGGGCAGCTGCGCATGGTCACCGTCGAGGTGTCCCGGGCGGACTACAAGCCGAACAGCGTCGAGGTGCTCTCCGGCTGGCTGTCCAGCGACAAGATCGTGGTCCCGCGCACGGTCATCTACCCCGAGGGCCAGACCGCGCAGGAGGCGACCCAGCAGAACACCGCCATGTTCGACGACTCCGAGGACCAGGCGATCACCGCGGCGCTGACCTCCCAGGGGATCAAGCCGCTGCGGACCGAGGTGGTCGTCGACTCGGTGACCCCGGGCAGCCCGGCGGACGGCAAGCTGCAGCCGCAGGACGTCATCGACGCCGTGGACGGCACGGCGCTGGTGAACCCCGACGATGTGCACACGCTGATCCAGAAGCACAAGCCGGGCGACACGGTGGTCTTCACCGTGACCCGGGCCGGCAAGCAGCAGCAGGTCTCGGTGGTGACCACGCAGTCGCACGACAGCGGGCCCTCCCGGGCGCTGGTGGGCTTCCTGCCGGGCACCCAGAACGTCTTCCCGTTCGATGTGAAGATCCAGCTGGACAACGTCGGCGGCCCCAGCGCCGGCATGATGTTCGCGCTCGGGATCATCGACGAGCTGTCGCAGCAGGACATCACCGGCGGCCTGAAGATCGCCGGGACCGGCACCATCGACTCCACCGGCAAGGTCGGCCCGATCGGCGGCGTGCAGATGAAGACGCTGGCCGCCAAGCGGGACGGCGCGACCGTCTTCCTGACGCCCGCCGACAACTGCGCGGACGCCGCCAAGAACGCCCCGAGCGGGCTGCGGCTGGTGAAGGTGAGCACGCTGAACGACGCGCTGACCGCGCTGAAGACGCTGCGGGCCGGCGGGGCGCCGCAGGGATGCAGCTGACCTGCTGAGCTAAGGCCTGAAAGACAGGGCGCAGCCGGATCGACCGGCTGCGCCCTGTTTCTGTCTCGTCCCGTCTCCGCTTGTCCTGTGTTTGGCAGGCCCGGCGGATCCGCCGCCCGCCTACTCCTCGAAGGTCTCCAGCAGCGCCGTCGCCAGGTTCGGCACCAGGTCCGGCCCGGACAGCACCTCCATGTCCGAGTCCTTCGAGTGCAGCCGGATCGCGGCCTGACGCGTCCCGTCCCGCAGCACTGCGACCGCCATGCGCACGTCTTGGCGCTCCGGGTGCTTGGCCACCCAGCGCTCCAGCGCGGCGCCCTCCAGGTCCTTCGGGATCTGCGCCTCCGCGCTCGGCGGGAGCATCTGCGACTCGATGACCAGGGCGCAGCCCTCGACCGCGGCCGGCCAGACCATCTTGCCCAGCATCTCGTCCAGCGGCTGGTTCAGGGCCAGGCCGTCCTGCTCGATCGAGGTGAGCGTAGGGATGCCGCCGGTCTCCGCCGCCTCGTCGGTCAGGCCCAGGGCCGCGGCCATCCGGGGCTGGGTGACCAGCAGTTCGGCGGTGGGGACCAGGGCGAACATGCGCGGCCGCTGGTTCCAGCCGTCGGCGGCGACGTGCTGCTCGATCTCGACGACGGACTGCATCAGGGCGACGCTGGCGACAGAGCTCATGGCGCCATTCTCCCCCGGCGCGCCGGTGCTGCCGACCGGGCGCCCTCCGGGGCGTTCTCCGGCCGTTCTCCGGCCGTTCCATATGACGAACGCACCCCACGGTGGCCGCCGCCCTGCGCGGCCCGCAGCGTACGCTGAGGCCGTGGCGTTCGAGATGCCGGACTTCGGCGGGGAAGACAGGGACGCCGGGGGTGGGCGTCGGGTGGCGTTCGGCGTCCCGCCGCGACGCACCAGGGTGCTGGCCATCACGATCATGATCATGGCGGCGCTGGTCGCCGTCTTCCTGGTCTTCGACGGCGTCTACACCTCCTACCTGTGGTACCACTCCGTCGGCGCGGGGCCGGTGTACCGCACCCGGACCATCACGCAGATGGTGCTCTTCCTGGTCTTCGGCGCGCTGATGGCACTGATCGTCGGCGCCAACATGTGGCTGGCCCACCGCTTCCGGCCGCCGCTGACCGGGGTGTCCCTGGAGCAGCAGGCGCTGGACCGCTACCGCATGGGTCTGGCGCCGTTCCTGCCCTGGCTCCTGGCTGGGACGTCGGTCCTGTTCGGCATCGCGGCCGGCGCCTCCTCCGCGGGAGCCTGGCGCACCTACCTCATGTGGGCCGACGGCGTCCCGTTCGGCACCGAGGACCCCCAGTTCCACAAGGACATAGGCTTCTACGTCTTCACGCTGCCCTGGCTGCGCCACATCCAGGGCTTCCTGGTCGCCGCGGTGCTGCTGAGCCTGCTCGCCGCGCTGTTCACGCACTACCTGTTCGCCGGCTTCGCCCTCACCCCGCCGGCCGGGGCCGGTCACGGGCACGTCCTGGGCTCCCGGGCCACCCGCGCCGCACAGGTGCACATCTCGATCCTGCTCGGCTGCCTGGTCCTGGTGAAGGCCTACGCCTACTGGCTCGACCGGTACTCGCTCACCGTGGACCCCTCCAAGATCACCAGCGGCTGGGCCGGCCCGACGTACAAGGACGTGCACGCGGTCCTGCCGGCCAAGTCGATCCTGCTGGTGATCGCCGTCCTGTGCGCCCTGCTGTTCTTCGGCAACGCCGTCCGCCTGCTCGTCCGGGCCGCGGTTCCGGACTTCGACCGGGGCGGCCACGCCTGGGCCCTGCCGGCGCTCGGGGTCTCGCTGATGGTGCTGGCCTCGGTGGTGATAGGCGGGGTCTACCCGCTGGCGGTCCAGCAGCTCAAGGTGGACCCGAGCCAGGCCTCGAAGGAGGCGCCGTACATCCAGCGGAACATCGACGCCACGCGCGCCGCCTACGGCCTGGACGACAGCCAGGTGGAAACCCGCTCGTACCCCGCCCAGACCAGCGTCGCGAAGAACCAGCTGGCCACCGACACCGGGACGGTCGCCCACATCCCGGTCATGGACCCCTCGGTGGTCTCGGAGGACTTCGACGAGCAGCAGGCGGGGCCGAACAGCGCCTACTACGGTTTCCCGAACACCTTGGCCGTGGACCGTTACCAGGTCGGCAGCAAGACCCAGGGCGCCCTGGTCGGGGTCCGGGGCCTCAAGCCCGCCGGCACCCTGGCCTCCCCGGACAACTGGGCCGACGAACACCTGAAGTACACCCACGGCTATGGCGTCGTGGCCGCCAAGGACAACGCCACGGCGCTCAACGGCTCGCCGGACTACATCGAGCAGAGCATTCGGTCCACCGGCGCCTTCGGCCAGTATCAGCAGCGGGTCTACTTCGGTCCAGGCCTGCCGGACTACTCGATCGTCGGCGGGCCGGCGAACACCGCTCCCGCCGAGTTCGACTTCCCCGACGACGCCACGCCGACGGAGCAGCAGAGCACGACCTACGCGGGCCACGGCGGCGTGCCGGTCGGCTCCCTCCTGAACAAGCTCCTGTACGCGGTGAAGTTCCACGAGCCGAAGATCCTGCTGTCCAACGGGGTGAACAAGGACTCGCGGATCATGTACGACCGCGACCCCGGGCAGCGCGTGCGCGAGGTGGCGCCGTGGCTGACCGTCGACGGCAACGCCTATCCGGCGGTCGTGGACGGCCGCGTCCTGTGGGTGGTGGACGGCTACACGACCACGTCGGCCTATCCGTACTCGACGACGACGCAGCTGGGCGGCAAGGTCAACTACGTCCGCGACGCGGTGAAGGCCACCGTGGACGCCTACGACGGCACCGTGACGCTCTACGCCTGGGACGAGACCGACCCCATCCTGAAGACCTGGATGAAGGCCTTTCCCGGCACGGTGAAGCCGCGCGCGGCGATCAGCTCCGACCTGCTGGCGCACCTGCGTTACCCGCAGGACCTGTTCAACGCACAGCGCGACATGCTCGGCCGTTACCACGTGACGAACGCCAAGGAGTTCTCCGCCGGCACGTCGTTCTGGACCGTCCCGGCCGATCCGACGACGGACACCCCTGAGGGGCAGTCCGAGCAGCCGCAGCCGCCGTCCTACCTGACGCTCCAGATGCCCGGCCAGCAGGCACCCGCTTTCTCGCTCACCTCGACTCTGACCTCGGGCAGCGGCGGCAACCCGGCGGCGTTCATGGCCGTGGACTCCGAACCCGGCCCGGATTACGGGAAGATCAGAGTCCTCGAACTTCCCGCCGACACCAAGGTGCCGAGCCCAGCACAGGTCCAGAGCACCTTGCGCACCACCTACGCCGACCTGCTGAACACCCCGAAGACCGTCGAGGGCAGCCTGCTGACGCTGCCGGTCGGCGGCGGCCTGCTGTACGTCGAGCCGGTGTACGTGCCGCCGACCGCGCAGGCGGAGTACCCGGTCTTGAAGGGCGTGATGGTGGCCTTCGGGGACAACAAGGCCTTCGAGCCCACCCTGCAGCTGGCCCTCGACGCGCTCTTCCCCGGTGGATCCGGCGCCAAGACCGGCGAGAACGCCTTGCCGGCCGGCGTCCCCACCTCGCTCCCGCCCCCGGGCAGCCTGGTCGCCGACCAGCTGAGGCAGGCGCTCGCCGACGCGTCCGCGGCGCAGGACAAGGCCGTCAAGGCCCTGAACCAGTCGCCCCCGGACTGGACTGCCTTCGGCGTGGCCGAGACCCAGGCCCAGGAGGCCCTGAAGCGGGCGCAGGACATCGCGAAGAACCTCCCGGGCACGCCGTGAGACGCGGGTGATCCGCGGGTCGCCCGGATCGCCGCTCCTCGATTTGCTCTTGCGGCACCGCACGGGTTACCTTTAGTTCACCGACGCGGGGTGGAGCAGCTCGGTAGCTCGCTGGGCTCATAACCCAGAGGTCGCAGGTTCAAATCCTGTCCCCGCTACTAGGGAAAGGGCCCGGTTCTTCGGAACCGGGCCCTTTCGCGTGCCCCGGGTGCGCCACCGACCGGCCGGACCTCGCCGACATCATCCTGACCAGCGCGATCCCCTCCGCGCGACGGACTATTCACTCGGGTTATACCTCCGGTGTATAGTCCTTCCCGTGAGCGTCCCCCTGACCCTGCTGGGCCTGCTGGCCCGAGGCCAGCCGACCCATGGCTACGACCTCAAGCGCGATTACGACAGCCACTTCGCCAACGGCAAGCCGCTGCCCTACGGCCAGGTCTACTCGACCCTCGGCCGGCTGGCGCGGGACGGGAAGGTCGTCGGCGGCGAGGCGGAACCGGGGGACGGGCCCGACCGCAAGCGCTACGCGATCACCGATCTGGGGCGCGGCGAGGTGATGGACTGGCTCTCGCAGACCGTGGAGCCCGAGCCGCACCTGCAGACCGTGCTCTTCTCGAAGGTCGTGCTGGCGCTGATGCTCGGCGAGGACGCCGAGGGCTACCTCGACGCCCAGCGGGCCGCCCACCTCAAGCGCATGCGCGAGCTCACCGAGATCAAGCGGACCGGGGCGACGGTCGACGCGCTGCTGGCCGACTACGGACTGTTCCACCTCGAAGCCGATCTGCGCTGGATCGAGCTGACCTCCGCCAGGCTGACCACCCTGGCCCGCGTGGTGACCGACGACCGGAAGCAACTGGGGGAAACGCGATGAGCGAGTACATCCTGGAGGCGCGCGACGTGCACCGCGCCTTCGGCCAGACACAGGCGCTGCGCGGGGCGAGTGTGGCCGTGGAGCGCGGGGAGATCCTGGCGGTCATGGGGCCGTCAGGATCCGGGAAGTCGACGCTGTTGCATTGCCTGGCCGGCATCTACACGCCGAACCAGGGCGAGGTGTGGTTCGACCGGGCGCGGGTCGACACCCTGAACGAGGCCAAGCGCACCGAGCTGCGGCGCGACGCCTTCGGCTTCGTGTTCCAGTTCGGCCAGCTGGTGCCGGAGCTGACCGCGCTGGACAACGTCGCGCTGCCGCTGCTGCTGGCCAAGAAGCCGCGCCGGCAGGCGTACGCGCAGGCCGCGCCGTGGCTGGAGCGCCTAGGTCTGGAAGAGCACGGCGACCACCGCAGCGGCGAGCTGTCCGGCGGCCAGGCGCAGCGGGTCGCGCTGGCCCGCGCGCTGGTGCACAAGCCGCGGGTGCTCTTCGCCGACGAGCCGACCGGCGCGTTGGACACCCTGACCGGCGAGACCGTGATGAACCTGCTGGTCGGTGCGGCGCGCGACGAGGGGACCACTGTCGTGCTGGTCACCCACGACGCCCGGGTGGCCGCCTACGCCGACCGCGAGATCGTCGTGCGCGACGGCCGCGCGGTCACCACCCCGAGCTCGGCGGTGGCCTGACCATGATCCGCTTGGGGATGCGCCTGACGCTGCGCGGCGGGCGGGAGGCGGCAATCCGCCTGGTCGTGACGTCGCTCGCGGTGGCGGTCGGGGTCGCCGTCATGCTCGGTGTCTTCAGTCTGTTCAACGCCTACCAGGGCACGACGAACCGGCAGTGCTGGGAGTGCTCGCCGACCACGACGGCCGCCGTCGGCCCGAACGGCACCGCCCCGGCCGCCGCGCGGCCCGGGGCACGGGGCGATCAAGGGCTGCCGGCCGGCATGAAGGCCGACGGCACCATCGACCTGGCCGCCGCGAAGCAGGCCGGCGCCAAGGAACTGTGGAACTTCTCCCAGGACTTCTATCAGGGCACGGAGCTCCGCCGCCTCGACGTCGCGGCGCTCACCGCCGACGCCCCGACCCTGCCCGGCATGTCCTCGGTGCCCTCGCCCGGCGAGTACTACGTCTCCCCGGCGCTGGCTCACCTGCTCGCGACCGTCCCGTCCGACGAACTCGGCGACCGCTTCCCCGGCCACCAGGTCGGCGTGATCCCGCGGGCCGCCCTCTACAGCCCGGACGAGCTGGCCATCGTCATCGGCCACACGCCGGACGAGCTGGCCGGCCGCCAGGCCACCGAGCCGATCACCGCGATGTCGACCGCCAAGGAGGTGAAGGGCACCACCACCATCTACCGGTTCGCCTTCGCCTTCGGCACCGTCGCCCTGCTGCTCCCGATCGTCATCATGGTCGGCACCGCCACTCGGCTGTCTGCCGCCCGCCGCGAGGAGCGTTACGCCGCGATGCGCCTGGTCGGAGCGACGCCGCGGCAGGTCTCCGCGGTCGCCTCGGTCGAGTCGTTCGTCGGCGCGGCCCTGGGCTCGGTCCTCGGGATCGGCGTCTACCTGGCGGCCAGTTCGCAGGTGGCGAAGGTGAACGTCACCGGGACCCGGTTCTTCCCGGCCGAGGTCTCCCCGGGACTGCTCGGGTATCTCGGGGTCCTGATCCTGGTGCCGGCGCTGGCCGCGCTGGCCGCCGTGCGCTCGCTGCGCCGGGTGCGGTACGACCCGCTGGCCGTCGCCCGCAAGGCCACGCCGAAGCCGCCGACCGTGAAGCGGCTGATCCCGCTGCTGCTCGGCGCGGCGCTGTTCGTGGTCGCCGTGAGCATCCCGGCCAACGACAACGCCGACGGCGTGGTCTACCCCTCCTTGATCCTCACCATGTGGGGCGTGGTCTTCGCCGGCCCCTGGGTCACCATGTGGGCCTCCCGGCTGCTGGCCCGCATCGGCGGCGGCGCGGCCACGACGCTGGCCGCCCGCCGGCTGGCCGACGACCCGCGGGCGACGTTCCGCACCGTCGCCGGTGTCACCGTGGCCGTCTTCGTCGGGACGGCGGTCGCCGGGGTCCTGCCCACCGCGGTCGCGGCCCAGACCTCCGGGCAGCGGGCACCGCTCACGGACGTGCTGCGCTTCCGCTACGACATGAGCGCGGTGGCCGGAAGCGGCGGCCTCACCCCCGCCCAGGCCGCCAGCACGCTGCACGACCTGCGGGCCCTGCCCGGCGTCACCCCGATCCCGATCTACGTCGGCGCCGACACCTCGGGCTGGAGCCCGGGCGGCGGCACCCCGCCGCCGATCGGCTGGACGCCGCCGGCGGAGTACGTGAGCTGCGCGGATGCCGCGGCGCTCCCGGCCCTCGGCACGTGCGCGCCGGGACAGAGTGTCTCGGTGATCGCCGGTGACGAGCTCTTCATCGACAACCCTCTGATGCTGCACCTGCCGGTGATGGGCTACAGCGACATCGACCGCGTCTCCGGCAGCGGCACGGCGGGTACGGCCCCGGCCGGTGTCGATCTGACGCGGCTGAACGTCACGACCCTGATGGTCGCCGCCTCGAACCCCGCGACCTTGGAGCGCGCCCGGACCTACCTGGACCTGCACGCCCCGGTCCTGATCGGCCTGGGCAGCCCGGACCAGTGGTCCACCAACGCCGCCGGGCCGATGACCTTCGGCGAGGTCGCCGCGGTCCGCAACGAGCAGCTCCGGGCGGCCCAGCAGATGATCATGTTCGTGGTCGGCCTGACCCTGTTCGTGGCCGGCTGCGGCCTCGCCGTGGCCACCGCCGGCAGCCTGGTCGAGCGCAAGCGCCCGTTCACCTTGCTGCGGCTGTCCGGCACCCAGCTCGCGGTCCTGCGCCGCGTGGTGTTCCTGGAGTCGGCGCTGCCCCTGGTCGCGGTCTCGGCGATGGCCGGCCTGGCCGCCTACGGCATGGCGCTTATCGCGGTGCGCACGCTGGCCAAGGGCGTCTCGATGTCCTTCCCGCTGGCCACCTACTCGGTGAGCGTTTCCGTGGTGGTCGTCGCGGCCCTGGCCGTGATCCTCGGCTCGATGACCTTCCTGAACCGTATGACGCGCTCGGAGTACGCGCGTTTCGAGTAACGGGGGAGGAGACGGCCGGGCAGACATCTGGTGTCTGCCCGGCCGTCTCTGCGTGCTGCTATGTTGACCGCCATGCCGTCCGGGACCAAAGGCGTTGCCATAGCCGTCCTTGTTGCAGCCGCTCTGACCACGGCAGCGTGTGGTGGTGGTTCGGCCAAGAAGGCCGCGCCGCCGCCATCCCCGATGCAGACTGCGACGACGACGATGCCGCCGACGGCGCCGACGGCGACCTCCAGCACCGCCCCGGCCGGCGCCCTGACAGCGGCCCAGCTCGGCAAGCTACTGCTCACCAGCCAGGACGCCGCCGGCTTCACCTACGACGCCTCCCAGGACGGCACCTCCGTTACGAGCACCCAGGACGTCGTGACCACCGGCGGCAGCGCCTGCCAGACCTTCGTGGACGCCCAGGAGGCCCTGTCCACGAAGTACGGCACGACCGCCGAGGTCGACCGCCAGCTGACCAAGGCGAACGACAGCCACGTCGTCGAATCCTCGGTGATGGCCTTCCCGTCCGCGGCGAAGGCCGCGGCGATGGTCTCCGACCTGACCGTGGGCCTCAAGGGGTGCAAGAACCTGGCGGTGAACCAGAACGGCAGCGCAGTGACCATGGCGCCCAGCGTGATCCCCGAACTGGTCAAGAGCGGCCAGGCCGGCTACATCGACTACATGACCGCCGCCGGCAACACCGAGCTGATGGCCGCCGACCTGGTCCAGGTCGGCACGGTGGTCTCGGTGGTCGCCTTCCTCGGCCCGGTGACGAACGATCCCGCGGCGTTGCAGCAGATGGGCGGCACGCAGCTCGCGCACCTGTCGGATGTGCAGGTCGGGCGGTTGAAGGCGGCGCAGGGCCTGAGCTGATCGGTTCCGCACGCCTTGTTGGAACCGGTGTCGGATTCACCACCGGCGGCACCCCGGAGTTCGGCGTCCGATGCGAACAGAAATCAAAATTGTTGACACCTTCAAACAGGCCGCTGGCATACCTTGTGGTCAGAGGCGCCAAGGCCTGCTGACCACGACGCGGGCGACGCGTCGAAGAGTTAGAGCCCTGAATCGTCCTGGTTGCAACTGGGTAACGGATGGCTTCCGGCCTGTTACGGAATCTTGACAGTACCGGCTCGGCCGAGTGTGATGTGCGACACCTGTTCGTTCATGTTCGATCCTGGTGGCATTCTCATTCGGCAGGGAGACCCTCACATGACTTCCCCTCGGATTCCCCAAAACTTCCAACGGCCCCTCGCTCGTCGAGGCCTGCTCAAGGGGATGGGCGCGGCTGCGGCTTTCGCGACGGTGCCGGGCGCCCTGGCCGCGTGCTCCTCAAGCAAGAGTTCGGGCTCCTCGAGCGGCAACGCCGGCTCGGCGACCTCCCCGGTGACGTTCGGATCCAACTACTCCGACGCTAGCCCGAAGGCGGCGTTCGCGGCGCTGTGCGCGGCGGCCACGGCGGCCGGCGGCCCGAAGGTGACCATCAACACGGTCGACCACAACACCTTCCAGAACAACATAACCAGCTACCTGCAGGGCACCCCGGACGACCTGTTCACCTGGTTCGCCGGCTACCGCATGCAGTACTTCGCGGCGCAGGGCCTGGCCCTGCCCCTGGACGACGTCTGGGCGAAGATCGGCGGCAACTTCAGCGCCTCGGTGAAGACCCTGTCCACCGGCCTGGACGGTCACCAGTACTTCGTGCCGATCTACAACTACCCGTGGGTGGTCTTCTACAACAAGAGCCACTTCGCCGCGAAGGGCTACACCGTCCCGACCACGTGGGACGACTTCATCACGCTGTGCAAGAAGATGAAGTCCGACGGCATCATCCCGCTGGCCTTCGCCGACAAGGACGGCTGGCCCGCGCTGGGGACCTTCGACATCCTCAACATGCGGATCAACGGGTACGACTACCACCAGAAGCTGATGAAGCACCAGGTGCCGTGGACCGACGCCGGCGTCACCGCGGTGTTCGACAAGTGGGCCGAGCTGATGCCCTACCTGCAGACCGGTGCCAACGGCCGTATCTGGCAGGACGCGGCCAAGGCGCTGGAGCAGAAGCAGGCCGGCATGATGTTCCAGGGCACCAACCAGGTCGCCGCGCAGTACGTCACGGACAACGCGAACCTGGACGACCTGGACTTCTTCCCGTACCCGGCGATCAACCCGACGTACGGCCAGGACTACATGGACGCCCCCACCGACGGCTTCATGATCAGCAAGAAGGCCAAGAACCCGGCCGGGGCCAAGGCGATCCTGGAGTACATAGGCACGGCCGCCGCCGAGTCGACGTTCCTGAAGACCGACCAGTGGGACGTCGGCGTCGCCACCGGTCTGCAGGCGCCGTCCTACGACGCCATCCAGAAGAGCTCGGTCACGGCGATCTCCAACTGCAAGGCCGTGGCGCAGTTCATGGACCGCGACGCCGACCCGGCGATGGCCACCGCGATGATCTCGATCATCCAGAAGTTCATCGACGACCCGAGCACCGGCAACATCACCAGCCTGCAGAACAGCGCTGAGCAGCAGGCGAAGGCGATCTACACGTCATGACCGACCAGGAACTGAACCCGGCGGCGGCCGCGGCGCCTCGTGCGCCGCGCCGCCGCCGGGTGGGCCGGCTCAGCGGCCGGGACAAGGCCGTGGTGGCCGTCCTGCTGGGCCTGCCCATCGTCCTCGACCTCGCGTTCATCTGGGGTCCGGCGCTGGCCACCGTGGGGCTGTCGTTCACGAAGTGGAACGGCGTGGGCGGCCTGTCCACGAAGATCTGCCAGCCGAACGTCCCCTCGATCCTGAACAACGGATGCCTGTACGGCGTCCAGAACTACCACCAGGCCGCCACCATCTATCCCGAGTTCTGGCCGGCCGTGCGGCACAACCTGATCTGGCTGGCGGTGTTCGTGTTCTTCGCGACCCCGCTCGGCATGTTCTTCGCCGTGCTCATCGACCGCGGCATCAAGGGTAGCCGGATGTACCAGAGCATCCTGTTCCTGCCGGTGATGCTCTCGCTGGCGCTGGTCGGCATCATCTGGGAGTTCATGTACTCCCAGAACTACGGCCTGATCAACACCGTCATCGGGCACAACCACAACGGCAACGCCATCGACTGGCTGGGCAATCCGAAGCTGAACCTGTGGTCGGTGCTCATCGAGGCCAGCTGGCGCCAGGCCGGCTACGTGATGGTGCTCTACCTGGCCGGCCTGAAGGCCGTGGACCCGCAGCTGCGCGAGGCGGCGCTGATGGACGGCACCAACGCCTGGCAGACCTTCTGGAAAGTGGTCTTCCCGGTGATGCGGCCCATCAACATCGTCGTCATGGTGGTGACCGTCATCGAGTCGTTGCGCGCCTTCGACCTGGTGTACATCACCAACAAGGGCATCAACGGCCTGGAGCTGCTGTCGGTCCTGGTCACCTCCAACATCGTCGGGGAGACCCAGCGCGTCGGCTTCGGCTCGGCCCTCGGCGTGATCCTTCTGGTCATCTCGCTGGTGCCGATCTGCGCGTTCCTGTACCTCACGTTCCGCCGCGAGACCCAACCCAAGGGTGCCCGATGACTGCACAGACCATCCACCGGACGACGCCGCGCGCCGCGGCCGGCGGCGGCCGCAGGAAGCCGCTGCGCTGGGGGCAGCTCGCCTCGCAGGTGTTCCTGATATGCGCGTGCGTGCTGTGGCTGCTGCCGATCGCCTTCGCGCTGTATGTGGCGCTCCGCCCTTACTCGGAGACCCAGAAGTACGGCTACGTGTCGATGCCGCACCACCTGACGCTGAAGAACTTCAGCGACGCGTGGAGCCAGTCGGACATGCTCCACTACTTCTGGAACTCGGTGTTGATCACCGTGCCCTCGGTGCTCATCGTCCTGGCGCTGGCCGCCGGCCTGGCCTTCGTCCTCACCCGGGTGAACATCAAGATCAACGTGGCCTTGCTGATCCTGTTCACCGCCGGGAACCTGCTGCCTCAGCAGGTCATCATCACCCCGCTGTACCGGCTCTTCCTGCAGATCCACATCCCGACGTTCCTGGGGAACAGCGGGCTGCTGTACAACTCGATCCTCGGCCTGATCGTCATCAACGTCTCGTTCCAGCTCGGCTTCTGCACCTTTGTGCTGAGCAACTACATGAAGTCGATCCCCGACGAGATGTACGAGGCCGCGCTGGTCGACGGAGCGGGTCTGTGGACTCGGTTCAGGAAGCTGACCCTCCCGCTGTGCCGCCCCGCGCTGGCGGCCCTCGCGACGCTGTTGACGACCTGGATCTACAACGACTTCTTCTGGGCCATCACCCTGATGTCGTCGGGCGACAAGCGGCCCGTCACCTCCGCGCTGGCCAACCTGCAGGGCCAGTTCGTGAGCAACCAGAACCTGATCGCCGCGGCCGCGATGATCGTCGCGATCCCGACGCTGGTCGTGTACGTGCTGCTGCAGAAGCAGTTCATTGCCGGTCTGGCGCTGGGGAGCAGCAAGGGCTGAGTCCGTCGCCTGAGCGCGCTATCGGCATGCCGGAGATCGACATCGCGACACACCCGCAGCGGGCGGGCGACACGAGGGGTTGGGCGGCAGATGCTGGCAGCGCAGCGGCAGGCGTGGATCCTCCAGGAAGTCCGGCAGCACGGTGCCGTGCGGGTCACGGAGTTGGTCGCGGCGCTGAACGTGTCCGACATGACCGTGCGCCGGGACCTGGACTCGCTGGCCGACCAGGGCCTGGTGACCAAGGTGCACGGCGGCGCCACGGCGCGCGGCGGCGGCTCCACCGACGAGCCGGCGTTCAGCGTGAAGGCCGCGCGGCAGCGCCGGGCCAAGGAGGCGATCGCCCGCGCCGCCGCGGACCTGGTGCGGCCCGGCACGGCGATAGGGGTCTCGGCCGGGTCCACGACGTACGCCTTCGCCCAGCAGCTGGCCCGGGTGCCGGACCTGACCGTGGTGACCAACTCGCCGCCGGTCGCCGAACTGCTGCACGCGCTGCCCGGCCCGCCGCAGACGGTGATCCTCACCGGCGGCGTGCGCACGATCTCCGACGCGCTGGTCGGCCCGGTCGCGATCGACGCGATCCGCCGGCTGCACCTGGACTGCGTGTTCATCGGGGTGCACGGCATCGACGCCGAGGCCGGGTTCACCAGCCCGAACCTGATGGAGGCCGAGACCAACCGGATGCTGGTCTCCACCGCGCGGCGCCTGGTGGTGATGGCCGACCACACGAAGTGGGGCGTGGTGGGGCTCTCGGAGATCGCCGCGCTGCACGAGGCCTCGGTGCTGGTCAGCGACGACGGGCTGGGCTCGGCCGCGCGGCAGGCGCTGCGCGAGGCGGTGGGGGAGTTGATCGTCGTCCCCGTTGAAGGTGCGGGGGCGAATGAGGAGGAAGAGTAGGGAGGCACCATGCGTCATCGGGCCCCGCGCAGTCGACAGTTGCGCGCCGCCTTCGCAGCGTTCGCCCTCGTGGCCGGGACGTTGTTCGGCGTAGCGGTATCGGCACCTGCACAAGCGCTCGGCAACGGCCTGGCCCTGACACCGCCTATGGGCTGGAACGACTGGAACTCCTTCGGGTGCAACGTCTCGGAGAGCCTGGTCGAACAGACGGCGGACCTCATCGTCTCGTCCGGCATGAAGGACGCCGGCTACCAGTACGTGAACATCGACGACTGCTGGATGTCCTCCAGCCGGGACGCCAACGGGAACCTGGTCCCCGACCCGGCGAAGTTCCCCGACGGGATCTCGGGGACCGCCGCCTACGTCCACAGCAAGGGCCTCAAGCTCGGGATCTACGAGAGCGCGGGCACCGCGACCTGCGCCGGGTACCCCGGCAGCCTGAACCACGAGCAGGCCGACGCGAACTCGTTCGCGTCCTGGGGTGTGGACTACCTCAAGTACGACAACTGCAACAACCAGGGGATCCCGGCCCAGACCCGCTACACGGCGATGCGCGACGCGCTGGCCAAGACCGGCCGGCCGATCGTGTTCAGCCTGTGCAACTGGGGCCAGGAGTCGGTGTGGACGTGGGGCGCCGGCGTCGGCAACCTGTGGCGCACCACCGGCGACATCAACGCCAGCTTCAGCAGCATGCTGTCCAACTTCCACAACACGGTCGGGCTGGCGTCCTACGCCGCGCCCGGCGGCTGGAACGACCCGGACATGCTCGAGGTGGGCAACGGGATGTCGTTCACCGAGGACCGCTCCGAGATGTCGCTGTGGGCCGAGATGGCCGCGCCGCTGATCTCCGGGACGGATCTGCGTAACGCGACGCCGGCGACGTTGTCGCTGTACACGAACAAGGACGTTGTCGCCGTCGACCAGGACTCGCTGGGCAAGGCCGGGAAGGAGATCGCCTCCTCCGGCGGGAACGACGTGATGGCCAAGCCGCTGACCAACGGCGACGTGGCGGTCGTGCTGTTCAATGAGAACTCCTCGGCGCAGACCATCTCCACCTCCGCTTCGGCCATCGGGATCGCGTCGTCGTCCTCGTACAAGCTGGACAACCTGTGGTCGAAGATGATCACCTCGACGTCCGGCTCGATCAGCGCCACGGTGCCCGCCCACGGATCGGTGATGTACCGGGTGTCCCCGGGCAGCGGGAGCAGTGTCGGGAGCGCGCACCGGTTCGTCGGCGCGTCGTCCGGCCGCTGCCTGGACGTGCCGAACGGGAGCACGACGACCGGCACGCAGTTGGAGATCTGGGACTGCAACACCGGCTCGAACCAGTCCTTCACCCCGACCTCGGGCAAGGCGCTCCAGGTCTACAACGGCAGCCTTTGCCTGGACGCCAGCGGCCAGGGGACGACAGCCGGAACCAAGGTCATCATCTGGACCTGCAACGGCCAGACGAACCAACAGTGGAACCTGAACCCCGACGGGACGATCACCGGCGTGCAGTCCGGGCTGTGCCTGGACGTGACCGGCGGCAACGTGCCGGCCGGGAACGCCGACGGCACCCTGATCGAACTGTGGGGCTGCAACGGAGGCACGAACCAGCAGTGGAGCCTGGGGTAGCGCGCGGCGCGTAGGCGCCGGACCGTCCTGACCGCCGGGTCCACCCGGTTGCGAGCGGCACCGAGGCATTCGATCATCGCCTCATGATGCCGACCTCGGAACTGGTGGACCCGGCGGTGCGCACTTTCGTGGACGCGCTGAACGCCAACGACCCGGCGGCCGTGCGCGCCGCCATGACCGAGAACGCGACGATGACCGACGACGGGACGCCGCGGCTGCTCTGGGACTGGCTCCAACGGGAGGCCTTCGACACGCGCGGCCGGATGGACGTGATCCAACAGTCGGCGGATGGCCGCGATCTGATCGCCGACTACACGAACGAACAATGGGGCACGATGGCCACGCGCTGGCACTTCGAGGTCGCCGACGACCGGATCGCGCACTTCGACACCGGCCAGGCCGGCGAGCCGCCCTATGACCCGGCGTCATGGCTGGGACAGCCATGATCCGTTGCGGGTATGTGGCGGTGGACAACATGGGAAGCGTGCAGCGCGCTCTCTAGCGTGACCGGGTATGACGCCTTCTATGGACGCTGCTGTTGTCACATCTGCCGCTGCTGTTGCCGTCCTGGACCTGTCCGGCCGCACCGCGCTGGTCACCGGCGCCGCCGGCGGCATCGGCCTGGCCTGCGCCGAACGGCTGGCCGCGGCCGGGGCCAAGGTGGTCGTGGCCGACATCAGCGCCGACGGCGCGCACGCCGCCGCCGAGAAGGTCGGCGGCCAGGCGCTGGTCGCCGACCTGAGCGACCTGGACCAGGCCTCGGCGCTGCCGCACCGGATCGGCGGGGTGGACGTGCTGGTCAACAACGCCGGCCTGCAGCATGTGGCCCCGCTTCACGAGTTCCCGGTCGAACGCTACTCGCTGATCCTGCGACTGATGCTGGAGGCGCCGTTCCGCCTGATCCGCGAGTCGCTGCCGCACATGTACGAGCGCGGCTGGGGCCGGATCGTGAACATCTCCTCGGCGCACGGCCTGCGGGCCTCGGAGTTCAAGGCCGCGTACGTGACCGCCAAGCACGGCCTGGAAGGGCTGTCGAAGGTCGCGGCGCTGGAGGGCGCGCCGTACGGGGTCACCTCGAACTGCGTGAACCCGGCCTACGTGCGCACGCCGCTGGTCGAGAACCAGATCGCCGACCAGGCCGCCGCGCACGGCATCCCGGAGGAGGAGGTGGTGGCCAAGGTGATGCTGGAGCGCTCGGCCGTCAAGCGCCTGATCGAGCCCGCCGAGGTGGCCGAGCTCGTGGCCTACCTGTGCTCCCCGGCCGCGGCTTCGGTCTCCGGCGCCTCTATGGCCATGGACGGTGGATGGACAGCGCGGTGAGGTGCGCGTGATGCTGGGCGCCATGTCCGAGCTCGCCACCGCTTCGGTGTTCCTCGACCTGCTGGCCCGCGACGCCGCCGCCATCGAGTACGACGGCCCGGTGGTCGCCGCCCGCGTGGCCGGCGCGGGCGCCGAGGAGCTGGCCGAGCTGGAGGCGGCCAAACGGGTGGCGCTGGAGGTGCGCGCGACCCTGGCCCGCTCCCGCCGCCGCGAGGCGGAGCTGGTCGCGCTCTTCGAGACCGCCGGCGACCTGGCCGCCCTGCGCGACCTCGGCGCGGTCCTGAAGGCGATCGTCACCCGTGCGCACACGCTGATCGGCGCGGACGTCACCTACCTGACCCTCGACGACCCGGACCGCGGCGACACGTACATGCGGGTGACCCACGGCTCGGTGTCGGCCCGCTTCCAGTCCCTGCGCCTGCCGATGGGCGCGGGCCTGGGCGGCCTGGTCGCGCAGACCGCGAAGCCGTACGTCACGCCCAACTATCCCGGCGACGCCCGCTTCCGGCACACGAACGAGATCGACGAGGGCGTCGGCGAGGAGGGGCTGATCGCCATCCTCGGCGTCCCGCTGGTGCTCGGCAGCCGGGTGATCGGCGTGCTGTTCGCCGCCAACCGCACCGCCCGGCCCTTCGCGCGCCACGAGATCACGCTGCTCGGCTCCCTGGCCGCGCATGCCGCGGTCGCCATCGACAACGCGCGCCTGCTGCAGGCCACCCGCGACGCCCTCGGCGAGCTGCGCTCGGCGAACGAGCTGGTGCGCGCGCACAGCGAAGCGGTCGAGCGGGCCGCGGCGGTGCACGACAAGCTGGCGGACCTGGTGCTGCGAGGCGGCGACGTGGAAGGGATCGCGGCGGCGGTCGCGGAGGCGCTCGGCGGCGGGCTGGTGGTGGTCGACGCGGACGGGGTGGTGACGGCGCTTGGGGGAGAGGCGGCCGAGGCCGGAATACCCGCCGAGGACGAGAACCCCGAGCTCGGGATGGTCCTTCGCGACGCGGCTGATCTGATCTCCTTGTCCGCGGCGACTGGCCACGCTGTGCGCTCCGGCGACCTGGTCGTCGCGGCGGTGGCCGCCGCGGCCGAACCCCTGGGCGCGCTGATCCTGCACGCGCCCGAGTCGTTCAGCGATGTCGACCAGCGCATCCTTGAGCGTGCGGCGCTCGTCGTCGCGCTCCATCTGCTGATGCGCAGGTCTGAAGCCGAAGCCGCGGAGCGGTTGGGCGGCGATCTGCTCGACGACCTCCTCGCCGTCCCGGTCCGCCACACCTCCACCCTCGCCGAGCGTGCCCGCCGCGTCGGTGTCGACCTGGACCGTCCCCACGTCGTCGTGGCCGCCGACGCCGCCCCGGCCGACCGTCCCCGCGCGCACTTCGCCGCCGGCCGCCTGGCCAAGGCCGAGGGCGGCCTCGCGGGTTCGCACGAGGGCCGCATCGTCCTCCTGCTTCCCGGCCACGATGCGGCCGCAGCAGCGCAGCGTGTCTTGTCCGCGCTGCGCGGCGGTCTGGCCCATCCGGTCACGGTCGGCGCGGGTGGTCCGAAGTCGGACGTGGCCGCGTACGCCGACGCCCACGCCGAAGCGGTCCGCTGTCTCAGCGCCCTGCACGCCCTCGGACGCGGCGGCTGCGCCGCCGCGTCCTCCGACCTCGGCTTCCTGGCGCTGGTCCTCGGCGGCGGCGATCCCGGCGCCGTGGTGCGCAACGCCCTCGGGCCGCTGGTCGACTACGACGCCAAGCGCGGCACCGACCTGCTCGGCACGGTTGAGCAGTACTTCGCCTGCGGCCGCAGCCTCGGCCGCACCGGCGAGGCCCTGCACATCCACGTCAACACCGTGACCCAGCGCCTGGACCGCACCGCGCGGCTGCTCGGCGCCGACTGGCAGGAGCCCGGCCGCAGCCTGGAGATCCAGCTGGCGCTCCAGATCCGGCGCGTCATGGGGCTCTGACGCACAACCCCGCTTGATCTTGTGGCGGGCGAAGACATATCAAACGCCGTAGTTCGTCCATACCGTCCATCCCCATGGACAAGACAGCCCCGACCCCGTCCCAAGCGGTGGCCGACATCCCCTCGGCGGCCACGCTCGCCGTGGGCGGCTTCGGCCTCTGCGGAATCCCCAGCACCCTGATAACTGCCCTGCTCGAGCAGGGCGCGACCGGGCTCTCCGTCGTCTCCAACAACTGCGGCGTGGACGACTGGGGCCTCGGCCTGCTGCTGAGCGCGGGCCGCATCGCCAAGATGACCAGCTCCTATGTCGGCGAGAACAAGGAGTTCGCACGCCAGTACCTGGCCGGCGAGCTGGAGGTCGAGCTCCTGCCGCAGGGCACGCTCGCCGAGAGCCTGCGCGCCGGCGGCCTGGGGATCCCGGCGTACTACACCCCGGCCGGCGTCGGCACGAGCGTCGCCGAGGGCAAGGAGACACGCGTCCTCGGCGGTCGCGAGTACCTGCTGGAACCCGCCATCACCGCGGACTTCGCGCTGGTCCGCGCCGCGAAGGGGGACCGCCACGGGAACCTCGTCTTCCACGCTTCGGCCCGCAACTTCAACCCGGTCGTGGCGATGGCCGGCCGGGTCACCCTCGCGGAGGTCGAAGAGCTCGTCGAGCCCGGGGAGCTCGACCCCGACGAGATCCACCTGCCGGGCGTCTTCGTGCAGCGCGTGGTCCAGGTCCCGCCGGACCAGCGGGACAAGCGCATCGAGAAGCGGACCACCACCCCGAACGGAGTTTCCTGACATGCCCCTCACCCGCGACGAAATGGCCGCCCGAGCGGCGCGCGAACTCCGTGACGGCTCCTACGTCAACCTCGGCATCGGCCTGCCGACGCTGATCCCCGGCCACCTCCCGCCCGGCGTCGAAGTGGTCCTGCAGTCGGAGAACGGCATCCTGGGCCTCGGTCCCTACCCGGCTCCGGACGTCGTCGACCCCGACCTCGTCAACGCCGGCAAAGAGACCGTCACGGTCCGGCCCGGGGCGAGCTTCTTCGACTCGGCCACCTCCTTCGGCATGATCCGCGGCGGCCACATCGACACCGCGGTGCTCGGCGCCATGCAGGTCTCGGCCCGTGGCGACCTGGCGAACTGGACCGTGCCCGGCAAGCTGGTCAAGGGCATGGGCGGCGCGATGGACCTGGTGCACGGCGCGCGGCGGGTGCTGGTGGTGATGGAGCACACTGCGAAGGACGGTTACCCGAAGCTACTCCAGGAGTGCACGCTTCCCCTGACCGGCAAGGGTGTCGTCGACCGCGTCATCACCGACCTCGCGGTCCTCGACGTGACACCCGAGGGCTTCCGGCTGGTCGAGCTGGCGCCGGGTGTCGGCGTCGAGGAGGTGATGGCCAACACCGCGGCGCCCCTCGATGTGGCGGTGGCCCACATTTCGGGGCCCGTAACGCGCACTTAACGTTCCGGCCATGCATTCCACCAGCATCCTGCGCAGATACAGCGCCGCCGCCATAGCCGCCGCGGCCATCGCGGCCCTGGCCGCGTGCGGGAGCCCGAGCAAGGCGGCCGGCGGGTCGTCAGGCGGCGGCTCCTCCTCGGGGGCCTCCGGCGCGCCGATCAAGGTCGGCCTCGTCTACTCCGAGACCGGGGCGCTCGCCGACTACGGCAAGGACTACTACCAGGGCTTCCTGGCCGGCCTGGACTATGCCACGCACGGCACCGACGCCGTGAACGGCCACAAGATCGAGGTGGTCCAGCGCGACGACGCGGGGGACCCGACCAAGGCGGTCAGCGCCGCCAAGGACCTGATCGGCCAGGGCTACCGCATCCTGGCCGGGTCCACCGCCTCCGGCGTGGCGCTCCAGGTGGCGCCGCTGGCCGCGCAGAACAAGGTGCTGTTCATCTCCGGCCCGGCCGCGACCGACGAGGTCACCGGCCTGAACAAGTACACGTTCCGGTCGGGCCGCGAGACGTATCAGGACATCGCCACCGCCGCGTCCTTCGTCGGCGACCTGACGAACAAGCACGTCACGGTCCTGGCCCAGGACAGCGCCTTCGGCCAGGCGAACGTCGCGGCGGTGAAGGCGGTGCTCGGGGCCAAGGGCGCCAAGGTGGACTCGGTGCTCGCCCCGCCCAGCGCCACCGACCTGACGCCGTTCGCCACCCAGGCCAAGAACGCCAAGCCGGACCTGCTGTTCGTGGCCTGGGCCGGCACCACGGCGCAGGCGCTGTGGACCGCGCTGTCCCAGCAGGGCGTGCTGGACTCCACGACCACCGTCACCGGCCTGGACGTGCGCGCCTCCTACCCGGTGTTCGCCTCGACCGGCGGCAAGGTGTCCTTCCTGGCGCACTACGTCCCCGACGGCACCAGCAACGACGCGGCCAAGGCGATGGACGCCTACCTGGCGGCGCACGGTGAGCAGTCGGACCTGTTCAGTCCCGACGGCTTCACCGCCGCGCAGATGGTGGTGCACGCCGCGGAGAACGGCGACACCGACGTCGACGCCATGGTGAAGAACCTGGAGGGCTGGAGCTTCGACGGGGTCAAGGGCGCCTACACGATCCGCGCCGCGGACCACGCGCTGCTGCAGCCGATGTTCCAGGCCAAGCTGGACGGCACCACCCCGACCGTGGTGAAGACCCTGGACCCGAACGAGGTCGCGCCGCCGGCCAAGAGCTTCCCGGCGAGCTGACGATGCGCGACGTCCTCACACTGACCGGGCTGTCCTGGACAGTCGGCGGCTCGGCGATCTTGTCCGCTGTGGACCTCTCGGTCGGCGAGGGCGAGTTCGTCGCGGTGATCGGGCCGAACGGCGCGGGCAAGACCTCGCTGTTCAACCTGATCAGCGGCCTGAACCGGGCCAGCGCCGGCCGCATCGCACTGGACGGCGCCGACATCACCACCGAGCCGCCGCACAAGCGGGCCCGGCGCGGCATCGGCCGCACCTTCCAGTCCTCCAGCGTGTTCCCGACCATGACGGTCACCGAGCACGTGGCGCTGGCCCAGCAGGTCGCGGGGAAGCGGAACGCGGCCGGCGGTGATCCTCTGGAGCGCGTCCGGCTGACCGAGAAGTCGGGCGCCCTGGCCGCCGACCTGTCCCACGGCGACAAGCGCAAGCTGGAGCTGGCCATGCTGCTCGCCTCCGGCGCCGAACGGCTGCTGCTCCTCGACGAGCCGATGGCCGGCGTCGCGTCCGGCGACGTGCCCGAACTGGTCGAGGTGATCAGGACCCTGCACCGCGACGAGGGCCCCACGGTGCTGATGGTCGAGCACCACATGGAGGTCCTGCTGGGCCTGGCCGACCGCGTCGCGGTGATGCACCACGGCGCGCTGCTCGCGATCGACACCCCGGAGCGGATCATGGCCGACCCGCGGGTGCAGGAGGCTTACGTGGGGGACGCACTGTGATCCTCGAACTCGACGACGTCCGCGTCACCATCGCGGGCTCGCACATCCTGCAGGGCGTGTCGTTCGCGGTGGCGCCGACCGGCGTCACCGCCCTGCTGGGACGCAACGGCGTCGGCAAGACGACGACGGTCAAGGCGATCCTCGGCCTGGTCCCGCGCACCGGCCGCATCGCCTTCGACGGCGACCCGGTGCACCGGCTGCGCACGCACGAGATCGTGCGGCGCGGCATCGGCTACGCACCGGAGGACCGCTGCGTCTTCGCGAAGCTGACGGTGACGGAGAACCTGGCCCTGGCCGAGCGGCGCCGCTCGCACCACGCCTACGACCTGGTCTACGAACTCTTCCCCGAGCTCAAGACACGCGGCGCGCAGGCCGCCGGCACCCTGTCCGGCGGCCAGCAGCAGATGGTCGCGATCGCGCGCACCCTCCTCAACGACAACCGCCTGATCGTGGTCGACGAACCGACGAAGGGCCTGGCCCCGAAGGTGGTGACCGAAGTGGCGGAGGTGCTCGAACGCGCCGCCGAGCGCGTGCCGATGCTGCTGGTCGAGCAGAACCTCGCGCTGGTGCGCCGGCTCGCCCGCGACGGCGTGGTGCTGGCGGCCGGGCAGGTGGTGCACCGCGGGCCGGTGCGGGACCTGCTGGCGGACGCGGCGCTGACGCAGGAGTTGCTGGGCGTCGGGCAGGCGCGCGGCGGTGGTGCGGCGGAACCTGCTGGCGGCGAGGCTGGCGGCGATGCGGCGGGCCACGCTGGCGGCGATCCGGCGAGCGAGGCCGGCGGCGACCCTGTTGCGAAGCCCGGCGGCGGTGGCCGATGAGCACCCTCGTCCTCCTCACCCTCACCGGCCTGGGCCTGGGCGCCCTGTACTTCCTCATCGCCAGCGGCCTGTCCCTCATCTTCGGCCTGATGGACGTCCTCAACTTCGCCCACGGCGCCCTGGTCACCGCCGGCGCCTACGCGGCCTGGCGGCTGACCGGCCACCTGCCGTTCGCCGTCGCGATAGCGGTCGCCGTCGTCGTCGGCGCGGTTCTCGCCGCGCTGATCGAGACCGTCCTCATCAGGCCCCTGTACTCCCGGCCCAAGGACCAGATCCTCGTCACCGTCGGCCTCGGCCTCGCGCTCCCGGCCCTCGTCCAGGGCATCTGGGGCGCCGACGCCCGGCAGCTCCAGGTGCCCAAGCAACTCGCCGGGACCGTGAGCCTGCTCGGCGCGAAGGTGCCCACCGACCGCTTCGTGCTCATCGCCGCCGCGCTCGTGGTCCTGGCCGCGCTCAAGCTGTTCCTGGCCAGGACCCGCTACGGGCTCGTCGTCCGCGCCGGCGTCGAGGACCGCGCCATGGTCACCGCGCTCGGCATCGACGTGCGCAAGGCCTTCACCCTGGTCTTCGCGATCGGCGGCGCGCTGGCCGGGCTGGCCGGGGCGCTCGGCGGGGTCTACTTCGGCAGCGTCTCGCCCGACCAGGGTACGTCGCTGCTGGTGTTCGGGTTCGTGGTCGTGGTGATCGGCGGGATGGGGCGGACCGACGGGGTGGCGCTGGCCGCGGCTGCCGTCGGGCTGATCCAGCAGTTCACCAACTACTACGCCGCCTCCGGCCTCGGCGACTTCGCCGCGGTCGCGATCCTCGCCGTGGTGCTGCTCGTACGCGGAAACGGGGACGGCATCCAAAGGCTCATCCGGAGGGCCGTGTGAAGCGTCATGCCAAGCACCTGATTCATGCCAAGCACCTGATACCGGTCGCGGTCCTCGCGGTCCTGCTCAGCCTGCCCTACTCGACCCTCCAGATCCCCGGGGTGTTCGACGGTGCGGTCAACACGCCCGGCTCGCTCCAACTGCTCGCGCTGTGCCTGCTGTTCGCGGGTCTGGCCGTCGGCTACGACCTGCTGTTCGGCCGGCTCGGCCTGATGTCGTTCGGGCACGCGCTCTATGTCGCGATCGGCGCGTACAGCGCCGAGCTGGCGATGAAGGACATGCATCTGCCGCTCGCGCTCGCCGCCGTGCTGGCGATCGGGATCGGTGCCGCGGTCAGCACCCTGCTCGGCGCGGTTTCGCTGAAGGGTGTCGGAAACCTGGGCACCGTCGGGTTCGCCATGGTCACCCTGGCGTTCGCGCAGGCCGGTTCGATCCTGGTCGGCCTGCACCCGAAGACCACCGGCGGCGAGGAAGGGCTGCCGCTGAGCACCGAGAAGGTGCCCGCGGCGTTCGTCGGCGTGGTCAACACCGTCAACCTGTACTGGCTCGCGCTGGCCTACCTGGTCGTGGTCTGCGGTGTCGTGTGGTGGCTGACCGGCAGCCGGATCGGCCGGGTCTGGCAGGCGATCCGCGACAACCAGCGGCGGGCCGAGGTGCTCGGCCTGAATCCGTTCCGCTACCAGCTCGGCGCGTTCGTGCTGGCCGGGACGCTCGGCGCGGCCGGCGGCGTGGTGCACCTGCTGGTCACCGCCGGCGCCACGCCCGAGACCACGACCACCGACTTCACCCTGGCGCTGCTGGTCATGGTGGTGCTCGGCGGGTCCGGCACGCGCTGGGGCCCGGTGCTCGGCGGCGTGCTCTACACGCTGCTGGACCACCGGCTCGGCTCGGTCGCCACCTCGGACTCGGTCGCGGGCCTGCCGGCGTTCCTGCGCGTCCCGCTGTCGCAGCCGCTGGTGCTGCTCGGCGTGCTGTTCGTGCTGGTGATCTACGCGGTCCCCGGCGGTTTGGCCGCCCTGCCAGGCCGGCTACGCGGACTACGCCGCCGAGGTTCCAGAAGCCGCAGAAGTATCGGAAGGCCCGGCGGCCCCCGAGGACAGCGAGGCGAACAGCACGGGCTCGGCGTGGTCGAGAGCCAGGCGCACGGCGCCCATCCCGACCGCGTCGCCTCCGAGCTCTGACACCTTCACCTCCGGCGGGTACAGGCACACCTCACCGAGCAGGGCCTTGATCGGCTCGGTGAGGTGTTCGCCGGTCTGGGCCAGGCTCCCGCCGATCACCACCAGGTCCGGATCCAGCGGCGTCACCAGGCTGACCAGTCCTTCGGCCAGGGCCCGGGCGAACGCCTCGAACGCCGCCGCGGCCTTCTCGTCGCCGGCGGCGGCGCGTTCCATCGCGAACAGCGCGGCCTGCGACGGCGCCCGCAGCTCGCCCGGGTCGGCGGCCATCGCGTAGTCCATGACGTGCTGGAACGCCGCCCACCGGCTGTTCGGATGGCCGCCGAGCTCGCCGGCGGCGGCGTGCGAGCCCCGGTAGGGCACCCCGCCGAACAGCAGGCCCAGCCCGATCCGGCGGCCGGTGTGCAGGTAGAGCACGTTCTCGTGCTCGCAGGCCGCGCCGCGCCAGTGCTCGGCCAGCACCGCCAGCCGCATGTCGTTCTCGACCAGCACCGGGACCGGCAGCCGGGAGGCCAGTTCGGCCTGCAGGTCCACCCCCGACCAGTCGGACAGCGCCACGCTCTTGAGCACCCGGCCCTCGTTGTCGATGACGCCGGTGGTGCCGACGCCGACCGTGGCCAGCCGGCTCAGCGGCACGTCGGCCGCGCCGGCGGCGCGCTCCAGCACCCGCTGCACGGCGGTCAGCCGGTCCGCGGCGGACAGCTCGGGGCTCAGGTGCTCCACGGCCCGGCCCGCCACGTCCCCGTTCAGGTCGGCGACCATCGCGGTGATGCCGGAGCCGCCGATGGCGACCCCGGCGACGTGCGCCGCGGCCGCCCGGAAGGTGTAGCGCCGGGCCGGCCGCCCGCGCTGCCCGTCGGCCACCGCCTCGGCCTCGACCACCCAGCCGTTGCGCTGCAGCGAGTCCATGATGACCTCGGTCGTGGCCCGCGAGAGCTGCGCGGTCCGGGCCACCTCGGCCAGGGTCGGCGTCCCGGTCTCGCGCAGTGCGCGCAGCACCGCCACCTCGTTGAGGCTCCGCAGGAAGCTGCCGTCGCCGCTGGTCCGTCGCATGGCGGCCATCTTAGGCGGCCGAGCCCGGGAACGGCAGGCATTTATCCTGGTGGCTGTTTTAAAGATGTCCGGGTCATCCCGATTGAAGATCACGGACCGATCTCGGAACGAGCACTTTTTCGCGTCTCGTGCGTGACCCTGCTCGATTAACACTGGTCTCAAGCAAAAACGGCGGCTAGTGTCCCGGATCACGGGAGGCCCGCCTCCCGCCCCCACCCCTCACAGCCCTCTGACAGGCGAAGACGCCGCGGACGGCGCACGAAAACGTTGGGAGACGCGGATGTTCCGAAAGGCGTTGGTGCTGGCCGTCGGCGGGGCTCTGGCCCTGGCTGCGACCGGCTGTTCCTCCTCGAAGTCCTCGTCTTCCGGACAGGCCGACGCCGGTCCGGTCACCCTGACCTACGGCATCTGGGACCCGAAGCAGAAGCCCGCGATGCAGGAGATCGCCGACGCGTTCCACGCCCTGCACCCGAACATCACGATCAACATCCAGCTGACGCCGAACGCCGACTACTGGACCAAGCTCCAGACCGCGGCCGCCTCCGGCACCGCCCCGGACGTCTTCTGGATGAGCACCACCCGCATCGGCCTGTACGCCGGCCAGAAGCAGCTGCTGTCGCTGTCGGACAAGCCCGGCTTCGACAACACCCCGTTCCCGAAGTCGCTGAACGACGTCTACACCCTGGACGGCAAGCAGTACGGCATGCCGAAGGACTTCGACACCGTCGGCCTCTGGTACAACAAGAAGCTTTTCGACGCCGCCGGGGTGAAATACCCGACCGCCAGCTGGACCTGGCAGGACGTGATCAGCGCGGCCCAGAAGCTGAACGACCCGGGCAAGGGCGTGTGGGGCATCGCCTCCCCGGACTGGACGCAGGAGAACCTGTACAACACCATGCTCCAGGCCGGCGGCCAGGCCATCACCCCGGACCACAAGAAGTCCGGGTTCGACGACCCCAAGAGCATCGCCGGCCTGCAGTACGCGCTGGACTTCATCACCAAGTACCACGTCTCCCCGACCGCGCAGCAGATGACCGACACCCAGCCGGACCAGCTGTTCGCCTCCGGCAAGGTGGCGATGTTCGCCGACGGCGACTACGACATGCCCGAGTACAAGGCGGCGGCCGGCCTGGACGCCGACGTCGCGCCGCTGCCGGCCGGCCCGGACGGCAAGAAGGGCACAGTCATCAACGGCCTGGCGAACGTCATCTACGCCAAGACCAAGCACCCGCAGGCGGCCTGGGAGTTCGTGCAGTACCTCGGCGGCAAGGACGCCAACGAGATCCAGGCCAAGACCGGCACCGTGATCCCGGCCTACAACGGCCTGTCCGCGACCTGGGTGGCCTCGACCCCGCAGTACCACCTGCAGTCCTTCATCGACCAGCTGGACGTCTCCGTGCCCTACCCGGTGTCGAAGAACACCGCGGCCTGGACCACGCCCATGCAGGCCACGCTGGACCAGATCTGGGGCGGCAAGCTCGATCTGCAGACCGGCGTCAAGCAGATAGCGGACCAGATGAACGCCGAACTGGCCAAGGAGTAACCGGGTGTCAGCCACCGAATCCCCCTCCGTCGCCGCCGGCAAGGCGGCGCGGGGGGCCGGCCCGGAGCGCGGGCCGGCCCCCCGGCCGGTCGCCGGCCGGCGCCCCCGCTTCTCCAAGGCGCACATGAAGGAATGGGCCTGGGGCTACGCGATGATCGCGCCGCTGTTCCTGGGCCTGGTGATCTTCTACCTGTGGCCGATCTTCCAGTCCGCCTACTTCAGCTTCACCTCGTGGGGCGTCTTCGGCGGCCAGCAGTGGGTCGGCTTCCAGAACTACAGCTCGTTCATGTCCGATCCGCAGCTGCCGCGCGCGGCCTGGAACACGGTCAAGTACTCGCTGATCGTCCTGGCCGGCATCCCGCTGTCGATCGTCTTCGCCGCGCTGATGAACCAGGTGAGCGGCAAGTACGCGAGCCTGTACCGGGTCCTGTACTTCATCCCGGTGGTCACCATGCCGGCCGCGGTCGCGATGATCTGGCGCTGGCTCTACAACGGCGACTACGGCCTCATCAACTACCTGCTGTCGCTGATCGGGATCCACGGCCCGCACTGGGTGTCCGACGACCGGTACACAATCTGGGCCATGGGCCTGGTGGGCATCTGGAGCTCGCTCGGCTACAACATGATCATCTTCGCCGCCGGGCTGAAGAACATCCCGCGGCAGTACTACGAGGCGTCCTCGCTCGACGGCGCCGGCCGGATCAAGCAGTTCTTCTCGATCACGCTGCCCCTGCTGAGCCCCAGCATCTTCTTCGTCTCGGTGCTGTCGGTGATCGGCGGCCTGCAGATGTTCGACATGGTGCTGCTGATGCTCGGCAAGTCCAACCCGGCGCTGGCCGGCAGCAAGACGATCGCCTACCTCTTCTACGAGGACGCCTTCGTCACCGGCAACCAGGGCCTGGCCGCCGCCATCGCCGTGGTGCTCACGCTGGTGCTGCTGGTGCTGACCGCGCTCCAGTTCCGGCTGCAGAAGAGGTGGGTCCACTATGGGTAGCAGGCAGCGGTTGTGGCCGATCCACGTGATCCTGGCCGTCGGCGCGGCGGCGATGATCGCGCCCTTCCTGTGGCAGCTCATCACCTCGTTGCAGACCACCGGCGAGGCCACCAGCGTGCCTCCGCACTTCCTGCCCTCGTGGCAGTGGTCGAACTACAGCCAGGTCTTCCACGACACCAAGTTCGCCCAGCAGTTCCTGAACTCGGTGCTGCAGACCGTCGTGCGGGTCGTGGCGCAGGTGCTGTTCTGCTCGATGGCCGCCTATGCCTTCGCACGGCTGCGCTTCCCGGGCCGCAATGCCCTGTTCCTGGTGATGCTCGCGGTCCTGATGGTCCCCAGCCAGGTCTACCTGCTCCCGCAGTACCAGCTGGTGCAGAACCTGGGCCTGCTCAACACGCTGTCCGGCGTGGTCCTGCCGGGTCTGTTCAGCGCCTTCGGCACGTTCATGCTGCGGCAGTTCTTCATGTCGCTGCCGAACGAGGTCGAGGAGGCGGCGCGCCTGGACGGTGCCGGCACCTTCCGGATCTTCTGGTCGGTGATGCTGCCGCTGGCCAAGCCCGGGCTGATCTCCATGGGCGTGCTCACGGTGCTGTGGTCCTGGAACGACCTGCTGTGGCCGCTGGTCGTGGTGAACGACGACTCCAAGATGCCGCTCACCGTCGGCCTGTCCACGCTCCAGGGTGAGCACCTCACCGAGTACCCGCTGCTGATGGCCGGCTCGCTGCTGGCCAGCCTGCCGATGATCCTGCTGTTCCTGGCCGCGCAGCGCCGCATCACCGAGGGCATCGCCCTCACCGGCACCAAGTAAGACTTTTCAGAAAGGCACACTCTGCTGTGAGCAACCTGCGCTTCGGTGTGATCGGCCTGGGCCTGCGCACCTCGTTGGCCGTCGCCGCACACCAGCCGGACCGCGGCTTCGAGGTCGCCGTCCTGTGCGACACCGATCCCGCCGCGCTGGCCAAGGCGACGGAGCGGGTCGGGGTGACGGAGACCGTCGACGACTACCGCAAACTGCTGACGCGCTCCGACATCGACGCCGTCATCATCATGACGCCGGACGACACGCACGAGACGATAGCCGTCGAGTGCCTGCACGCGGGCAAGGCGGTCTACCTCGAGAAGCCGATGGCCATCACCATCGAGAGCTCGGACGCCATCCTGCGCGCCGCGTACGAGACCGGGACCCGGCTCTACGTCGGCCACAACATGCGGCACATGGGCGTGGTCCGGACGATGCGCGACGTCATCGCGCGCGGCGACATCGGCGAGCCGAAGACCGTGTGGGTCCGGCACTTCGTGTCCTACGGCGGCGACTACTACTTCAAGGACTGGCACGCCGAGCGGGACCGCACCACCGGCCTGCTGCTGCAGAAGGCGGCGCACGACCTGGACGTCGTGCACTGGCTGGCCGGGGGATTCACCAAGCGGGTCAGCGCCTTCGGAGACCTGATGGTCTACGGAGACCTGCCGCGGCGCGCGGAGGGGACGCCACGGCCGGCCGGGTGGCTCAAGGAGTTCGACTGGCCGCCGACGGCCCGCCGCGACCTGAACCACCGGATCGAGGTCGAGGACGTCTCGGTGATGAACATGACGCTGGACAACGGCGTCATCGCGGCCTACCAGCAGTGCCACTTCGCGCCGGACTACTTCCGCAACTACACGGTGATCGGCACCGAGGGCCGGCTGGAGAACTTCGGCGACGGCCCCGGCGACGTGGTGAAGGTCTGGAACACCGGCCCGACCGGCTACCGCGGTGACGCCGACATCGCCTACCGCGTCCCGGACGCGGCCGGCAGCCACGGCGGCGCGGACGGCGCGATCATGGCCGAGTTCGCCCGCTTCGTCCGCGACGGCGGGGCCACCGACACCTCGCCGGTCGCGGCGCGGATGAGCGTGGCCGCCGGCTACATGGCCACGCTCTCGCTGCGCGACGGCGGCACGCCGCTGGAGATCCCGCCGCTGGATCCGGAGCTGGTCGAGTACTTCGATCGGGGGCAGGTGCGCTGAGGGCGTCCGCACCGGGCGCGGGTTCGAACCCGCGCCCGGCCCGTCCGGTCGAGATCGGGGCGCCTGCCTACAGCAGCGCCCTGACCGCCTCGGCGACCGCGGTGATCCCGCGGTCGCCGAGCAAGATCGAATAGTGGTTGGTGCCGGGTACGAAACGCACGCCGACCCCGGCTCCGGGGAGCTCGGCCGCGGCCACGACCTCGGGGGAGTAGAGCCCGACGGGCTCGTTCAGCAGACCCCGTTCGGCGTACAGGAACGTCGCCGGCCTCGGCAGCCGGCGGATCGCGCCGACCACCTCAGGATTCCGCAGCTGGTCCGCCGCGTCGCCCCGCACCGCCTCCAGGATGCACGCCGAGCGGATCTCCGGCTCGGTGCCGATGATGTCGCGCAGCTGGTAGGCCTCGACCTCGGGGGTGTATCCGCCGTCCTGGAAGGACGGATGCGTGCGCCATGGCGCAAGGAATTCCTCCCGGCTGGCGTAGACCGTGCGCAGCTTGGCCATCGCCGGGCCGAGCAGTCCGTCGAGCAGCTGGTCCAGATCGGTGCCCTCGGGCAGAGGGAAACCCAGGCCGCCGTCGACCAGCACCACCCCGGTGAACCGGTCCGGGTGCCGGACCGCAGCGGTCGCGGCCACCCATCCGCCCATCGAATGGCCCAGCATGGTCGCGCGCTCCACCCCGAACTCGTCGAGGGTGCGGACCAGGTCGTCCGCGTGAGCGGCGATCGAGTACGGGCCGCCGACTTCGCGGGAGCGCCCGCGACCGCGCAGGTCCGGTGCGATGAGGTCGACCTCCGGCAGCGCCTCGGCCAACGGCGCGAAGGCCAGGCTGTTGGCGGTGATGCCGTGCGCGGCGATCACAGTAGGTGCCTGATCCGTCTCTCCGGGTCCCGACCAGTGGGTCACCGCATACGAACCGGCACCTGAGGGGAACTGGATCTCCACGCTCTGTCGCATCCTGCCAGGTTCCCCGCGACAGAATGCCATGGCAATAGGGCCCGTCGCCATATCCGGCGCCGCGGGTGTGGTGGTGCCCACGCGAATATCGCGCCAGTCGGTAGCGAAGAGGTGTTACAGTAGAGGAGAAGCAAAACGGCGCGGGGTGGAGCAGCTCGGTAGCTCGCTGGGCTCATAACCCAGAGGTCGCAGGTTCAAATCCTGTCCCCGCTACCAACGAGGCCCCTCAGATATCTGAGGGGCCTCGACGTTTATGTGGGAGCCCCGATGGTGCGCGAACCGGAAGCCGAGATGAGCATCGTCACGGCGCTTGTCCGCTCGGCCTTCCTGGTCGACGCCACCTACGAGCAGACGGCTCGCAAGCACCAGCTCACCTCGCAGCAGGGCCAGTTGCTCTGCGTCCTGATGGGCAAGCCCGAAGAGGGCTTCGGCATGGGCGAACTGGTCCGCATCCTCGGTCTGGCCAAATCCAGCCTCACCGGCCTGGTGGACCGCTCGCTGCGCCGCGGCCTGGTCCGGCGCGAGGCGGACAGCGCCGACGGCCGCGCGGTCCGCGTCTTCCTCACCGAGGAGGGCGAGAGGCTCGCCGAGGAGTTCTACGACGAGACCGTGCAGCGCGTCGCCGAGCTGCCGGTCATGCTCTCCGGCGAGGAACAGGCACAGCTGGCGGAATTGCTCGGCCGTCTGGTCATGGCGAATCAGGTGCCTGTCGTGTTCGGGGACGACTTCACCTGCGAGAAGCACGACTGACGCGCCGCGTCCGGCGATGGACCGGACCGGCGCGACGATAGGGTGAGTGCCGTGCCCGACAGCCCGCCGGAGGCCTCCGCCCAGGATGACAGCCCGGAGGACACCCCGGACGGCGGTCCGGACACCGATGGGCTCGACGACAGCCCGGATCGGCTGATCGCCCTGTCCGACGGGATCTTCGCGATCGCGATGACCCTGCTCGTCCTGAACGTCTCAGTACCCTCCGGACTGAACCACGCGCAGTTCACCAAGGCCCTGCACGACACCTGGTCCGAGATCGGCGCCTACGCGCTGACGTTCGCCATCACCGCCGACCGCTGGCGCGACCACCGCCGGATCTTCCGGCTGGTCCAGCGGACCGACGCCGCCGTGGTGCGCCTGACTCTGGCGCTGCTCGGGGTGGTGGCGCTGCTGCCGTTCCCGACCGCGTTGCTGTCGGAGTACGGCGGGAACGAACCGCTGGCCATCGTCTACTACGCGGTCACGATGGGCGTCCTCAACGTGCTGATGCTCGCGCTCTTCCTCGCCGTCCGCCGCGACGAGCGGCTGCAGGCCCGGGTCATCTCCGACCGCCTGGCCCGGGCCATGCTCTGGGACTTCGGCACGGCGACGGTGATCGCGGTAGTCGCGATCTTGGTCGCGTTCGCCGTCTCGGCCCCCGCCGGGCTGATGATCTGGCTCGCGGCCATCCCGGCCGGCCTCGTGGCCCGGCAGCTGCGCAAAGGCGCCTGATCAGAGGTTGAACAGCTCCCGGAAGTGCCCGAGCATCATCTCCGAGCCCTTCATCTGCACCACGGTCTCCGTCGGCACCTGGAACGGTGCCCCCTGCTCATTGGGGAACTGCCCGACGCCGCCGGTCGGGCCCAGCGGCAGCAGCCCGACCTTGATCGGCAGGGGGGTGTAGACGGCCGCCGGCTCCTCGCCGCGCGCGTGCGCGATGATGTTCGCCGCCACGACCTCGGCGTGCCGCAGCGCGAAGCCGGCCATCTTGGTCTCCGGCAGGTCGGTGATGTCGCCGAGGGCGTAGAGGGTGTCGTGGCCTTCGACGCTCAGCCGCTCGGTGACCTTCACCTGCCCCCGCTCGTTGCGGGGGACCGCGCCGTCCAGGAAATCGGTGTGGATCCGGGAGCCGTGCGCGCGGAACCAGATGTCCGCGGTGAGTCGCGAGCCGTCTTCATCGGTGACGGTGAACTCGCCGACGACACCCGGCGCGACCGTCGGCCCGGCCGCCAGGGCACTGCCCAGCCGCAGCTCGATCCCCAGCTCGTCGAGCTGGCCGCGCAGGTCGGCGACCAGCTCGGGCATGAAGCCGGGCAGCAGGTCGGCCGACGGGTCGACGATCGTCACCCGCTTGTCCGGCCAGGTCGTGGCGATCTCCCCGGCCAGCTCCAGGCCGACCGGCCCGGCGCCGAGGATCAGGACCCGGCCGGCGTCGGCCAGTTCCTTGTGCGCCTGGCGCAGTGCGACCAAAGCCTCATCGGCGACGTCGGTGTGCATCTTCGCCGGGAAGGCATAGGAAGAGCCCGAGGCGAGCACCACGTAGTCGGCGTCGACCCGGCCGCCGGAGGCGAGGTGTACGCCGTGCGCGTCCACCTCCACCGCCCGGTCGCGGACCACGGTGCCGTTCTTCAGCAAGGTGTCGTACGGGAAGAAGATGTTCTCCGCCCAGTCGGGGCGGACCAGCGCGCGCAACGCCGCCGCGCTGTGCACGAAGGCGTCCTTCGGATCGATGAGGACCACATCGAGGTCCGCGTCCAAGGACTTGGCGGCCTTCGCCCCGCCGTAGCCGCCGCCGACGATCGCGACCTTCTTGCGCATGGGAGCCGTCCCCTCGCGGCGGTCCGGGCCGCCGCCTCAGATGTTCGTGATGCGAACTGAATCGTTCGTGTCACGGACCATAGCTCGTCCCCGAGGTTGTTCGCAACACGAACCAAGCGCCTGGCCAGCGGGGCTTCCGTACCCTAAGAGCAGGCCGGTAGCGGACGGTGGGGTTAACCCCACCGCCGGACACCTGGTGGCTCCGTGGCGGCGGTTCCGCCGCGGCTGGCAGCCTTGAAGACGTCGATCGACAACCGACCTAGCTGAAGCTGAAGCCACCTGAGGGGAAGATCATGACAACGGCAGCACAGGCCGCGGTCACCCACCGCACCGTCGGCACCGCCGCCCGCGCCGAGGCCGTGACCAAGCGCTACGGCCAGGGGGAGACCGCGGTCGTCGCGCTCGACCGGGTCGACGTCGACATCGAGCGGGGCCGGTTCACCGCGATCATGGGGCCGTCCGGCTCCGGCAAGTCCACGCTGATGCACTGCCTGGCCGGCCTGGACGCGGTCAGCACGGGCAAGATCTGGATCTACGGCCGGGACGGCGTGGCCAGCGAGGTCACCGCCATGAAGGACAAGGAGCTGACCAACCTGCGCCGGGACCGGATCGGGTTCATCTTCCAGTCGTTCAACCTGCTGCCCACCCTGAACGCCGCGGAGAACATCACGCTGCCGATGGACATCGCCGGCCGCAAGCCGAACAAGGCGTGGCTGGACCGGGTCATCGACACCGTGGGCCTGGCGCCGCGGCTCAAGCACCGCCCCAGCGAGCTGTCCGGCGGCCAGCAGCAGCGCGTGGCCGTGGCCCGCGCCCTGGCCGGCCAGCCGGAGATCATCTTCGGCGACGAGCCCACCGGCAACCTGGACTCCCGCAGCGGCGCCGAGGTGCTCGGCTTCCTGCGCCGCTCGGTGGACGAGCTGGGCCAGACCTTCGTCATGGTGACCCACGACCCGTCCGCGGCCGCCTACGCCGACCGCGTGCTGTTCCTGGCCGACGGCCGGATCGTCGACGACATGACCGCGCCGACCGCCGACAAGGTCCTGGACCGGATGCGGCAGTTCGACACCCACGGCCACCCTGTGCACGGCCACGACCCGCGCGGCGACGCGCAGCAGCGCTGAGACGGCCGGGGGGACACGATCATGTGGAAGGCATCCCGCCGCAACTTCTTCGCGCACAAGGGCCGGCTGTGGCTGTCCCTGGTCGCCGTGGTGCTGAGCGTGGCGTTCGTCACCGGCACCCTGATGTTCACCTCGACCATCACCACCACCTTCGACCGGCTGTTCGCCACCACCGCCTCGGACGTCGCGGTGTCGGCCAAGGCCGACAAGGACGCGCTGCCCGGCGCGCCGGAGCAGACCGTCTCGCAGTCCGTGCTCGACAGCGTCAAGACCCTGCCCGGTGTGCAGGCCGTCTACGGTGACGTCAGCACCGAGCGGCTGGCCGTGGTCGGCGCCGACGACAAGGCCATCTCCAACTCCTCCGGCGGCCCGACCGTCGGCTCCAACTGGTACGTCACGCCGCACCCGGCGGTGAACCTGACCTCCGGCCGTCCGCCGGCCGGCCCCGGCGACGTGGTCGTCGACGCCGACACCGCGGCCAAGAAGCACCTGGTGATCGGGTCTCCGCTGCGCATCGTGACCGGCACCGACGCCGGCACCTTCCAGGTCGCGGTCAGCGGCATCGCGACCTTCCGGACCACCAACCCCGGCGCGTCGCTGTTCTACTTCGACACGGCCACCGCGCAGACCAAGCTGCTCGGCAAGAGCGGCGTGTTCACCGGGGTGAACCTGGACGCCAAGCCCGGCACGTCCGACGACACGCTCAAGGCCGAGGTGGCCGACAAGCTCGGCGCCGGCTACGACGTGAAGACCCGGGCGCAGCAGGAGGCCGACGGCCGCAACAGCGTGGGCTTCATCGGGTTCATGAAGTACATCATGCTGGGCTTCGCGGGGATCTCGCTGCTGGTCGGCGCGTTCCTGATCGTCAACACCTTCCAGATGCTGGTGGCGCAGCGCACCCGGGAACTGGGCCTGCTGCGGGCGCTGGGCGCCAGCCGCCGGCAGATCAACCGCTCGGTCCGGTTCGAGGCGCTGCTGCTCGGCGTCATCGGCGCCACCCTCGGCATCGCCGCCGGCGCCGGCCTGGCCTACGGACTGATCGCCATCATGAACGGCGTCGGCCTGAACCTCGAGGCCTCCGACATGTCGGTGACGGCGTCCTCGGTGATCGCCGGTTACGCGGTCGGTGTCCTGGTCACCCTGCTCGCGGCCTGGATTCCGGCGCGCCGGGCGGCCCGCATCACGCCGATGGCGGCGCTGCGCGACGCCGGCACCCCGGGCGACCGCCGCGCCTCCCGGATCCGCAACGGCATCGGCCTGGTGATCACCGCCGGCGGCGCCGCGGCCCTGATCGGCGGCGGCGTCTCCGGAGCCACCGCGGCCGGCGGACTGCTGCTGGGCCTGGGCGTGCTGGTCACCCTGGTCGGCGCGATCCTGCTCGGCCCGCTGCTGGCCGGCGTGGTGATCCGGGCGCTCGGTGTCTGGATGCCGGCCGCTTACGGTTCGATCGGCACCATGGCCCAGCGCAACGCGCTGCGCAACCCGCGCCGCACCGGCGCCACGGCCGCGGCCCTGATGATCGGGCTGTCGCTGGTGTCCGGGATGGCGGTGGTCGGCTCCTCGCTGGTGACCTCGGCGACCGCGGAGATGGACAAGAGCGTCGGCGCGGACTACATCATCACCACCAACGGCGGCCTGATGATCACCCCCGAGGTGCTGGCCAAGACCCAGGCGACGCCGGGCCTGGCGCACGTCACGGAGAACAAGTTCCTGAACGCCGCGGTGTCGGATGCCTCCGGCGGCGGCAAGGACGGCACGATCGTGATCTCTGCCTCCTCGCCGACCCTGACCCAGGACTTCGACGCCGCCACCACCTCCGGCTCGCTGTCCGACGTGTTCACCAAGGAGGGCATCGCCATCCCGGCGGCCGAGGCCAAGACCCGGAACGCGACCGTCGGCTCGGTCCTGACCGTCACCTTCCACGGCGGCACCCCGCTCAAGCTGCCGGTCCTGGCCATCCTGAGCGACAAGACGGTGTTCAACCACGGCGACGGCTACGTCTCGCTGGCCACGCTGGGCAAGTCGCTGCCGGCCTCCGAGCAGCCGGCCTCCGAGCTGCTGTTCGCCAAGGCCGACAAGGGCCAGCAGGACAAGGCCTACGCGGCGCTCAAGGACGGCCTGGCGCCCTTCCCGCAGGTGACGGTGAAGAGCCAGACCGACTACAAGCAGCTGATCCACGACCAGGTCGGCGGCGTGCTGAACATGGTCTACGGGCTGC
Organism: Catenulispora sp. GP43; assembly: GCF_041260665.1. Taxonomy (NCBI): domain Bacteria; kingdom Bacillati; phylum Actinomycetota; class Actinomycetes; order Catenulisporales; family Catenulisporaceae; genus Catenulispora; species Catenulispora sp. GP43. The sequence goes on along the minus strand of NZ_JBGCCT010000001.1, from coordinate 352,632 downwards.
TGGGCCTGGCGATCGTGGTCGCGATCCTGGGTGTGGTGAACACCCTGGCCCTGTCGGTGGTGGAGCGCACCCGCGAGATCGGCCTGATCCGGGCGATCGGGATGGGCCGGCGCAAGACCCGCCGCATGATCCGCCTGGAGTCGGTGGTGATAGCGCTGTTCGGCGCGGCCATGGGCGTCGGTCTGGGCCTGGCCTGGGGAGTGGCCGCGCAGCGGGTGCTGTCCGGGATCGGCATCAGCACCCTGGCGATCCCGGTCGGGACCATCGTCGCGGTGTTCCTCGGAGCCGCGGTGGTCGGCCTGCTGGCCGCCCTGGCGCCGGCCTTCCGGGCCTCGCGGATGAACGTGCTGCGGGCGATCGCGGCCGACGGCTGACACGGTCGCGGCGCACGCAGCCGGGGGATCACGGGGGATCGGGGGACAACGGGGAACCATCGGGGGACGGCCCGGCTTCGCTTCGGCGAAGCCGGGCCGCTTTCGTGGCTAGCCTTTTCGGCGACCACCTTCAGGAGGGGAACGCACGATGAACGAATCCGCCACGGCCACCGGGCTGCGACTGGTACCGGTGACCCCGGAGAACTTCGACGACGCCGTGGCGGTGAAGGTCCGCCGAGACCAGGAACACCTGGTCGCGCCGGTGATGAAGTCCCTGGCCCAGGCCTACGTCTTCGGTGCTTCGGCCTGGCCGCGCCTGATCCTGGCCGGCGACCGCGTCGTGGGCTTCCTCATGGCGTTCCTGGACGTCGACTGGAGCCAGGGCGCCTGCGCCACCCCCGACCTGCGTTCCGGGCTGTGGCGGCTGAACATCGGCCTCGGCGAGCAGCAGCGCGGCCACGGCCGCTACGCCGTGGAGCAGGTCGCCGCCGAGATACGCCGCCGCGGCGGCACGAAGATGTTCGTCAGCTATCACCCGGGCCCTGCCGGCCCTCAGGATTTCTACCTACGCCTGGGTTTCCGGGCCACCGGCGAGACCACCGGCGACCAGACCGTCGCGGTCCGCGACTTGACCTGAGACGACCGGAGGCGATGCCACGCGCGGCCGGACCGGCCGTGCGGTGGCAAGTCCGGGCCGCTCCCGCCGCTTTGGTGCGAAGGCCCGCCGTGCCTGGCCAAGGTGTACAGCAGATTGCCGAACAGCTGCCAATCCGTCATCGCAAAGCGGGCTTGGCCCCCGCCCGGGCGGCGGTAGCCTGGCACACGTGACGAAAGAACCGTCAGCCGACAGCGTCGTCGGCTGTCCTGTAGGCGCCTCCCCCGATTTCGGCGACGAAACGGTCACCAGCCACCACTTCGGCGAGGAGGGGGCGAAGCTGACCTACGGCTCGTACCTCCGGCTGGAGCAGCTGCTGTCCGCGCAGGTCCTGGAGTCGGATCCGCCGGCGCACGACGAACTCCTGTTCATTACCATCCACCAGGTGTACGAGCTGTGGTTCAAACAGCTCCTGCACGAGGTCGACGCGGCCACCGCCGCGATGTTCGGCGGCCGGCTGTGGTGGGCCAAGCACCTGCTCAAGCGGGTCGCGACCATCGAGGACGTGCTGATCCGGCAGATCGCCGTCCTGGAGACCATGACCCCGCAGGACTTCCTGGTCTTCCGCGAGCTGCTGTCCCCGGCCTCGGGCTTCCAGTCCGCGCAGTTCCGCGAGCTGGAATTCGCCTCCGGGGCCAAGGACCCGACCTACCTCAACCGGTTCCGCGGCCTGACCGAGGCCGAGCAGAAGCGGCTGGCCGAGCGTCTGGAGGCCCCGAGCCTGTGGGACGGCTTCGTGCACGCCGTGTCCCAGGCCGGCCTGCCCGCCGCCTCCGAGGACGAGCTGCGCGACTCGCTGGTCAAGGTGGCCCGTGACCGCGACAGCTACGGAGAGCTGTGGGAGCTGTCCGAGGCGCTGCTCGACCACGACGAGGCCGCCGCGCTGTGGCGGGCCCGGCACGTGACCATGGTGGAGCGGCAGATCGGCACCAAGTCCGGCACCGGCGGCTCGACCGGCGCGCCCTACCTGCGCTCTCGTCTGGGCTTGCACTACTTCCCACTCCTGTGGGAGCTCAGAAGTTTCCTTTAGACGTGACTTTTCGGCGTGTCTGTCGTCTTTTGAGTATGACCCCATGCGCGCCGGCTCGATCCGACAACTTCACAAGCAGTAGCGCGAGTCCCCTCGTAAACCACTTAGTCACGCAACGGCGCGCGACAGAATAGAGTTCACACGGCCATGCAGAGCACGTATACGGGTGCGAAACTGGGCAAGCTCGATCAGGCGAAGGCCGACCTGCTGAGCCAGGCGGCCAAACCTGCCACCGACGCCGGGGGCGGCGCCTCGGCCGCGGTGCTGATGCCGGCTAAAGGCGACGGCGCCATGGAGGCCTACCTCGACGAGTACTACCGCCACGCGGCCCCCGAGGACCTGATCGGCACCGCGGCCAAGGACATCCGCTCGGCGGCGCTGTCGCACGCGGCCCTGGCCGCCTCGCGGCCGCAGGGCACGGCGAAGGTGCGCGTGCACACCCCGACCGTGGAGACCACCGGCTGGTCCAGCGGGCACACCGTGGTCGAGATCATCACCGACGACATGCCGTTCCTGGTGGACTCGGTGACCTCCGAGCTGTCCCGGCAGGACCGCGGCATCCACGTGATCATCCACCCGGTCATGCACGTCCGCCGCGACCTGGTCGGCGACCTGCTGGAGATCATGGCCCCGGACCAGGACAAGTCCGGTCCGGACGTGACCGTCGAGTCCTGGATCCACATCGAGATCGACCGGCTGTCCCAGCGCGAGGACGCCGACGGCACGCGCTACTCCGAGATCGAGGGCGACCTGCAGCGGGTGCTGCGCGACGTGCGCGAGGCGGTCGAGGACTGGCCGAAGATGCGGGCCACCGCGCTGTCCCTGGCCGAGGACCTGCACCCGGCTTCGGACCAGCAGAAGCCGCCGGTGCGCGGTGAGGAGCTGGCCGACGCCTCCGACCTGTTGCGCTGGCTGGCCGAGGACCACTTCGCCTTCCTGGGCTACCGCGAGTACGACCTGACGACCGACGACAGCGGCGAGGAGACTCTGCGCGCCGTCCCCGGCACGGGCCTGGGCATCCTGCGTGCCGACCAGCCGATGTCGCAGAGCTTCTCCAAGCTCGGCCCGGACGCCCGGGCCAAGGCCCGCGAGGCCCGGCTGCTGGTGCTGACCAAGGCCAACACCCGGTCCACCGTGCACCGTCCGGCCTACCTGGACTACGTCGGCGTGAAGAAGTTCGACGCCGACGGCAACGTGGTCGGCGAGCGCCGCTTCCTGGGCCTGTTCGCCGCCCCCGCCTACACCGAGTCGGTGCTGCGCATCCCGGTGGTGCAGCGCAAGGTGCGCGCGGTGCTGGCCGAGTCCGGCTTCGACCAGAACTCCTTCTCCGGCAAGGAACTGCTCCAGATCCTGGAGACCTACCCGCGCGACGAGCTGTTCCAGATCCCGACCCAGGAGCTGGCCGAGATCTCGATCGCGGTCTCGCAGCTGCAGGAGCGCCGCCGGCTGCGGCTGTTCCTGCGCAAGGAGGCCTACGGCCGGTTCTACTCGGCGCTGGTGTACCTGCCCCGCGACCGCTACGACACCTCCACCCGCCTGCACATGCAGGACATCCTCATGCGGGAGCTGAACGGCGCGGTCATCGACTACACGGTGCGCAACACCGAGTCGGTGCTGACCCGTCTGCACTTCGTGGTGCGCGTCGCCCCGGGCACCACGCTGGCCGACGCGGACGCCGACGCCATCGAGGCCAAGCTGTCCGCCGCCACCCGCACCTGGGACGACGACTTCGCCGACGCCCTGCTCGGCGACTTCGGCGAGGCGCAGGCCCGCGAGCTGCGCGAGGCCTACGGCGCGGCGCTGCCGGAGTCGTACAAGGCCGAGGAACGCCCGGAGATGGCGGTCGCCGACGTCAAGGTCCTGGAAGGGCTGAAGGCCTCGGGGGAGCAGAGCGCGGTGCGGCTGTACGAGGAGGTCGACTCCACCCCGGGCGACCGCCGCTTCCGCATCTACCGTGTCGGCTCCTCGGTCTCGCTGGCCGAGGTGCTGCCGGTCTTCCAGCGCATGGGCGTCGAGGTGGTCGACGAGTTCCCCTACGACCTGGAGATCGACGCCCCGAACCAGCCCTACTCGCGCATCTACGACTTCGGGCTGCGCTGCGACCCGGCCTCGATCGCCGAGTACGGCATGGACGAGGCCGCGCGCACCCGCTTCCAGGAGGCGTTCACCGCGATCTGGACCGGCCGGGCCGAGAACGACCGCTTCAACACCCTGGTCCCGCTGGCCGGCCTGACCTGGCGGCAGGTGGTGATCCTGCGCGCCTACGTGAAGTACCTGCGCCAGGGCGGCATGACCTCCAGCCAGGAGCTGGTGGAGTCGGTCGTGGCGAACAACCGCCGGGTGGCCCGCCTGCTGGTGAAGCTGTTCGAGGCGAAGTTCTCCCCGGCGTACTCGCACGAGACGCCGGAGCTGTGGGAGAGCATCGTCGAGGAGATCGAGGGCGCGCTGGACAACGTGCAGTCCCTGGACGAGGACCGCATCCTGCGCTCGCTGCTCAAGGTCATCCAGGCCACGCTGCGCACGAACTACTTCCAGACCGGCCCGGACGGCGAGCCGAAGCCCTACGTGTCCTTCAAGCTGGACCCGCACGCGGTCCCGGACCTGCCGGCCCCGCTGCCCAAGTTCGAGATCTGGGTGTACTCCCCGCAGGTCGAGGGCGTGCATCTGCGCTTCGGCAAGGTGGCGCGCGGCGGCCTGCGCTGGTCCGACCGCCGCGAGGACTTCCGCACTGAGATCCTGGGCCTGGTCAAGGCGCAGATGGTGAAGAACTCGGTGATCGTGCCGGTCGGCTCCAAGGGCGGGTTCTACGCCAAGAACCTGCCGGACCCGTCGGTGGACCGCGACGCCTGGCTGGCGGAGGGCGTGGCCAGCTACAAGACCTTCATCAGCGGTCTGCTGGACATCACCGACAACCTGGTCTCCGGCGAGGTGGTGCCCCCGGCCGGCGTGGTGCGCCACGACGGCGACGACACCTACCTGGTGGTGGCCGCCGACAAGGGCACCGCGACGTTCTCCGACATCGCCAACGGCCTGGCCATCGACTACGGGTTCTGGCTCGGCGACGCCTTCGCCTCCGGCGGCTCGGTGGGCTATGACCACAAGGGCATGGGCATCACCGCGCGCGGCGCGTGGGAGTCGGTGAAGCGCCACTTCCGCGAGCTCGGCGTGGACTCCCAGAGCGAGGAGTTCACCGCGGTCGGCGTCGGCGACATGTCCGGCGACGTGTTCGGCAACGGCATGCTGCTGTCCGAGCACATCCGGCTGGTCGCGGCCTTCGACCACCGGCACATCTTCCTGGACCCCGAGCCCGACGCGGCGGAGTCCTTCGCCGAGCGGCAGCGGATGTTCAACCTGCCGCGCTCCTCGTGGGCGGACTACGACACGGGCAAGATCAGCGCCGGCGGCGGCGTGTACCCGCGCAGCGCTAAGTCGGTCCCGATCTCCCCGCAGGTGCGCCAGGCGCTGGGGCTGGAGTCCTCGGTGCTGCGGATGGCGCCGAACGACCTGCTCAACGCGATCCTGAAGGCGCCGGTCGACCTGTTCTGGAACGGCGGCATCGGCACCTACGTCAAGGCCTCCTCGCAGAGCCACGCCGAGGTCGGCGACAAGGCCAACGACGCGATCCGGATCGACGGCTCCGAGCTGCGCGCCCGGGTCGTGGGCGAGGGCGGCAACCTGGGCTTCACCCAGCTCGGCCGGATCGAGTACGCGACCTCCGGGGGCCCGGGCAACGCCGGCGGCCGGATCAACACCGACGCCATCGACAACTCCGCGGGCGTGGACACCTCCGACCACGAGGTGAACATCAAGATCCTGCTGGACCAGGCGGTGCACGCCGGCGACCTGACGGTCAAGCAGCGCAACAAGGTCCTGGCCGAGCAGACCGACGAGGTCGCGCGCCTGGTCCTGCGCGACAACATCGACCAGAACATCGCGCTGGCCAACGCCCAGTGGCAGGCCCCGGAGCTGATCGACGCGCACGGCCGGCTGATGCGCAAGCTGGTCAAGGACGGCCTGCTGGACCGCGAGCTGGAGTTCCTGCCGAACGACAAGCAGCTGGCCGACCGCCGCGCGGCCGGCCGCGGGCTGACCCAGCCGGAGCTGTCGGTGCTGCTGGCGTACGTGAAGATCGTCCTGGCCGACGAGCTGTTCGCCTCCTCGCTGCCGGACGACCCGTACTACGTCGAGCGCCTGGCGAAGTACTTCCCGACCCCGCTGCGCCAGACCTACCGGGGCCTGATGGACTCGCACCCGCTGCGCCGCGAGATCATCACCACCCAGGTGGTCAACGACCTGGTGAACGCCGCCGGCATCACGTTCGCCTTCCGCATGCGGGAGGAGTCGGGGGCCGCGGCCGACCAGATCGCCCGCGCCTACAGCGCCGCCAACGAGGTCTTCGACATGGGCGGCTACCTGACCGCCATCGAGGAGCTGGACAACAAGGTCTCGGCCGCGGTGCAGACGGCGATGCGGATGGAGATCCGCCGGCTCACGCAGCGCGCCTCCCGCTGGTTCCTGCAGAACCGCCGGCACCCGCTGGACATCCCGGCGCAGATCGAGCAGCTGCGCGAGGGCGTCCGCGACATCGCCGCGCACCTGCCCAAGCTGCTCAAGGGCCCGCACCTGACCCGCTACCAGGAGCACCGCGAGGACCTGATCATCGCCGGCGTCCCCGGCGAGCTGGCCTCGGCGGTGGCCGGCATGTCGTCGATCTTCGGCGCGCTGGACATCGTGGAGACCGCCCGCGCGACCGACAAGCCGGTCCTGGACGTCGCCGACGTCTACTTCGACCTGGCCGACCGCATGGGCATCGCGGCCATCCAGCAGAAGATCGTGGAGCTCCCGCGCGTCGACCGCTGGCAGACCATGGCCCGCGCGGCCCTGCGCGACGAGCTGTACGCCTCGCACGCCGGCCTGACCGCCGCCCTGCTGGCCTCCGGCAGCGAGGACGACACCCCGGAGCAGCGCTACGAGGCGTGGCTGGACAAGGACCGCGCGGCGGTGGAGCGCTCGCGGACCGTGCTGGACGAGATCATGGCGACCGAGACCTACGACCTGGCGACGCTGTCGGTCGCCATGCGGACGATCAGCGCCATACTGCGGGCGACGTCGATGTAGTCGGCGGATCTGTTTGCCTGTACTGCGCCCTGTACGGCGAGCGGCCGGGACGCGCGATGCGTGTCCCGGCCGCTTCGTGTCCGCCGCGAGTATCGTCGGTACCGACAAGGGGGACGGGGGATTCGTGAACGCGGTGACTGCTGCGCTGTGGCCGGATTATGTGCGGACGACGTGCACCACCTGCAAGCCCGGGCCGGACGGCGGCTGGACCGGCGTCGGGTGGGCGCTGATCATCGCCGGGGCGGCCGTCGCGCTGCTCGGGCTGTGCATCTTTTGGTTCACGTCGCGCTCGGACCGCGACTCGGATCCTGCGGTGAGCCAGCCCACGACGGTCATGGACGAGGTCCAGCGCCAGGACCCCGAACGCCGGGCCGCGCAGGCCGTGCAGGACGCCCAGGACGCCCAGGATGAGCAGGACGAGCAGGACCAGCAGGACGAGCAGGACCAGCAGGACCAGCAGGACCAGCAGGACCAGCAGGACGAGCAGGCGGCGAAGTCGCGCAACTCGGCGGACGGCGCGCTCATCGGGCTGGGCCTCGGAGCCGCTCTGATCGGCGTGGTGATCATGGGGTTCAGCTCGTCGCGGGTCCAGGACGACAAGAACCAGCTGCGGATGGCGGCCACGAGCGTGCTGTCGACCGCCATCGACGGCCCGTCCGTCTGCCGGGAGTCCGCAGCCGTCGAATCCCAGATATGGCCGTCCTCGTTGGGGCCGAGCCAGTTCTCGCCGAGCGCGGCGAACTGCGGTAGCTCGCCGCGGGGGTACGCGCAGCAACAGGAGCCCACGAGTCCCGCAGGGGTGTTCATCCCTGTCGAGTACGTCTTCTCACAGTCCTTCACCGCGAACGGCGAAGTCACCGTCCACGACAAGCAGGACAACCGCTCCCTGTGCGTCAAGGTGCCGGACACCGACGTCGCGGCTGCGGCGCAGCCGAGTACGGCCCCGAGCACGCTGCCGCCCTTCGAGGACGTGAGCGTCGACCCGAGCCCGTACATCAGCGACGGTGCCTGCCCCGACGCGCCGGTGAGTTCACCGAACCCGCAGTGAACAGGCGTTACCGCTTCTCCTTCTGCCGCAACATCATCTCGAAGCCCGCCGCCCGGATCCGCCCGCGCAGATCCTCGGCGGTGGTCCCGATGGCTTCGGCCGCCGCCGACAGCCGCCAGCCGTGGGAGGCGAGCAGCTCCAGCAGGTAGCCGCGCCGGATCTGCGCCTCCGAGAGCCGGAACGTCTTCAGGTAGGCGATCGCGCCGGTCTGGTCGGTGATCGCCTCCCCGATGTGGTTCTCCTCGCCGGGCTTGAAGCGCGGCCGGAAACGGACCAGGTCGAACTCGCCCATCTGGTACCCGCGCTCCGCTGTGTAGTCGTGGTCCAGAAGTGCGTTCGCCATCACTCGGTCGTGGAACTCGGCCCACTGCGCGTTCTGCGCTTCGGCGGCTGTCCGTAGTCGCGCGAGGCTGTCGATGCCCTCGTCGGCGATGTAGGCCCGGAACTCGTCGACCGCGAGCGTCATGAGCGCGTACTGGTAGACCAACTCGCCGAAGTGGTCCAGCACCAGCGTCGGGTGCAGCTCGCGGTAGTCCTCCGGATGCGGCACCGCGAACGCCGCCGCCAGCGTGTCGGCCGTGTACAGCAGCACGCCGCACTGCCCCTCGTGGATCTCGAAGACCTTCAGCGCGTCTTCCAGGCCTGCCACCACCGTGCCCCGGTACGAGGCCTCCACCCGCGGCGACAGCCCACGCCGCAGCAGCCGGTCCGACCACTCGCGCCAGGCGATGTCCGGCCCGCCGAAATGCAGGCTGAGATAGCCCTCGATCGCGAAGTGCAGCGGCAGGAAGCGCGCCCGCTGCTTGCCCAGCTTCTGCGTCATCCGGCGGTGGACCTGCATCGGCATGCCGCGCACGCTGCCGCGCTGGTCCAGGAGCTGCGTCCCGAACGCCGCCGACTGGCTGCTGTCGCCGCTTTCCCGGTTCCAGTCGGCGACGAAGCCGTGCGGGATGTAGGAGTAGTACGAGATCTTCGAGGTCAGCTTCACCTCGCTCCAGCGCGGCTCCTCCGAGTACGCGATCCTGTGCAGCCGCAGGCCTTCGACCGGCCGGTCGCGCAGCAGCGGCACCAGACGGAGCGCACCCCACGTCTGCGAAGGCCCGGACTGCAGGCCGGTGAGATCAATCCGCACCGAGGAACCTCCGGACCCGGCCGTCGAGATACGCCATCAGCTCCGGCAGCCCGACCCGCCCCTGCGCGAACTGCGCCAGCTCGACCAGCAGCACAAGGTCCTCGGCGTCGCGGATGCCGACCGAGGGCACCAGCGGGCTCAGGGCCCGCACATCCAGCCCTTCGGCGTCGAACACCGGGTTGACGTGCACGATGTCCACGCGCCGCGCCGGATCCAGCCGGGTGCGCCACACCCGCAGCACCTCGCCGGCGAGCCCCGGAGGGCTGTTGTCCCAGCCGTCCGAGACCACGACGAGGCGCTCCGGCGAGGTCTCCAACGCGTCCAGCAGACGGGTGCCGAGCGGTGTCGCGCCACTCGGGTACGACAGCAGCGGATCGTCGCGTCCGGACATCCACAGCGGCGTGTACTGCCCCGGCGCTGCCAGCGCCTCCAGCAGGAAGTGCGTCGCCAGCGCCACGGCGAGCGGTCGGCGCCGTTTCACCGGCGAGCCGAAGGACGAGAAGCTGTCGTCGAGTACCGCCGTGACGCGTCCCCAGGTCCCAGCCAGCTTGTCGGCCTCCCACCGGGCAAAACGGCGCATGCCGTCGGTGAGTTCGGCGCGTCGCGCGGCTCGCTCGTCCAGCGGCATCGCCAGGATGCGAACCGCGAGCCGGGTCAGCCACGGGATCTGGTCTGTCCCGCAATACTTCGCCTTGCCGCTGATCAGCTCCAGCGGATCGATCGGCACTCGGTCGGTGCGCAGCTTCTCCAACGGAGTCATCTGCTTGCCGATGCGGTCTAGAAAGACTTCACGCTTGATGCCGCGCTTAGCGGCGAAGCCCTCGGCAACGGTGTACGGGAGCTTGTAGAGGACGTTGCCGTCGTAGTGCGCCTGCCGCCACGTCTCCAGGATCGGAGTCTTATAGGGCTTGCGCTGGAGTGGCCCGAACAGGAAGTCACGCAGTTCGCTGTCGCCGAGGTCTACGTGTGCGTGCTTCAGCCCGGCCTTGAAACCGCTGCGGTACTTGACCGCGTGGTACGCCGGATTGTCGAGGCCGGTCATCCAGTCTCGGATGATCGCGCGGGTCCGCCGATTGTTGACGCCATCGCGCTGCAACGCCTTGAAGAGACGGAACACGCGCGGCGGGGGAAGCGTCAGTAGGGTCCGCGCTATAAGGCGTCCCTCTACAGCCTTCTGCTCCGGCGTGATGTCCCGCGCATCGCCCAGCAGCCCGCGTATTGCGAGCACGGCGTTGTGGTCGTTGATGCCGAGCGCCAACGTCGCGGCATACAGCTCGCGATAGTTGACCCGCATGTACTCGTGCAGGAAGGCCAGCGACATCGTCTGCTGCTCGGCATCCTGGGAGAACTCCCGCTGGCCGGTGGAGGCGGTCGCCGCATTGACGAAGAGCAACACGTCTTCCGCCGCCACCACATCGCGCCCATACGCCTTGATGCCGGTCGGGGAAGGAAGGCGCGAGCTGCGAATCGTTGCTCCAAAGGCAGGTTCCGGAAGTCGCGTCACAAGTCCCGCGACCGGCGTGCCTCACGATACGCGAACAGGCGTGCGGGCTGCTCTTTGATTTCCGCTCTCAGTTCTCGACGACGACAGCCGCCGGCTCCCCGCCCAACCGCGCGTCCAGCAGGCGCCGCAGCGAGTTCAGCCGCGCCGGGTCCGCATGGCCCTCGGCGACCCACGCGTCCAGCGCGCATTCCGGCGCCAGTGAGTCGTGCTGGCAGCCGCGCGGACAGTTCTCCGTGCCCTCGGCGAGGTCGGGGAAGTGGTCGATCAGCCGGTTGACGTCCACGTGCGCCAGCCCGAAGGAGCGCACGCCGGGCGTGTCGATCACCCAGCCGCCGGCCTTGCCCGGCAGCTCCAGCGCCAGCGCCGAGGACGAGGTGTGCCGCCCGCGCCCGGTTACCGCGTTCACCCGCCCGGTCGCCCGGAACGCCGTCGGCACCAGCTTGTTGAAGATCGTCGACTTCCCCACGCCCGAGGAGCCGACCAGCACCGACGTCCGCCCGGCCAGCCGCGCCGCGAGATCCTTCGCTCCCGAGGCGTTGGCCGAGACCACTATCGGGATGTCCAGTGGCCGGTACATCTCCAGGATCGCGTCCTCCTGCCACGCTATGACCAGGTCGGCCTTGGTCAGGCAGAGCAGCGGCGCCATGCCGGCGTCGTAGGCGGCGACCAGACAGCGGTCGATCATCCGCGGCTGCGGCTCCGGATCGGTGAAGGAGGTGACGATGACCAGCTGGTCGGCGTTGGCCACCAGCACCCGCTCCACCGGGTCGGTGTCGTCGGCGGTGCGGCGCAGCACGGTCCGCCGGTCCTCGACCCGCACGATCCGGGCCAGCGCGTCCGGCGACCCGGACAGGTCCCCGACCAGGCCCACCCGGTCGCCGACCACTATCCGCTGCCGGCCCAGTTCGCGGGCCGTCATCGCGATCACGGTCCGGGTCTTCTTCTTGTCCGTCACCAGGCAGGTGTAGCGGCCGCGGTCGACGGTGATCACCATGCCGGTGGCCGCGTCCTCGTGTGCCGGCCGGCTCTTGGTCCGCGGCCGGCTGCCCTTGGGGTTCGCCCGGACGCGCACATCGCTCTCGTCGTAGCTGTCGAGCTTCCGGCCGGCGCCCGCCATCAGCTGTGGACCCCGGTCGGGGCCGGGACGTCATGGTCGTCGGCGTCCAGCATCGCCGCCCACATCGCCGGGAAGTCCGGCAGCGTCTTGCCGGTGGTGGCGATGTCCTCCACCTCCACGCCGGGCACAGCCAGGCCCAGTACCGCGCCAGCGGTGGCCAGCCGGTGGTCGTCGTAGGTGGCGAAGACGCCGGCGTGCAGCGGCCGGGGCCGGATCAGCAGGCCGTCCGGTTCCTCGACCACGTCGCCGCCCAGGCCGTTGATCTCCCGGGCCAGCGCGGCCAGCCGGTCGGTCTCGTGCCCGCGCAGGTGCCCGATGCCGGTGAACCGGGACGGGGAGTCGGCCAGCGCCGCGACGGCGGCCAGGGTCGGCGTCAGCTCGCCGACGTCGCGCAGGTCGGCCTCGATGCCGTGCACGCCGGCCCCGCCGGAGACGGTCAGCCCCGCGCCAGTGAGTTCCACACGGGCACCGATCTCCCGCAGCAGGTGCCGCAAAGCGTCCCCGGCCTGGGTGGTCGCGGCCGGCCAGTCGGCAACGGTCACGGTTCCGCCGGTCACCAGGGCCGCGGCCAGGAACGGAGCGGAGTTGGACAGGTCCGGCTCGATGCTCCACTCGCGGCCGTGCAGGACCGAAGGGGTGACGGCCCAGCGCCCCGGCTCGGAGGCGTCCACGGCGCCGCCGGCGGCCCGGACGAACTCCACGGTCATGTCGATGTGCGGCTGCGAGGGGATCGGCCCGCCGACGTGCCGCACCTCGACGCCGTTCCGGTACCGGGAGCCGGCCAGCAGCAGCGCAGAGATGAACTGCGAGGAGGCGGTGGCGTCCAGCTCCACCAGCCCGCCGGGCACCTCGCCGACGCCCTCGACCAGGAAGGGGAAGGTGCCGCGGTCGCCGTCGTCGATCCGGACGCCGAGGTCGCGCAGCGCCTGCAGCAGCGTGCCCATCGGACGGGAGCGCGCGTAGGGGTCGCCGTCGAAGTAGACCGGGCCCGCGGCCAGCGCCGCGGCCGGGGGCAGGAAGCGCATGACGGTGCCGGCCAGGCCGACGTCGACCTTCGCCGGCGTCCCGTCCGCGCCGCCGCTGAGCTGAGCCGGCGGCGTGACCCGCCATACCGGGGCGTCGAACGTCTCGCCGGCGTCCACCTCGACGCCCAGCGCCCGCAGTCCGCCGATCATCAGCACCGAGTCCCGGGCCCGCAGCCCGCCGGTGATCGTCGAGGGCGAGTCGGCCAGCGCGGCCAGCAGCAGCGCCCGGTTGGTCGCCGACTTCGAGCCCGGGACGCGGACGCCCGCCGTCACGGGGCGGCTGGCGGACGGCGCGGACCACAGGCTCTTCTCGGCGGAAGTCATGGGTCAAGGCTAGTCGGTACGGCCGATCACCGCTGGCGGCGCCGGATGCCGGCTGGGTTCCTGTGGGCGACTCGTGGTTAGCTCGGTGGCATGTGTGGACGCTACGTGCTCCGGACCGACCCCTCGCAGCTGGCCGACCAGCTCGGCATCGGGCAGTCGGAGGTGGCCGAGCAGGTCGCCCAGACCTTCGAACCGAACTACAACGTGGCCCCCACCGACTCGGTCGTGGCCGCGATCGAGCGGCACCCGCGGGACGCCGAGCCCGGCTCGGAGGCGGTGCGCAAGCTGCGGGAGGTCCGCTGGGGCCTGGTGCCGTCCTGGGCGAAGGACCGCAAGATCGGCCAGAAGATGTTCAACGCGCGCATCGAGACGATCACCGAGAAGGCCTCCTTCAAGCGCGCCTTCATGAAGCGCCGCTGCATCATCCCGGCCGACGGCTACTACGAGTGGTACAAGCCGGCCGGCCCCAAGCCCGTCAAGCAGCCGTTCTTCATCCACGACGGCTCCGGCGACACCCTGGCCTTCGCCGGGCTGTACGAGCTCTGGCGCGACCCGGAGATCGAGGACAAGGAGGACCCGGCGGCCTGGCTGTGGTCGGCCACGATCCTCACCACCGCCTCGGTCGGCGAGCTGCACCACATCCACGACCGGATGCCGGTCATCGTCCCGAGGGCGCGCTACGACGCCTGGCTGGACCCCGACTACGGCTCCGGCGAGGGCGACGCCGACGCGCTGCTGGGCCTGCTGGACGCCGGCCGTGACCCGCACCTGGACACCTATCCGGTCTCGCCGGCGGTGAACTCGGTGCGGAACAACGGACCGGAACTGGTGGTGCCATTGGCGGCCGAGTGAGGCCGCGTGGGACGGGCCGGATGAGAACGCGCAGGCCGGAACCATCCAGGCATTGAGACAGGGTTCTGCCTCGGTGTGACAGGGGGTTGGCATGCCTTAGGATCGGCGGGTCTTCATCCAGCCTCTGCCTCAATAGGCTCACTCTCCGGGGGGACCGTGAGTACGCCCACCCTGTCCCGCGGCGCGCGCGCCATGGCCGCTAAGCGCGACGAACGCCGCGCGCTGGCCGACGCGCACCTGCACCTCGACGACGTCGAGAAGTGGTTCATCAAACGCGGACTGCCGCACTTCATCGAGAACTACAAGGCGACCGAGGACGTCTTCAACCGCGCGCTGCCGCTGTTCGTCGTCCTAGTCGTCTTCCAGATGGGCCTTGAGCTCACGAGCAAGACCGTGACCTGGAAGGACCGGCTGATCGGCGGGGCCATCGGGCTGGTCGCGGTCGCGGTCGTGATCCTGGTCGCCAACCTGCTCCGGCAGCCGCAGCGCTGGTACCGCTGGCCGCGCAAGATCGGGCCGGTGGAGATCACCCTGCTGGTGCTGCTCGGGCCGGTGGTCGGCAAGCTGTCCGGGGCGAGCTGGAGCGCGGTGGCCGCCGACTTCTTCGCCAACATAGGCGTGCTGGCCCTGGTCTACCTGCTGACCGCCTACGCGATCCTGCCGGTGCTCAAGTGGGCGCTGCGGCACTCGTTCGAGGAACTGGGCAACCTGGGGAACCTGGCGAGCAAGGCGCTGCCGATGCTCGCGCTGTTCGGGACGTTCCTGTTCCTGAACGTGGACATGTGGCACATCGCCTCGTCCTTCGAGCAGCGCAGCCAGCTCTGGTACACGACGCTGTTCTTCGCCGCGATCACCTTCCTGTTCCTGATGGTGCGGCTGCCCGGCGAGGTCAAGAACCTGCAGGGCGACTACTATCTGGAGGCCGTGATCGCGGCCGCCGCCGACACCCCGCTGCACGAGCACGTCGGCGAGCTCGACGACGAGCTGCCGCAGCTGCGGACCGACCGGCGGCAGCGGGTCAACATGCTGTTCGTGCTGGGCTTCACACAGGTGATCCAGATCCTTCTGCTGTCGGTGGTGGTGTTCGTCTACTTCGTGTCGCTGGGCAAGCTGGCGGTGACGAACGGGCAGGTCGCGGACTGGCTGAAGACACCGGAGTGTCCGAAGGACGCGGTCTTCACCAGCTCTTCGCGCACGGCCGAGGACTACATGCAGGCCTGCCACTTCGCCACCAAGGAGCAGGCGGAGACCTGGATGAAGATCATCGAACCCGGCAAGCTCTTCGGCTTCTACGCGCGGATCCCCGGCACCAACCTCGAGTTCTCCGAACCGCTGCTGCGCACCGCGATCCTGCTGACCACGTTCTCCGCGTTCTTCTTCGCGGTGTCCGCGGTCACCGACGAGGCCTACCGCAAGGACTTCTTCGAGTCGATCACCGGCCGGATCGCCAAGTGCCTCACGGTCCGCTGCGGCTACGTGAACCTCTATGAGAAGGCCAGCCGCCGCGCGCTGGGGGAGTCCGGCATCGACCCGAAGGCGCTCGACGAGGACCACCGGCGCACGGTCCAGGTCCCGTCGCTGGTCGCCGACCCGAACACCCGGACCCAGCAGCTCAGCTCGTATCAACCGAGCGGCGGCTATCTGGCCCTGACCGATCCGGAGTCGGAGAACCCGTTCAAACGGACCTCGCCGGACAAGGGCTGAGCCCCACCGGATTCCCGCCGCCCACCCGTGAAAGCCCGGCCCCGCATCGCTTGCGGGGCCGGGCTTTCACGTCGTCGCTTCAGGCTACTGTCAGGAACCGGTCGAGCACCTTGCTGCCGAACTCCAGCGCGTCCAGCGGCACCCGCTCGTCCACGCCGTGGAACATCGCCGCGAAGTCCAGGCTCGGGTCCAGCTTCAGCGGTACGAACCCGTAGCCGCGGATCAAGCCCCGGCCCATGTCCATCACGCCGAACGTCTTGTTGTCGGTGCCGGCCGACAGGCAGTAGGGGACCACGCGCGCCGCCGGGTCCTCGGCCTGCAGCGAGGCCATCATCTTCTCCACCAGCGGCACTTCGAAGGGGGCCTCCAGCGCGATGTCGTAGTGCGTGAACTCGCGGGTGACGTCGGGGCCGAGCAGCTTGTCGATCTCGGCGAAGTACTCCTGCTCCAGGCCAGGCAGGAAGCGCCCGTCCACCTCGGCGAAGGCCCGCTCCGGGATCACGTTCACCTTGTACCCGGCCTCCAGCTTCGTCGGGTTCGCGGTGTGCTGGAGCGTGGCGCCGATGAACCGGGCCAGCGGGCCGATCTTGGCCACCGCGGCCCGCGCCGAGGCCGGGTCCTTCGGGTCGAAGTCGACCCCGAGCGCCTCGGTGACCTCGGCGAGGAAGGTGGTGACGGTCGGCGTCAGGGTCACCGGCCAGTCGTGGCGGCCGATGCGCGCGACCGCCTCGGCCAGCGCCGTGACCGCGTTGTCGTCGTTGATCATCGAGCCGTGGCCGGCCTGGCCGCGGGCCTGCAGGCGCATCCACGCCAGACCCTTCTGCGCGGTCTCGATGAGGTAGAAGCGCAGGTCCGGCGAGACCTCGTAGGAGTAGCCGCCGACCTCGCTGACCGCCTCGGACACGCCGTCGAACAGGTCCGGGTGCTGCTTGGCCAGGAACTTGGCGCCGTGGTTGCCGCCGGCCTCCTCGTCGGCCAGGAAGGCCAGCACCACGTCGCGGCGCGGCTTGCGGCCCTCGCGGAGCATGCGGCGCGTGACGGCGAGCATCATCGCGTCCATGTCCTTCATGTCGACCGCGCCCCGGCCCCACACCATGCCGTCGCGCACCTCGGCCGCGAACGGGTCGAAGGTCCAGTCGGCGGGGTCGGCCGGCACCACGTCCAGGTGGCCGTGCAGCAGCAGCGCGTCGGCGCTGGGGTCCGAGCCCTCGATCCGGGCCACCACGCTGGCCCGGCCCGGCTCGGACTCGAAGATCTGGGGCTCCAGCCCGGCCTCCGCGAGCTTCTCGGCGACGTACTCGGCCGCCGGCCGCTCGGGTTTGACCGGGTTCGACGTGTCGATCCGGATGAGGTCGCGCAGGAAGCCGACGACCTCGCCGTAGGGGACTTCTTCGGAGTCCGGGGTGCTCGTCATGCCCCAACCCTACGCTGCCCGATCTTTGCCGGGGCCGTGCTCAGGCGGACGCGGCAAGCGGTCAAAGCCTCATCGCACAGGCTCGCCGAGAAAGGCTTCCTCCCACTTCGTCGGCGCGAACTCGCAATAGCGCATGGTCCGTTTCCGGGAACGCCACAGAACCATCGGATCGGGTAGGTCGGCCAGGGCGGCGGTGTCTTTGTCGGGCAGCGACAGCACGTGCCGCGCCATCGCCGCTTCCTCGCGCGGCAACCGTTGCAGCCCCACCAGATCCGCGTCCCGGAGATAGCCGGCGGTGCGCGGATCGAAATAGGGGAGCAGGGTGACGATCGAGGTCCAGGGCCCGCGGGGCACTTCCGCGTAGGGCGGGCGGGCGCCGCAGTCCCGCAGGACGAGCAGCGGCGTGGCCATGCTCGGCATGGGCCAGCCGGGATGGCCGACGGGACGTCCGACTGGTTGGACGATCAGACGTGCGGCGTCCAGACCGGAGTGCAGCAGGACCGCGTCCCACTCGGCCTGGCGCGCGGTTTCGACAATCACCCGGGCACCCACCGCGGCGCAGCGCAGAGCCAGTATCTGGGCGAGGTGCAGGCTGCCGATGATCGCGGTACTCAGGGTCCTGCGGTGGAACAGGCCGAGGGTCACCGGACGATGGGCCGGGTCCATCCCGATCAGCACGCCGCCCGGAGTTGCCCTGGTGCCGGGGGCCGTATTTGTACCTGTATATGAACCGTCATGGGTCTGGGCCAGGTCGCTGCCGGAACCGGGCCGGTAACCGCCGTCTGGGCTCGTTGTGTAGTCGCTGTCGGCGAGGGTGATCGTGCGATAGCCGGCGAGCGCGAGCTTCGCCGACGCGGCCCGGGCCGCCTTGTCGAGCGTCCGGTGCGCTCCCGCGATGCCGCCGCCGCGCGCCAGGATCGGACCTGCGGCCCGGGCGGCCAGGGCATGACGGCGGCTGCCGGGCAGCTCCAGACGGAACGCCAGCCAGGTCAGGCGGGTAGCCGGGACGGGATCGGTGCCGAGGCGGCGGGCGACGTCCTGGTTGAGGCTCTGGTACGAGGCGCCGGCCTGGGAGCGTTCCGGGAGTCCGGCGCCGGTCGGCTGGACATGCTGGACCAGCCGCACGTCGGCCAGCCCGAGCAGCGGGTCCTCGTGCAGGCCGGCCAGGATCTCGGGCGGGATCGGGACCGGAGGGTCGGCCGAGCACAGGACGGCGTCGACCGGCTCGATCTCCAGGACCGTGCTGACGTGATCGGGGATCGGCGGCCTGGATCGCTTCGAAGTGTTCGAGCTCTTGTCCCGGCCGTTGCGCGGCCTTTGATCATCCGATCCTGCGATACCTGCGCTGTTGCCGCCGAGTCTCAACGCCATCGATGGTGTTTCGGCGACCGCCGTTTCCGGCTGCTTTCGACGGGTGCGCAGGCGCCAGGCCGCGGCCACGCCACTCGCGGCGGTGAACTGGCCCGCCGGCACCAGACCCATGCCAGCGAAGGTCCGCATGAGGACGTATCGTACGGGGAATGGCGACGCGAAAGGAGCAGCTGACCGCGGCGGAGTTCTCGCGGCGCCGGGTCATCGGAGCGCTGCTGCGGCCGGGTGCGGACGGCGTCGGCGAAGGGGCGCCGCGGCCGTTCCGGGCGACGCTCGTGGCCGCGATCGTGGTCGTGGTCGCCCTCGGGACGGCCGGTGTCGTCGGCTACCTCCATCCGCGGTCGAAGAACGAGTGGCAGAAGGACCTGATCGCCGACGGCTCGGGCACGCAGTACGTGATGCTCGACGGACGCCTGCACCCGGTCCTGAACTCGACATCGGCACAGCTGATGCTCGGCCCGATGCCGAAGGTGGCGCAGCCGAAGCCCTCGCAGTTGGCACCGTTTCTGCAGCATGTGGGGCCGACGGTAGGCCTGGCGAGGGTCCCGGGCTCGCTGCCGGCCGCCGGTGACCTGGACTTGAAGGACTGGTCGGCCTGCGTGACACCGGCCGCTAAGACGGCGGTCGAGATCGGCTTCACGGTCGGCGGCCCTACCGACCCCGGCGTGTTGTCGGGCCCTGACGCACTCCTGGTCCAGGACGAATCGGGCCAGCAATGGGTGGTCGAGGACGGCCTGAAGTACCGGGTCGGCGACCGAGCCTCGGTCGCGGCGGCCTTCGGCACCGGCACGGTGAAGCCACGACACGTCCCGGAGACCTGGCTGGGCGGCCTGTCGGCAGGCGACGTCCTGGGCGTGCCGACCATCTCCGGCCACTACGGCGGCCCGGACCCCCGCCCCGCACCCGACGGCTTCAACCGCATCGGCATGTTCGGCCGCACCCTCGGACCCGACGGCGCGGTCGCGGAGTACTACATCGTGACCGGGGACGGCATCGCGGCCGTCACGCCGACGATGTACGAGCTCTACCGGCGCGATCCGCGTCTGGCCGAGTTCAAGTTCACGGAGACCACCCTGCCGCCGGGCAAGGTGACACCGGACATGCTGGTGACGACCGCAGCCTCGCAGACACTGTCATGGCCGGCCCTCCCGCCGCGCTTCTCCGGGGCTTCGCAGAGCGCTGTCGGCGGTGCCGCGGTTCTGTGCGCGACGTTCTCCGGGGTCTTCGACCAGCAGGGACGCGCGCACATGGAGGTGGCGGTGCGCTCGTCGCTGCCGCAGCCCCTGGGTACCGGCGGCGAGGTCGTGGTGGTGCGCTCTGGGCACGGGACGATCGTGCGCGAGTCCGGCAGCGACCCGGCGACGGCTCCCGACTACCTGGTGGCGGACACCGGTCTGCGCTATCAGCTGGTCGGCGCGGCGGCGATGCGGTTGGGCTACGACGGGAACGCTTCGTGTGAGGTGCCGGCGCCGTGGCTGCGGTTGGTGCCGCTGGGGCCGGCGCTGGATCCGGTCAAGGCCAGCCAGCCTGCTGACGGCGGTGTCACGGATGCCGCTCGTGCCGGCGATTCCGCAAGTCCCTCCGATACTGCCGGTTCTGCCGGTCCTGCTAGTTCCACTTCCTGAGCTTCCTTCCAACCGGTCCTCGCCACTCGCCAGTCGGTTGTCGAACCCTGCCACACTGAGTACCTTGTGACACATGGAACCTGGCGGTGCAGCAAAGGCGGTCAGCCAGATGCGACGCGGAGTCCTCGAGTACTGCGTCATGGCCCTCCTCCGAGACGGCGAGCGCTACGGCGTAGAACTCCTCCGCGAACTCGGTGCGGTCGACGCCCTGGTCACCAGCGAGGGCACGATCTACCCCCTGCTCTCGCGCCTCCGCAAAGACCGCCTGGTCGAAACGGCCTGGCAGGAATCACCCAACGGCCCGCCCCGCCGCTACTACAGCCTCACCCCCGAAGGCGTGAAGGCACTGGACGAGTTCACCGCCGAGTGGAGCCGCTTCCGCGACGGCGTCGAGTACTTCCTTTCCCAGGACGGGAGCGTGGGGAAATGAGCACCGCGACAGACGACCTGATCAACACCTACCTGGCGGAACTCGCCCGCGAGGCAGCCCGCCTGCCCTGGAACGCCCGCACCGAGCTGCTGGAGGACGTGCGCAGCCACATCGAGGTGGCGCTCGCCGAGATGCGGGAGGCGGGGGCTGGCGGTGCTGCTGCCGGCGTGAGCGATCCCGGTGGCGATCGGGTCGGCCTTGGTGCTGTCGGCGTGAGCGCTCCGGGTGGCGATGTGGTCGACTTCGGTGCTGCCGGCGGTGCTGCTGCCGGCGTGAGCGATCCCGGTGGCGATCCTGTCGACCTCGGCGGTGCCGGCGGTGCCCCGGAGGCCTCTGGCGACTTGGCCGGTGCTGCGAGCCTCGGTGATCGTGATGACCTGGCTGCCGTGGGCACCGGTTCGGCCGCCGACTTGTCTGCCGAGCGTTCCTCCGGTCCCACATTCAATGGTTCTCAGGATCTTGCTACCGGGCCCAACGCCGCCGCATCACCGTCCGACCGCGCCTCCACACCCGACCTGTCCCAGGTCCGCGCCATGCTCGCCGCTCTCGGCGAACCCAGCGAGATCGTCGCCGCAGCCCTCAGCGACGACCCCTCTCTGGCCCCACTCCCCGAACCCGCCTATGCCCCAGCGCCAGGGCCTGCGCCTGCAGCCCCCTATCCCCTCGGGACCCTCGACCTCACCGCCGTCGCCCTCCTCCTGCTCGGCGGCTTCCTCGCCGGCATCGGCTGGCTCGTCGGCGCGGTCCTCCTCTGGACTTCCACACGCTGGTCTCGCCTTGAGAAGCTGGTCGGCACACTCGTCCTGCCGGGCGGCATAGCCGGCGGCCTGCTCGCCTTCGCCGCCGCGCACGCCGGCTCCCGCTCCCAATGCGTCCCCGACAGCCCCTGCCAGACCATCCACACCGGCTGGAACCCGCCCGGCTGGCTGGCCGCCCTCGTCCCCGCCGTCGTCGTGATCGCACCGGCCGTGACCACCGTCTACCTCGTCAACCGCGCGCGCCGGCGCCCCGGCCCCGCTGCGTCCCGCGTGGCGCTCGCCGTCATGGCCGGCGTCGGAGCGGTCGGCGTGCTCGCGGCCGCCGGCCTTGTCGTCGCGAGCAGCTCGTCGAGCGCCCACGGCGGTAGCGCCACACCCACGCCGGTCGAGTCCAGCAGCTGGTCCGGCTACGTCGCGCCCATCTCCTCGCCGGCCCAGCCGATGTCGAGCACCTCAGCCCCCTGAGCTGTCACCGGCGCGGAGCCCCAACCCTTGTTGGGGCTCCGCGTCATGTCCATGCTCACTCGGGTCCGGAATCCTCCCGCGCGCCCACCGCGACACTCTCGCTGACGTCCCGAACGTCCGCGTCCCACTGCGGTTCCGGCACCAAAGCCGTCTGCACCAGCACCGTCCCACCCCGCCGCCGCACCAACTGCCCCCGCCCCACCGGCTGCCGACTCGGCCGCGCCCCGCCGACCAGCGGCCCCTCCTCCCGGTCACCCGAGAGCAGCAACCCGGCGGTGTTCAGATCCCGCAGCTTCTGCAAAACCGGATCGAACATCGCTCTCCCGGCACCGCCGCTGTTCCGCGCGATCACCACGTGCAGCCCCACATCCCGCGCGTACGGCAGCAGCTCCACCAGCGGCCCCAGCGGATTCATCGTCGGCGACGCCACCAAGTCGTAGTCGTCGACGAACACGTACACGTCCTTCCCCGTCCGCCAACTCCGCGTCCGCAACTGCTCCGCTGTCACCTCCGGCCCCGGCAACCGGTCCCGCAAGGCTTCCGCCAGCTGCGACATCATCGACAGCGCCGCCGGCCCGGCGACCCCGTACCCGGCGCTGAACTCTTCCGGCACCACGCCCATCAGGCTCCTGCGGTAATCGATCACCATGAACCGCGCCTCGAGCCGCCCGGCCGTGACCTGCTCGACCAGCCCCGTCGCCACCGTCCGCAGGAAGTTCGACTTTCCAGCCTCACCTTCCCCGAACACCACGAAATGCGGCTCGGCCTCGAAGTCCAGCGCGATCGGCAGCAGCCGGGCCTCATCGATCCCGATCACCACGCCCGCGTCCGTCCGTTCGCGTGCGACCACCTCGTCATACGCGACCTGCGACGGCAGCATCCGCACGCGCGGCGCCGCCGGCCCGCGCCACGCTTTCGCGATCGCCGCGGCCAATTCCTCCGGCGGTACGGCTGTCACCGCGCCGAGCGTGTGCAGCTTCTGCCGCGTCACGCCCCGGCCGGGCACGCCCTGCGGCACCTCTGCAGCCGCCCGCCGGTCCATGTCCGACTCCATCGGATCACCGAGCCGCAGCTCCAACCGTGTCCCGACGGCGTCCTTCAACTGGGCCCGCACATCGGCCCACCGCCCGGTCGACGCCAACAGGTGCACTCCGAATGCCAGCCCTCGCCGCGCGATGTCCACGACGTCCTGCTCCAACGCCTCGAACTCCGCCCGGAACGCCGACCACCCGTCGATGACCAGGAACACGTGCCCCTGGGCCGCCTCCGCCTCCGCCTCCGCCTCAGCCTTTGTCTCACCGGCGGCCTCGCGCCGGTCGAGCACCCCGACCGCCTCCGCGACGATCCGCCGCACCAGATCGGGATTCGCCCGCCCGGCGACTGCCGAGACATGCGGCACCTCGGCGAGCGGTCCGAGCGTCCCGCCGCCCAGGTCCACCACCAGGAAGCGCGCCTCCGCCGGGGTGTGCGTCAACGCGAGCGCGAACAGCAGCGTCCGCAGCGCCGTCGACTTCCCGGACCGGGGCCCGCCGGCCACCAGCACGTGCCCGCCGGCCCCGGACAGGTCCAGCACCTGCGGGTCCTGACGCTGGAGGGCCGGCCGGTCGACGATGCCGACCGGCACCCGCAGCTGACCCGTCCCGTGCCAGCGTGTCGCCGACAGCCCGCGCTCAGCGGTGACCTCGACCCCGGGCAGCAGCACATCGAGCGTCGGCGGCTCGGCCAGCGGCGGCAGCCAGACCTGGTGCGCCGCCGGACCGAAGCCGATCAGCCGGTCCACGATCACGTCCAGCACCGTCGCGGACGTCTTCTGGTAACCCCTGGCCGCATCCAGCGCGGTGACCGACGCCGGGTCGCTCGGATCCGGCTCGGCCGACCCGGCGCGCAGCGCCACCACCGGCGCCTGGTGCAGCGCGGTGAACCAGACCGGCTTCCGGTGGAGCGCGCTGCGCACCGCCGGTGCCGCGACCTCCCTGGCCTTGCCGTACGGCCCGGATACGTACGCGGCCTTGAACCGGATCATCGATTCGTTGTCGAACTTCAGGTACCCGGACCCCGGCACGCTCGGCAGGTTGTGGGCGTCGGAGACACCGAGCACGGCCCGTGACTCCGCGGCCGAGAAGGTCTTCAATCCCAGCCGGTAGGACAAGAAGGTGTCCAGCCCACGCAGCCGTCCTTCCTCCAATCGTTGTGAAGCCAACAAAAGATGTACGCCGAGGGATCGTCCGATGCGGCCGATCTGCAGGAACATCTCGATGAACTCCGGCCGAGCGGTGAGCAGCTCGGAGAACTCGTCGACGACCACCAGCAGCGACGGCAGCGGAACCAGATCCGTATTGCCGGCCCGGGCCCGGTCGTAGTCGTGCACGTTCTTCACGTTCCCGGCACGCCTCAGCAACTCCTGGCGTCTGTTCAGCTCGCCGGCCAGCGCGTCGCGCATCCGGTCCACCAGCGTCAGGTCGTCCGCGAGGTTGGTGATCACCGCGGCCACATGCGGCAGGGTCGCCAGCCCGGCGAACGTCGCACCGCCCTTGAAGTCGGCCAGGATGAAGTTCACCTGCTCGCTGGAATGTGTCAGGGCCAACGCCGAGACCAGGCTGCGCAAGAGCTCGGATTTGCCCGAACCGGTGGCACCGACGCACAAGCCGTGCGGCCCCATGCCGCCGAGCGCGGCCTCCTTCAGGTCCAGCACGACAGGCTGGCCGTCCTCGCCGACGCCGATCGGCACGCGCAGCCGGTCGTGCGGTGAGGCTGAGCCACGCTGCCATAAGCTCGGCGCATAGATCTCGGCGGCATCCTCGATCCCGAGCAGGTCGGTGAACTCCAAAGCCGACAACAGCGGCTCGTCCCCGCCTCCGGCCGACAGTCGCAGCGGAGCCAACTGGCGGGCCAGCGCCTCGGCCTGCCCCAGGGTCAGCGTGTCGACCCGGATCGGGAAGGCACGGCCGTCCGAACCGGCCCGGCCGTCCGGCAGTTCCACTGCTGCGGTGCCGTCGGGGGCGATGTGCAGCGCCATCTGGTTCCGTTTCGGGCGCTGGGTCCGGGCCCCGCCGATCTCGACGATCGTCACCCCGAGCAGGCCGCCGTCGGAGATCAGCTGTGTGGACGACGCGGCCGAGCCCGTCGACGAGGACAAGGCGGAGGCAGAGACAAACGAGTCCGATGACGGCGCCAGCACTGTGTCGAAGAGGACGATCACGTGCGGCCGGTCGAGCAGCGAGACGATCCCCGTGAACCGGGGCCGTTCGGCCAGCAGTTGTTCCAGGCCGGCCTCGGCGTCCGTCCGGTCGTCGTAGATCATGCGCTGCGGTCCGGCGGCATCCTGTGCGCTCGGGTGCTGGACGTGCGGCAGCCACTTGAGCCAGTCCCAGCGCGGGATCCGGTCGCCGTCCGCGATCACACAGACCTTGAGGTCGTCGGGGGAGTGGAACGTCACCAGTTGCGCCAGCAGCGCGCACATCGCCGACGGTGCTGTTCCGCCGCTCACGACCAGGCGCGCGATCGAGCGCAGCGGGATCGAGACCGGCTGATCCGGCACGGTGCCGTGCACGGCGAGCAGCCGGCGCAGGGCGTCCGCGCACATCGGCTCCAGCTCCTGCATCGGAGCCGTGTCGGGCGGCACGAGTTCCGTCGCGAGACGCGCCGTTCCGCGTCCGATCCGCACGGTCAGGAAGTCGGGATCGGACTGCCGCCGCTCCCACAGGCGCTCGCGCAGCGCGACCAGGCTCCACAACCTGTCCGGATCCGGATGGGCATAGCCCGCCGCCGTCTTCTGAGCGCGCGTCGCTGCCGTCACCTCCGAGCGGATGTTCGCCAGATGCCGCAGATAGTCGCGCCGGGCGTCGACGAGCCGGTTCTTGCCCCCGGCACGCTGCCGGACCGCCGTCACGGCCCCGAACACCAGGCTGGAGGCGAACGTCAGCCCGCCCACGATCATCATCAGGGCATTGGCACCCGGCATGAAGAAGAACAC
This sequence comes from Catenulispora sp. GP43, assembly GCF_041260665.1. Lineage (NCBI taxonomy): Bacteria > Bacillati > Actinomycetota > Actinomycetes > Catenulisporales > Catenulisporaceae > Catenulispora > Catenulispora sp. GP43. The sequence goes on along the minus strand of NZ_JBGCCT010000001.1, from coordinate 326,713 downwards.
CACGGATCCCAGCCCGGCCACCATCGGCAGCAGGTTCAGGGCCCAGTGTCCGTCCCCGCCGCCCCGCGGCACCTCCGGCGGCGGTTGCAGGACCACGGTGCCGCCGGGCATTTCCGGTGACGGGCGACGCGGTCCGCGGGTGACAGAGGTCGTACTCACTGGTGAAGGGTATTCGGAGTGACCGGCTGGCTACCATAACGGCATGACTGCAGGTTCCGGGGTCGCCGGACGGCCCGGCGTGACCGGCGACCACTGCCGGGTCACCGTCGTCGCGCCCACCCGCCGCGTCGATGTGGCGCTTCCGGATGACGTGCCGCTCGCCGAGCTCCTTCCGGAACTCCTCCGGCTGGTCGGCGATCCGCTCGCGACCTCCGCCAGCCTCGCGGCCGCCCTGACCGGCTACGTCCTCACCGGCGCCGATGGCGAGCCGTTGGACACGGCAGCCTCGCTGACCGAGCAAGGCGTGCTCCACGGCGGCGTGCTCCGCCTGCGCCCGGCCGACGACCTCCCCGAGGTCGCGGTCTACGACGACATCGCGGACGTCGTCGCCGAGGCGGTTATCGCCGGCGGTTCGCAGTGGACGACGACTGCCTTGCGCGCGACGGCCCTCGCCGTGGTCGCCGTCGCTTCGACGCTTGGTGCGGTGGTGCTCTGGTTCTCCAACACTGGGACGTTCCACGGCTGGAAGGGCTTGGTCGCGGGCACGATCGCTCTGCTGCTTTTCAGCGTCGCGATCCGGCGGGCGCGTTACGACCAGTCCGCTGTCGGGCGCGGAAGTTACTACGGGTATGGAGACGGCGCGGGCTCTGGTGTTCCGTCGGATCCTTCGCATCGCGGCCGACGCGACCACAGACACGATCGAGTGAATCGTGCCTACGCCGATCCCTGTGCCGACTATGGCCACGCGTTCGGCGATCCGGATGACGACGTGGCCGACACGACCATGAGCTTCGACCTCGCGTCCTTCGCCTCCGAACCTGCCGACCCGTATCGCGCCGCGACCCAATCCCTCGGCAGCGATACGGCTATCCGCGCCGTGAAGAGCGTCCGCGACGGCGGACTCGGCAGCCTCGCGGCCTGGCCCACCGTCGCCGAGGCGATGGCCTGGGCGACAGGCACGCACCAGCAGCGTGACTACACCGCGGCAGCCGTACTCGTGGCGTCGTCGCTCCCCTATGCGTTCATGGCCGGCACCGGTCTGCTGCCCGCCGATGCCGCAGCCGGACACGGCCTCGGCCGCGCCCACTTCGTCGTCGGCGCCGCCACCGTCCTGGTCATGGCCCTCGCCGCGATCATCGGCCTCGGCCGCCGGTTCGCGGTACCGGTGGCAGGCGCGACCGTGGGGCTGGTCGCCGCTTGCGCCGGCATCGGCCTGGTGCTGACCAAGGCCAGCCCGGCTGCCGGTATCGCCATCGTGGCCGCCGTCTGTGCTCTGGTCATCGAGCTGCTGCCCTTCGCCGCGATGGCCGCCGCCCGCTTCGTCATCGAACCCCCGACCAGCGGCGTCGAACCCGGTGACTTCGAGGGCTCCCCGGTCAACAACTACGTGGTCGGCTTGCGCGTCGCCCGCACCCTCGAGGTACTGACCGGGCTTACGGCGGGCGTCGGCACGCTCCTCGTCCTCTCGGTCGCCCTCCTGGTCATCCCGATCAACGCCATGCAGACCGCATCGGACGAGCCGCACACGGTGTGGGGACAGGCGCTCGCGATCCTCGTCTCGGGCGTGACCCTGTGCCGTGCGCGTCTGTTCCGCGAACGCGCCCAGGTCCTCGCCGTCGCCATCAGTGGGCTGGCCGGTTTGGTGATCGCCTTCAGCGCCATGGCCGCCAACGCTGTACCCGACCTGCGGGCGATGTGGCTCGCCCCGCTCCTGGTGGTCATCGCGCTGCTGGCCCTCGGTCTGGCATCGATCCGCCCCCGCCGCGGCACCTCCGAGCCGATCATGCCCCCCCGCTGGGCTCGCGCCGTCGACTTGGTCGAGGGTGCGGCCTTCCTCGCCGTGCTGCCGGTGTTGATGGCGGTGCTTGGCGTATACGGCGAGGTGCGCAACCTGAAGGGCTGAGGTCCGCAGCATCCGAACGATCCCGGTCATCGCGCCTCACCACCCGCAACCTCGGCAGCAGCCGTGGCCTCCGGAGCGTCGGGCCGCCACGGGCTCGGCCCGGGATACCAGGCTGGCGTGTCCGCGTACCAGGGAGTCCGCGGCTTCTGGAACCGGCGCTGCTCGTTGTGCGCCCGGACCTCCGCCTCCTGCCAGCCGTGCTGCCGCTGCCAGAGCTCGTCATGCAGCTCGCGATGATGGCGGCGGCACAGCAGGCGCATCTGGTCGATGTCGGTATGGCCGCCCGCACCCCACGGGATGTCATGGTGCGCATCGCACTCGCGCGGCGGCCGACCGCAACCCGGCGCCGTGCAGCCTCCATCACGCACCGCCATGGCCTCGTACTGGGCACGGGTCGCGAGCCGTCGTCTGCGGCCCTGCCACAGCACCTCGCCGTCGCCGTCCACCAGCACCGCCCGCAACGCGGCTTCGCACCGCAGCATGTGCGCCTCGGCGGCGGGGACGGCGCGCCCACGCCCCGTCCGCGCCGCCGGCGCCCCCGGCAGCGCCTGCGCCGTATCGGCCCGCATGACGATGGCCATGGTCGTGGGCCCGTTGTGGCGCTGTGGCAGGTCACCGGACCGCAGCCGGTCCTCGGCCAGCCGCACCAGGGCATCAGCCCGGGCCTTGGCGAGGTCCTGGGTCCCGTCGGCCTGCTCAGCCTCGTCCCCCGCACGCTGGTCGGCGAGCGAATCCAAGGCCGTAAGCAACGCATCGCCACCCGTGGTGGACAAAAAGCCGCCGGCCACGTAGCCGTCGAGCACAGGAGTCATATGGAACCCGCGCTTCTCCTCGGCCGCCCTGGCCCGGTTGAGCACGGTGGCCGGCGCGATGCGATGCGCCGCGTCCTCGGCATGCTCCCGCAGATTCTCGGCCCCATCTGCCATCGCCCGCGCGATCAGCGCCCTGCGGACCCGGTCGACAACCTCGTCCGGCTGGTGCGCGAGCGCGGCAAGAGCCTCAGCGATGATCCTGGCCTGCGGAGCGGAGATATCACCGGTCCTCAGCGCATCCTCGGTCGGCGGATCCTTCCTCAGCGCCTTGACCGTGGCTATCAGACGCCCGGCATCACCCCTCGTCCGCCCCAGATCAACGATCAGGGCCTTCCGAGCAGCATCAGTGGCCCGCCACGAAAGCTCCTCGCGCCTGGTCTCCGGCGTCTGAACCGGATCACCCCGGTCATGCCACGTCCGGACACACCGGACCAGCACCCCCTCAGCCGCGCGCGACACCTGCTCGGCAGCCCGCGCCACAGCCAGGCTGCCGCCCGTGTCGTAGGTGAGCGGATCCAGCCCCGCAAGGCAGGTCGTGGCATCGGTGAGCTGGCGCAGCGGGTCGACCATCGTCGTGTCCCTTCGACGTGTTCCCCGCACGCCTGTTCTGACGGAATCTACGATAGCTGATGTAAGTGGGCTATATCGACTAAATAGGGCACTTCGACTAACTCATATAAAAAGACTTCGCATCAGGCGCGCCGCACCCACCGCCGCGCCCCAAAGAAGACGCCCACACCACCAACCACCGCACCCGCGCCAACGAGCCACCACCACCCCAAGCCGCTGCCGGCCCGAGGCACCGGCGCCGCGACCGCACCCCCAACAACCGGCGGCTCCGCAAGCCGCACAGCCGCCAAAACATCCAAAATCCCCGCCCCATACCGATCATCCCGAACAGCCCCCCGCATCGCAGCAGGCTTATCAGCGGTCGCCTCCAAAGCCGCAACAACCTCCGCAGCACTCCACCCCGGATGCGCACTCCGCACCAAAGCGGCCGCAGCAGAAACATAGGCGGTAGCCTCCGACGTCCCATCGGAATACCCCACCCGCCCCTGATTGTCGTCCCGCAGAATATGGACCCCTGGCGCCACCAACGCCACGTCAGCCCCCGTGTTCGACTGACTCCACACATTCCCCGAACTATCAATCGCCCCCACGCCGACCACGCCAGGCCACGCCGCTGGGTAGTACTGCTGCGAGGTTCCGTCGTTGCCGACAGCGGCAACGACGACAACATCGTGATTGAGAGCATCCTGGACCGCACGATGGATGTCGGCGTCAGCTTGTTCGTATCCCAAGGCCAAGTTGATCACAGAAGCCTTATGGGAAATGGCGAACTCGATTGCTGGGGCGAGACCAAAAGTCAGGCCGGCGCTAGACCCATCTGTGGCCCGCACTGGAAGAATGCTCGACTCGGGCGATAAGCCGAGTGTTCTCACCCCGGCGCCTCCAATAATCGATGCTTCACCAGTGCCGTGCCCATCTTCATCCTTATCGAGGCGGCCACTTCCAGTGCTGACGCCGGTTGAGTCTGAGAAGTCTGCACCAGAAAGAAGATTGACGGCGGTATCGGTATCTGGCTGGACGCCGGTATCTACGACTGCAACCTCAGTCCGTGCGCCGCGTGTAATTTCCCAAACCTTTTCGGCCTGAAGGTAGCGAAGGGCCCATTGGGTATCTGTTGACGCACTTGCAAGGTGTGCATGTGTTACGGAGAGGCCGATTACTAGGGACGCTCGGACCAGTCTGGACCGATAACTCCGTCTGCGGGTGCAGCGATTGTAGTGGATACCCATACGCTTTTTCGCTCTTTGAGGTATGCCGGACGAGGATTACGTTCTTCGCGCGTACGGTGTATAGAGCCCAAGCCGCTGAAGGGGGGAATCATTGCGGCGCTTTCGTCGTTAGCCGCTTCACGCTGCGATTGAGGCGTCTGTTGGGGTTTCGGTTGAGGTGGAACTGCGTCGCCGTTGGCTACTTGGGGCAGGAGGAAGTGCTCCTCAGCTGCAGATGTAGGCGCCCCCTCGCCAGTCGTATCAGTCGTTCGATGGAAGGGCTTTGCGGATTCGACGGTGGAAAGAGACTTTTGGTCGTTGGTCGCTTGTTCTTTGTGGATAGCATCATCGTCCGCGCGAGTTTGCCACCTGCTATTTGTGATTGTCCCTTCGTTGGAGGAGAACGCCGGTGCGGTCTCTTTGGCTGCGGTAAATGTCTCAGGGGTGGCTCCTAGTGCTTCAGCTTTCGCCTTTAGGGTGCCAGGGGGTGACTTGTGTGAAGCGGGGGCATCGACTAAGTCGAAGCTTCTGGGGGCATACCCTGTTTCTTTGCTTGCGCTGCTTTCTCTAGAGGCGGACTCGAAGCCATGGTCGCCAGCTTGAAGGGCTGTCAAAGACGCCGGCTTCCTGGAGGGCGTTTTCGGGGTTGTGTGATGTCTCAACGATTGATATCGATGTTCGCCGGGCTGCGGAAATTCGGCTACGGCTGACTGTGTTGTCGACGGGTGGCTCTTACTGGAATCTCCTGTAAAGTTGGATACATTTGATTCCTCGATAGGAGTAAATCCCTTATCGAATTTAAACCCGATACTTGAAAGCTGGGCGTGTGTTTCGATATACTGCGCGGCGATACCGTTGACCACCTGCACAGCTTGCTCGTGCGCCGCCTGATAGTTGGCGTCCTGTCGCGCCGCCTCGAGAGCCTCGAACGACGTCGCGGGGCGCTGCACCACGGCCGTGACGCCGGGCTCCGCTACGTCAGGTACGTTCATCATCTGATGCTGCTGCTCGGCAACCACTTGGGCGCATCGGCCGACAGCGGTGGCGGCCGCCAGGGCACTTCCGTGGAACTCCCGCGCCTCGGCTGCAGCACGCCCCAGCGTCGCCGCCGCCTGTTCCGCGGCTGCCCCCTTCCACCAGTTCGGCAAGTCTGCTTGTGCGTGCGAAAGGAGGTCCGCGACCTCGCCGACCCGGTCGGCCAGGGCGCGAAAGGACTCCGGCATCGCCTGCATACTCCCGACCTGCGGCGAAGCAGCCAGGCTCCGCAGCTCGTCGAGGGTGAAGCCTTCGTACGCGAACTGGGATTCGCTCACGGCATCCCCCCGCCCGAGCTGCTCAGGCTGCCCGAACCGCCAGCGCCCAGCCCACGCCCCACGCACCCCTCCGCTGCTCGCGTCGCGGCGGCGGCAGCGGCGGCTACCGCTTCGTCGGCGGCGGCGTAGGTGGCGCGGGTGCGCTCCGCGTAGGTGGTCATGGCGGTGATCGTTTCGTGGATGCGTTGGTACCAGGCTTGCAGGTGGCGGACTAAGTCTGTGTGGGTGTCGCCGAGGGGGGCGGCTTCGTTCAGCAGTCCATATACATATGTGGCGGCGTCGTTCTTTTCTGTGCGCCACGCCGCTGGGCCTGTGTGGAGTGTGGGGTCGATGGTGGGCCAGTGGTGGGCGTGGGGGGCGGAGAGGGTTGCTTCCAGGTCGGCTAGGGCTCGGCGGAGGGATGCCAGGTGGTCTAGGCAGGTGTGGAAGGTGGGGGTTGTGGTGGGTGTGGTTTTCATGGGGCGTGGGGCCTCCCCGGGTGGGGCTTTGGGATGGGGGTGGGGTTGGGGTGGTACCGTTGGCAGTCGGCCGCGAGTTGTGTGGTTCCCCGTGGAGTCGACCGGGGGCGCTCAGCGACCACAATCTTACGAGGAGTCACTGTGTCCCTGGACGCTGCTACGAAGAAGAAGATCGTTGAGGAGTACGGGACCGGGCCGAGCGACACGGGCTCCCCGGAGGTGCAGATCGCGCTGCTCACGTACCGGATCAACGAGCTCACCGAGCACCTGAAGTTCCACAAGCACGACCACCACAGCCGGCGGGGGCTGCTGCTTCTGGTGGGTCAGCGGCGGCGGCTGCAGGGGTACCTGCAGAAGACCGACATCGTGCGGTACCGCGCGCTGATCGAGAAGCTGGGGCTGCGGCGGTAGGTTCCGCTGGGTTGTTCGTAGCTTGAACAGGAGCGGTCCGTTCGTCACGGACCGCTCCTGTTGTGTACCCGGTGGGTGCTGGGCCGGACCAAGCTGACGACTTTTCCGGTTAGAGTGGGTACCGGAAAAGTTCCATACGTTTTAGGGAACTGAAGAGGCACTGCGCGACGTCGCTCGCGTCGAAGTGGCCGGTTGGGCGCCGATCTTCGGTAGTGGCCCTCGGGACGTTCTACGCCCGGGGGCTTCGATCGAAGACCGGGCCGCCACACGGCGGCGTGAGCCCCACGACAAACGCGTCCTCTTCAGTCCGCCGCATTCGAACTGAGGAGTACCTCTTGTCCGAGGGTGTTTTCACCACCGAGGCTGTGATCGACAACGGTCCGTTCGGTCAGCGCACCGTGCGCTTCGAGACGGGCCGGCTGGCCCGTCAGGCCGCCGGGTCTGTCGTGGCCTATCTGGACGAGGAGACGATGGTCCTTTCGGCGACCACCGCCTCCAAGTCTCCCAAGGACTCGCTCGACTTCTTCCCGTTGACGGTCGATGTCGAGGAGCGCATGTACGCCGTGGGTCGTATCCCCGGCTCCTTCTTCCGGCGGGAGGGCCGGCCCAGTGAGGACGCGATCCTCACCTGCCGGCTCATCGACCGGCCGCTGCGTCCGTCCTTCGCCAAGGGCCTGCGCAACGAGGTGCAGGTCGTGGCCACGGTCATGGCGCTGAACCCGGATCACCTGTACGACGTCGTGGCGATCAACGCCGCGTCGGCTTCGACCCAGCTGGCGGGTCTGCCGTTCTCCGGTCCCATCGGCGGCGTGCGCGTCGCGCTGATCCAGGACCGCTGGGTCGCCTTCCCGACCCACACCGAGCTCGCCGACGCCGTGTTCGACATGGTCGTGGCCGGCCGGGTGCTGGAGGACGGCGACGTCGCGATCATGATGGTCGAGGCCGAGGCCACCAGCGAGACCGTGGCCCTGGTCGCCGGCGGCTCCACCGCCCCGACCGAGGAGGTCGTCGCCGACGGCCTGGAGGCCGCCAAGCCCTTCATCAAGGCGCTGTGCGTGGCCCAGCAGCAGCTGGCCTCGCAGGCCGCCAAGGAGACCGCGGAATTCCCGCGCTTCCTGGACTACCAGGACGACGTGCTGGAGGCGGTGACCGCGACCGCCAAGACCGAGCTGGCCAACGCGCTGACCATCGCCGGCAAGCACGAGCGCGAGGAGGAGCTGGACCGCGTCAAGGCGCTGGTCGTGGAGAAGCTCGCGCAGCAGTTCGAGGGTCGCGAGAAGGAGATCGGCGGGGCGTTCCGCGCCCTGACCAAGAAGCTGGTGCGCGAGCGCATCATCCGTGACCAGGTGCGTATCGACGGCCGTGGCGTGCGGGACATCCGTCCGCTGAGCGCCGAGGTCGAGGTTGTGCCGCGGGTCCACGGCTCGGCGCTGTTCGAGCGGGGCGAGACCCAGATCCTGGGCATCACCACGCTGAACATGCTCCGGATGGAGCAGCAGCTGGACACGCTGAACCCCGAGACGCGCAAGCGCTACATGCACAACTACAACTTCCCGCCGTACTCCACCGGTGAGACCGGCCGCGTGGGTTCGCCCAAGCGCCGCGAGATCGGCCACGGCGCCCTCGCCGAGCGTGCGCTCGTCCCGGTGCTGCCGGCCCGCGAGGACTTCCCCTACGCGATCCGCCAGGTGTCCGAGGCGCTGAGCTCCAACGGCTCGACCTCGATGGGCTCGGTCTGCGCCTCGACCATGTCCCTGCTGAACGCCGGTGTGCCGCTGAAGGCCCCGGTCGCCGGTATCGCCATGGGCCTGGTCTCGGCCGAGATCGACGGCAAGACCGAGTACGTCGCGCTGACCGACATCCTCGGTGCCGAGGACGCGTTCGGCGACATGGACTTCAAGGTCGCCGGCACCAAGGACTTCGTCACCGCGCTGCAGCTGGACACCAAGCTGGACGGCATCCCGGCCTCGGTCCTGGCCGCCGCCCTGAAGCAGGCCAAGGACGCCCGCCTGCACATCCTGGACGTCATGATGGAGGCCATCGACGTCCCGGACGAGATGAGCGAGTTCGCTCCGCGCATCATCTCGGTGAAGATCCCGGTGGACAAGATCGGCGAGGTCATCGGCCCGAAGGGCAAGATGATCAACCAGATCCAGGAGGACACCGGCGCCGAGATCACGATCGAGGACGACGGGACCATCTACATCGGTGCGGCCAACGGCTCGGCCGCCGAGGCCGCGCGGGCCACGATCAACCAGATCGCGAACCCGACGATGCCGGAGGTCGGCGAGCGCTACCTGGGCACCGTGGTGAAGACCACGACGTTCGGCGCGTTCGTCTCGCTGATGCCGGGCCGCGACGGCCTGCTGCACGTCTCCCAGCTCAAGAAGCTGGCCGGCGGCAAGCGGGTGGAGAACGTCGAGGACGTCATCAAGGTCGGCGACAAGGTGCAGGTGGAGATCGCCGAGATCGACTCCCGCGGCAAGCTCTCGCTGATCCCGGTGCTGCCGGACGCCGAGGGCTCCGAGGCCAAGGCCGAGGCCAAGGCGGAGTAATCCTCTTGAACCCGGCTGAGACCCTGATCGCCGGGCAGAACGGCAGCGGCACTGTGCGCCGCACCGTCCTGCCCGGCGGTTTGCGCGTGGTCACGGAGACCATGCCATCCGTTCGGTCTGTGACGTTCGGCATCTGGACCGGCATCGGCTCGCGCGACGAGCACGCCGAGGAGTCCGGCGCCACGCACTACCTGGAGCACCTGCTCTTCAAGGGCACGGCGAAGCGGTCGGCGCTGGACATCTCGGCGGCGATCGACGCGGTCGGCGGCGAGATGAACGCCTTCACCGCCAAGGAGTACACGTGCTATTACGCGCGCGTGCTCGACACCGACCTGCCGCTGGCCATCGACGTGATCTGCGACCTGGTCACCTCCGCGCTCATCCGCCCCGAGGACGTCGCCTCCGAGCGCAACGTCATCCTCGAGGAGATGGCGATGACCGAGGACGAGCCGGCCGACCAGATCCACGACGAGTTCGCCTACGCGCTGCTCGGCGACTCCCCGCTCGGCCGGCCGATCCTGGGCTCGGCGGAGTCGGTCAACGCCCTGACCCGGGACGCGATCGCCGAGTACTACCACTCCCACTACACCGACGACCACCTGGTGGTCTCGGCGGCCGGCAATCTGGACCACGACGTGGTGGTGGCCCTGGTGGACGCGGCGTTCGCCCAGGCCCGCGGGGTCCGGGACGCCGACCGGCAGCCGGTCGTGCCGCGCATCGGCGGCGACTGCGGGGCCGCGCACTCGGGCCTGCGCCTGGTGTCCAAGCAGACCGAGCAGACGCACGTCGTGCTCGGCGTGCCGGGCGTGGCCCGCAACGACCGCCGCCGCTACCCGCTGGGCATCCTGTCCACCATCCTCGGCGGCGGCATGTCCTCACGGCTGTTCCAGGAGGTCCGGGAGAAGCGCGGACTGGCCTACTCGGTCTACAGCTTCTCCTCGCACCACGCCGACTGCGGCATGTTCGGGGTGTACGCCGGCTGCCAGCCGGAGAACTTCACCGAGGTGCTGAAGATCTGCCGCGACGAGGTCGCCAAGGTCGCCGACGGCGGCGTCACCGAGGAGGAGCTGCGCCGGGGCATCGGCCAGGTGCGCGGCTCCACGGTGCTCTCGCTGGAGGACACCGGGTCGCAGATGACCCGGATCGGGAAGAACGAACTCGTCTACGGCGAGCACCTCACCATCGAGGAGCTGCTGGGGCGGGTCGAGTCGGTGACGCTGCAGGACGTCAAGGAGGTCGCCGAGGAGTTCCTGCGGCGGCCCCCGGCGATCGCGGTCATCGGCGACTACCAGGACGCTTCATCGTTCGAAGGGGCACTGGCATGACAGCCGCTCTGGGGCAGTCGGTCGTGAAGGTCGCGGTGTTCGGGGCGGCCGGCCGGATGGGGCAGGCCGTCTGCCGTGCCGTGCTGGACGCGCCGGGCCTGGACCTGGTCGCGCAGATCGACGTCGACGACGACCCGCAGCGCGCGGTCGAGGCCGGCGCCGAGATCGCGGTCGACTTCACCCACCCCGGCGTGACCATGCAGAACATCGAGTTCTGCGTCCGGAACGGGATCAACGTCGTGGTCGGCACCTCGGGCTTCGACGAGGCCCGGCAGGAGCAGGTCCGCGCGCTGCTGCACGGGACTGACGTGCGCGTCCTGGTCGCCCCGAACTTCTCCATCGGCGCGGTGCTGATGATGCGGTTCGCGGCCACCGCGGCGCCGTACTTCGAGAGCGTGGAGATCGTCGAGCTGCACCACCCGGACAAGGTCGACGCGCCCTCGGGCACCGCGACCCGCACCGCGGAGCTGGTCGCCGAGGCCCGTGCCGCGGCCGGCAGCGCGCCGATGCCCGACGCGACGAAGACCGGCCTCGAGGGTGCTCGGGGCGCAGCGGTCGAGAGCATCCCGGTGCACTCGATCCGGCTGCGCGGCCTGATCGCGCACCAGGAGGTCCTGCTCGGCACCGTCGGGGAGACCCTGACCATCCGGCACGACTCGCTGGACCGCGCCTCGTTCATGCCGGGCGTGGTGCTGGCCTGCAAGAAGACCGGTACGCTGCCGGCCGGCCTGACCGTCGGCCTGGACGCGTTGCTGGACCTTTAGATCGCAAAGACCCCGATAGGCACACCGCTCATGCGCAACCGCACCACGGCCCTGATCCTGGTCGTCATCCTGTGTTTCTACCTGCTGCTGGCCGTCCAGCGCGGGGTGTGGCTGGTGGCGACCGGCAAGCCGGTGCTGGTGCTGTTCGGGATCGGCGTGCTGATGCTGCCGGTGGTGGGTGTCTGGTTCGTGGTCACCGAGGTGCGGATGGGCAACGCCTCTTCGCGCCTCGGGACCCGGCTGGAGGCCGAGGGCCTGTGGCCCACGGAGGAGATCCCGCGGCGGCCCTCCGGCCGGCCCGATCTGAAGGCCGCCGACGAGATCTTCGAGCAGCGCAAGGCCGAGGTCGAGGCTGATCCGGAGAACTGGCGGGGCTGGTACCGGCTGTCCCTGGCGTACAACGACGCGCGAGACCGGTCCCGCGCGCGCAAGGCGTTGCGGAAGGCCATCGAGCTGGACCGGCTGCAGGCGCAGGGCTGAAACGCCCGCCGGTTCCGGCGCATCCGCACGGCCCCGAAGATCATCGCACTCCGTAACGCCGGTGTCTCGATCCGGTAACGGTCGCAACGGCCGTGGAAATCCACCTCGTCCTGTCTCCCGGCGGCCGGCGTTCGCCGACCGCGTGACACGGGGAGGCGGACATGCGAAGACATTTGGCAGCGCTCGGGGCGATCGCTCTGGTCGTGGCCGGGATGGCGGCGCCCGCGGCGGCGACGGCGGCGGAACCGCTCGCGGGATACTACGGACAACGGCTGGATTGGCAGCCGTGTGCGGGGATCCCGGGGTTCGAGTGCGCGACCTTCGTCGTGCCGCGCGACTACGGGCGGCCCGGAGCGGGGGACTTCCGGCTTCCGGTGATCAAGAAGCCGGCCGGCGATCCGGCCCATCGTGTCGGGAGCCTGATCCTCGACCCGGGCGGGCCCGGCGATTCAGGGCTGACGGACCTGCCGGGGGACGTGTCGTCGATGGGCGCGTCGGTGCAGGCGGACTTCGACGTGGTCTCGTGGGACCGGCGCGGGATCGAGGGCAGTGACCCCACGTTGACCTGCGGGGACACCGCGGCGATCGATGCCTTCACGCATCTGGATCCCGCGCCGTCCACGCAACGGGGCGTCTCGGCCCTGGTCGCGGCCGGGCGGGAGCTCACGGCGGGCTGCCGCGCCAACTCGGCGCCCGGTCTGCTGGGTCAGCTCGGGTCGGTCGCGAACGCTCGGGACATGGACATCCTGCGGGCGCTGCTCGGCGACAGCAAGATGAACTACTTCGGCTACTCCTACGGCTCCTACCAGGGGCTCATCTATGCCGAGATGTTCCCGGACCGCATCAGGACCATGACGCTCGACGGCATCTTCGACCCGTCTCTCACCGCTACCCAGGCTACGGTGCAAGGCGCGGTGTCCGAGGAGAGTGAACTCCAGCATTACGCCGACGTCTGCAACACGACTGCCGGCGTCACCTGTCCGGCTCCGACCTCGGCCGGCATCATGGCCTTGATCGACAAGCTCCAGCAGCAGGTGAAGACGGCGCCGCTGCCGGCTCAGGGCACCACGCGCACGGTGGGCCCGGCCGAGTTGGCGTCGGCATTGCGCCTCAACTCTGTAGCGCCGGGAGCCTTTTACGCGCTCACCAGTCCCGCGCTCTCGGCCGCCGCCAATGGAGACGGAACTCAGATCCTGGGCCTGGCAGACCTGTGGAACAGCCGCACTCTGGGAGCGTCCGGATCGTCTGGAGCCGCGACCGGCTACGCCGCCGGGTTCCAAGACAACGTCGCGCTGTTCTGCACCGATCGGCCGTGGCCGAGCGGAACGGCCGGCTACCGATCGCTCCTGGCTGCCTCTGAAGCCGCGTCGCCGCACCTCGGCGCCGAGCGCGCGACGATGGCGTTGCCCTGTGGGTCCTGGCCGACCACCGATCTCCCGCATGTCGTCCGGGCCCCCGGCGCGCCGCCGATCCTGGTGGTCTCCTCGATCGGCGACCCGATCACGCCCTACCAGTGGGGTGTCCATGTCGCGAACTCCTTGGCGAACGGAGTCCTTCTCACGTCGGAGTCGCATGGCCACACCGCTTATGGCGGCAACGGATCGCCATGTCTGGACGCGCACGTCGACGACTACATCGTCAACGCGGCGCCGCCGGCTCCGGGGACAGCCTGCTGATCGGCGCGGCGTGAGCCCATCGTCCCGTGGAGTTCGCGGGCCCGCGCCGGAGTGACGATCGCCGAGTCCTGCGGTGGCGCTGATCTGTAGTGCTGCCGCAGGACTTTGCCGGTGACCGGGGCGACCGGAGCGATGACTGTGATCCCGACGCGCGGCACCTTAGCGATACGCGTTCCTATGCGGATGAACGGTCGCGCTATACGGATGCCGAAGTCTATGAGCCGCCACTGGTGGAAACCGCCTGTGCGACGCATCCAGGTAGGCAGCGAATGGATGCTCAGGATCGCCGTGAAACGGGATGCGGCCCAGATGCGGAAGCCCACCTTCTTGAAGGGCGGGTAGAGCAGATAGTGCATCCCGCGGTGCGCACGCTCTGAGGAACACAGCTGAGGTCGCACCTTCTCGAAGTACGCCTTCACTTCTTCCCGATTGCGCGGGACGTCTGCGGGATCGCAGGTCTGGAGCTCGGCGGCGACGCGACACTCGGCCCAGTAACGGTCCTCGTCGGCTTTGGACAAGCGGCCGGGACCATAGAGCTCGTAACACTTCAGGACGCTGTGCCATCCCGTTATGTGAATCCACAGCTGGGACTCCGGGTTGTTGGCGCTGTAGCGTTTCCCCGCTATGGGCTCCACGCCTGTGGTCTTAGCGTGGACACGCATCAGGAATTCGGCGGCCTGAATCACGGTGCGGCTGTCGCCGACGGCCACTGTGAGGAAGTAGGCGAGCGTCTGGTCGAGGCGGCCGTGCGGGTCCTCATAGATGCCGCCGCTGTCGGCGACCGCGGCGGCCAGCGGGGGATCGAAGTGCTCGAGTACCACGGCGCGCTGGAATCCGATCAGCGAGGTCGGCGACGTCCAGACCTTCCAGCTCACCGAGTCCGGGCCGAAGAAGCCGTTGTCGAGGCTGCGCAGCGGTCCGCGGTCGGGGGAGACGGGGACGTCCTCGGCGCTGGGGTGGGGCATCGGGTGTGCCTCCTTATACAGTGGACGCCGGGAATTACTACCGGCGCGTAGCAATATGCTACGCGGGCGTAGCTTTGTAAAGGGGCCGGGTGTGGCGACGGAGAACGGACGGCGGCGGCGCGAGTACGCGCCGCGGGTGCCGATCGAGCAGCGTCGCAGGGAGTTGCTGGACGCCGCGCTGCGCATCGTGGTCCGGGACGGCCACGCCGCGGTGACGATGGAGGCGGTGGCGGCAGCTGCCGGGGTCACCAAGCCTGTGGTCTACGGAGTGTTCCCGAACAGGGAGACGCTGCTGGGGGAACTCCTTAAGCGCGAGCAGCAGGCGGCGTTGGAGCAGTTGGTGGGCCTGCTGCCGGCGCTGCGCAAGGGATTGAAGGCCGGAGCGCATCCGGCCGATGTCCTGGCCGACGCGCTCGACGGCTTCCTGGCGGCGGTCCGGGAGGCGCCGGAGCGGTGGTCCTGCGTCGTGCTGCCGATGGCCGACATGCCGCCGCAGTTCAACGCGGCACGGGAAGAGGCGCGGGGACTGGTGCTGGCCTCGGCGGAGGAGCTGGGCCGCTGGATCACGCAAACCTTCGACGCTCCGGCCGATCTCGATCCGGAGCTGATCGCGCACACCGTGGTGACGCTCGCGGAGATGGCCGCGCGGCTGGTGCTCACCGATCCGGGGAGGTACGAGCCGACCCGGTTCGTGAAGGGATTGCGGGCGGCGGTGGGGCTGGTGCGCTAGATCTGTACTGGTTGCTGAATCTGTACTGGCTACTGATCCCGTGACGGCTTAAATCTGCGCCGCATTCGACGGCCAGTGCCGGTCGCGCCAGTCCTGGAGGAAGTCCTCGATCCGCGCCGCGGCCTCGTCCCGCTGCGTCAGCAGGAAGAACATGTGGCCGCCGCGGAAGAACTCGATCTCGGAGTCGCGGATGCCGACCCGCGTGGCCAGCGCCGCGGCCGGCCGCACGCTGCGGTCGCGCCGTCCGTGCAGGATCAGCGTGGGCGCCTCGATGGCGTCCAGCTGGTCGGCGCCGTCGTACGAGGTGCTGGCGGCGACCTGACGCTGGTACGCGTAGTGCGGCTGCCGCTGCACCGCTCCCGCCCCGGGTATCAGGTGCAGGCGTTTCGCGAGCCCCAGGATCCGGGCCGGCAGCGACATCCGCAATCGGCCGGTCCCGGTCGCCGCGGTGGAGACCAGCACCAGGCGGTCTACGCGGTCGGGGCGGCCGGCGGCCAGCTCGATGGCGATCCGGCCGCCCATCGACACCCCGACGACGTGGGCGCGGGACAGGCTCAGCGCGTCCATCAACGCGTCCACGTCCCCGGCCATCATCGGGATCGAATACGGGACGTCCGGCTTGTCGCTGCGGCCGGCGCCGCGGTTGTCGAAGGTGAGGACTCGGAAGGTGCGCGCCAGCCGCTCGGTGAAGGGTGCGAACACGGTGAGGTCCACACCGAGGCCGCCGATCAACACCAGGGGCGGGCCGTCGCCGTGGATCTCGTAGTAGACGTCGATGTCGCGGACTCGAACCGATGGCACCCAGCCAGGATAGGCCTGTGGCGGGTCGCTGACCTGAGAAAACGGTCCCGAATCGGTTTCCCCCGGGGATCGGTGTCAGATGACGGCGGTCGCCTCCACCTCGATCAGCGCCTCCGGCACGAACAGCGACGAGACCTCGACCGTGGTGCTGGTCGGCGCGGGCAGGCCCTGGAAGCACTCGTTGCGGGCCTCGCCGTACTCGCGGATGTGGGAGATGTCGGTCAGGAACGTCCGGAGGCTGACGACGTCCGCGAGGGTCGCCCCGTGCGCGGCCAGCACCTGGCCGATCAGCTCCATGACACGGCGGGTCTGGGCGCGCAGGTCGCCGGCGCCGACGATCTGGTGGTCGTCGTCCCAGGCCACCTGGCCGGCCAGCATCAGCAGGGTGCGCTCGCCGAGCGGGATCACGGCGACGTTGGAGAAGGCCTTGCGCGGCGAGCTCGGGACGCCGGCGGGGTTGTCGAGAGTGAAAGCGGTCATGCGGCGAAACTAAGGCGGTGAGCCGGGATGCCAGAAGCGATTTGTTCGCATCAGATCCATGCCGGACTAGCATGCCGGACTAGCATGACGGGCCATGGACACCGCGTTGCTCGAAGTATTCCTGGAGGTCGCGCGGCGTGAGTCGTTCACCGCGGCGGCCGGTTCGCTCGGCTATACGCAGTCGGCGATATCGCGTCAGATAGCCGTGCTGGAGGCGTCCGTCGGCGCGCCCTTGTTCGACCGGCTCCCACGGGGCGTACGACTGACGGAGGAGGGCCGGGCCTTGGTGCCGCACGCGACGGCCGTCGTAGGCCGTCTGCGGGCCGCTGTGGCCGATGTACGGGCCGTCCGGACGCTGGGCGGCGGCGGCCTCCGGCTCGGCGCGATCCCGACCGCCGACATGGCCCTGATCCCGCGGGCCGTCGCGGAGTTCCGCCGGGTGCATCCGGCGGTGGTCGTCACGCACATCGAAGGGCTGACCCGGGGGCTGGTCGTGGACATCCGCGAAGGGGATCTGGACCTGGCGGTGATCGGGACGGCCCAGCCCGAGCCGGCCTTCGACGGGGTGCGCCTGCGCAAGCTGATGGACGATCCGTTGTCGGTGGCCCTGCCGCTCGGCCACCGGCTCGCCGGCCGGGACATGCTCTCGCTGGCCGATCTCGAGGGCGAGAACTGGATCGCCGGCCAGCCGCGTTCGCAGGACACGCTGATCGCCGGGGTGCAGGACGGGGGATTCCAGCCGCTGATCCCTTACGTGGTCCTGGAATGGTCGGCCAAGCAGGGCTTCGTGGCGGCCGGGCTCGGCGTCACGCTGGTCCCGGCGCTGGCCGCCGCGTCGGTGCGGCCGGACGTGGTCGTGGTGGCGCTGGATCCGCGGGAGGTCGCGCCGCGGTCGGTGTTCGCCGCGACTCCCGAGGGCGTGGCGGACAGCGCGGCGGTGACGGGGTTCCTGGAGCTGCTGGCCGGTGATTGATGACAGGTACAGATCGGTGACAGGTCCGGAACCCGCCGGTGTAAGGGGCGGCCGCCGCCGACGATTGAGGCATGCACACAGTTCCAGGCATCAAAGTCCTTTACTTCGGAACCCCTGTCGTCCTGATCACGACCCGCAACGAGGACGGCACCCCCAATATCGCCCCCATGTCCTCGGCCTGGTGGCTCAACGGAAACGCCGTGCTGGGGCTGGGGAACGCCTCGCAGACCTCGGCCAACATCGCCCGCGAGGGCGAGTGCGTCCTGAACCTGCCGTCCTCCGACATGGTCGAGTACGTCGACCGCATCGCGATGACCACCGCCCGCAAGGAGATCTCGGCGTACCGCGTCGAGCAGGGCTACCGCACCGAGCGGGACAAGTTCGGACTGGCCGGGTTGACCGAACAGCCCTCCGAACTGGTCTCCCCGCCTCGGATCCTGGAGTGCCCGATCCAGATGGAATGCCGGCTGACCGCCGTGCATCCGGTCGGGGGTGAGAACAGCCTGAGCGCCTTCGAGGTCGAAGTGCTCCGCACCCATGTCGAGGAGAAGCTGGTCATCCCGGGGACGCACTACATCGACCCGGAGGCGTGGGACCCGCTGATCATGAAGTTCTGCGAGTTCTTCGGCGGCGGGCAGCCGGTGCACTCCTCGCGGCTGGCGGCCGGCTGGAACATGCCGCACACTCTGCGGAACCTTCCGGTGACGGACGGTGCCGACGGCGTGGCAGAACCCGCGCTCAGTGGGTCAGTGTCAGCTTGATCGCCAGGCCCGGGAGCAGCAGTCCGAACGCGCTGAAGGCCAGTGGGCCGTGCGCGCCGCAGTGCAGCCGCCGGGTCCCGCCCTCGCGGACGTCCACCGAGACCTTCGCGGAGTACATGCCGTCCAGGGAGAGCTCCACCAGGTGGACACCGGGCTCGACGACGAACTCGGCGGTGCCGTTCTGCGCCAGCCGGCCGACCGCGACGCCGTCGATCCAGACCCGGTAGGGCCGCGGGCGCAGCTGGAATCCGCTGCGGCGGGTGAGGGTTATCGTCCCGGACATGCGCAACCTGCTTAATTCGGACATCGGGGTTGCAAGGAGCATAAGCACGAGGGCGGCACCGGGATCCGGTGCCGCCCTCGGCCGTTATGCGATCGTCGCCTACTTAGGATGCCGCCGCCGCCGCGAAGCGTGACATGGCGTGCTCCACCAGGCGGATCAGGGTCAGCTTGGTGGACTCCCGGCTGCGGGCGTCGCAGGTGACGACCGGCACATCCGGCGGGATCGAGAGCGCCTCGCGGACGTCGGCGACCTCGTGGGTGAGCATGCCGTCGAAGCAGTTCACGCCGACGATGTAGGGCAGGCCCGCGTCCTCGAAGTAGTCGATGGCCGAGAAGCAGTCCGCCAGCCGGCGGGTGTCCACCAGCACCACCGCGCCGATGGCGCCGCGGCACAGGTCGTCCCACATGAACCAGAAGCGGTTCTGGCCCGGGGTGCCGAACAGGTACAGGATCAGCTCGCGGTCCAGGGAGACGCGCCCGAAGTCCATGGCCACCGTGGTCGTGACCTTGCCGGGCACGACCGTCAGGTCGTCCACGCCCTCGGAGGCGGCGGTCATCACGGCCTCGGTGGTCAGGGGGGCGATCTCCGAGACCGCGCCGACGAAGGTGGTCTTGCCGACGCCGAAGCCGCCGGCGACGACGATCTTCACCGACGTGGTCGGGCCCACCGCGGGCTGCGGCTCGGGAGCCTGTCCGTAAGGGGAGTAGTTCACTGCACGGCCTCCTTTCTACAGATTGCGGAGCCCTATGAGGACTCGTTCGAGAAGCGCGAGGTTGGGCTGGCCGCTGTCGGACTCGCCAGGCTGCTGGATCGTGACCAGGCCCGCGTCCGACATGTCGCCCAACAGCACCCTGACCACCCCCAGCGGCATCCGCATCAGCGCCGCGACCTCGGCGACCGACTTCAGCTCGACGCACAGCTCGCAGATGCGCTGGTGCTCCGGCTCCCGGCCGGGCAGGCGCGATCGTCCGTTGTCCGTCGTGGATACCAACGCCTCGATGGGCAATTGGTAACGGGCCCGCGTGCGGCCCCGGGTCAGCGCGTATGGGCGGACGAGGGGCGAGGAATCGTGCGCGCTGCTCACGGCCGCGTGCTCCTGTCGCTCGTCACAGCAGGGGGAAGGGGGGTCACCGGGCGTCCTCTCAGCGCGGCAGCGACGACTGGAGCTCGGCGCGCAGCGCCGGCGTCAGGACGTCGCCGGCGCGTTCGACGAGCAGGGCCATTTCATAGCCGATCAGGCCCATGTCGCAATCCGAGGAAGCGAGTACGGCAAGAGCGGAACCGTCGGATATGGCCATCACGAACAGGAAACCACGGACCATCTCCACGACGGTCTGGGTCACGGCGCCGCCCTCGAAGATGCGGGCGGCGCCCTGGGTCAGCGACGACAGGCCGCTGGCCACGGCCGCCAGCTGGTCGGCGCGGTCGCGGGGGAATCCGTCGGAAACCGCCAGAAGCAGGCCGTCGGAGGAGACCACCACCGTGTGCGCGACCCCCGGTACGCGGTCCACGAAGTTGGTGATCAGCCAGTTGAGATTCCTGGCGGCTTGGGTCAGGTTGGGGTCGTTCACGGTAGCTCAGTCCTGCTTTCCTGGCTCAGGAGCACCGAAGGCGGCCGGGCCGTCGGACGCGGTGGGGTTGGCGGGATCGGAGGGCTGCGACTCGCCGGGGTTGGCGGCGTCGCGGCCCTGGCGCAGCCCATTGTGGAAGCTGGCCAGGCGGGAGCGCACGGCTTCGGCCGAGCGCGCCGGGATGGGCGAGGGCGCGACCTTGGCGGCGCCGGTGCCGTCCGCCGAGCCGGGCACGAGGTTGGACCGCGGGACGCGCTTGGGCAGGCCCTTGGGGGTCAGGCCGGCCGCCACCGGCTTCTTGACCACCTCGGCGGCCTTCCAGCCGTCGTCGCCCGGCGACTGCCAGGTCTGGCCCGCGGAGCTCTGGTCGTCGGTCATGGGCTCCTTGGGTTCCTCGTGCGGTGCGGCGGGCCGGGCCGTGGCGCCGGGGAGGCCGGCGGCCGGCGCGGCCGGCGGGGTCGGGGCGCCGGGACCGGCCTCGGGGGCGGTCGGCGGAGCCGGGGTGGGCGCGGCAGCAGCCGCCTGGACGGGCTCGGCGGGGGCCTGCGGTCCCTGAGCCGGGAAACCGGTGCCGGAGCCCGCCAGCGGGTCTCCTGCGGGCTCTGTGCGCGGCCCCGGCACGGCCGGCCGGACCGGTTCGGCCGGACGCACCGCGCCGGCCTCCAGAGCGCTCTGCGGAATGGCGGTCCCCTCGCCGGCCCGCACCCGGAACCACTCGGACTCGATCGCGTTGAAGATCGAGGTGTCGTGCGCCGCCGGGTCCATCGGGATGGACTCGATCGGGGCGGTCAGCGGGTCGGGGTAGTCGGCGTAGCCGGTGCCGGAGGAGGACAGCGGGTCCGGTGCGGCGATCGGCTCGCCGGCCGGGGGCGCGAAGCCCGCGCCGCCCATCGTGTCGCCCAGCGGCTGCTGGAAGCCGGAGCCGGACAGGTCGGCGGCCGGCGGGGCGGCCGGTTCGCCGTACTGCGGGGCGTCGAAGCCGGGGCCGGACAGCGGTTCGCCGACCGGCGTGTGGAAGCCGGAGCCGGACAGGTCCGCGGCCGGAGCGCCGGCGGGGTCGCCGTACTGCGGGGCGTCGAAGCCGGGGCCGGACAGCGGTTCGCCGAGGGGGCGGCGGCCGAACGACGGGGCGTCGTTGCCGTAGCCCGTGCCGCCGGTCGGCGCCTCGGGCGTGGTGAACGGATTCCTCAAGCCCGCCATCGGGTCGCCGGGGCCGTCGTTCGCCGGAGCGCCGGCCGGGTCGCCGTACTGCGGAGCGTCGAAGCCGGGGCCGGACAGCGGTTCGCCGACGGGGCGGCGGCCGAACGACGGGGCGTCGTTGCCGTAGCCGGTACCGGTCGGGGCACCGGGCTGCTCGGCGAACTGCTGCGGCGTCTCGAAGCCCGGGCCGGCCAGCGGCTCGCCCATCGGACGGCGGCCGAAGGAGGGCGCGTCGTTGCCGTAGCCGGTCCCGCCCTGGGGTCCAGGCTGCGGGGCTTCGAACTGCGGCGGCTGGAACTGCGGAGCCTCGAACTGCGGCGGCTGGAACTGCGGAGCCTCGAAGGCGGGCCCGCTGTAGGTCTCGCCGGCGGGCTGCCCGCCGAACGGGGCCGCGGGAGCCTGCGGCTGGTCGCCGAAGCCGCTGTCCAGGTGCCCGCCGAACGGCGTCATGCGCACCTCGCCGGGCGCGGCGTACGGGTCGCCGGCGGCCAGTTCGGCACCGAGGTCGTTGTTCAGGCCGCCGCCCGACAGCGAGTCGGTGTTCGCGCTGAATCCGCCCGCGGCCGGGGCCTGCGGGGCCTGGCCGGGCGCGGCGAAGGGGTTCGCCGGCGGCGGCAGCAGCAGGTCGTCGTTCCCTTCCTGGGCCTCGCGGTACGCCGCGAACTCCCCGGTGTGCTCCATCTCCGGGATGTTCGGGAGCAGATCGTCGAAGCTGGAGTTGAAGTTCAGGGCCGGAGGTGCCGGGGGAGCCGGCGGCGCCTGGGGTGTCGGGTTCGGGACCCGGAACTGGCCGGTGTTCTCCATGCCCGGGGGCGGAGCCTGCGGAGTGTTCGGCCGGAAGTCGTACGTCGCGGTCCCGTCGAGCGCTTCGGCCAGGCGGCCGTCCAGCTCCGGTTCCGGCAGGACGAACTCCGGGCGCTCGAAGGCGCCGCTGCTGCCCGGGTCGGCGGGATCGCCCTCGCGGATCACCGGGGTCACGCCCTGCGACATGGCCTCGGTCTCGGCGAGCAGTTCGGCCAGGCCGGGCGGGGTGGCGTCGGTGCCGCGGTACGGCGGGGCCGCCGCGCTCACGTCCTCCCAGCCGTCTCCGTCGCCGCCGCCCGTCGGGACCCGCTCGCCGCCGAACGGCGGCAGCGGGGCCGGCTGCGCCGGCGGGCCCTGGAGCTCCTCGGCCCCGGGCAGCTCGCGCTGCTCGGCGCGCACCGCGCCGCCGGGGCGCCGCGGCAGGCCGGTGGAGGTCAGCGCGGGGAGCTGGCCGGTGTCGGCGATGTCGCCGAAGGTGCCGCGGTTGCCGCCCACGGCCGGGGCGTCGGACAGGTTGCCGGCCAGCAGCGCGGCCGGGACCAGCACCAGCGCGGTGATGCCGCCGGTGGCCGAGCGGCGCAGCCGCACCTGGATGCCGTGCCGGGTGGCCAGCCGGCCGACCACGAACAGGCCCATGCGGCGGGAGATGGCGACGTCCACGACCGGCGGGTTGGCCAGCCGCTCGTTGGAGTCGTCCAGTTCCTCCGGGGTCATGCCGATGCCGGAGTCCTCGATCTCCAGCATCACGCCGCCGGTGTTCAGCAGGTTGCCGGTGACCGAGACCTTGGTCTCCGGCGCGGAGAACGACGTAGCGTTCTCCAGCAGCTCGGCGACCAGGTGGACGACGTCGTTCACGGCGCGGCCGGCGACCTCGACGGTGGGCAGGTCGCGCAGGGTGACCCGCTCGTACTGCTCCACCTCGGAGGCCGCGGCGCGCAGCACGTCGATCAGCGGGACCGGCTGCGACCAGCGGCGCCCGGGCTCTTCACCGGCGAGGACCAGCAGGTTCTCACCGTTGCGGCGCATACGGGTCGCCAGGTGGTCCAGCTTGAACAGCGAGGCCAGCTGGTCCGGGTCCTGCTCGGCGTTCTCCAGCTCGTCGATCAGCCGCAGCTGGCGCTGCACCAGCGACTGGGACCGGCGCGAAAGGTTGGTGAACATCGCGTTGACGTTGTTCCGCAGCATGGCCTGCTCGGTCGCCAGCCGGACCGCCTCGCGGTGCACCTCGTCGAACGCGCGGGCCACCTGGCCCACCTCGTCGGTGCTGGACAGGGCGATCGGGGCGATCGGTTCCAGCGGCTCGCTGCCGTCCGCGTCGCGCAGGCGGCGCACCATCTCGGGCAGCCGGTTGCCGGCGATCTCCAGCGCGGTGTTCTGCAGCACCCGCAGCGGCCGCACCAGCGACCGCGCGATCAGGGCGGTGGCCACGGACACCACGAGCAGCACGCCGATGATGACGCCGATGTTCAGGTACATGGTGTCGCGGGCGCTGTTGGCCAGCGAGTCGGCCCGCGACACCAGGGCGCTGGCCTGCTCCGCACGGACCTTCTTGTACTTGTCGAGCAGCGCGTTGTACTGCGTGTACACGCTGCCGGGGACCAGCTGGTCGCCCTGGTCGCTGGTGCCGCCGTTGGCCAGCTTGTCGTCGATCGTGGTCAGGTACTGGTTCGCGCCGGTGTAGGACTCGTCGACGTCCACCGTGTCGCTGAGCGACTGCTGCATCTGCGTGGTGGCGGTGGTCTTGAACTCGGTGCGGGTGGAGGCCAGGTCCGAGATCAGGCCCTGCAGCTTGGCCAGGTTGTCCTGGGCCTGGTTGGGGTTGGCGCTGACGGCCAGGACGGTGAGGAACCCGCGCTCGCGCGAGGCCGTCTCGGTCATCTTGCCCAGGTCCGACAGCGACCGGGAGTCGTTGATCAGCTGCTGGTCCCCGGCGTCGGCGGCGACGAACTCGTAGAGGTTGTCCAGGCTGTCCAGCACCTTGTTGTACTGGTCGAACACGCTCAGCGGGTTGGAGTACGAGCCGTCCACCGCGGTGTGCAGGGCCTCGATGCCGGTCATGTTGGCCTCGGCGTCGGCGATCGCGGCCAGGGTGTCCGCCGGGTAGGAGCCGTCGATCTTGTTCAGGACCGGCGTCATCGCGTCCGACGCGCGGTCGGTGATCTTGCGCTGGGTGGCCATCGAGGTGGTCAGGTTGGTCAGCGTCGCGCTGTTGGCCCCGGGTGTCCGGAACGCCATCATCTCGATGCTGATGTCCCGCTCGTCGTGCAGCGCGTCGATCAGGTCCGACAGCGGGCTGGCCGCGGCCGCCATGGTCTTGGCGTGGTCGTAGGTCTGCACGTTGCCGACCTGCTGCACGATCCGGGCCGCGGCGCCGAAGATGGTCGCCACCAGCGGCACGATGACCAGCACCACCAGACGGGTGCGGACGCGCCAGTTGCGGGGGGCGAAGCGGTTGGCGGGCCCGGTGGGGACCGCGGGAGGTGGTTGGTGGCCCCCGCCGCCCTCCGGCTCCTGGGAGGTGGGGACTGGACGTTGTCCGGGCAGCACGCCGTCACGGACCCCGCGCGGAAGCTCGCCGGGAGCGGTGCGGCCGGCGGCCGCGTCGGATATGGATCCGCCGGGCGGTGGCCCGCCCACACCGCGCTCCGGGAAAGGAGCCGGCGGACGGCGCGGGG
This sequence comes from Catenulispora sp. GP43, assembly GCF_041260665.1. Classification (NCBI taxonomy): domain Bacteria; kingdom Bacillati; phylum Actinomycetota; class Actinomycetes; order Catenulisporales; family Catenulisporaceae; genus Catenulispora; species Catenulispora sp. GP43. The sequence continues at coordinate 301,836 of NZ_JBGCCT010000001.1, read as the reverse complement.
ACACGGGTCGAGTCTGCACTGGCCCTCACAGCTTTCTTTGCAACCGGGCCGCTACTGCGGCGGGTGGGGCGCCACACGGGGCTCGCGGTCTCTAGGTTTCAAGCAACGCATTCCAGCACAGGAGAGCGAGTGTGGCCAAGGGCGGGGGTTGACAGAGGTACGGTTCGGTGCGTTATAGGCGGATAAACCGGGCAAGGGGTCCGCGCATATGCGTATCCTTACTCGTGCATTAGTGCTAGTCGATCTCAACGGTGACGTAGGGGTCCGGCGGCCCATGTATTACGATGCGCCGACCGGCTTCATCGAAAACCCTGTAGGGGGCAGCGCAGTGCGATCAGCCAAACCCCGAGCCCGTTCGCGCAGGACCTCGGCGATCGTCCTGAGTCTGGTGCTCACAGCGTCCGCGGGTGCCGCCACGGCGTGCAGCAGCAGCACCTCCTCGGGTTCCGCGATGCCGACCCACGGAGCGTTGGAACAAAATCATCTTCGAATAGGCATCCCCAAGGGTGAGATCGGCGCACTGCCCATCTACACCGGAGTCGACAAGGGCTATTTCAAGGACCAGGGGATCGATGTCACGATCGATGATTCCTATTCCTCCTACCAGGCGGCGCTCCAGGCCCTGAACGACGGCAAAGTCGATCTGGTCTACGACGACTACGTGCACGCGATCCTGGCCCAGTCCACCGGCGCCTACCGGCTGCAGCTGGTCGCCGAGGGTTACACCGCCGGCGACGGCAGCGTGGAGCTGGTCGGCAACCCCACGACCATCAAGAGCGCCGACGAGATCAGGAACGTGTTCGGCGCGGCCGGCGGGTTCCTGGTGCCGACCTCCGGGACCAACGACGCCAACGACGCCTACACGGTCCCCACGGTCATGCTGATGACCTCGCTGCCGAACCTGGCCAACAGCCTGCGGATCAAGGCGGCCAACTCGGCGGCCCACCTGAAGTCCATGGCGCCCGGCGCCGTGGTGGACAAGCTGACCGCCACCAAGGCCCCGATGGCGGCCGTCCTGGCCGAGCCGTACTTCAGCGTCGCGATGAACAACAACCAGCTGTCCAACCTGATGGACCTGACCCGCGGCTCGACGCAGGCCATGCCGATGGGCGGCTACTTCGCCAAGCAGGACTTCGCGGTGGCCGACACCAACCTGTTCAAGGCCTTCACGGGGGCGCTCAACCAGGCCAAGAACGTGACCTCGCAGCGCGCCACGGCCATGGCCGAGATGCAGATCCACTACGGCACCACGGCGAACTCCACGGTCGCGGCGAGCCTGAGCTTCGGCACATACCCGACCACCGTGAACGTCGACCGGGTGGACCGCGTCCTGACCCTGATGCAGAGCCTGGACCTGGCGCAGTATTACAACATCGACACGATGATGCCGCCGGACGCGCTGCGCAGCACGGGCTGACGGGGCTGTCGCACCGTCCGCGCCTGCGTCGTCACAGGTCGGCGCAGTTAGGCTCGGACGGTGAGTACGGTGAGTGAAGAGACGCCGCAGGGCGTGCGGTTCCGTTCGGACATGACCGTGGAACTGGTGAAGGCCTCGGCCTCCGACAGCGACGTGCTGTGGGCGGCGCGGGTGTCGACCAGGGGCGAGCAGTCGATCGAGGACGCCGGCGCCGACCCCGCCCGCTCCGCCGGACTGATCAACTTCCTTATGCGCGACCGGCACGGCTCGCCGTTCGAGCACTCGTCGATGACCTTCCTGGTGTCCGCGCCGATCTTCGTCTTCCGCGAGTTCATGCGGCACCGGGTCTGGTCCTACAACGAGGAGAGCGGCCGCTACCGCAAGCTGGAACCGGTGTTCTACGTGCCGGGCCCGGAGCGGAAGCTGGTGCAGGAGGGCAAGCCCGGCAAGTACGTGTTCGTCCCGGGCACCCCGGAGCAGCACAAGACGGCCGAGGAGACGGTCCGCCGCTCCTGCGAGGCCAGTTATGCCGCCTACCTGGAGATGCTCGACGCCGGCATCGCCCGCGAGGTGGCCCGCACCGTGCTCCCGGTCGGGATCTATTCCTCGATGTACGCCACCTGCAACGCCCGCGCGCTGATGCACTTCCTGTCGCTGCGGACGAAACACGAGGACGCGACGTTCCCGTCGTTCCCGCAGCGTGAGATCGAGATGGTCGCCGAGCAGATGGAGGCGTCCTTCGCCGAGCTGATGCCGCTGACGTACGCGGCCTGGCAGGCGAACGGACGGGTCGCGCCGTAGCGGGTGGTCCTTCGGCAGTCGCGAAGTGCTCACTGTTGGTAGTCCTAAAGAGTGAAAAACGACCAGTGGGGCAATCTGACCCGTAACGCGCCCCTCGCGGCTCTGTTAACACGGTGGACCCCGTCCCCACCGGACCCCCGAGCGGTGGAGACGGGGTCCGTCCATTCAGCAGCTCTACGCGTTTCACGTAAGCAGCGCCAGATATTCGATCACCGGTGCGGGCCGGTACCTTTGTGCCATGCCCGAGAACGCGCACCCCGCCGAGCCCGCCACGGCCCTACAGCCAGACAACGCCCTCTGGTCGGCCGGGGCGCCCTTCGGCCGCATGATCACCGCGATGATCACGCCCTTCCAGGCGGACGGCTCCCTGGACCTGGACGGTGCGCAGAAACTGGCCGCGCACCTGGTGGACGCCGGCAACGACGGCCTGGTGGTCTCCGGCACCACCGGCGAGTCGCCGACCACGTCCGACGCCGAGCAGGCGAAGCTGCTGCGAGCGGTCCGTGAGGCGGTCGGCGACCGGGCGTCGGTGATCGCCGGCGTCGGCACCAACAGCACCGCGCACACGCTGGAGCTGGCCCGGCGGGCCGAGGCCGACGCCGACGCGCTGCTGGTCGTGACCCCTTACTACAACAAGCCGACCCAGGAGGGCCTGTACCGGCACTTCACCGCGGTGGCCGACGCCACTTCGCGGCCGGTCGTGCTCTACGACATCCCGCACCGCTCCGGCATCCCGATCGAGGTCGACACCCTCAAGCGGCTGGCCGGACACGACCGGATCGTCGCGGTCAAGGACGCCAAGGGCGACCTGGTCGCCGGGTCGGAGGTCATCGCCGCCACCGATCTGGCCTACTATTCGGGGGACGACCCGCTGACCCTGCCGTGGCTGTCGGTCGGGGCGGTCGGCGTGGTGAGCATGTCCGGGCACCTCGCGGCGCCGCGCATCCGCGCGATGATCGCCGCGTATCTGACCGGCGACGTGGCCGAGGCGGCCCGCCTGCACGCCGAACTGCTCCCGGTCCACGCCGGTGTGACGAGTCTGCCAGGTGTGATCTCTCTCAAGACGGCAATGAACATGCTGGGACTGCCCGGCGGCCCGGTGCGGCTGCCCCTGGTCGAGGCGACCGAGGAGCAGCAGGCCCGGCTCAAGACGTTTCTCGCCCAAGGCGGCGTGAAGATCTAGCAAGGAGCGGACCAGAGGTCCGCGGAACACAAAGGAAAACTGCATGAGCCATCCGCATCCGGAACTCTCCGGACCCCCGCCGTTGCCGCGGGGCGCGCTGCGAGTGACCCCGCTCGGCGGCCTCGGAGAGATCGGTCGCAACATGACCGTCTTCGAGTACGGCGGCAAACTGCTCATCGTCGACTGCGGCGTCCTCTTCCCGGAGGAGGCCCAGCCCGGCGTCGACCTGATCCTGCCGGATTTCAGCTCCATCCGGGACCGGCTGGACGATGTGGTCGGCGTGGTGCTGACGCATGCCCACGAGGACCACATCGGCGGGGTGCCGTACCTGCTCAAGGAAGCCCCGGACATCCCGCTGATCGGCAGCAAGCTGACCCTGGCGCTGGTCGAGGCCAAGCTCGCCGAGCACCGGATCCGGCCGTACTCGCTGCAGGTCGTCGAGGGCGACGTGGAGCAGATCGGGCCGTTCGAGTGCCGCTTCGTGGCGGTCAACCACTCCATCCCGGACGCCATGGCCGTGGCGATCAAGACCCCGGCCGGCACGGTGTTCCACACCGGCGACTTCAAGATGGACCAGCTGCCGCTGGACGACCGGCTCACGGACCTGGCGACCATCGCCGAGCTCGGCAAGTCCGGCATCGACCTGCTGCTGGCGGACTCCACCAACGCCGAGGTGCCGGGCTTCGTCACCTCCGAGCGGGAGATCACCCCGGTGCTGGACCGGGTGTTCGGCCGGGCCAAGGGGCGCATCATCGTGGCCTCCTTCGCCTCGCACGTGCACCGCGTTCAGCAGGTCTGTGACGTGGCCGCGGCGCACGGCCGCAAGGTGGCGCTGGTCGGCCGGTCCATGGTCCGCAACATGGCCGTGGCCCGCGACCTGGGCTACCTGAAGGTGCCGGCGGACCTGATCATCGATCTGAAGGAGATCGACGACCTGCCCGACGACAAGGTGGTGCTGATGTGCACCGGGTCGCAGGGCGAGCCGATGGCCGCGCTGTCCCGCATGGCCAACCGCGACCACCAGGTGCGCATCACCGGTGAGGACACCGTGATCCTGGCGTCCTCGCTGATCCCCGGCAACGAGAACGCGGTGAACCGGGTGATCAACGGCCTGACCCGCTGGGGCGCCACGGTCGTGCACAAGGGCAACGCCATGGTGCACGTCTCCGGGCACGCCGCGGCCGGCGAGCTGCTGTACTTCTTCAACCTGGCCAAGCCGCGCAACTTCATGCCGGTGCACGGCGAGTGGCGGCACCTGCGCGCCGCGGCCGACCTGGCGATGAAGACCGGCGTCCCGCAGGACCGGGTGGTGATCGCCGAGGACGGCGTCACCGTGGACCTGGTGGACGGCGTCGCGCGCATCACCGGCAAGGTCGACGCCGGCTACGTCTACGTCGACGGCAGCTCGGTGGGCTCGGTGACCGAGGCCTCGCTGAAGGACCGGCGGATCCTGGGCGACGAGGGCTTCGTGTCGGTGTTCGTCGCGGTGTCGGCCGACACCGGGGCCATCGTCACCGGCCCGGTCATCACCGCCCGCGGCTTCGGCCTGGACGACCAGACGCTGGAGCAGGCCAAGCCGCTGATCGTGCAGGCGCTGGCGGACGCGGCGGCCGAGGGCATCGGCGACACCCACCAGCTGCAGCAGCTGGTGCGCCGCTCGGTCGGGCGCTGGGTGTCCAACACCACACGGCGCCGCCCGATGATCCTTCCGGTGGTCGTCGAGGTCTGAGCACGGGCCGGACGCGTCCGGCACGCCTGGGCGGGCCATCCTTTCGGTGCAGAAACGAAAGGATGGCCCGCCGCTTTGCTCCCGGGCTGTAATGGATGCGGGACGAGGGGCGGCCTTCGTGGGGCGGAGCCGCCTCCTCGGCCAGGGGGAACCCAAGCATCGGCACCTCACCGGGGGGTCAGGGGCGGGGGTTCGTACGGGGGAACGGGGAAAACGGGGGAACGGGGAAAACGGGGGTAACGGGGGTGGCCGGGATCGTCGGCCCGCATCCGGCGGGCGGGGCGGTCCCGGCCATATGGGATTCCTCCCGGCGGCCCCGACATGGACCGGACTGCCGGGGCCGGCGGGGGCTACCGGCGGTTCGCCGCTATCAGTTCGGCGCCCAGACCGGTCAGCCGGTGCCGGACACTGCGTCCGGTGCGCTCGGTGACGACCAGTCCGGCCGAGCGCAGAGCGGCGGCGTGGGCCGAGGCGGTGGGTGCCTTGACGCCCAGGCGCACCGCCAGCTCGCCGGTCGTGGGATCGTCGCCGATGGCGCGCAGCGCGGCGGCGCGGGCCCGGCCGATGAGCGAGGCCAGGCCGTCGTGGGGCGGCCCTTCCGCGGTGAGCGCGGCGGCCGCCTCCAGATCGGAGACCGGGTAGGCCATCATCGAGCGCCGGCCGGGGGCGATCAGCGAACCGACGTAGTGCCCGAACACCGACGGGGTGAACGTCAGCCCGTCGCCGCGCAGGTCGTAGCGCCAGTCCGGGACCTTGGCGACGGCCAGCGAGAGCTGCTCGGGCTCCCAGCTCAGCTTGGGGTGCAGGTCGTTCAGGACCGCGCCGGGGCCGTCGGTGGCCATCTGGCGGGCCCGGCGGCCGATGTCGGCGTCCAGGGCGCGGCGGATGTCCGGCCAGTCGTCGGCCAGGCAGGCGGTGAACAGCGCGTGCATCGCGTCGGTCAGCATCGGGATCAGCCGGTCGCCGTGGTCGCGCAGGGCTTCGTAGGCCCGGGAGGGGCGGCGCTCCCAGGTGTCGAAGATCGTGAAGTCCAGCGCCAGCTCGGTGTCGCGGACCGCGCGCAGCGCGTCCAGCTCCTCGTCCACGCCGCGGTGCAGGCGCCCGCCGGGCGGCAGGTCCGGGATCAGGAAGGCCGGGGCGTAGTTGGGGATCGCGTTCAGCAGCTCCATCAGCGGCCGGCAGCGCTCGGGGATCTGCCGCAGGGCCCCGGCCAGCCAGCGCCGGTGCGCCGAGCGCAGGGGGCGGGTGGAGCCCATCTGGTCCAGGCCGCGGACCAGGTTCACCAGGGGAGAGGTCTCGAAACCGATGTTCGCCAGGTCGGCACTGGTCATGGGGATGCCGACCACGCCCCACCCCCTCTTCGCCCGCCCGCGTCCGCTCCGGCCGACGGTGTGCCAACCCCCTGACAACCGACGACCCCGCCGGCTGCCGTCGCTCGCATGATACGCCGCGAGCCCCCGACCGCGTGCGGTCAGGGGCTCGCTATGCGTGATGGTGCGAGGTGTCGCCTCAGGCGGCGGCCTCGGCCAGCTCGCCGGCGGTCAGCTTCTCCGCCAGCGCCTTCCACGCCGGGACCTTCTCGCCGAACTTGGCGGCCAGCTCGGTCACCTCGGCGTCGATCTTCGTGCGGTCCGCACCCTCGATGGCGGACAGGATGCCGAACAGCTCCTCGGAGTCCACCTTCAGGTGCAGGTTCTTGCCGTCGGCGGCGGCGAAGTAGCAGAAGCCGCCACCCAGCGGCGTGAACCGCTTCATGTCACCGAAGACACGCCCGCCGCCGGCACCACCGGCACCGGCCCGCACGGATGCGCGCGCTGTCTTGCTTTCCTTCTTGGCACCGGCCACGACGGCCCTCCTCGATAGTCCCGGCGCGTCGTGCAGACGCGGACGAACCAGCTGATGAATGGGGGATCGACCCGCCTGGAAAGGGCGCACACGCGAATACTGCGCGGCACCCACAAGGGGCCGACCGAACTACTTTAGCCTGAACGGCCGCCCAGACGGGAATCGGCCGCCGGGCCCGCCCGGGCTCGCACGCCCGGGCGAACTTGCGTGTGGCGGGCGGTGCCGGTGGGACATCACCGGTAGCCTGGTCATCATGGCCACCCGTACGCCCTCCAAGAACAGCAAGGCAACGGCAGCCACATCCGCGTCGAAATCCGGCTCGAAGACCTCCGCGAGGTCGGCCGGATCTGGGTCTTCTGGATCCAGGGGAGCGGCCGGGGGCGCCGCTGCGAAGAAGGGGCGCGGCAAGGCTGCCGCGTCCGGCACCGCGTCCTCGACCGCGCCTGCGTCGAAGAACGCCCAGAATCCGCGGGCGCGCTCCGCCCGCAACGCCGGGCCGCTGGAGAAGGGCATCGGCCGGCTGGCCACCGGCTCGCGCCGGGGCGCCGGCCGGGCCTCGCAGGGCGCCAAGTCGCTGCACCCGGACCACCGCCGCGACGGTGTCGGCTTCGCGCTGATCGGCCTGGGGATAGTGATGGCCGCGGCGCTGTGGCACGGGTTCCCCGGCGCGGTGCCGCAGGCCATCGTCGCGATCGTGGCCGGCGGCTTCGGCCGGGTCGGCGCGTTCACGCCGCTGCTGGTCTTCGGGCTGGCGGTGCGGGTGATCCGGCGGCCGGAGGAGGCCGCCGACACCAACCGGATGTCCATCGGCTGGGGGGCCTTCACCGTCGCCGCGGTCGGCCTGATCCACATCGCCGGCCACATGCCGCACCCCTCGGACGGGGCCACTGCGATGCGCGACGCCGGCGGCTGGATCGGCTACGCGATCTCCGCGCCGCTGGTCTCGACGGTGTCCTCGTTCGTCGCCGTGCCGCTGCTGGTCCTGCTGCTGCTGTTCGGCGTGCTGGTCATCACCGCGACGCCGGTGTACCGGATCCCGGAGCGGATCCGGGCCGGACGCGGGCACGCCGGCGGGTTCCTGCACTGGATGATCTTCGGCGACCGCGAGGACCCGGACGCGCTGGCCGCGGAGGAGGACGACCCGTACGGGATCCTGCCCGAGGACGACCCCTCGGACAACGAGGTGCGCAACCAGAGGCTGCAGCAGACCGTCGCCGCCGAGAACGAGCCGACGATCTTCATCCCGATGCTGGACGAGGCCGGGGACGCCACGCCGGACGCGGTGCCCGCCGAGGACGACGGCGCCCAGGTGACGATCCCGGTCGCCCGCACCCGCAAGTCCGGCGGCAAGAAGGCCGCGGCCTCGGCTCCGGCGGCCGGGGCCTCGCCGAAGGACGCGGTCCAGGCGGCGATGGAGCTCTACGCGGCCAACGCCGACCCGAACGCCGAATACAAGCTCCCGCCGCCGGACATGCTGCGGGTCGGGGCGCCGCCGAAGACCCGCTCCAAGGTCAACGACGCCGTGGTGGCCGCGCTGGTCGAGGTGTTCAAGCAGTTCAACGTGGACGCCAAGGTCGTCGGCTTCACCCGCGGCCCGACGGTCACCCGGTACGAGGTCGAGCTGGGCCCGGCGGTCAAGGTGGAGCGCATCACCGCGCTGTCGAAGAACATCGCGTACGCGGTGGCCTCGGCGGACGTCCGGATCCTGTCGCCGATCCCCGGCAAGTCCGCGATCGGCATCGAGATCCCGAACACCGACCGGGAGAACGTGTCGCTGGGCGACGTGCTGCGCTCGGTGGAGGCCACCGGCGAAGCGCACCCGATGATAGTGGGACTGGGCAAGGACGTCGAAGGCCGGCACATCGTGGCCAACCTGACGCGCATGCCGCACATGCTGGTGGCCGGCGCGACCGGCGCCGGCAAGTCCACCTGCATCAACACCCTGATCGTCTCGGTGCTGCTGCGCGCCACCCCGGACCAGGTGCGGCTGATCCTGGTGGACCCCAAGCGGGTCGAGCTGACCAGCTACGAGGGCATCCCGCACCTGATCACGCCGATCATCACCAACCCCAAGAAGGCCGCCGAGGCGCTGCAGTGGGTGGTCCGGGAGATGGACCTGCGCTACGACGACCTGGCCGAGTCCGGCTTCCGGCACGTCGACGACTTCAACGCCGCGGTGAAGGCCGGCAAGCTCAAGCCGCTGCCGGGCTCGGAGCGGGTGTACCAGCCCTACCCGTACCTGCTGGTGATCGTCGACGAGCTCGCCGACCTGATGATGGTGGCCCCGCGCGACGTCGAGGACTCCATCGTCCGCATCACCCAGCTGGCCCGGGCCGCCGGCATCCACCTGGTGCTGGCCACCCAGCGCCCGTCGGTGGACGTGGTGACCGGCCTGATCAAGGCGAACGTGCCCTCGCGGCTGGCCTTCGCCACCTCCTCGCTGGCCGACTCCCGGGTCATCCTGGACCAGCCGGGCGCGGAGAAGCTGGTCGGCCAGGGCGACGCGCTGTTCCTGCCGATGGGCGCCTCCAAGGCCCAGCGGCTGCAGGGCGCGTACGTGTCGGAGACCGAGATCTCGGCGGTCGTGAATTTCTGCAAGGACCAGCTGACCCCGCTCTACCGCGAGGACGTCACCGGCCAGGCGGCGTCGAAGAAGGTGGCCGAGGAGGAGATCGGCGACGACCTGGACCTGCTGCTGCAGGCCGCGGAGCTGGTGGTGTCCACGCAGTTCGGGTCGACCTCGATGCTGCAGCGCAAGCTGCGGGTCGGGTTCGCCAAGGCCGGGCGGCTGATGGACCTGCTGGAGACCCGGAACGTGGTCGGGCCCTCGGAGGGGGCCAAGGCGCGGGACGTGCTGGTGCGGCCGGACGATCTGGAAGGCCTGCTGGACTCGATCCGGGCCGAGGCCGGGGCGGGATAGGGCGGAGCGGCGCCCGCACCCGCCGGCGGCTTGGCGGCCCTACTTCGGGCCCGGCCTGTTCCCCGTCGGCGCGCTCTGGCCCGCCGATGTCGTGTGTCCGGAGCCGGTCGTGTAGCCGACCGGCCCGCTGTGCGTCGCCTGGCTGGTCAGGTCGACCAGGGTGGCGGCCTCGGCGTTGGAGCGGATCGACTGGATGCCGCTGATCGCGCTCGCCTTCGACTCGTACGCCTCGCCGACGGCGATGATCTCGCCGTTCCCGGCTTTGAGGCGGAACCGGTACTTCCCGGCCTTGTCCTTGTAGACCTCGAACTTCCCAGCCATCGTCCAGTCCTTTCGGTAGTGCGGTCCCCCTCACGGTCGTCCGCCTTCGCGGCCTCGCGCCATCGCACGTGCGCCGTTCGTGCCTTGTCGACAAGTCGATGGAGATGACCCGTACGACCTATCAATACGACATATGGGCGAATCAACCCTCCAGCTCGCCTCAATCCACTCGATCTGGGGCATAGCCATCTGTGCGGGGGTGTGCGCGGCGGGAGGTCCGGCGGGCTTACGGATCGGGTGAATCGAGGTGTGTCGCATGGGCGGTCAGCGGGCTGAGGACGAGCGGGACGGCACGGGTGTCGGGCTCGACGAGGCGGACGATCTGCGCGGCGGGCGCTTCGTCGAGGATGAGGTCGCCGGCGGCGGGGTAGCGGGAGGCGTCGGTGGTGGTGTCGGTGCGCGGACTGCGGCGCGCACCGGCACTGTCACCGATGTCGCCGCTGAGCGCGCCACCGAGCGCGCCACCGCCACGGCCACCGAGGCGGATGCCGCCGAGTCCGGCGCCCAGGCTCCGGTCGCGGCGCCGGCGCCGACGCCGACGGCCGCCGTGCCGGCCGCGGCGTCCGAGCCGGGGTCGGCTCCCGACCCCGACAAGGTCCCGGCGGCCAAGTCCGCCGAGGCGGCCGAGCCTTCCGACCTGACCGACTCGCAGATCGTCGGCCGGCGCCTGGCGTTGGCCCGGCAGCACGCGGGTCTGTCGATCGAGGAGGTCGTGGCGGCCACCCGGATCCGGCCGGGCATGCTGCGCGAGATCGAGGCGGGGGACTTCGTGCACTGCGGCGGCGACGTCTACGCCCGCGGGCATGTGCGGGCCATCGCCAGGGTCGTGGGCATCGACCCGGAACCGCTGCTGACCGAGCACCCGCCGTTCGTGCCGACCGACCTTCCGGTGCGGGGACGGTCGCGGGTGGTGTCGCGGGCCGAGGCGCCCAAGGCCCCGGCCGCTTCGGCCGAGGACCGCACGCTCGGCACAGGTGGGGACAAGCACTCGAAGACGCCGGGCTCCAACGTGGTGCCGACCAACGCGGTGCCGACCAGCGCGGCCCGGGACAACGCCGCGCGGTTCGCGGGGCGCGCTCCGAGCCGGGTGATCCGGCCGGCAGCCGAGGGCGCGACGCTCGCGGCCGCGGGCAAGGGCACGGCAGCGGACAAGACGCACGCGGCCGGCGCCGGCGGCAAGGGCGGCGGCTCCGGATCCGTCAGGCCGCCCCAGCCCCGCCGCAAGGACGACCCGGGCAAGATCGAGCGGCATCCCAAGTCGGCGAACTGGACCGCCGCGATGCTGGTGGCGCTGCTCGGCCTGGTGGTCTTCGCCGGCGTGCAGCTGATCGGCGACGACGGCGGCGGCAAGGCCGCCCCGGCCGCGGCCCCGGCTCCCGCGCGGAAGCCGGTCGCGGCCAAGCCCACGCCCCCGCCGCCCCCGCCGGCGCCCAAGGGCGTCGCGGTCCGGATCGCCGCCGTCGGCTCCGACAGCTGGCTGAACGTGACCGGCCCCGACGGCCACGTCCTGTTCGACAGCATGCTGCCGGCCGGCAGCACCCAGAGCTTCCAGGACCCCAAGCAGCTCGGTGTGACCCTCGGCAACGCCGCGGCGGTGCACATGACGCTGAACGGCAAAGACCTCGGCTCGGCCGGCGGCAGCGGCCAGGTCGTGCACGTGACCCTGAACCCGACCGGCGCGGTGACCGGCTGAGTGAGGTTCTCCGCGAGGACGGACGAGGACGGACGAGGGCGGACGAGGGCGGCGACCATCGCGGTCGCCGCCCTCACTCATCTCCGCACACAATCCGCACGGCTTCTCCACCACGGGCTCGCCGTCCGCTGTTTCGATGAAGCATGACCATCTCCGCCGTCACCAGCTCCGCTTCGACGTCCTACCTCGACGCCGTCGCGGCGACCGATGCCGCCCGTTCCTACAAGCAGGACCTGATCACCGCGCTCGCCATCGCACCGGGCCACCGGGTGCTGGACGTCGGCTGCGGTCCCGGGACCGATCTCGCGGCGCTGGCCGAAGCTGCCGGTCCGGCGGGAGCGGTGCTCGGCATCGACCAGGACCCCCGGATGGTCGCGACCGCCCAGGCGCGGATGGCCGATCGGCCGACGGTCCTGGTGCGCCACGCGGACGCCCACCGGCTGCCGTTCGAGGACCACAGCATCGACCGCGCCCGCGCTGATCGCGTCCTGATGCACGTCGCGGACCCGGCGGCGGTGCTGGCCGAGATCCATCGGGTGCTGCGCGCCGGCGGTCTGCTCACCCTGGCCGAGCCGGACTGGGACACGCTCGCCGTCGACCACACCGATCTGGCGGTCAGCCGTGCCTTCACCCGGTACGTCGCCGAGCGCGTCAACCGCAATCAGGCCATCGGACGGCAGCTGCCGCGCCTCGCCGTGCACGCCGGGTACACCCTGCGGGCCGTTCGCAACGAGGCCGTGGTGGTCACGGATTTCCAGACCGCCGAGACCATCCTGGGGCTGCGCCGCAACACCGAGCGCGCGGTGGCCGCCGGCTACCTCACCGAGCAGGACGCCGCCGCCTGGCTCGGCCATCTCACCGCTGACACGTTCTTCGCGACCGTGTCCTTCGTGACCGTGGTCGCCGAGTCAGCACTCGCTCTCGTCTGAAGCCTTCTCCAGCAGCTCCGCCACGATCGCCAGTTCCTCGGCGTTCAGCCGTGACAGGCCGGGTGCCGGCTCGGCGAGGATCCGGATCGCGGTCACGGCTGCGGAGTGTCCCTCGGGGGTGAGCTCGACCATCTTCGCGCGGCGGTCGTCCGGGGCGACGCTGCGGGTCACCAGGCCGCGCTCCTCGAGGTCGTCGACCACGGTGGTGGTGTAGGGCTTGTCCCAGCCCAGGCGGGCGGCCAGCTCGCTCATCCGGAGCGGGCCGTGCACCAGCCGGCGCAGCGCGCGCGACCGGCCGAAGCTCAGGCCGGTCGCCTTCTCCACCGCACCGCGCACGTCGCGCTGGTGGAGCACCAGCTTCTGCATCGCGGCGTGTGCGCGGTACGCGTCGTGGCTGGGGTAGTCGGTCATCGCAGTGCGGGGATCCCCGTGTCGGTGGTCGGCTCGGCCTGCTCGGTCAGCTGGGCCGAGGTGCGCGCGGCCGTCGCCGCCGCGTGCTTACCGGTCGTGAGCATACCTAGTACGAACACTGCAAGGCCGCAGCCGAACAGGATCCACCAGCCCGCGTGGCTGGCCGCCGGCAGACCGGTGCGGGCCGGGCCCGTCGCCCGGGCCACCACCACCGAGCCGATGATCGCCACGCCGAGCGTCTGCCCGACCTGCCGGCTGGTGGAGGCCACCGCCGCCGCGACGCCGGCCTGCGCCCGCGGCATGCCGGAGACCGCGGTGTTGGTGATCGGCGGGTTGAGGGTGCCGAAGCCCACGCCCAGGATCGCGTAGGCGATCAGCAGCAGCGCCACCGGCGTCGTCGCGCTCAGCCCGGTCAGCAGCAGGGCGCTGAGCGCCAGCAGCACGCCGGCGGCGATCAGCGGGACCCGCGGGCCGTGGTCGGCCACCCAGCGGCCCGAGCGCGGCCCGACGATGACGCTGGCCGCCGCGATCGGCAGGGTCAGCAGTCCGGCCTTCAGCGCGCTGTAGCCGAGGGCGTCCTGCAGATACAGGGTGTTCATGAACAGGAACCCGGACAGGGCCAGGAACCCCGAGATCGCCATCAGCGTGGCGCCGGAGAACGGCAGGCTCCGGAAGAACCGCGGGTCGATCAGCGGCTGTTCGCGGCGCAGTTCGTAGGCCACGAAGCCGGCGGCCGCCGCGACGGCCGCCACGAACACGGCCACGGTCTGCCCCGACACCCACCCGACCCGCGGCGCCTCGATGATCGCGTAGGTGACGCCGGCCAGGAACGCGATGCCGAGCACCTGCCCGACCGGGTCGAAGCGGCGGGCCCTCGGGGCCTTGGACTCCGGCACGAAGATCCCGGTCAGCAGCACGGCCGCGACCCCGATCGGCACGTTCAGCCAGAAGATGGACCGCCAGCTGGCCGCGCTCAGCAGCAGGCCGCCGACCACCGGGCCGGCCGCCATGCTCACCCCGAATGCCGCCGACCACACGCCTATCGCCTTGGCGCGGTCCTTGTTGTCGGTGAACACGTTGGTGATGATCGACATCGCGACCGGGTTCATCATGGCGCCGCCGACGCCCTGCAGGGCGCGCGAGCCGACCAGCGCGCCGAGGTTGGGCGCCAGCGCGCACAGCACCGAACCGACGACGAACAACGAGGTGCCGGTCATGAACACGCGGCGCCGGCCGAACCGGTCGCCGAGCGAGCCGGCCAGGATCAGCAGCGAGGCCAGGGTGAGGGTGTAGGCGTCGATGGTCCACTGCAGCCCGGAGACCGGGGCGCGCAGGTCGCGCTGGATGGAGGGCAGGGCCACGTTCACGGCGGTGTTGTCCACACCGACGATGAACAGGCTCAGACAGCAGATGGCCAGGATGAGATAACGACGGTTCGCGCTCTCGGGCACGGAGCCTCCCCAAGAAAGATTGTGTCTGCATAACCATTGTAAGCACACAACTGTTGTGTCTGGCCAACTATTCTTCGCGCTGTAGCCTGGTGGCCATGTCCGGCACCGTGTCCCCAGCGACTCCTCAGGCATCTCCGCGCCGCACTGTGGCCCTGGTCACGCTGGGCTGCGCCCGTAACGACGTGGACTCCGAGGAGCTGGCCGGCCGGCTCGCGGCCGACGGCTGGGATCTGGTCGACGATCCCAACGGCGCGGACATCGCGGTGGTGAACACCTGCGGGTTCGTCGAGGCCGCCAAGAAGGACTCGATCGACACGCTGATCGCCGCCGCCGACGCGAAGGCTGAGAACGCGGCAGGGGCCGGCCCCAAGGCCGTCGTCGCCGTCGGCTGCCTCGCCGAGCGCTACGGCCAGCAGCTGGCCGAGGCGCTGCCGGAGGCCGACGCAGTCCTGGGCTTCGACGACTACCAGGACATCAGCGCGCGGCTGAACTCGATCCTGCACGGCGAGCGCCCGGTCTCCCATGTCCCGCGCGACCGGCGCACCCTGCTCCCGCTGACGCCGGTGGACCGGCAGGCCGCCAAGGGCGGTGTCGCGGTGCCGGGCCACGGCGACACCGGGGACGTCGCCGAGACGGCCGTCGCGGCCGGGACCGCGACCGGGACCGGGAGCGAGCCCGGGACCGAGACCGCCGAGCGCCCGGACGACCCGACCCTGTCCCCGGTCGCCCCGCCGACCCGCCGCGTGGTGCGCCGCCGCCTCGACGACGGCCCCTCGGCCCCGCTGAAGCTGGCCTCCGGCTGCGACCGCCGCTGCTCGTTCTGCGCCATCCCGGCCTTCCGCGGCTCCTACCTGTCCCGCCGCCCGCACGACATCCTCGACGAGGCCCGCTGGCTGGCCGGGCAGGGCGTGCGCGAGCTGGTCCTGGTCTCGGAGAACTCCACTTCCTACGGCAAGGACCTCGGCGACCTGAAGCTGCTGGAGACGCTGCTGCCGGAGCTGGCCGGGATCGACGGCGTGGACTGGCTGCGGGTCAGCTACTTGCAGCCGGCCGAGATGCGCCCGACGCTGATCGACGTGATGGCTTCCACCGAGGGCGTCGTGCCCTACTTCGACCTCTCCTTCCAGCACTCTTCCCCCGGCCTGCTGCGCCGGATGCGCCGCTTCGGCGGCACCGAGGCGTTTCTGGAGCTGCTGGAGACCATCCGCACCCGGGTGCCGCACGCCGGGGTCCGGTCCAATTTCATCGTCGGCTTCCCGGGCGAGACCGCCGCGGACTTCGAGGAGCTGGAGACGTTCCTGTCGCAGGCGCGGCTGGACGCGATCGGCGTGTTCGGGTACTCCGACGAGGACGGCACCGAGGCCGCCGGCTACGACGGCAAGCTCGACGAGGACGAGATCGCCGAGCGCGTGGCGCACCTGACCGGCCTGGCCGAGGAGCTGACCGCGCAGCGCGCCGAGGACCGGGTCGGCGAGCGTATCGACGTGCTCGTGGAATCCGTGGCGCACGACGGCGTGGCCGAGGGCCGCGCGGCCTTCCAGGGCCCGGAGGTCGACGGCTCGGTCATGCTGGTCCCGGCCCTGGAGCCGGGTGCCCCCGCGGTGGAGCTCGTGCCGGGCGCGATCGTGCCGGCGAAGGTGGTCGGGAGCGAGGGAGTGGATCTGCACGCCGTGGCGATCACTCCCCTAAGCTTGGTCGGGTGAAGCCCGCGCCCCCAGACCCGCTGACGCAGGAGGCGTCCCCGGCGGGTCTGTGGAACATGGCCAACATCCTGACGATGGTGCGGCTGCTGCTGGTCCCGGTCTTCGGGTTCCTGCTGGCGTACGACCACGGCCAGTCGGCGGCCTGGCGGGGCATGGCCTGCGCGGTGTTCGTGGTCGCGAACATCACCGACACCCTGGACGGCAAGGTCGCCCGGGCCCGCAACCTGGTCACCGACTTCGGCAAGATCGCCGACCCCATCGCCGACAAGGCCCTGATGGGCACCGCGCTGGTGATCCTCAGCGCGCTCGGCGAGCTGAGCTGGTGGGTCACGATCGTGATACTGGCCCGCGAGCTGGGTGTCACGCTGCTGCGGTTCTGGGTGCTGAAGTACGGCGTGATCGCGGCCAGCCAGGGCGGCAAGCTCAAGACCTTCCTGCAGGGCTTCGCGATCCTCTTCTACCTGATCCCGACCACGGCGCAGTGGTGGCACTGGGTGAGCGTGGTGACGATGGCCGCCGCGCTGGTGCTGACGGTGGTGACCGGGGTGGACTACGTCGTGCGGGCGGTGCGGCTGCGGATGGCCGGGGAGAAGCGCGGTGGCTGACGGGACCGGAGACCTCGCCCGCCGCCTGGTCCTGGACGGTACGGCCGAGGGCTTCACCGTCGCGGTCGCGGAGTCGCTGACCGGCGGGCTGCTGGCCGCGGCGATCACCTCTGTTCCGGGCGCTTCGGCAGTGTTCCGCGGCTCTGTGACCGCCTACGCCACCGAGATCAAGGCCTCGGTGCTCGGCGTGGACGCCGCCCTGCTGGCCCGCGAGGGCGCGGTGGACGCCGAGGTGGCACGGCAGATGGCGGCGGGCGTCCGGCGTCTGCTCGGTGCGGATGTCGGCCTGGCCACGACCGGTGTCGCCGGGCCCACCGAGCAGGACGGCAAGCCGGTGGGGCTCGTCTACATCGGGTACGCGGGCCCCGGCTCGGAGCCGATCGCCGAGGAGCTGCGGCTGACCGGTGACCGTGAGGCCATCCGCGCGCAGGCGGTCCGGCAGGCCCTGGCCCTGGCGTTCAAGAACGGCTGAGTCGGAACCCGAGCACCCGCGCCACGCCGAAGAGCGCGGCGCCGCACAACGCGTACGAGCCGAGCACGTCCGACACCCAGTGGTAGTCCATCCACACCAGCGAGAAGCCCACGGCCAGCGCCCACAGCGTCATCGCGGCGGCGATCGCGATCCGGGCCCGGTGCCCGGTGAACACGAAGGCCAGGATCAGCGCCGCGGTGCCGTATCCGAGCATCGTGTTGCCGGTGTGGCCGGACGGGAAGTAGCCGAGGCCGCCAGACAGCGCCTGGCCGGCCATACTGGGGCCGGGCCGGTCGCCGACGGCCTTCAGGAGCAGCACGACCAGCAGGGCCGCGTAGCCGGCCGCCATCGCGAGGATCGGGCGCCAGCTGCGCCGTACCGCCGCCGCGCCGAGGCCGACCAGCGCCATCGCGGCCATCGGCACCTGGACCGGGAACGGCACGCCGTGGACGGTGACGCCGCCGCCGAGGTCGGCGATGGTCTTGAAGACGGGCCAGCGGTGGTGCCCGTCGGTCGCGTGCGCCACGTTCTGGACGTGGTCCCGGGCCCACACGTCGAACGAGGTCAGGAACGTCGGCCGGGCCAGGACGAGTACCCAGAGCACGAGGAAGACGCCCAGCAGGATCAGCGGGATCCGGATCTCGGGCTGCCGCAGCGCGCGCCGCCACTCCGGGACCTGCTTCCCCGCGTCCGGTCCGGCAGCCGGGACTTCTTCCCGGACGGTGCCGGGCTCGCCGGTACCTGAGGCGGAAGCGGCGATCTGCGCATCTGTCATCAAGAACAACTCTCGCATACGCCGACCGGCTAGCGTGCCGGTATGGAACGCGTCACCATCATCACCGGAGGCGGCCGCGGCATCGGCCGGGCCACCGCCCTGCGCCTGGCCCGCGACGGCCACGACATCGCCTTCAGCTATCTCAGCGACGACGCCTCGGCCGAGGCGACCGCCGCGGAGGTCCGCGAGCTCGGCCGCCGGTGCGTGCCGGTCCGGATGGACACCACCGACGAGGCGGACGTGGAGCGGCTCTTCGACACCGCGATCGGCGAGCTCGGCGGGCTGACCGGGTTGGTGAACAACGCCGGCGTGACCGGTCCGCTGACCCGGCTCGTGGACGCCGACGCGGCGGACATCCGCCGGGTCGTGGACGTGAACGTGGTCGGCTATCTGCTGTGCTGCCGGCGCGCGGCCAAGGAGATGGCGCAGCGCGGGGGCGGCGCGATCGTGAACGTCTCCTCCGGGGCGGCGACCCTCGGTTCCCCGAATGACTATGTGCACTACGCCGGAGCCAAGGCCGCGGTCGACTCGATCACCGTGGGGCTGTCGCGGGAGCTGGGGCCGGACGGGATCCGGGTGAACTCGGTGCAGGCCGGTCTTGTCCGGACCCGCATCCACGCCGACATGGGAGACCCGGACCGTGCCGAAAAGCGCGGCGCGCTGGTGGCTCTCGGGCGGCCCGGCGAGCCGGAGGAGATCGCGGCGGCCATCGCGTGGCTGCTCAGCGATGACGCGAGTTATGCCACCGGCGCGGTGCTGAGGGTGGCCGGCGGGCTTTAGGCGCTCAGCGCTATCCCGCGCGCACCACGCCGGCTTCATAGGCGCGGATCACCAGCTGGGCCCGGTCGCGGGCGCCGAGTTTGGCCAGCAGCGCCGACATGTGGGTCTTGACGGTCGACATCGAGACGAAGAGCTCGGCACCGATCTCGGTGTTCGACAGGCCGCGCGCGACGAGGGTCAGGACCTCGCGTTCGCGGGCGGTCAGGTGGTCCAGGGCGCCGGTATTCGGTGGTGGTGCCGCGTGGGTTCTAGCCTTGCGTCCTTTGACGAACTCGGTGATCAGCCGACGGGTCGCGGCCGGGGTCAGCAGGGCCTCGCCGCCGCGGATCACCTCGACCGCCTTGACCAGGTCGGCCGGCGGCGAGTCCTTGAGCAGGAAGCCGCTGGCGCCGGCGAGCAGGCCCTCGTAGACGTACTCGTCGAGGTCGAAGGTGGTCAGGATCAGGACCCTGACCGCCGGATCGGCCGCGGTGATCCGGCGGGTGGCCTCGATGCCGTCCAGGACCGGCATCCGCACGTCCATCAGCACCAGGTCGGGGCGCAGGGCGGCGGCCAGTTCCACGGCCTGCGCGCCGTTCGCGGCCTCGCCGACCACCACGCAGCCGTCGTAGCCGTTGACCAGGGCCCGCAGCGAGGCGCGCAGCAGCGCCTGGTCGTCGGCGATCAGGATGCGGCTCACGCGGGGAACCTCGCCGTGACCGCGAATCCGCCGCCGTCCGCGGGCCCGGCCGAGAACGTGCCGCCGAACAGCGCGGCGCGCTCGGCCATGCCGCGCAGGCCGTGCCCGGGCGGGCCCACGGGAGCGGGCGGCAGGCCGTCGGGCGGCGGGGGATCGGCGATCGTCACGGCCACCTCGTGCGGCTCGAATCGCAGCAGCACCGAGCCGGAACCGGTCCGGGCGTGTCGCAGGATGTTGGTCAGCGACTCCTGCACGATCCGGTACACCGCCAGGCCCACGGCGGCGGGGACGGTTCGGCGCTCGCCCTCCTCCCGCAGGGTGATGCGCAGACCCGCCTGTGCCGCCTGGGCGATGAGGGCGCCGATGTCGGGCAGGTCCGGTACCGGTTCGCGGTCTGGTGCCGGTTCGGGACCCGATGCCGGGGGCTCGTCGGTGCTCGGGGCCGGCGCGCCGCGCAGGACGCCGAGCAGCCGGCGCATGTCGCCCATCGCCGTCCGGCCGGTCTCCTCGATCGCGGTCAGTGTCGTGCGCATCTGCTCGGCCTCGTGCTCGCGGAACACGGCGACCCCGGCCTGCACGGTGATCAGGCTGAGTGCGTGCGCCACCACGTCGTGTAGTTCCCGCGCGATGCGCAGTCTCTCCTCGGCCATTCTGGAGGCGACCTCGGCCTCGATCCTGCGGGCGCGCACCGCGGCCATGGCCGAGCGGTACTGCCGTTGCTGGCGCACGCCATAGCCGGTCAGGGACGGCGCGACGCCGATCGCGACCCCGCTGAGCGCGACGACCGACGGCGGGTAGTGCAGGCCGGTCAAGATCACCAGTGCCACCGCCAGGACCCCGGCGGAGGCCAGCACGGTGACGCGGCCCGGGCGGGTCGTGGCGACGGTGTAGAGCGCGAACATCATCGCGAACGGCCCGTAGCCGTCGTAGGGCGGCGCGGACGTGGCCAGCGCGACGGTCGCGGCGGTGAGCAGCAGGCAGACGGTCATCGGGTAGCGGCGGCGGGCCAGGAAGACCAGCGTCACCGCGAGGACCAGCACCGACAACCACGGGTTCTGATGCGCCGGGCCGCGCGTCCGGCCCGACCCCACCGGCAGCAGGAACATCAGCGCCACCACGGCGTCCAGCGCGATCCAGTGCCAGGGGCGCATCCGGCGTATTCGTGGGGCGAGCGGGACGGGGCGTGCCGCGACGTCGGCCATCTGCCGACGGTAAGCCCGCGAGCGTACGGTGATCAACGCGGTCGGGCGGAAACCATACCCGGGTAGGAGGCCGGGAGATCGGCCCCTGCTCCGATGTGTGGGCCCGCGGCGGCTACGACCCTTGATACATGATCGAGATCGAAGGTCTGAGCAAGCGCTACGGCGACCGATACGCGGTGCGCGACCTGACGTTCAGCGTGCGTCCGGGGCGGGTGACCGGGTTCCTGGGGCCGAACGGGGCCGGCAAGTCCACCACCATGCGCGCGGTCCTCGGGCTGGACCTGCCGACGTCCGGCCGGATCCGGGTCGACGGCCGGCCCTACGCCGCGCTGGAGCGGCCGTTGACCCATGTCGGCATGCTGCTCGACGCTGGGGGAGTGCATCCCGGCCGCAGCGCGCGGCAGCATCTGCGCGCCGTGGCCGCCGCCGGAAGGCTTCCGGAGCGGCGGGTGGACGAGGTGCTGGCCCGGGTCGGGCTGACCGACGTGGCCCGGGACCGGGTCGGCGGCTTCAGCCTCGGCATGCGGCAGCGGCTGGGGATCGCGACCGCCCTGCTCGGCGATCCCGGGATCCTGATGTTCGACGAGCCGGTCAACGGTCTCGACCCGGAGGGCATCCGCTGGATCAGGGACCTGATGAAGGGGTTGGCGGCCGAGGGGCGCACGGTGTTCGTCTCCAGCCACCTGATGAGCGAGATGGAGAACACCGCCGACCACCTGGTGGTGATCGGGCGGGGCCGGCTGATCGCCGACATCCCGGCGCGTGAGCTGATCGATCGTTACAGCGGCGGGTCTTTGAGCGTGCGCACCGATGACCCCGGCCGGCTGATCACGGTGCTGGCGGCGGCCGGGGCCCAGGTCACGCCCGAAGGCGCGGACACGGTGCGGGTGGTCGGGCTGGCCGGCGACGCCGTGGCACGACTCGCGCACGGGGCCGGTGTGCTGGTGCTGGAGGCGGCGCGGCAGGCGACGTCGTTGGAGGACGCCTATCTGCGGCTGACCGATGCCGCGGTCGAGTACCGGGGAGCGAGGGCGTGATCAGATCGGAGTGGATCAAGCTGTGGAGCGTGCGGTCGACGTGGTTCGCGCTGTACGTCGCGGCGGCCGGGACGATCGGGCTCGCGGCCACGTGCGCGCTGGTCGCCAAGACCGGCGACGTCGAGCCGACGGACGCGTTGCAGGGCGCGGTGTTCGGGCAGTCGGCGTTCGGGGTGCTCGGGGTGCTGGCGGTGTCGTCGGAGTTCACCACCGGGCTGATCCGCACCACGTTCGCGACGGTGCCGCGGCGGCGGGTGGTGATCGCGGCGAAGGCCGGGCTGCTGTTCGCGGTGCTGGTGGTCGCGGGGGAGGTGCTCGCGTTCGCGGCGTTCCTCACCGCGCGGATCCTGTTCGCGCAGCGCGGCGTGCATTTCTCGCCGGCCGATCACGACATGGTGATCTCGGTGCTCGGGTGCGGGTTCTACATGGCGTTCATCGGGATGTTCGGGTTCTGCGTAGGGGTGCTCCTGCGGCGTACGACGGCTGCGGTGTCGACGTTCTTCGGGATCGTCTTCGTGGCGATGGGAGTGATCCCGGCCCTGCTGCCGAACGCGGTGCGCGCGGACGCTGTGCGGTTGACGTTCACCAAGGTCGGCGAGGCGATGGCCACTCCGGCACGGACCACGCCGCGGACGTCGGCGGACTACGTGCTCGGCGCCGGGGCGGCGTGGGGCGCGTGCCTGCTGTACCTGGCGGTCTCGGTCGTGGTGCCGCTGCTGGTGGTCACCCGCCGCGACACCAATTAAGGGCTGGGCTGGGCTTTTTATATGGGCACGGCGTTGCTCTGCGCTTCTGGATCGCCCTTCGGCGCGCCCCATCGGTAGAGCAGGAAGCAGACCACCGTTCCGACGAAGAAGAACGCGGCGGACCAGCGGTAGGCGGTGGCGTAGCTGTGCAGGTTGGCCTGCGCCGTGACCAGCGAGGAGGGGATCTTGCCCTTGGCGTAGTTCGTCGCGGCGCTGGCGGCCAGCGTGGACAGCAGGGCGACGCCGATGGAGCCGCCCACCTGCTGGCAGGTGTTGACCATCGCGGAGGCGACGCCGGCGTCGTCGGCGCGCACGCCGTAGGTGGCCATGGCCATCGCCGGGGCGAAGATCAGGCCCAGGCCGAAGCCGAGCACCAGCAGCGGCGGCAGGACGTGCGCGGGGTAGGTGCTGTTCAGGTCCAGCCGGGTCAGCCACAGCATGCCGATCCCGCCGAGCAGCATGCCCAGCGGCACCACGGGGCGCGGGCCCACCCTCGGCAGCAGGCTGATCGTCGCGATCTGCGCGGAGATCATCAGCATGGCGACCATCGGCAGGAAGGCCAGGCCGGTCCTGACCGGGGAGTAGGTGAGGATCTGCTGCATGTAGTAGGTCAGGAACAGGAAGACGCCGAAGATCCCGGCGCCGGTGACGAACATGCCGAGGTAGGACGCGCCGCGGTTGCGCTCGCCCGGCACCCGCAGCGGCAGCAGCGGGTGCTCGGCCCGTCTCTGCCACCAGACGAAGACGACGAGCAGTATGCAGCCGATGATCAGGCTGACCCAGGACTGCGGCGAGCTCCAGCCCTTCGCCTCGGCCCGCGAGAAGCCGAAGACCAGCAGGAACAACCCGGAACAGGCGTAGGCGGTGCCCGGCAGGTCCAGGGACGGGCGCTTCGCGGGCCGGTGGTTCGGCACGTAGGCCAGCGCGCCGAGCAGTGCGATGGCGGCGATGAGCAGGTTGATGAACAGCGTCCAGCGCCAGTTCAGGTACTCGGTGAGCAGCCCGCCGAGCAGCAGCCCGATGGCGCCGCCGGCGCCGGCGACCGCCCCGTACACCGCGAACGCCCGGTTCCGATCCGCCGGACGGGTGAAGGTGGTGGTCAGCGCGCTCAGCGCGGCCGGCGCGAGCAGCGCGCCGAACATCCCCTGCAGCGCCCGTCCGCCGATCAGCACCCCGACGTTCGGCGCGATCCCGGCCAGGGCCGAGGCCAGCCCGAACCCGACCAGCCCGCCGATCAGCGCCGTCCGCCGCCCGAACAGGTCGGCGAAGCGGCCGCCGACGAGCAGCAGCGAGCCGAAGGCGAGCGCGTAGGCGGTGACGATCCACTGGCGCGAGGCGTTGCTGAAGCCCAGGTCCTGCTGTGCGGACGGCAGGGCGATGGTCACGACGGTCACGTCCAGCACCACCATCAGCTGGGCCAGGCTCACCACGCCCAGGATCATCCACTCGTGGGCCACGCGCGGGCCGTACCGGGCGTCCTCCGCGGCCTGCTGTGCGGCGGTGGATTTTGTAGTGCCGCTGTCCGCCGGAGATGTCATGTCGGTCCCTTCCTGGGCGACAAGATCAATGAGTCCGACGCTATGACGGAGTGGCGCCCGCCGCATGTCGGGGCGGTGGCGGTGCCTGTTCAGCGGGACTCGGCGGGACTCAGCGGGAGCCGACGAGGTGCGCGTAGACGATGACGTTGTCGGCGTACCCGGTCCGCCGGTCGTAGCGGCCGCCGCAGGTGATGAGGCGCAGGGCGGCGTAGCGGGTGGGGCCGTAGACCTCGCGGGTGGGGAAGCCGGCCTTCGGGACCAGCGCGACCGAGTCGACGCGGAAGACCGCGACCCGCTTGTCGGCCCGCGTCACGTCGACGTCGTCGCCGGGGCGCACCGCGCCGAGCTCGTAGAAGGCGGCGCGGTGCCCGGGCGCGAACCGCGAATCGACATGCCCGGTGATGACGGCGGGCCCGGCCTGCCCCGGCGCGGGGCCCCGGTCGTACCAGGCGGCCGTCAGCGGCTCCTTGGCCGGCGGCACCCCGACCGCGCCGTCCGGGGTCAGACCGAGCGCGAGCACATCGGCGTGGATGCCGACCCGCGCGATGGTGATACGCGTCGGCCGCGCGTAGCCCAGCGGCGCGGCCCGATGCCCCACCGCGCCGACGGTCCGCCCCGCCCACGCCGGCGGCACCGGCGGTGGCACGGGATCGGCGAGGGTCAGGGCCCGGACGAGGAATCCGGAGCCGACCACCAGGGCCGCCACGGAGGCGTACGCGAGCACCCGGCCGGGATGCCGCACGTCGGCGGGTGCGCCGGCCGGCTTTGGCGGAGCGGGGGTGCAGACGCGGCCGTGGCCCTGGACGCCGACCTCGATGTGGGACTCGGGTGTGGCGGCGGGGAGTTCGGGGGCGGTGGGCTCGCCGATCAGGTGGAAGATCGGGCTGGGGGTGCATGGCGGGGGAGAGGTGGTGGAGTCGGTTGCCGGCGGCAGGCCCGGCGAAGCCGTGCTGGCGATGTGTGCGGTGCCGGCGAGGTCGGGCAGGCCCTCGCGAGGTTGGCTGGTGTTGGTCGCGGGCAGCGGGCTCGGCAGAGCTTGGCGCGCAGGACTGTCCTCGTGCGGCTGCCCGGCTTCGGTCGCCGGCGGGACTCCCGGCAAGGCTTTCCGCGCCGGCTTGCCCTCGCGAGGCTGCGCGGCGTCGACCGTCGGCGGCACCGCATCCCTGACCGCTGTCGTGCCCCGGCCCGCCCGCTCCGCGACCGCGCCGCCGGCCGGGATACCGACCGGGATGCCGACCACCGTCGGCTCGCTCATCCGCGGGCGGCGGCGCGGCGGCGGCGGATGAAGGAGGCGGTGGCGAAGGCCAGGCCGCCGGCCAGGAAGGCGCTGCCGACCGCCGCGTCGCCGATGCCGAGGTGGTCCTCGGCGGAGCCGTCGCCGGCGGCTGCCGCGCCGGCGGGGGTGCCGGTCGTGCTGACGTGGACCGTGGCGGTCAGGGTACTGCCGCAGTGGAGGGTGATCGTGTAGGTGCCGGCGGCCAGGCCTTCGCGGAGCGTGCCGCCTCCGCCGGTCATGTTGGCCAGCGGCGCCAGGGCGATCGGGGCGGCCAGGGCCTGGCTGGTCGCGGTGCCGCTGGGGGCCGTGCACTCGTTGGCGTCGTAGACCCAGACCCGGGTGCCGGGCGATGCCGGGTTCGGCTGGACCGTCGGGTCTCCGGCTGTCGCCGCCGATACCGGGGCTGTGCCCGCCGTCGCTATAGCCGCCGTCACCAGCACTGCGCCCGCGGTCGCTATCAGCACCCTCACCAGCCGGCCTCCCTCTCCGTCGCCCTGCTTCAACGGCACATTGCGACGTTAACTCCGGGCATGGGGCTATGCGCGCCGATTAGTCCCGTTGGGGGTCGGGCGCGGCGACAGAAAAGGCCGCGGCCGGTACGGGGATCCGTACCGGCCGCGGCGAAGGCGTGCGCGTGCGCCTGCGATCCAGGACTCAGACCGCGGCGAAGGCCTCCTCGATCACCGTCAGGCCCTCGTCCAGCAGCGCCTCGCTCATCACCAGCGAGGGCAGGAAGCGCAGGACGTTGCCGAACGTGCCGCAGGTCAGGATCACGACGCCCTCGCCGTGGCACTTCTTCGCCACCGCGGCGGCCAGGGCCGCGTCCGGCTCCTTGGTGCCCGGCTTGACCAGCTCGACGGCGATCATCGCGCCGCGGCCGCGGACCTCGCCGATGCGCGGGTCGGCGGCGGCCAGCTTGGTCAGACGGTCCTTCATCAGCGCCTCGATCTTGCGCGCCTTGCCCGCCAGGTCCTGCTCCTTCATGGTCTCGATGGCGCCGAGCGCGCCCTCGCAGGCCACCGGGTTGCCGCCGTAGGTGCCGCCCAGGCCGCCGGGGCCGGCGGCGTCCATGATCTCGGCGCGGCCGGTGACCGCGGCCAGCGGCAGGCCGCCGGCGATGCCCTTGGCGGTGGTGATCAGGTCCGGGACCACGCCCTCGTGGTCGACCGCGAACCAGTCGCCGGTGCGGCAGAAGCCGGACTGGATCTCGTCGGCGATGAAGACGATGCCCTTCTCCTTGCACCAGGCGGCCAGGCCCGGCAGGAAGCCCTCCGGCGGGACGATGAAGCCGCCCTCGCCCTGGATCGGCTCGATCAGGACGGCGGCCACGTTGTGCGCGCCGACCTGCTTCTCGATCAGCGTCTTGGTCTGCTCCAAGGACTCGGCCGCGGCGTTGTCCGGGCCGGTGGGCCAGCGGAAGGGGTAGGCCATCGGGACGCGGTAGACCTCGGGGGCGAACGGGCCGAAGCCGTCCTTGTACGGGGCGACCTTGGCGGTCAGCGCCATCGTGAGGTTGGTGCGGCCGTGGTAGCCGTGGTCGAAGACCACCACGGCCTGCCGCTTGGTGTACGCCCTGGCGATCTTGACCGCGTTCTCCACGGCCTCGGCGCCGGAGTTGAACAGCGCCGAGCGCTTCTCGTGGTCACCCGGGGTGAGCTCGTCCAGGGCCTCGCAGACCGCGACGTAGGACTCGTAGGGGGTGACCATGAAGCAGGTGTGGGTGAACTTCGCCAGCTGCTCGGAGGCCCTGCGCACGACGTTGGTGTCGGCGTGCCCGACCGAGGTCACCGCGATCCCGGAGCCGAAGTCGAGCAGCTGGTTGCCGTCGGCGTCCAGCAGCACCGCGCCGTCGGCGTCGGTGACGAACACCGGCAGCGTCGTGGAGACGCCGCGCGCGACGACCTTGTTGCGCCGCTCGAACAGCGCGAGGGACTTCGGGCCGGGGATCTCGGTGACGAGACGCCGTTCCTGCTTGAGCTCGGTCATGATCCCAGTGCCTCCTGGTTGGGCGGGTGGTCGCGCGTTCCCTCGCAGCCTAAGCGCGCCGTGACGGACCGGCACAGGACGTCGTGGCGGGTCCAGGGGCAGGGTTGAGCCGAATTGGCGAGTCGGCGGCCGGCCGCGGCGGGGTCGGGGAACAGTCGGGCGCCGTTCCCTTTCGCCGCGTCGTAGTTCTGATACACAGAACGTGTGACGACTGATGGCCAGGGCCCCGGCCCGCTGCCGCCCGGCTGGTACGCCGACCCCTCCGGGGCGCCGCAGGTGCGCTACTGGACCGGGAGGGCATGGACCGAGCGCACCCGCCCCGACGTGCAGTCCTGGGTGCACGGCCCGCGGCTGGTGGACGTGCCGGGGGTGTTCGCCTACGGGCGCGACCCGGAGGCGGCCGCCGCGATCCGGGTCAGCCGCGAGGCGCGGCAACGGGCCCTGCGATACCTGCTCTACGCGCCGCTGGCCGGGGTGGTGCTGGCGGTGCCCGCGTCGATCATCCTCACCACGATCGGCCTGAACGGCGCGCTGCTCTGGGTGGTGTACCTCGCCGCGGTCCTGGGCGCCTGCGGCTGGGCCGGGGGCTGGGTGCCGGTGGGCCGGGTGCTGTGGGAGCAGCACGGCGACCGGGTGCGGGCGCTGGCGGGCGCGGCCAAGAAGCGCAAGGCCCCGCCGCCGCCCAAGCCGGACATGTGGCTGGACCTGCGCCAGGCCGGGCACGTCGCGGCGGCCAGCCGGCTGGACTCGGCCGCCGACCACGGCGAGCTCACCGACGTCGACTACGTCCGGGTGGTCCGGGTGATCCGGCAGGCCCGCGGCGACCAGGACCGGCTGGCCGCGGTGGCCGCCGAGATCGAGGACGCCGGCCCGCACGCCTGGCTGCACCCCTCCGGCCAGCGCGACCTGCCGGCCCGGCTGGGCGAGCACGACCTGATGACCGGGCAGGTGCGCCTGGGCGTGGCCTCGGCCTCGGCGAAGAACCCGGCGACCCACGCCGGCCAGACCTTCGCCCTGGACGCCGAGGTCCTGCGCACCTCGCTGCTGGTGATAGGGCCCACCGGCAGCGGCAAGACCCGCAGCTTCGCCCGGCCCATCGTGGAGCTGCTGGGCCTGCAGACGCTGACCAACATGGCCTCGGTCGTGGTCATCGACCCGCACGGCGACTACGCGCTGCCCGGCTTCTTCGACGTGGACATCGACCCGCTGGACCCGGACTCGCAGTGGGGCTTCGACCTCTTCGGCGGCGCGCGCAATCCGGCCGAGGCCGCCGACCGGCTGGCCGGCGCGCTGCTGCCGCCGGGGGTGGAGCCGGAGGC
Organism: Catenulispora sp. GP43; assembly: GCF_041260665.1. Taxonomy (NCBI): domain Bacteria; kingdom Bacillati; phylum Actinomycetota; class Actinomycetes; order Catenulisporales; family Catenulisporaceae; genus Catenulispora; species Catenulispora sp. GP43. The sequence goes on along the minus strand of NZ_JBGCCT010000001.1, from coordinate 273,018 downwards.
CGACGCGGCCGCGCACAACGGCCTGGACGCCGCGCTGAGCTGGTTCCGCGAGCGCGAGGGCCGCTACCCGACGCTCAAGGAGCTGATCGCCGAGCTCGCCGAGAGCGGCCCGCGGCTGCTGGTCGAGCGGCTGCGGCTGCTGGACCGGCCGGCGCTGGTCGAGCTGTTCGACGGCCGGGGCGACCGGAAGTTCTCGATGCGGCAGATCGACAGGCCGGTGCGGGTCCGCATCGCGCTGCCGGAGGGCGCCTACCCGCAGGCCGCGCGGATCCTGGCGCGCCTTGCGGTCTCCCAGTTCGTGCAGACCGTGTCCGCTCCGGACGTGGACCGCTCGATCTTCAAGGGCCTGGTCGTCGACGACGCCGGCCGCTTCGTCGACGAGTACGTGGTCCAGGGCCTGCAGCGGGCCCGGGCGGCCAACGCCGGGCTGATCCTGCTGGCCCAGTCCATGCGCGAGTTCCCGGAGGACCTGCGCGCCACGGTCTTCGCCAACACCGGCTGCAAGGCCGTGTTCGCGGGCATCGACCCGCAGGACGCGTCCTACATCGCCGATTTCTGGGGAAAGCAGTGGGTCGCCGAGACCACGGTGACCACCGGCCAGGAGAACACCACCCGCTCCGGCACCATCACCGGTCCGCCGGAGCGCTCCCGCAGCGTGAAGTCGATGGGCCGCAACGCCAAGCGGCCCGGCCAGCTGCTCGCGCTGACCGGGGGCTCGTCGGTGGCGCAGCAGCGCTCGGTGTCCACCAAGCCGGTGGAGCGCTACGTCTGGTCGCCCTCGGAGATCATCAACGAGATCCCGACCGGGCACGCGCTGGTGTCGCTGTCCACGGCCGAGGGGTTCCGGACGCCGCCGGTCCTGGTCGACCTGCGGGGGTAGCGGCGGCGGCCGGGCTGCTCAGCCAGGCCGCCCAGCCGGAACGTTCAGCCGGGCCGTTCAGCCGGGCCGTTCAGCCGGAGCGCCAGGTCACCGTGAAGTCCCCGGACGCCGAGATCGGGCCGGGCGCGGCCTTGGTGGTCCCGCCGTTCGCCATGGTGATCGGGTCCGGACGGAACGCCCCGAGCGGGGTGCCGTCCGCACTCGCGCCGGTGAACGCCGCGGTCCCGAAGTCGGACAGCGGCAGCACGCCGGCGGCGTCGGACGGCGCCTCGGCGATGACCTCGGCCGAGGCCAGGGCCGGGTTGTCCAGGTGGGCCTGGACGGTGCGGGTCCAGCCCCTGGTCCGGTCGGCCAGGACCAGGGTGAAGCTCCCCGCTCCGCCGGAGGTGACCGAGGCGTGCATGGCGTCGCCGGGCGAGACCGGGCCCGTGAGGCCCACCGGGCCGCTGGGGTACATCTCGTACCACGCGGAGTAGACCGGGCGGCCGCCGGAGCAGTCGGACTCGGTGCCGACCTGCTCGACCGAGTTGCTGCCGTCGCCGTCCAGGCCGATCCAGAACGAGGCGTACGAGGTCTGCGACCGGCAGGTGACGGCCGGCTCGGTCCAGCCGGCGCTGACGGAGGTGAAGCCCCCGCCGGTGGCGGCGTACCCGGACCAGTTCCCGGACGTGCTGTTGCGGATACCGTGGACGACCGTCAGAGCGGTGCCGTCCACGACGGCCGCGGGCGCTGCCGGGGTGGCGAGCAGGGCAGCCGATATCGCGCCGGACAGCGCTACGGCGGCCGCGGTCCGGCGGCGGGGAGAAGACATCCTGTGTCTCCAATCTCTGTGAGCTGAGATGGAGACTAGGTAACTGTTTTGCAGATGTCTGCCATAAAGGCGGCGAAAGACCGATTCGCCAGGGTTCGCCCCACTTCGCCGCCTCCGCGCCGGAGGTGTACTTGTCCTACTCCGCAGCCTCCCCGGCGGATCCCCGCCGCGAGTGCGAAGCCAGGCCGCGCAACATCAGATCGAGCCCGAACTCGAACCGGCCGTCCGGGCCGCCGGTCTCGAACATCGGCTCGGCCAGCGCCACCAGGTTCGGGAAGGCCGTGACCGGCAGGGCCTTGATATAGTCCTTCATCTCGTCGGCCCACGCCTCGACGTCCTCCTGCGTGCTCTCGCCGTGGACGGAGAACCGGACGTCGTCCTCGAAAACGCTCGCGACCACGTAGAGCGAGACCACGTCGCCGGCCCACGCGGCCACCTTGTCCGGCAGGTCGCCGGCCCGCAGCAGGCCCATGAAGCCCTCGACGAGACGGATCCCGCTCGGCCCCATCGGCACCCGGCCGAGCATGGCGCGGGCCAGGCCGGGGTGGGCCTGCAGGATCCGCCGGGTCTGGCGCATCGTCTCCCGGAGCTGCTCCACCCAGGTCTCGGGGTCCGGCTCGGGGATCTCGGCCTCCGAGAAGACCCGGTCGATGCACAGCTTCAGCAACTCGTCCTTGTTGGCGACGTGCGCGTACAGGGACGCCGCGCCGGTGCCCAGCTCCGCGGCGACGTGGCGCATGGACAGCGCGTCGTAGCCCTCGGACTCCAGGATCCGCAGCGCCGTGTCGACGATCGCCTCCTGGCTCAGCGGCGTGCGCGCGGGGGCCTTGGCCTTGCGCGGCGTGCGCTCCCAGGGCGGCGTGGGGGCGCCGGGGGTCTCGTTCGGTGCTGCTGGCTTGGCCATCGGGTCTGGCTCCCTTCCTCTTCCGAACACTGTACGCCTGACGAACGGTGTTCGTAAATACGAACAGCGTTTGCCTCGAACGCCGTTCGCGTGTAGAACGATGTTCGTACGCTTCCGAACGCCGTTCGAGGGCGACTCGGGAACGCGAACCCGGAGTTCGCGATATAGCTTGACATCCAGAACACGAGATATATCGTGAACATGCACATCGACGAACGCTGTTCGCTCGTCTCGAACGCCGTTTGACCACATCTCGCCCGGAGGGGGCCCATCATGACCAGCACCATCGACACCACGAACCAGACCGCCGACCGCCCCGACAACCCGCCACCGGACTCGGAAGCAGCCCAGAGCCCGGCCAAGACCAAGCTCGGCAAGGCCGTGATCCTGGCGCTGTTCGCGATCATCGGCGCCGACATCATGGACCTGCTCGACACCACGATCATGAACATCGCCAGCCCGGTCCTGCGCACCGACCTGGGCGCCTCGACCTCGGCGCTGCAGTGGATCGTGGCCGGCTACACCCTGGCCTTCGCGGTCATGCTGACCACCGGCGGCCGGCTCGGCGACGTCTTCGGCCGCAAGCGGATGTTCATGGTCGGCATCACCGGCTTCCTGGCCGGCTCGATCCTGTGCTCGCTGGCGCAGACCTCGGGCGAGCTGATCGGCGCGCGCATCCTGCAGGGCGCCTTCGCCGCGGTGATGATCCCGCAGGGCCTGGGCATGCTGCGGGCGATGGTGCCGGCGGAGAAGATGAACTCCGTCTTCGGCATCTTCGGCCCGATGATGGGCCTGGCCGCGACCTTCGGCCCGATCCTGGGCGGCTGGCTGGTCGGCGCCGACCTGTTCGGGCTGAGCTGGCGGGCCATCTTCCTGGTCAACATCCCGGTCGGGATCATCGCGCTGACCTTCGGCGCCAAAGTGCTGCCGCACGACGACCACGCCGCCGGCCCGGACAAGCCCAAGCTGGACATCGTCGGCATGCTGCTGGCCACCGGCGGCGTCATGCTGCTGGTCTACCCGCTGGTCCAGGGCCGCGAGTCCGGCTGGCCGACGTGGATGTTCGCCATGATGGCCGCCTCGGTCCCGACCTTCGGCGTCTTCGCCCTGCACCAGCGGCGGCGCAACGCCGCCGGCCGCGACCCGTTCGTGGTGCCGACCGTCTTCCGCAAGCGCTCCTTCATCAGCGGCATCGCGGTCCTGTTCTCCTTCGCGGCGGCGATGAGCGGCGTGTTCTTCGTCTACACCCTGTTCATGCAGATCGGGCTGCACTTCAGCGCGCTGCACGCCGGTCTGACGATGCTGCCCTGGTCGATCGGCACGATCATCTCCATGGGCGTCTCGCAGGGCCTGATGCCGAAGATCGGCCCGCGCCGCACGCTGCAGTCCGGCATGCTGGTGATGTCCCTGGGCACGGTGATCTCCGCACTGCTGGTCCACACCTACGGCGCGACCACCACCAGCCTCACGCTGATCGCCCCGCTGCTGGTCTCCGGCATGGGCATGGGCCTGATCTTCGGCCCGATCTTCGGCACGGTCCTGGGCGACCTGGACGACGCCGAGGTCGGCTCGGCCTCGGGCCTGCTGAACGCGATGCAGCAGCTGGCCGGCGCATTCGGGATCGCCGCCCTTGGCACGGTGTTCTTCGACAAGGCCGGCGCGACGCTGACCAGCGTCCCGACCGCCGCGGTCCTGGTGTTCGCGATCAGCGCCGCCATCCTGGTGGTCGCCTGGGCCGTCGCCTTCTCGATGTCGAAGCACACCCAGGAGGCCGAGGGGCACTAGAAGACGCTGTGGGCCGGTCTCAGACCGGCTTGTCCCCTCCCAGAAGTCCGAGGAAGGCTTGTCCTTCCTCGGACTTCGCCCATTGTGCGTGGCCGAGGAACCAGTCGCGGTAGGCGATCTCGGCGTTCTTCTCGCTGCTGCCCGGGACGACCGACAGGAAGTAGTCGATCTCCGAGAGCTCGTACTCGGCGTGGCAGAGCGGGAAGAGCAGCGGCAGCGCCTGCCGCTCGGCCGGGGTGATCCGGCGGCGCAGCTGGTAGAAGCGCAGGAACCAGGTCACCGGCCACTTCTCGGACCAGCCCGGTGCGCCCTCGCGGATCGCGAGCCAGTCCACGGCGAACCGCTCCAGCGCCACCGCGATGTCGTGGACCGCGTAGGTGCGGTCGGCGAGTCCGAAGTCGAAGATCGAGGTCGGGACGTCGTGGGTCCACAGCAGGTTCGTGCCGTGCCAGTCGCCGTGGGTCCACATGGGTTCCAGGTCGTCCAGCACCGGCAGCAGCCGCTCGTGGTACGGCAGCATCAGGCGCTCGACGTCCGCGCGCCAGTCGCGGGCCGCGAGGAAGTCGCCGAGGGCGGGCCGCTCGGCGGCGACGCGCTCGATCGCGGCGATCGGGTCCGGTGCGGAGAACAGCGAGAAGCCGGCTTTGAGGGGGCGCCAGGGTCGGGCCGGGGCGTCGTAGAGCTTGGCGATGCTGTGCAGTTTGGCCAGAGCGTGACCGGCGAGACCGACGTGGTCCGGGGCGAGGTAGGGCTGCCAGGAGAACTGGCCCTGATACCGGTCCTTGCCGTCGCCGATCTCCTGCGCCTCGTAGGTGAAGCCGTCGCCGGTGCCGGCCGTCCATGCCTTCGGAACCGGGGCCCCGTGCTGGCGCAGGCGGTCCATGAAACCGTGCTCCTCGGCCAGGGCCTCGGGGGTGCGCAGGGCCATGGGCAGCCGCTTCACGATCAGCCGGCGGCCCTCGGCGGTCCGCACGCGCGCCGTCGTCGACAGCGGACGCGGACTGCGCCACTCGACCTCGGCGACCTCCTCGCCGAGCACCGCCTCGACCTCCTGCGAGGTCAGGCTCGGCCAGTCCCGCCGCACGACCGACTCCGCCCCCATGCCGAAGACGAGGTCGTCGTCGCTCACGCCGGGCGCCGCCGGTCGAGCGCCACGATCGCGCCGGTGGCCAGCGCCGCCGCGGCGAAGGAGTACAGGGAGGCCGAGGCCCACCAGCCCGGGTGCACGTGGACCCAGTCCTGGACGTGCATCCAGCCGTGCGCCCACCAGTCCACCGAGCCCGGGTTCAGCACCTGGTAGACCACGAAGCCGAGGGCCCACGGCAGCAGCATCGCCGGCCGCGCCGGGGAGTGCTCGGACAGGTCCCAGCGGCCCTGGCGGCCCCGGCCCAGGAAGTAGTCGACGCCGAGCACCGCGGCCAGCGGCACGAAGACCGAGCCGATCAGCCCCAGGAAGTTCGCGAAGCCGCCGAGGTCGTGGACGAACAGCGCGATCACCGTCACCAGCACGCCGACCCCGCCGGCCAGGATCCGCCGGTCCACCCGGGGCAGCAGGTTCTGGATCGACATCGCCGTGGAGTACACGTTCGCGAAGGACTGGTCCGACTCGCGCAGCACCAGGACCAGGAAGAAGAGCCAGCCGGCGGTCACGCCGAGCATGGTGTGGAAGACGTCGGCGTTCGGGGCCTGCAACAGCGCCACGATGCCGATCGCGTAGCACCAGAACTGCGTGATGCTGTAGCCCAGCACGGCCGCGCCGCCGGCCTGGCGGGAGCTGCGGGCGTGCCGCATGTAGTCGGCGGCCATCGGCAGGAAGGACACCGACAGTGCCAGCGCGGCGTCCACGGCCGGGAAGAATCCGCTCCAGGAGGTGCCGGTCTGGTGCGGGATCGGGTTCCGCAGCAGCTGGACCGTGAAGTAGAGCATGGCCACCGCGACCGCGCCGGTCACGTACTTGCGCAGAACGCGCAGCACCGACAACGGCCAGATCGCCATCGACGTGCACAGCGCCCCGGCGGCGAGCACCACCAGCGGGCGCGGGATCACGTGGGTGTGGGGCATGGCGTACACGCCCTCGGCGATAACCGTGATCTCGTACACGCCCCAGCCGATGAGCTGGAAGATGTTCGCCAGGCTCGGCAGCCAGGACAGCTTGGTGCCGAACAGCCCGCGCAGCACCGCCATCGACGGCGCGCCGGTGCGGGTGCCGACGACTCCGGCCAGCGCGGTCATCACCATGCCGGCGACCGTGCCCAGCGCGAGGGCCAGCAGCGAGGCCGGGACGGGAAGCGGCGAGTAGCCGGTGGGGATCAGGACCACCGCGGCCGAGGAGAACCCGATCAGGCTGACGCCCAGGTTCGCCCAGAACGCGGCCTGGTCGCTGAAGGACAGAGTGCGCGGCGCCTCGGTGGTGAGGAGCAGCGGCGCCTCTGCGGCGGGGACGGCGTCGGCCGGCGTGGTGGTGGTCGTCATGGCGTGCTTCATAGTACGGGGCGCGCGCACCGTTGTTCGATGGGCGATCAGCGGCGATGCCGGTCGGGACCGGCGACGTAGGCTGGGGCTGTGCCCCCGACGATCGCCTCCCTGCTCGCCGACCGACCTCTGGGCCTGCGTCTGCTCACCACCGAGGGGCCGGCCGGGGACACCTCGCGCGAGGTGCGCTGGGTGCACACCACGGAGCTGAACGACCCGGCGCCGTTCCTGGAGGGCGGCGAGCTGCTGCTGACCACCGGGCTGCGCCTGGCCGACCCGGGCTTCGACCTGGAGGCCTTCCTGTCGGGACTGGTGCGGGCCGGGGTCGCGGGCCTGGGGTTCGGCGTCGGGCTGAACAACGCGGCGGTGCCCGAGCGCTTCGCCGCCGCCGCCTCGGCGCACGGCCTGCCAGTGCTGGAGGTCCCGAAGGCGACGCCGTTCATCGCGATCGCGAAGTCGGTGTCCAAGGCGCTGGCGGCCGAGGAGTACCGCGCGATCACCGAGGGGTACCGGACCCAGCAGGACCTGGTGAAGTCGGCGCTGGCCCATGAACCGCAGCGCTCGCTGGTGCGCTCGCTCGTGCGGGGCCTCGGGCCCGGCGCGTGGGCGGTGCTGGCCGCGGCGGACGGCTCGGTCCTGCACAGCGCGGGACCGGTGCCCCATCTGGACCTGGCGCCGGAGCTGGCCCGGCTGCGCGGCCGGACGCTGCCCAGCAGCTCCTCGATCCTCACCGACTCAGGGCACGTCGAGGTGCACGCGCTCGGTGTCGCCAAGCGCGTCAGGGGCTTCCTGACGGTCGGGCTGCTGGAGCGCACCAGCGGGCCGGACACCACCGGCCGCCAGATCCTGGCTGTCGCACTCACCCTGCTCACCCTCGGCGTCGAGCAGCCGACCAAGGACGTGACGGTCGCCGAGCTGACGCTGCGCCGCGCGGTGGTGCGGCTGCTGCTGGCCGGCCACGTCGAGGCGGCGTACGAGGCCGCGGGCGAGCTCCGCGTCCCCCTGCCCCCGGAGCCGGTGCGGATCGCCCGCGACTCGGTGCGCGACGAGGCGGTGTCGGACCGCGAGTTCGTGCTCGAAGAGGACGGCGAGCGCGTGCTGGTCGCCCCGGCCGACTTCGAGGGCTTCGCCGGCGGCGTGTCGGACGCGATCGGCTACGCGGACTTCGGGCGTGCCTACCGGCAGGCCGGCGAGGCGCTGGCGACGGCACGCAAGACCGGCCGGCCGGCCGTGTACTACGCCGAGTCCGGCTCGGGAATCGCCGCGCTGTTCGCGGACCAGGGCGTCCGGGACTTCGCGGCCGCGGCGCTGCGGCCGCTGGTCGAGGCGGACCGCTCGGAGCTGGTGCCGACGCTGCGCGCCTGGCTGGCGCACAACGGCCAGTGGGACTCGGCGGCCGCGGAGCTGGGGGTGCACCGGCACACGGTGCGGGCCCGGATCGCCCGCGCCGGCGAGCTGCTGGGCAAGGATCTGACCGCCGCCGATTCGGCGGACGCGCGGATGGAGCTGTGGCTGGCGCTGAGGGTGCGCGAGGAGCAGTAGGAAACGCAGTCGCACAGCAGCGTGCGAAGTGGTTGGGTCGGGGGATGGCCGCTCAGCTTGTCGCTCTCTGCGTCGACGCACACGATCCGCTCGGGCTCGCCCGGTTCTGGGGCGGCGTCCTGGGCTGGGAACAGGCCGGTGATGGCGACGGCGTCGCGCTGATCCCGAACGACGACACGGGGTTCCGGCTGCGCTTCCTGCCTTCCGAGGTGGAGAAGGTCCGGCAGAACCAGATGCACTTCGACCTGACGAGCGCGTCCCCCGAGACGCAGCAGCGGACGGTCGCGCGGGCGCTGGAGCTCGGCGGGCGGCATCACGACGTCGGGCAGGGACCGGACGCCACGCACGTGGTGCTCGCCGATCCCGAGGGCAACGAGTTCTGCGTGATCGCGGCGGGGAACAAGTTCCTGGCGGAGTGCGGGTTCCTCGGAGCGCTGGCGAGCGACGGATCGCAGCAGGTCGGGTACTTCTGGAGCCGGGCACTGGACTGGCCGCTGGTGTGGGACCGGGACCAGCAGACCGCGATCCGGTCGCCGCACGGCGGCCCGAAGATCACCTGGGGTGGGCCGCCCTTCACCGCGAAGACCGGGCGGAACCGGCTGCGCTTCGACCTCGTCGCCGACGGCGATCAGCAGACGGAAGTCGACCGGCTCGTCTGGCTCGGAGCCGCCCGCACCGCCTCCGGCCCAGGTCCGCACGGCGAGGTGGAGATGACCGATCCCGACGGCAACGAGTTCACCCTGTGGCCCTGATGGAGCAGCCACCCCCGCCGACTGGCCACCGCGTACACCGGCGGGATCGCCCGGCCGCGCCTACCCTGAATCCCATGACTGAGCAGGCAACGCCGTTCTGGATCGCGGGTAAGCAGGTCGCGGGGACCGACAGCTACGAGGTGCGTTCGCCGTATGACGGCCGCCTGGTGGCGACGGTCTCGGTGCCGACCGAGGAGCAGGTGGAGGAGGCCGTGGCGGCGGCCGTCGCGTCCGCCAAGGAGACCGCCGACCAGCCCGCCTTCGTCCGCGCGGCCGCGCTGGACCACGTTTCCCGGCGCATCGCCGAGCGCGCCGAGGAGATCGCGGCACTCATCACCGCCGAGAACGGCAAGCCCCTGAAGTGGGCCAGGGCCGAGGTCGGCCGCGCCGTCTCGGTCTTCCGCTGGGCCGCCGAGGAGGCGCGCCGCTTCAACGGCGAGCTGCAGCGCCTGGACACCGACCCCAACGCCGCCGGGCGCACCGCCATCACGCGGCGTTTCCCGCGCGGGCCGGTGCTGGGGATCGCGCCGTTCAACTTCCCGCTGAACCTGGTGGCGCACAAGGTCGCGCCGGCGATCGCGGTCGGCGCGCCGATCGTGCTCAAGCCCGCGCCGGCCACGCCGCTGAGCGCGCTGCTGCTCGGCGAGCTGCTGGCCGAGACCGACCTGCCGGCCGGCTCGTGGTCGGTGCTGCCGGTGCCGAACGACCGGATGGCCGCCCTCACCGCCGACCCGCGGCTGCCGGTGGTCAGCTTCACCGGCTCCGGCCCGGTCGGCGCGATGATCGAGGCGCAGGTGCCGCACAAGCACGTCACGCTGGAGCTCGGCGGCAACGCCGCGGCCGTGGTGATGGCCGACTACTCCTCGGAGAAGGACCTGGACTGGGCCGCGCAGCGGATCGCCGCGTTCTCCAACTACCAGGCCGGGCAGTCCTGCATCTCGGTGCAGCGGGTGTTCGCCGACCGCGCGGTCTACGACAAGCTGGTCGAGAAGGTCGTCAAGGCGGTCGAGGCGCAGAAGACCGGCGACCCGGCCGACGGCGCCACCGACGTCGGCCCGATGATCAACACCGCCGCCGCCGAGCGCGTCGAGTCCTGGGTCGAGGAGGCCGTCGGCGCCGGCGCCACCCTGCTCACCGGCGGCGGCCGCGACGGCGCCAGCTACGAGCCCACGGTCATCGCCGGCGCCCCGAGCCACGCCAAGGTGGTGACCGAGGAGGTCTTCGGCCCGGTGCTGGTGGTGCGCGCCTTCGACGGCGCGGACGAGGCGGTCCGCCTGGTCAACGACTCGCAGTTCGGCCTGCAGGCGGGTGTCTTCACCAACGACCTGCACACCGCCTTCCGGATGCACCGCGATCTGGAGGTCGGCGGCGTGGTGATCGGCGACGCCCCCAGCTTCCGTGCGGACCAGATGCCGTACGGTGGGGTGAAGGGCTCCGGCGTGGGCCGCGAAGGCGTCAAGTACGCCATGGAGGACTACACATATGAGCGCGTGCTGGTGCTGACCGGGATCGACCTGTAGCGATCCCGGTAGGCAGACCGGCGCACGCTCGGCCCCCTGATCCGACTCCCTCACCGGATCAGGGGGCTACTTCATGCTCCGGCGTCCCCCTCCGACGCCGGACACGAGGTCTGTGCTCGAGCAAGACTGGGCGCCGGCCTACTTCCCGGCGGCCTTGGCGTCCGCCTTCACCCCCTCGTGGAACGACGGGTACTGCGGCTGCCACCCCAGCTGCTCCTTGGCCTTGGCGTTGCTGATCACCCAGCGGCCGGTGATGAAGCAGTTCAGATAGGGCATCGGCTTGGTCATCCAGGCCGGGACGGTGCGCGGGGTCTTCGTCTCGAAGGCTTTCGCCACCTCCAGTGCCACGTTCGCGAACTGCGTCGGGGTGTCGTCCACGACGTTGTACGCCTCGCCGCCCTTGCCGTGCTCCAGGGCGGCCACCGTGGCGCTCGCCGCGTCGGCGAGGTGGATGAAGGAGTTGGTGCCGGCCTTGACGACCGGGAGCTTGCCGGCCTGCAGGAAGTCCACGTAGGCGTAGGTCGCCTGGGCGCCGTAGAACAGGCCGTAGCGCAGGGCGATGCCGTCGATGCCGGGCTCTGAGAAGGCGATCTGCTCGTTGCGGAGCATCGCGTCGCCGTGCCGGGCGAACGTCTTGCGCGGGGAGGGGCCGAAGAAGGCGTCCTCGGTGATCGGGTCCGCGCCGAGGTCGCCGTAGCCGTAGCCGAAGATCATCGACTGGGTGAGGAAGCGGTGGGCCCCGGTCGCCTTGGCCGCCGCCATCAGGTTCTCGGTGCCGGCCGTGCGCAGGGTGTTGGTGAGGTCCATGTCCTTGTTGCGCATCGGCGGCTTCTTCAGGGCCGTCAGCTGGCTGATGACCGCGTCGAAGCGGTGGCCGCGGACCGCGGCGAGCAGCCCGTCGCGGTCCAGGACGTCGGCGACCACGGCGCCGGCGCCCATGCCCTCGATCACGCGGACGCCGTCGGGGGTGCGGGTGATGCCGACCACCTCGTGGCCCGCGGCGGCATCGATCAGGGCCGGGGTGAGGACGCGGCCGAAGACGCCGCTGGCACCGGCGAGCAGGATACGCATGGTGAGCTCCTTGGAATCGGCTCGGCGGCTCTCTCCGCCGTTCTCGATGGCAAGGACGGGCCCGGTCCCGGATCTGTGACACGGGCCCGTGTGACCTGCGTCACGCGGTGTAGCCCCAGGTCAGCCCGCTTCGCCCTCCAGGGCGCGCACCCCGCTCAGCTTCTCCGGGTTGGCCATCGCGAAGACCGTCCGGATCCTGCCGTCCTCGTCCAGGTCCAGCGCGTAGACGTAGAGCACCTTGTCGTCGGCGTAGGCGATGAGCGCCGGGTCGCCGTTGACCCCGATCGGTGCGATCTCCACGCGGATGTCCATGCCGTCTTCGACGAACTTCTCGTACTTCTTGACGATGCCCAGCAGGAACCTCGCGACATGGTCCAGTCCGACCACCGGCCGGGTCGCCGCACTGACCACGCCGCCGCCGTCGGCGATCACCGTCACCTCCGGCGACAGCATCGCCAGCAGCGGCGCGACGTCGCCGCCGACGCAGGCCGCCAGGAAGCGCTCGGCGATGCTCTGCCGCTTGACGTCGTCCAGCGGGTAGCGCGGGCGCTTCTCCTGGACGTGGTTGCGGGCCCGGACCAGCAGCTGGCGCACCGCGGCCTCGGTGCGGTCCAGCATCGCGGCGATCTCGGCGAAGCTGTAGTCGAAGGCCTCGCGCAGCACGAACACGGCGCGCTCCAGCGGCGACAGCGTCTCCATCACCAGCAGCATGGCCAGCGAGACGGTGTCGTCCAGGACCACGCGGTCGGCGGCGTCCGGGGCGGTGTCCGCGCCGTCCCGGGTCAGGACCGGCTCCGGGAGCCAGGGCCCGACATAGGACTCCTTGCGGGTCTGCGCCTTGCGCAGCTGGTCGATGGCCAGCCGGGTGGTCACTGTGACCAGGAAGGCCTTCGGGTCCTCGACAGAGGCGTAGTCGGCGGCGCTCCAGCGCAGCCACGCGTCCTGCACCACGTCCTCGGCGTCGCTCCAGCGGCCCAGCACGCGGTAGGCCACGGACGTCAGCAGCCCCCGGTGGTCGTTGAAGGCTTCGGCGGCTTTGGTGTCGTCCCCCGTGGGGAGGTCCTGGTCCACGACGGCCAGCCTATTACCAGCATGAGCATGGACGCTTGGCGCGCTGTGGCCTACCTTGCGCGCATGGCTGCTGTGGGAAAGATCGTGTTGGTGACCGGCGGTGGGAGCGGGATAGGCCGGGCGACCGCGGAGCTGTTCGCGGTGCGCGGCGCGGCGGCGGTCGTGGTGGTGGACCGGACCGACACCGGGGAGTATTCGGGGCCGGAGACGGTCGAGCTGATCCGCAAGGCCGGCGGCACGGCGCTGTTCGTGCGCGCCGACGTGGCGGTGGAGGCGGAGGTCGAGGCGGCGGTCGCCGCGACGCTGGCCGAGTACGGCCGGCTCGACGCGGCGGTGAACTGCGCCGGGGTCGCCGGGACCGGGGCGAAGATCGGGGACACCTCGTTGGAGGACTGGAACCGGGTGCTCGGCGTGAATCTGACCGGCGTGTTCCTGTCGTTGAAGCACGAGATCCGCGCGATGCTGCCGAACAAGGCCGGGACGATCGTGAGCATCGCCTCGGCCGCGGGGCTGGTGGCGGTGCCGTACCTGTCGCCGTACTGCTCGTCGAAGCACGGCGTGCTCGGGCTGACGAAGACCGCGGCGCGCGAGTACCGGAACTCCGGGCTGCGGATCAACGCGATCTGCCCCGGGGTCGTCGACACGCCGATGATCCGCACGTCCGCCGAGGAGCGGCCGGCCGTGAACATGCAGGCGCGCGAGAACACCGGCGGATTCGTCGGGCAGCCCGAGCAGATCGCCGCGGCGGCGGTGTGGCTGTGTTCGGACGAGGCGTCCTTCGTCAACGGGGAGTCGATGGTCGTGGACGGCGGCACGATCACGCGGTAGAGCGGGGCCGCGCCGGGCTCGATAGCGTGTGCCTATGCGCATCGATCTGCACGCTCACACCACCGCCTCCGACGGAACGTTCGAGCCGGCCGAGCTGGTCGCGATGGCCGAGGCGGCCGGCCTGAACGTGGTGGCGATCACCGACCACGACGGCACGGCCGGCTGGTCCGAGGCGCGCCGGGCGCTGCAATACGGGCGGGACGCCGGGGTCTGGTCGAACATCCAGACCGTGGTGCCCGGGGTGGAGATCTCCTGCAAGATCCACGGCATCGGCCTGCACATGCTCGGATACATGTTCGACCCCGAACACCCGGACCTGGCCGCCGCGCTGGCGGAGATCCGCGAGTCCCGGACCCACCGCGCCGAGGCGATGGTGGAGAAGGCGCGAGAGCTCGGCGCGCCGATCACCTGGGAGCGCGTGCAGGTGATCGCCGACGGCGGCGTGGTGGGCCGGCCCCACGTGGCCACGGCGCTCGTCGAGGCCGGTGTGGTGCCCTCGGTCGACGCGGCGTTCACGCCGGACTGGCTCGGCGAGGGCGGCCGCGCGCGGGTGGAGAAGCTGGACATGGACCCGATCCGCGCGATCACCCTGGTCAAGGCGGCCGGCGGCGTGACGGTGATGGCGCACTCGATGGCCTGGCGGCGCGGCCCGGTGGTGTCCGAGGCGGACATCGCGGCGTTCGCCGGGGCCGGGATGGACGGCATCGAGATGAACCACCCCGACCACGGGCCCAAGGAGCGCGACCAGGTGCGGGCGCTGGCCAAGGAGCTGGGGCTGCTGACCACCGGCTCGTCGGACTGGCACGGGTCGCGCAAGCCGAACATCCGGCTCGGCGACGAGACCACGGACCCGGCCGTCTACGAGGAGCTGGTGGCGCGGTCGAGCGGGACTCAGCCGTTCTAGCGCTGCGGTCGCCGCTCGGCGGTTCCGGCTTGGCGGTCGCGGCTCAGCGACTCGGGCCCAGCGGCTCCGGCTCGGCGGTCTGATCCGGCCTCAGTCGTGCTGCGCCCAGAAACCGGCGAGCAGCCGCGCGGTGACCGCGGGGTTCTCGGCGGCGGGGGAGTGCGCGGCGTCCTCGATCAGGACGAGCTCGGTCCCCAGGCGCGTGGCCGTCTCCTTCTGCAGTCCGACCGGCCAGGCGTCGTCGCCGACCCCGGCCGCGACCAGGATCGGCAGACCGGCGGCGGCGAGCTCCTCGGTCCGGTCGGCGGCCCCGAGGATCGCGGTGCCCATGCCGACGAGCATGCCGGTGTCGTTGCTCTCGAAGCGCCGCTGCAGGAACGCGCGGACGGCCGGATCCGGGTGCTGCGGCGCGCCCTCGGCCGCGGCCATCTTCTGCATCTCGGCCCAGATCTCGGCCGAGGTCATGAACCCGGCGGCGGCCACCAGGAGCTTCGCCTGCTCGGCGGAACGGCCCGGGATGGCGTCGGGGCCGGAGTCCAGGAGCGCGAGGCTGCGGACGCGGGCCGGGTGCGCCAGGGCGTATTCGCGGGCCACGAGGCCGCCGAAGGAGTGGCCCAGGATGTGTACGGGCTGGTCGGTGCTGCCGCCGTCGGTTCCGGCGCCGTCGCCGGTGAGGTCGTCGACCACCTCGGCCAGATCGTCGGCGAGCTGCACGAGCGTGTAAGCACCCGGATCGTCGGGCCCCGCCGACTCGTTCTGCCCTCGCTGGTCCAGGGCCACGACGTCGTACCCGGCCCGCGCCAGCGGCTCCAGCACCGCGACGAAGTCCTCCTTCGACCCGGTGTAGCCGGGAACCAGCACCGCGATCCCGCGCCGGGCCACCCCGGCGGGCGGCGTGGCGCGCAGTGCGGCGAGCGGCCCGCCCGCGGTCGGCAGCTGGACCGCGACGGTGTGGGGCGGCAGGTCGACGAAGGGCGGCGTGCTCATGGGGATGAGGGTAGTTGACCGGGATCGGGCGTTGCTGATCGCGTCCGGGATACCGCCGGGAAGTCAGGGCTTGAGGACGCGGTAGCGCAGGTGCGTCACCGTCCCCGCGAACGGCTCGCCGACGCGGACGAGCGCGGCGATCTGGCCGGCGAACAGCGGCGTGCCCGCGCCGAGCAGGACCGGGACGAGATGGATGCGTACCTCGTCGAGCAGGCCCGCGGCGACCAGGGACCCGGCGGTGTGCGCGCCGAGCACCATGACGTCCTTGGTGCCGGCGGCCTCCTTGGCCCGCCGGACCGCGCCCTGCACGCCGTCGAAGGCGAAGGCCCCGCCGTTGTCGCCGACCAGGTCGGCCCGCTGCTCGTGGGTCACCACGAAGGTCGGGGTGCCGGGCCACGGCGTGCCGCCCCAGAAGTGCAGCCCCAGGTCGAAGGTGCGCCGGCCGACGACGGCGGCCCCGACGGCCGCGTTCGAGGCCGCGATGACGTCGTGGTCCACCTTGCGCTCCGGCGCGTCGTCGAAGATCCAGGCATGGAGCTGCTCGCCGCCGACGCCCAGCGGTGCGTGCTCGCTGATGTCGGCTCCGGCGGTGAAGCCGTCCAGGGACATCGACACGTCCAGGACCACTGTGCTCATGGCGAACTCTCCCTCGCTGGCATGTACCGGTGTCCGGTGCTCTCATACGGAGGTCGGTGCCGCTGCCGACTTCTTGACATCCGACCGCGGAAACGCCGACGGCCCGAGCCTCCTGGGAGGTCTCGGGCCGTCGGCTTGAGCTGACTACGAGTTGTAGTTGCCGGTCACGGCGACGCCGGTGGCGGTCAGGCCCTCGGCGTCGGCGAGGGCGCGGCGGGTGCGCTTCGGCTTGGCCGAGTCGGACCCCGTGGCCTGCGCCGGCACCGTGGCCTCGGCCGCCTTCGAGCGGCCGCGGGTCCGGGGCTTGGCGGCCGGCTCGGCGGTCTCGGTGGCCTCGGCGGCCTCGACCTCGGCGGCGGCCGGCTCCGGCGCGGCGAAGCTCGCCTCGACGGTCTCCGGCTTCCGGCTGCGCGAGCGGGTGCGCTTCGGCTTCTCGGCCTCGTCGCTGCTCGCCGGGGCTGCCGCGGTGTCGGTCTCGGTGGCTTCGGCGGCGATGCTGCTCGTCTCGGCCGCGGTGGACCGGCTCCGGGTCCGGGTGCGCTTCGGCTTCTCGGCCTCGTCGCTGCTCGCCGGGGCTGCCGCGGTGTCGGTCTCGGTGGCTTCGGCGGCGATGCTGCTCGTCTCGGCCGCGGTGGACCGGCTCCGGGTCCGGGTGCGCTTCGGCTTCTCGGCCTCGTCGGTGTTCGACGATGCGGCCGTGGTGTCGGCCTCGGCTGCCTCGGCGGCGATGCTGACCGGCTCGTCCGCGTCGGACCGGCTCCGGTTTCGCGTCCGCGCCGGCTTCTCGGCCTCGTCGCCCGCGATGGTCTCCGCCTCGACGGCTTCCGTCACCGCGTTCTCGAGCTTCGCCCCGCCGCGGCTGCGCGTCCGGGTCCGGCTGCGCTTCGGCCGCTCGGCGCCGGACTCGTCCAGCACCTCGGCCGCCGTGTCGGAGACCGCCAGCGCCTGCTCGGCGCCCACCAGCTCGTCGCCGGACCGGCGGCCTCCGCGGGTGCGCACGCGCTCCCGCTTCGGGCGGGCGGGCCGCTGCTGCTCGGTGCGCGCCGTGGCGCGGGCGCGCACGCCGGCGCCACGGCCGGTCTCGCCGAGGTCCTCGACCTCCTCGGCGGCCAGGCCGGCGCGGGTCTGCTCGGACTTCAGCAGCCGGCCCCTGGCGTCGGCCGGGATGGCGAGCTCGGCGAAGAACCACTCCGAGGTGGAGTAGGTCTCGCGCGGCTCGTGGAAGTCCAGGCCGAGGGTCTTGTTGATGAGGTTCCAGCGGGGGACCTCGTCCCAGTCCACGAAGGTCACGGCGGTGCCCGACGCGCCCGCGCGGCCGGTGCGGCCGATGCGGTGCAGGTAGGTCTTGTCGTCCTCGGGGCACTGGAAGTTCACCACGTGGGTGACGCCCTCGACGTCGATGCCGCGGGCCGCCACGTCGGTGGCCACCAGGACGTCGACCTTGCCGTTGCGGAAGGCGCGCAGCGCCTGCTCGCGGGCGCCCTGGCCGAGGTCGCCGTGCACGGCCGCGGCGGCGAAGCCGCGGGAGTCCAGCTCCTCGGCGACCTTGGCGGCGGTGCGCTTGGTGCGGCAGAACACCATGGTCAGGCCGCGGCCCTCGGCCTGCAGCATGCGGGCCAGCATCTCGGTCTTGTCCAGCGCGTGCGCGCGGTAGATCCGCTGGGTGGTGTTGGCGACGGTGGTGCCGGTGTCGTGCGGGTCGGCCGCGCGGATGTGCGTCGGGCGGCTCATGTACTGCCGCGCCAGCGCGATGACCTGGCCCGGCATGGTCGCCGAGAACAGCAGGGTCTGGCGGTCGTCCGGGACCTGGGTGACGATGCGCTCGACGTCGGGCAGGAAGCCCAGGTCCAGCATCTCGTCGGCCTCGTCCAGGACCAGCATGCGCACCCCGGACAGGTCCAGGTGCCCCTGCTTGGCCAGGTCCAGCAGCCGGCCCGGGGTGCCGACGACCACGTCGACGCCCGCCGACAGCGCGGCGATCTGCGGCTCGTAGGCGCGTCCGCCGTACACGGACTGCACGCGGGCGGCCATGACCTTGCCGGCCGCCGCCAGGTCCTCGGTGACCTGCACGGCCAGCTCGCGGGTCGGCACGACCACCAGGCCGAGCGGACGGCCCGGGGTGCCGGCCGGCACCGGGCCGGAGGGCTTGCGGCCGCGGCCGCGGGGGCGGCGGCCGCCGCGTGCGTCGGCGGCGGGAGCGGCGGCGGCGGTGTCGACGGCGTCGGTGTCGACGTCGGTGACGGTCTCGTCGGCGGCCTCGGACGCGACGGCACCCTCGCCCAGCGTCCCGGCGGCGGCGTTCTCCGCGGCCGAGGCGGCGGCGGCGAGCTCGCGCACCATCCGCTGCAGGACCGGGATGCCGAACGCCAGCGTCTTGCCGGTGCCGGTCTTCGCCTGGCCGATCACGTCGGCGCCGGTGAGCGCGACGGGGATGGTCGCGGCCTGGATCGGGAACGGGGTCACGATCCCGCCGGCCGACAGGGCCTCGGCGATCCGCTCGTCGACGCCCAGGTCGCGGAAGGTCTTCTCGACGATCTCGGGGGTGGCCTCGGGGGCCTCGGGGGCCTCGGGGGTGGCGCCGGCGGTGCCGGTGCCGTCTTCGGTGTCGTTCATGACAGCGCTGATGATTTATGCCTCTTCTGTTGAGCGGCACTGCGCGAGGGGCCAGCACGGTGCTAGGTGTGCTGCTTGCGTACGTGCTCGCGTCGACCCCGGTGATGAAGTCTTCCGGAGGAGCGAGCGACCTCGCGGCTTTGTGGGGATCCGCTGTGGATCCGGTTTGCCGCAGTGGGTCGGAGCCGATCGGGCCACCGACCGGGCATCCTGCTAGTCACGGACAGTGTACCCGACGGAAAAGACCTGAATAAACTGCCCCTATGACTTCTTCGGCGACCGCCATGTCGTATGAGATCGCTGTCACTGACTTTCTGGGTTTGGTCGCTTACGGAGAGCTCACGGCGTTCGAGCGGCTCGCCGCCGACTCCTCGCTGGCCCCGACGCTCGACGGCAAAGCACAGGTCGCCGGCATGGCGGCGGCGGAGTTCGGCCACTTCCGGCGGGTCCGGGACCGGCTGACCGAGCTCGGCGCCGATCCCACCGAGGCGATGGAGCCGTTCGCCGGGCCGGTCGACGCCTTCCACGAGCACACCAAGCCCTCGGGCTGGCTGGAGTCGCTGGTCAAGGCCTACATCGGCGACACGCTGACCGCGGACTTCTATCGCGAGGCGGCGCGGTACCTGGACCCGGACTCGCGGGCCGTGGTCGAGGGCGTGCTGGAGGACCTGGGGCACAGCGCGTTCGTCGTGGAACACGTGCGCGCCGCGATCGAGCGGGATCCGAAGATCGCCGGGCGGCTGGCGCTGTGGGGCCGGCGCATCATGGGCGAGGCGCTGACCCAGGCGCAGCACATCGCGGCCCGGCGCGCGGCGCTCGCAGCGCTGCTCGCGGGGGTGCTGACGGCACCGGACTGCGAGAACACGGTGGACCTGGCCGAGGTCGGGAAGATGCTGACGCGGCTGACCGAGGCGCACGGGGCCCGGATGGCGACGCTGGGCCTGAGCGCGTAAAAAACGCCGCTCGGGGGAGCGGCGTGTCCCTGGGGCGGATGTCGTCGCTCAGGACCCTTCGCCCCGGGTCCGCTGCCAGCTGGTGATGGCCAGGACCAGCAGCGCGGCCAGCGCCGCGCCGAGCAGGGTGGCCACGACGGTGTGCCCGTTGCCGAGGATCGTGTGGATGATGGAGCCGCCGCCGACGGCCCCGACCACGCCGACGATCGCGGTCATCCACGTGGCCATCGGGGTGCCGTCCTTGACGACGGCGCGGCCCAGGGCGCCGATGCCCAGCCCCAGGGCCGCCAGCCACAGCAGTGTGAAAAAGGACATACGCCCCTTTTACCCCACCTGGATCACCCGAATCGGGTCAGATCGTCCCGAAGCCGACGCGGCGGCCGGTCGGCTCGCCGAGCTCGACGTAGGCGATCTTGCTCCCCGGCACCAGGACCTTGCGGTCCTTGTCGTCGGTGAGGGTCAGCACGCCGTCGTCCTTGAGCGCGGCGGCGACGGCCGCCTCGACCTCTTCGGAGGTCTGGTTGGACTCCAGGCTCAGCTCGCGGGCTGAGTGCTGGATGCCGATCTTGATTTCCACGAAGGCTTCCTTAGGTGCTCGGGTGCAACAGGTGCGCATGCCTGACGGCCGGCGAGGGTTTCGCCGACGCTCCAAGCCTGCCAGCTATCTAGACAGAATCCTTGCGCGGGAAGTTCCCGATGCCGCGCCATGCCAGTTGCGACACGATCCGCGCCGCGGCGTCGCGGGGGATCTGGCCGCCGCCGGAGGACAGCCAGTACCGGGCCGTGACGTGCGCGATCCCGGTCAGGCCGACGGCCAGCAGCATCGACTCCTCGTCGGACAGGCCGGTGTCGGTGGCGATGACGTCGCGGATCGCCTCGGCGCACTCCTGGGTGACGCGCTGGGTGCGCTCGCGGACCGCCGCCTCGTTGTTCAGGTCGGACTCGAAGACCAGGCGGAAGGCGCCGCTCTCGTGCTCGACGTAGTCGAAGTAGGCACCGATGGTGGCCGCGACCCGCAGCTTGTTGTCGCTGGTGGAGGCCAGGGCCCCGCGCACCTGCGCGACCAGCGCGTCGCAGTGCTTGTCCAGCAGCGCCAGGTAGAGCTCCAGCTTGCCCGGGAAGTGCTGGTAGAGCACCGGCTTGCTGACGCCGGCGCGCTCGGCGATGTCGTCCATCGCGGCGGCGTGGTAGCCCTGCGCGACGAACACCTCTTCGGCGGCGCCGAGCAGCTGGTTGCGGCGGGCGCTCCGAGGCAGCCTGGCGGACCGTTGCCGGGACGTGGCGCTGTCCGCGTAGGCGGCGTCGGTTGTGGTCATGGTCAGCAGTCTACGCGCGAGTAGGTTGTTTCCACCCGGAACGGCCGCCGAACCTGTCGGAACAGCTGTTGATCTTGATATGCGCCCGGTCGCGGCCGATGCTGGTACCGATCTCGGCAAATGGACGAGGGGTCCGGGAATCGGGCGGGGCGTGCGACGGTTGTCGTTGAATGCCGCGGATTACCGGCGCCTCGAAGACTTCTCTGGGAGCTGTTGTGAGCAACCTACCCCCGCTGGTCGAGCCGGCCGCGGACCTGAGCGTGGAAGAGGTGCGCCGCTACTCGCGCCACCTGATCATCCCCGACGTGGGCATGGACGGCCAGAAGCGCCTGAAGAACGCCAAGGTGCTGTGCGTCGGCGCCGGGGGCCTGGGCTCCCCGACGCTGCTGTACCTGGCCGCGGCCGGCGTGGGCACGCTGGGCATCGTCGAGTTCGACGTGGTCGACGAGTCCAACCTGCAGCGCCAGGTCATCCACGGCCAGAGCGACATCGGCCGCTCCAAGGCCGAGTCGGCGCGCGACTCCATCAAGGAGATCAACCCGCTGGTGCAGGTCAACCTGCACGAGGAGCGGCTGGACTCCACGAACGTGATGGAGCTGTTCGCGCAGTACGACCTGATCGTCGACGGCACGGACAACTTCGCGACCCGCTACCTGGTCAACGACGCCTGCGTGCTGCTGAACAAGCCCTACGTCTGGGGCTCGATCTACCGCTTCGACGGCCAGGCCTCGGTCTTCTGGTCGGAGTACGGGCCCTGCTACCGCTGCCTGTACCCCGAGCCCCCGCCGCCGGGCATGGTCCCGTCGTGCGCCGAGGGCGGCGTCCTGGGCGTGCTGTGCGCCTCCATCGGCTCCATCCAGGTCAACGAGGCCATCAAGCTGCTGGCCGGCATCGGCGAGCCGCTGGTCGGCCGGCTGATGATCTACGACGCCCTGGAGATGACCTACCGCCAGGTGAAGGTCCGCAAGGACCCCGACTGCGCGGTCTGCGGCGAGCACCCGACCGTCACCGAGCTGATCGACTACGAGGCCTTCTGCGGCGCCATCTCCGAGGAGGCGGCCGACGCGGCGAAGGACTCGACCATCACCGTCACGCAGCTCAAGGAGTGGCTGGACGGCGACGAGAAGATCCAGCTGATCGACGTCCGCGAGCCGAACGAGTACGAGATCGTCAACATCCCCGGCGCCACCCTGATCCCCAAGGGCGAGTTCCTGATGGGCACCGCCCTGGAGAAGCTCGACCCGACGAAGCGCATCGTGCTGCACTGCAAGAGCGGCGTGCGCTCCGCCGAGGCACTGGCCGTCGTACACGCGGCGGGGTACAAGGACGCGGTGCACGTCGGCGGCGGCGTGCTGGCCTGGGTGAACCAGATCGAGCCGGAGAAGCCGAGCTACTGATTTTCGCTGTTTCGCTATTTTGAGTGAAGTCGGCCGCTGCCTCATGCTTGGGGCAGCGGTCGACGTGTTTGTGGGTCAATACGCTGATCGGCGTGGTGCTGACCGCTTATGTGGATGAGAGCATGCGTCGCCGACGAGGCGAGGGCATTTGCTTCTATGTGCTTGCCGCGGTGCTGGTGGACGACCGCGATCTCGATGATGTCCGCGACGCGCTGAAGTCGCTGAGGAGGGGAAAAGCGAAGAGCATCCACTGGCGCTATGAGCGGCCGGATCGGCAGCCGGAACTGGCTGCGGCCATTGCCTCCCTGCCGATTCGACCGGTGGTCGCGGTGTGCCTGCATGAAATCGCTGTCGCCAGCGAGCGAGCGCGCCGGCTTTGCCTGGCGAGCCTGCTCGCGGCGCTCGACGATCACGCTGTGGCGAGAGTCATTCTCGATTCGCGGCGGGAGCAGGACAATAACGATCTCAAGGTCTTACAGGCTTGGCGGCGAGCCGGTCGGCCGGAGGCGGGTGTGCGGATGGACTTTCAGGATTCAGAAGCCGAGCCCGCGTTATGGGCGCCCGACTGTGTGGCTGGCGCGGTGGCCTGGTGGTTGAACGGCGACGGCGCGAGCTGGTGCCATCTGGAAGCGATCACACAGGTCGTCGATGTCGACCTCTGAAAAAGCGCGAAGCCGGGCACCCGATTCCATCGGTCGCTCCCGGCTTCACTTCCGCACCTTCCGTAGATGCGGCGTCCTACTGCCCACCAGTATGCCCGGATCCGTCCCCGTCGCTCAACCCGAATCCCACGATCGGGCGACCTACAACTCCCCGCGCCGCGTCATGTAGTTGTAAGCGATCCACCCGGGCAGCACCGGCAGCCAGAACGTCATCAGCCGGAACAGCAGCACCGCCGTCGTCGCCAGTCCGGTGTCCAGGCGCCCGAACGTGGTCAGCGTGCCGATCAGCGCGCCCTCGACGCCGCCGACGCCGCCGGGGGTGGGGACTATCGAGCCCGCGGCCTGTGCTGTCAGGAAGACGATGGCGACCACCGCGAAGTTGATCTTCGCGGCTCGGCCGTCGGTGGCGGCGGCCTGGATGGAGGCCCAGAGGGCGAAGATGTACAGCAGGGACAGGACCACGGTGCCGCCGAGGCCCGTCGCGAGCTTGAGGGGGTTCTGGGCCACGTCCATCAGGCGGGGCAGGATGCCGGCGACCAGGGGGCGCAGGCGGTTCACCGCGAAGCGGCGGAGCTGGGGGATGGTCGCGATCAGCAGGACCAGCAGGGCCAGGGCCAGGATGATGGCGATCAGGGTGGCGCTGGAGGCGTGGGAGCCGCCGCCGCTGTTGTCGCCGGAGCTGCCGGCGATGACGCCGAAGATCAGGATCAGCAGCAGGTGCTGGATCAGGCCCGTGATCTGCTGGGCGCCGACCGCTGTCACGGCCGCGCGGGTCGGCAGGCCGGTGCGCTGCAGGTAGCGGGTGTTCACCGCGACGCCGCCGACCGCGGCCGGGGCTACCAGGGTCACGAAGGAGGCCGCCACCTGCGACAAGATTGTGCGGCCCCAGCTCAGCTTCTCGGGGACGAAGCCGTCCAGGGCCATCGCCGCCGCCACGTACGTGCCCGCCGAGGCCAGGGCCACCGCGGCGGTCCACCACCAGTTCACCGCGGTGAGGCCAGACCAGGAGTAGTTCGAGGCCAGCAGCAGGTACGCCGCGAGGGACAGGCCGACCGCGGAGAACAGTGCGCGGGGGCCGAACCGCTCCAGCTTCACCGGCTCGGGTTCCACCGAGGGGTGCAGGGCCTGGACCGCTTCCTGGATGTTGGTCAGCAGGCCCTTCGACTTCTTCAGCGCCGCGCGGGTGTTGCGGGTCAGGATCACCGGCTGGAGCATCGGCAGCGCCGCGGCGATGTCGTCCTCGCCCAGCCTCGTCACGCCGGCCGCGACGCTGCGCTCGTGGCCGAAGTACAGGCTGGTGACGGTCAGCATCTCGGCGGTGTCCAGGCGGCGGGACAGCGTGCCCGCCGCGACCTCGCCCAGGCGCAGGTCGGTCAGCCAGGGCCGGCCGTCGTCGTCGATCACGAACGCGTGGGAGGACAGCCGGCGGTGCGCCAACTGGTGCTCGTGGAGCTCGGCGAGCGTCGACCAGAGCTGGCTGAGCAGGTCGTCGGTGAGCTCGTCGGGCTCCAGCTGCTCCAGGGTGCGCCCCGGGACCAGCTCGTAGGCCAGCATGCCGGTGTCCGGTCCCAGGTCGCGCACGGCCAGCAGCCGGGGGGTGCGGATGTCGGCGGCGGTGACCGCGTACGACATCAGCGCCTCCTGCTCCAGCATCCGGCGCAGGCTCAGCAGGTTGCGGCGCTGCGCGGGGCCGCGCAGCCGGACTCGGCGGTAGAGCCGGTACACCAGGCCCGCGGCCTGCTGGTCCCGGTCCAGCACGATGGCGTCGACGTCGCCGTGCCCCTCGGTGGCCACCACGTAGCGCCGCACGTCCTCGGTGTCCGGCACCCGGCGGCACGACAGCGGGTCCAGCCGGGCGTCGGACAGCGCTTGATGGACCGCCTCGCCGGTGGGCCGGTCGTTGATCACGCCGCGGGCCCAGCGCCAGCCGAAGGCCACCAGCCGGCCCAGCAGCACGGTCTCGGCCAGGCTGATGATCGTCGCGTCGCCCTGGATCAGGGTCACCACGCCGTAGGCGATCAGCGCGATCCAGGTCGCGGTCTGGAAGTTGTGTCTGTTGGAGAACCCGATGATCGTCAGATACGCCACGACGGTCGTCAGGTAGATGTGGAACGCCGCCGTGTCGCCGGCGGCGTTGGTCGGCAGCGTGAGCGCGTCCCGGATGGTCTTCGGGGTGTGCGGCGAGGCGACGATGGCGTTCAGCCCGACCGCGGCCAGGTACGCCATCGCGGCGGCCAGCACCGAGTCCACCACGCGCCGTGAGTCGCGCCGGTAGAGCCGGTCGATGGCCAGCACGATGGGGACCACCGCGAGCAGCGCCGAGGTCACCGCAAGGACAAGGCCCAGCGGGAGTTTCTGTTCGGCGGACAGCTTGGAGATGTCCGACTCCGCGCCCCGGGTGGTGCCGCCGGCGACCATCCCTATGACGAAGAACAGGAGCATGAAGACGAAGCTGGCCATCGCGCGGAGCAGGTCCGCCGGCCGTCGTATGCGACGCGGCTCCGGCGGCTCGTCGATGACCGGCGCGGGTGGCCGAACGGTGGTCCGCACAGCCCGCGCGCCATTCGGGCCTGAGTTATCGTCGGTTCCGGGGATAAAGGGCGTACCGGTCTCCCCGGGCCCGGCGGAGGGCAGGCCGACGGCAGGCATGGCGGCCTCGACCGGACCTGGTCGGGCCGGCGAGGCGGTGCCGGGCTCCCCTGCCACTGTCCACCTGTCTTCTGCTCTTGTTGCCGTGTTGCACTGTGCCGGACACAAGGACGATAGTCCCTGGCGCCCCGCGAGTGCGGCGACTGCCGTTGATCGTCCCACGAGGGGGTTCCCGGCTGCGCGGCGGATTACCTCGACAGGAGTGATGGACGTGACCAAACCACCCGAACTGCCTCCGTACGTGGAGCGGGTGTTCGACGTGGTGGACCGGATCCCGCCGGGCCGGGTGATGGCCTACGGCGAGGTCGCCGAATGGCTCGGGGAGGGCGGTCCGCGCCAGGTCGGCACCGCGATGGCCAAGTACGGCGGCGGCTCCCCGTGGTGGCGGGTGGTGCGCAGCGACGGCGGTTTCCTGCCCGGGCACGAGCGCGAAGCGCTAACCAACTACCGCGAGGAGGGCACCCCGCTGAAGCCGGACGGCGCCCGCGTCGACATGGCCCGGGCCCGCTGGTGGCCCGGGGACGACGGCACCCCGGGCGGCGGAGCCATGGACGAAGTGCCGAGCGACTTCGTAGGGGAATAGGGGACTTCCCTTATTAAGAGGGAGAGAAGACGGCGAGTGCGGGCCGCCTCACACCTCGTCCCCGGGCGCGACCAGACCGGTCTCGTACGCGATCACCACCGCCTGCGCCCGGTCGCGGAGTGACAGTTTGGTGAAGATGTGCGCGACGTGGGTCTTCACCGTGGCCTCCGACAGCACCAGCCGGGCGGCGAGTTCGGTGTTGGACAGCCCGCGGCCCATCAGGGCCAGGATCTCCCGCTCGCGCGGGGTCAGCGCGGCCAGGTCGCGGTGCACCGCCGGGGCGCGGCCGCCGGCCGCGCCGTCCGCGGGATCGGCGGCCGGGGCCGCGAACTTCTCGACCAGCCGCCGCGTGATCGACGGCGCCAGCAGCGCGTCCCCGGTGTCCACCAGGCGCACGCTGGCCACCAGGTGCTCGGGCGTGACGTCCTTCAGCAGGAAGCCGGACGCGCCGGCGGCCAGCGCCTCGTAGACGTACTTGTCCAGGTCGAACGTGGTGAGCATGAGGATCCGGATCGCCGGGTCGGCGGCCAGGATCCGGCGCGCCGCCTCCAGACCGTCCAGGTTCGGCATGCGGATGTCCATCAGGACCACGTCGGGCTTCAGCTCGGCGGCGGCCGCCACAGCTTCCAGCCCGTCGCAGGCCTCGCCGGCGACTTCGATGCCGTTCGCGGTCAGGATCAGGCGGAAACCGGTGCGGACCAGGGCTTGGTCGTCGGCTATCAGGACTCGGGGGTTCATGGTGCGTCCAAAGGTATCTTCGCGCGGACTCGGAAGCCGCCCCCGAGGCGGCGGCGGGCGTCCAGGTCGCCGCCGTAGACGGCGACCCGCTCTTTCAGGCCCAGCAGCCCGCGGCCGGTGCCGATCTTCGCCTGGGGCGGCGCGTCGGGGGCGGCGGTGTCGGCGCCGATGGCCTCCATGGAGCCGCTGCCCGCGGTCAGCACCTCGATCCGCAGATAGCGGTCGTCGTAGCGCACTGTCAGCTCGGCGCTCTTGCCGCCGTATTTGAGCGCGTTGGTCAGCGCCTCCTGCACGACCCGGTAGCCGGTCGCGTCGATGCCGCCGGGCAGCGGGCGCGGCTCGCCGGAGATCCGGACGTCCACCGGGAGCCCGGCGAACGCGATCTTGTCCACGAGCGCTGAGAGCCGGGCCATCGTCGGCTGCGGGGTCAGGTCCGGGTCGTCGACGTCGCGGCCGTCCTGGGCCGGGGCCAGCACGCCGAGCAGGTGCCGCAGCTCGGTCATGGTCTCGCGGCCCGCGTTCTCCACCGCCAGCAGCGCGTCCTCGGCCACGGCCGACGCGCCCGAGCCCTCGGCGGGCTCGGCCCGGGCCGCCGGGGCGGCGGTCAGCACCTGCCGCGCGGCCCCGGCCTGGATCAGCATCATGCTCACGTTGTGGCTGACGATGTCGTGCAGCTCGCGGGCGATCCGCGACCGTTCCTCGTCCACGGCCTGCTGCGCGGCACTCTCCCGTTCCCGCTCCAGCAGCCAGCCGCGCTCCTCGATGGCCCGGGTGTGCCTCCCGCGTTCCCTGCGCAGCAGCACTGCGAGCCGTCCCGCGGCGGCACACGCCGCGAGCAGCGCCCCCACCAGCACCCACGTCATGTCTACATCCCCAGGATGAGAGGTCCCGACGATTACCACCACGGACCGATCCGCCGTGGTGCCGCCCAACCTTACGTTGATCACATGACCGCTACCGCCGCCGAGTCCGCCGGGCCCGCAGAGTCCACCGGACCGATCGTCCGCCTCGACAACGTCCGCAAGGACTTCGGGGACACCGCCGCCCTCGACGGCGTGACCCTGCACATCCGCCAGGGCGAGGCCGTCGCCGTGATGGGCCCGTCCGGCTGCGGCAAGTCCACGCTGCTGAACCTGGTGGCCGGTCTGGACCGGCCCAGCTCCGGGCAGGTCGTCGTGCACGGCGAGGACCTCGGCGCGCTGAACGAGACCGGCCTGGCGCTGTTCCGCCGCCGCCGGATCGGGATGATCTTCCAGTTCTTCAACCTCATCGACGACCTGCCGGCGCTGGACAACGTGGCGCTGGCCGCGCAGCTCACCGGCGTCCCGGCCGGCCAGGCCCGGCGCCGGGCCCTGGAGCTGCTCGGTGAGCTGGGCATCGCCGACCGCAAGAACACCTACCCGCAGCAGCTGTCCGGCGGCGAGCGCCAGCGCGTCGCGGTGGCCCGGGCCCTGATGAACCGGCCGGCGCTGCTGCTGGCCGACGAGCCGACCGGCGCGCTGGACAGCCGGTCCGGCGAGCAGGTGATGGACCTGCTGATCGACCTGAACCAGCTCGGGCAGACCCTGCTGATGGTCACCCACGACCCGCGCCTGGCCGCCCGCTGCGCCAGCCGCCTGGTCGAGGTCGCCGACGGCCGGATCGTCGCCGAGCGCGCCGTGGAGAGGACCGCGTGAGCGCCATGAAGAGCACCGGGATCACCAAGGGACCCGTCTGGCGCGCCTCGCGCGCCGCCGTGAAGCGCCGCAAGGTGCAGACCTTCGTCATCGGGCTGGTCGTCGCCCTGTCCGCGATGAGCGCGGTGCTGGGGCTGGGGCTGGTCCAGGCCTCGACCGGGCCGTTCGAGCAGGCCTTCGGGCAGCAGAACGGCGCGCATGCCGTCGCCTCCTTCGACGCGTCCAAGACCTCTGAGCAGCAGCTGGCCGCGACCGCGCGCGCCCGGGGAGTCACCGGCGCCGCCGGGCCCTTCCAAGCCGCGAGCGTCAGCATGCAGATGCCGGGGAACCAGGGCGACTCCGCCCACATGACCGTGGTCGGGCGGCCGCAGCCGGGCGCGGGCGACGTGGACCGCGTCAACCTGTGGCGGGGCCGCTGGCCCAGCGCGCCGGGCGAGATCGTGCTGAACATGCCGGTGGGCGAGCCCCTGCCCGGCCCGCCCGGACAGGCCCCCACCACCATCACCGGGCCCGGTCTGCCGGCCTTCACCATCGTCGGCTACGCGTACTCGGTCTCGCAGACCGCGGACGCGTGGGTGGCGCCGAGCGGGATCGCCGCGCTGCACCCGGACCACCTGGAGATGCTCTACCGGTTCGCGGACGCCGGGAGCGACGCCCAGGTCAAGGCGGACGTGGCGAGCGTGACCGCGACCCTGCCGGCCGACGCCCTCAGCGGCTTCCAGTCCTGGCGCACCACCCGCGCCGACATGCTGGCCAAGCTGGACAGCCTGCTGCCGATCCTGATCGCGTTCGGTGTGCTGGCGGTGTCCGTGGCGGTGCTGATCGTGCTCAACGTCGTCAGCGGCGCGGTGGTCTCCGGGTACAAGGACATCGGGGTCTACAAGACCATCGGCTTCACCCCGCGCCAGGTGGTGAGCGTGTACGTGGCCACCATGGCGGTGCCGGCGATCGCCGGCACGGTGATCGGGGTCCCGCTCGGGGCCGTGGCCGCGCAGCCGTTGCTGGCCGCGGCGTTCAGCTCGCTCGGCGGGCAGCCCCAGGTCGGTCTCCTGACCATCGCGGGCTGCCTGGTGGGGGTTCCGCTGCTGGTGGCGCTGACAGCCTACGTCCCGGCCCGGCGCGCGGCGGGGATGTCGGCGATCGCCGCGATCTCGGCGGGCTCGGCACCCAGGCGCGGTCGGGGTCTGAAGGTGCAGCGCAAGCTGGCCGGCTCCCGGCTGCCGCGCTCGGTGAGCATGGGGCTGGGGCTGCCGTTCGCCCGGCCCGCCCGCAGCGCCCTGACCTTCGCGGCGGTGTTGCTCGGGGTGACGACCGTGGTCTTCGCCAACGGCCTGGCCCGCACTCTGTCCGACGCCAGTGCGGCCTCGGACCGCGTCGGCGCCGTGGCCTTCGACGTCGGGCACGCCCCGGCGAAGCAGGTGAACCTGGACGCGGCGGCGATGGAGAAGGCGATGCGCGCGGTCCCCGGGGTGGACGCAGTGGCGGGACAGGCCGGCGACATGGTCGGCGTGGCCGGTATGACCTCCGCGGTCAACGCCCAGTTCTTCGGCGGCGACTCGGCGAAGATGGGCTGGACCATGGTCGAGGGCCACTGGCTGGACGGCCCGAACCAGATCGTGGCTCCGGCACGCTTCCTGAACCGGCACCACCTGGCCCTCGGCCAGACCCTGACCGTGGAGCTGAACGGCCGCACCGCACGCGCCGTGATCGTCGGCGAGGGCATCACCGGCGGGGACAGCATGTTCTACGCCGACTGGAGCACCTTGCAGCAGCTGTCGCCGGGCAGTCAGGCCGACGGATTCGAGGTGCACGCCGCGGCCGGGGCCGACCGGCAGGCCCTCGCCGCGAAGCTGCGGGCCCTTGACCCGAGCTGGGACGTCACCATCCGCGACTACGGGAACCCGAACACCTCGTTCTACGCCTTCGTGACCGTCATGACCGTGATCCTCAGCCTGGTCGCCGCCCTGGGGGTGTTCAACACCGTCCTGCTCAACACCCGCGAACGCCGCCGCGATCTGGGCATGCTGAAGTCGGTGGGCATGACCCCGCGCCAGGTGGTGGCGATGATCGTGACCTCGATGGGGCTGCTCGGGCTGCTCGGCGGGATCGTCGGGCTGCCGCTGGGCTACGGCCTGCACGCGCTGATCGTCCCGATGATGGAGCACGCGCAGGGCGTCGACCTCGCCCCGAGCATGATCCACGTCTACAGCCTGCCGCTGCTGGCCTGGATGTTCCTGGCCGGGGTCGGGATCGCGGTGCTCGGGGCGCTGGTGCCGGCGCGGTCCGCGGCGCGGTCGTCGATCGCTGAGGTGTTGCGCAGCGAATAGGACAGTGCGCGGTCGACAGTGCGCGGTCGGTGGCCAGGGCCTGTGGGGTGATCCCACGGGCCCTTCCGCCGTTCTGGCATGATCGGCGCGCGCGGGCGTGATCCATTGCCGAATCGGGCGTGACGGTCGGTGGTCTGTGTTGTCATAGAGGACCGTGGTGTATCGCTCGGGTATACCCGCCGGCAAAGGAATCGAAACCTTGTTCGACACGCAGGCCCCGGCCCAGGTCAGCGGACCCCCGCTGGACCCGGCGCAGCGCCGCGTCGTCGAACACCCCGGCGGGCCGCTGCTGGTGCTGGCCGGGCCGGGCACCGGGAAGACGCACACGCTGGTCGAGGCGGTCATCTCCAAGACTGATCCGGACCGCGCCGCGCTGCGCCCCGACCAGGTGCTGATCCTCACCTTCAGCCGCAAGGCCGCCTCCGAGCTGCGCGACCGCATCGGCCGCCGGCTGCCGATGTCCGGCGTCGCGCCGCTGGCGACCACGTTCCACTCCTTCTGTTACGCGCTGGTCCGGCGCTTCCAGGACCCCGAGCTGTTCACCGAGCCGATCCGGCTGCTCTCCGGTCCTGAACAGGACGTGTTCGTCCGCGACCTGGTCTCCGGAAGCATCGACGTCGGGATAGGCGGCGGTGCTCTCGGCGAGCGCATCCAGTGGCCGCAGGACCTGCGCGCGGCGCTGGCGACCCGCGGGTTCGCCGAGGAACTGCGGACCGTGCTGTCCCGCGCGCGGGAGCTGGGCCTGGACCCGACCGAGCTGGCGCAGGCCGCGCTGCGGGCCGACCGCGGCGACTGGTACGCCGCCTCGGCGTTCTTCGAGGAGTACCTCGACGTGCTCGACGTCCAGGGCGTCCTGGACTACGGCGAACTGGTGCACCGCGCCGTGCTGCTGGCCGGACAGGAGGACGTGCGCCGCGAACTGCGCCACGACTTCCGCGCGGTGTTCGTGGACGAATACCAGGACACCGACCCGGCGCAGGTGCGGCTGCTCCAGGCGCTGGCCGGGGACGGCGCGGACCTGGTCGTGTTCGGCGACCCGGACCAGTCGATCTACCAGTTCCGCGGCGCCGACGTGCGGGGCATCCTGGACTTCCCCGAGGCGTTCCGGAACATGGACGGCACCCCGGCCGACACCGCCGTGCTGCGTACCTCCCGCCGCTGCGGCCCCGCGCTGCTGAAGGCCTCGCGCAACCTGACCCGGCGCATGCCGATCCCGTTGCTGCCGACGGAGAAGGTGCGGGAGCACCGCGACCTCGCGGCGCAGGGGCCGGTCGTCGACGGCGCGCCGATCGAGGGCTCGCTGCAGGTCTTCACCTTCCCGACGCCCAACACCGAGCTCGACAACATCGTCGACATGGTGCGGCGCGCGCACCTGGAAGACGGCATCCCCTGGGACGAGATCGCCGTCCTGGTGCGCTCCGCGACCCGGTCGATCCCGGCGCTGCGGCGCGCGCTGATCACGGCCGGCGTGCCGGTCGACACCTCCGGCGACGAGCTGCCGCTGGCCGCCGAGCCCTCGGTCGCGGTACTGCTGCAGGCGCTGCGGGTGGCGGACAACGAGAACATGCTGACGCCGGACGTCGCGCGCTCGCTGCTGTCCGGACCGCTGGCCGGCATGGACGCGTTCGAACTGCGCAAGCTCGCCCGCGCGCTGCGCGCCGAGGAGCGCGTCGCGAATCAGAACGCGGTCGCGCCGGAGCCTCGGGAGGTCACGGAGCCCTCGGTCAACGGTGTCCGGCCGAGTGAGGTGCTGCTCCGCGAGGCCCTGGCCGAACCCGCGCGCCTGATCGCCATGGACGAGGACGTCGCGCGTCCCGCCTACCAGCTCGGCATGCTCCTGCTGCGCACCCGCCAGATCCTGCGCGGCGGCGGCTCGGTGGAACAGGCGCTGTGGGAGCTGTGGAGCGCCACGAGGTGGCCGGAGCGGCTGGAGCGCACCGCGCAGCGCGGTGGCAACGCCGGCCGTGCGGCGGACCGCGACCTGGATGCCGTGTGCGTCCTGTTCGACTACGCATCCCGCGCCGAGGACCGCGCGACCGGCCGCGGCGTCCGCAACTTCATCGCCGACCTGGAGGCCCAGGAGCTGGCCGGCGACTCGATGGCGGCGCAGTCCTCGCGCGGCGGCGCGGTGCGATTGATGAGCGCGCACAAGTCCAAGGGCCTGCAGTGGCGCTTCGTGATCGTCGCCGGCGTGCAGGACGGTCTGTGGCCGGACCTGCGGCTGCGCGGCTCGCTGCTCCAGGCGGACCTCATCGGCCGCAACGGTTTACGGTCGATGGAGGAGATCCCGACGGCGGCGACGCTTCTCGCGGAGGAGCGCCGTCTGTTCTATGTCGCCGCGACCCGAGCCCGCGAGCGGCTGGTGGTCAGCGCCGTCGACAGCTCCCTGATCGGCGACGACGCCGCCGCCGAGGCGCCCTCGCGGTTCGTCCACGAACTCGGCGTCGACGTGCAGCCGCTGCCCGGCCTGCGCAAGCGCGCGCTGGCCATCCCGGCCCTGGTCGCCGACCTGCGCCGGGTCCTGACCGACCCGAAGAGCTCCGACCAGCTGCGGCAGGCCGCCGCCGAGCGGCTGGCCCGGCTGGCCGACGCGCAGTCCGGGGACGGCCGGCCCCTGGTGCCCTCGGCGCATCCGGACAAGTGGTGGGGCCTGGTCGAGGAGACCGCCTCCGAGCAGCCGGTGCGCGACCCGGACAAGCCGCTGCTGCTGTCGGCCAGCCAGGTCGCGGCCATAGACGACTGCTCGCTGCGCTGGTTCCTGGACCACGAGGCCGCCGCGCACGAGCAGAAGACCGTCGCGCTCGGCTTCGGCAACGTGGTGCACGTGCTGGCCGACGAGGTGGCCAAGGGTGACACCCCGGCCCGGCTGGACGTGCTGATGGAGCGGCTGGACCGGGTCTGGGACCGGCTGTCCTTCGAGGCCCCGTGGCAGTCCCCGCAGCAGAAGGAGGAGGCGCGCGCGGCCCTGGAGCGGTTCCTGGCCTGGCACGTCACCGACCGCGGCCGGCTGCTGCACTCCTCGGAGCAGAACTTCGACGTGCGGCTCAGCGTCGGCGGCGAAGAAGGCGGGGGAGAGGGCTTCGACCTGCGCATCCGCGGGTCCTTCGACCGGGTGGAGACCGACGAGGCCGGGCTGGTCTACGTGGTCGACTTCAAGACCGGCAAGAACGTGCCGACCAAGAACGAGGCCCAGGAGCACCCGCAGCTCGCGGTCTACCAGCTGGTGGTGCGCGAGGGCGCGATACAGGGCGTCTCGAACGAGTCCGGCGGCGCCGAGCTGGTGTTCCTGCGCGAGGGCGACGCGGCCGGGCTGCCCAAGACCGCAGAGCAGGACCCCTCGCTGGAGCAGCCCGGCCAGACGCCGATCGAGAAGAAGCTCGCGAAGATGGCCGCGCGGGTCCTGGACGAGAACTTCGCCGCGTACGGCGAGAAACAGTGCGGCACCTGTGTCTTCCGCAAGTGCTGCCCGAAACAGCCCGAGGGAAAGCAACTCCTTTGATCCGGGACACCGAAGATCTGAAAGCACTGCTCGGGGTTCCTTACACGGAAGAACAGCTCGAAGCCATCACGGCGCCGCTGGAGCCGGCCGTCATCGTGGCCGGCGCGGGGTCGGGGAAGACCACGGTGATGGCCGCCCGCGTGGTGTGGCTGGTCGGCACCGGGCAGGTGGGGCCGCACCAGGTGCTCGGGCTGACCTTCACCAACAAGGCGGCCGCGGAGCTCTCCGAGCGCATCCGCAAGGCCCTGCGCAAACTGGAGGACGAAGAGCTCGACACTGTGCTTGACGGCTCCTTCGTCGCGGGCGACTCCTATATCGAGGAGTCGGTCGGCGAGCCCACGGTCTCGACCTACCACGCCTACGCCGACCGCCTGATCAAGGAGCACGGCCTGCGCCTGGGCCTGGAGCCCTCGGCGCGGCTGCTCGCCGACGCCACGCGCTACCAGCTGGCGGTCACCGCGGTGCGCGGCCCCAAGGAGCTGCGGTTCTTCAAGGGCAAGGTCGCCGACCTCGCCGACCGGGTGCTGGCCCTGGACGGCGAGCTGTCCGAGCACCTGGTCACCCCCGAGGCGCTGCGCGAGCACGAGGAAGCCTTCATCGGGCAGGCGGAGTCCTTCCGCGACCCCAGGAACGGCAAGGCCAAGCGCGGCTACACCGACTTCCTCAAGGCCGCCGAGATCGCCCGGCAGCGGGTCGAGCTCTCCGAGCTGGTCGAGCGCTACCGCGACCTGAAGGTGCGGCGCGACCTGATCGACTTCGGCGACCAGATGGTGCTCGGCGCGCGGCTGGCCGAGGAGCGGCCCGAGGTCGGGGCGATCGAGCGCGAGAAGTTCCGGGTGGTGCTGCTCGACGAGTACCAGGACACGTCGGTCGCGCAGCGCCGGATGCTGGTCGGTCTTTTCGGGGGCGGGCACCCGGTGACCGCGGTCGGAGACCCGTGCCAGTCCATCTACGGCTGGCGCGGCGCCTCGGTGGCGAACCTCGACGACTTCCCGGACCACTTCGCGAAGGCCGACGGCG
This sequence comes from Catenulispora sp. GP43, assembly GCF_041260665.1. Taxonomy (NCBI): domain Bacteria; kingdom Bacillati; phylum Actinomycetota; class Actinomycetes; order Catenulisporales; family Catenulisporaceae; genus Catenulispora; species Catenulispora sp. GP43. The sequence goes on along the minus strand of NZ_JBGCCT010000001.1, from coordinate 237,422 downwards.
CCCGCTCGCGCGGCTACGCGCTGAGCGAGAACCGGCGCAGCGGCGGCCATCTGCTGGAGTTCGCGAACGTGGTGTCGGACCCGCTGCGCCAGCGGCACACCGGGGTCCGGCAGCTGCGGCCGTCGGCGGAGAAGGCCGACCAGGGCTGGACCCGCGTCGGGCTGACCGAGACCGCCGAGGACGAGGTGAAGTGGGTCGCGCGGATGGTCGCCGACGCGCACTACCGGGGCGGGATCGCGCTGCGCGAGATCGCGGTGCTGGTGCGCAAGGGCAACCAGATCCCGCCGCTGTACGAGGAGATGCACGCACAGGGGCTGCCGGTCGAGGTCGTCGGGCTCTCAGGGCTCGTGCACCTGCCGGAGGTCGCCGACCTGATCGCGATGCTGGACGTGCTCGACGAGCCGATCGCCAACGCCTCGCTGGTGCGGCTGCTGACCGGGCCGCGCTGGCGGATCGGCGCGCGCGACCTGGCGTTGCTCGGGATGCGGGCCCGGGAACTGGTCCGCGACCCGGCCGACTACGCCGACCGGGCCGGCCGGGACCGGCTGGCCGAGGCGGTCGCGGGCTCGGATCCGACCGAGGTGGTCTCGCTGTCCGACGCGATGGCCGACCCGGGACCCGATCTGCCGTTCTCCGAGGAGGCCCGGGTCCGCTTCGCGCGGTTCGCCTCCGAGGTGCGGATCCTGCGGCGGCGGCTGTCCGAGCCGGTCCTGGACGTGCTGCACCGGGTGATCTCGGTGACCGGCCTGGACGTGGAGGTCGCGGCCTCGCCGAAGCTGGTGGCGCAGCGCTCGGCGGAGACGCTGGCGGCGTTCCTGGGCCGGGCCGCGGACTTCCAGGACCTGGAGGGCGACCAGTCAGTAACCGCTTTCCGGGCCTACCTGAAGGCCGCCGAGCGCCACGAGCGGGGCATCGACGCCTCGCTGCCCTCGCAGGGCGACTCGGTGAAGCTGCTGACCATGCACAAGTCCAAGGGCCTGGAGTGGGACGCGGTGTTCGTGCCGCACCTGGCCGGCGCCGCGCAGAAGCCGCGCGAGTCGTGGATCGGCTCCGGCGCGGTGCTGCCCTATCCGCTGCGCGGCGACGCCGAACACCTGCCGGTCCTGGACGACGCCGGCAACACCGCCGCGTTCAAGTCCTTCAAGGAGCAGGCCAAGGAGTACGAGTCCTGGGAGGACCTGCGGCTGGAGTACGTGACGGTCACCCGGCCGCGCTACTACCTGACGGCCTCGGGGCACTGGTGGGGCCCGACGCAGAAGCGGCGCCGCGGGCCGGACACCTGGCTGACCGGGTTGTTCGAGCACTGCCAGGACGGCCACGGCGAGATCGTCGCCTGGGCCGCCGAGCCGGATCCCGACGCGGTGAACCCCAGCCTCGGCGCGACCGAGGCGCACTGGCCGGTGCTGCCGGACGCCGAGGCGGCCGAGCGGCGGCGGATCGGGGCGGAGATGGTGGTCGCGGCGCTGCACCGGCGGCAGGCCGCGGCGTTCGGCGAGCCGATCGGCACCGAGCCGGATTCTGAGGAACCTCAAGCCGTTGAACAGGCCGGCAGTGATGCCGGCGAGGCGGCAGCCGCGCCGGGCGCCGCCTTCGAGCCGGTCCCGTTCTTCGACGAGGACGGTGAGCCGATCGCCGACCTGCTGCCGGCGCAGCGGGTCGCCGAGGAGCCGGAGGAGCCGGCCGAGCCCCATGTCCTGGACGCCGAGGCCGCCGCCACCGCCGAGGACCGCGCGGCCATCGCCTCCTGGGACCGCGACCTGGAGGCCCTGCTGGAGGAGCTCAAGCGCGGCGACTCCATCCAGCGCTACGCCCCGCTCCCGTCCTCGATGTCGGCCTCCCAGCTGCTGCGATACCGCAAAGACCCCTCGGGGTTCCGCCGTGAGCTGGCGCGCCCCATGCCCCAGGCGCCGAAGCCCTCCGCGCGCCTGGGAACCAAGTTCCATGCCTGGATCGAGTCGTTGTTCGGGCAGCAGGCCCTGTTCGAGTACGAGGACCTGCCCGGCGCGGCCGACGAGGAGATCACCGACGAGGTGGACCTCAAGGAGCTGCAGGAGGCGTTCCAGCGCACGCCGTGGGCCGAGTCGACGCCGGAGGCCGTCGAGCAGCCCTTCCAGGTGGTGCTGGCCGGCCGGGTGGTGCGCGGACGCATCGATGCCGTATATAAGACTGCTGACGGATGGGAAGTCGTCGACTGGAAGACCTCCCGGTCCCACGACGCGGATTCGACCCAGCTGGCGATCTATCGGCTGGCCTGGGCGGAGATGCTCGGGGTGCCGTTGTCCGCGGTCTCGGCGGCCTTCGTCTACGTGCGCGACGGGAAGACGGTCCGGCCGGCCGACTTGCCGGACCGCGAGGAGCTCGAGGAGCTGTTCGGGGACGGCTGAGAAGCCGTTTTCCATGCTCCCGGGCCGGGGCGCGCGTGAACGCCGGATGATCAGTGCTCGAACGGGGCGGCCCCGCGTTGTAAGCGCTTTCCGTAAACCCGTACCCTGCCTCCATGCCATCGCAGTCCAGGGGAAGACATAAGAGGCGGAACATAGCCGTGACGGCCGCGGCACTCGTCATCGCCGCGACCGTGCCCGCCTGCTCCAGCAGTACGACGTCGGGGGCGTCCGGGGGGTCCGGGGGCTCGAAGTCCTTCACGTACTGGTCCATGTGGAAGGAGAACGAGCCGCAGGCCGCGGTGATCAAGGAGGCGCTGGCCTCGTACAAGGCCGCCACCGGGGTCACCGTCACCGTCGAGTGGCACGGCCGCGCGGTGCTGGACGACGTCGCCGCCGCGCTCAAGGCCGGAAAGCCGGTGCCGGACCTGTCCGACGGCAGTATCAACACGATCCTCGGCGCCACGGCCGAGGGGGTGGCCCTCACCGGTCTGACCGACCTGTACCAGCAGCCGGTCCCCGGCGAGAACCAGAACCTGGCCGAGGTCGTGCCGGACAAGTACATGCCGCTGCTCACCGACGCGACCGGCAGCGTCGTGATGGTGCCCTACGAGGTCGCCTCCGAGGCCGTCTTCTTCGACAAGACCCGGTACCCGCAGCTGTCCACGAACCCGCCGCAGACCTGGGACCAGTTCATGGACCTGCTGCAGCAGGTCAAGGCCAAGGGGCAGGCGCCGCTGGCCCTGGACGCCAGCGGGGGCAACGCCGCCTACTGGGTGGAGTGGATGTTCGAGCGCGAACTCGGCCCCGGCCAGTTCAAGCGCACCGCCGAGCAGAACGACGCCTCCGCGGCCGCCGGCGACAGCCGCTGGGACGACACCCGGCTGCTGGACGGCGCGCAGAAGCTGGAGACGCTGGTGAAGGGCGGCTACTTCGCGCCCGGCTGGAACACCGAGGACACCGGGACCACCAGCACCCACGCCAAGGACCAGCAGAACACCTGGGCCGCCGGCAAGGCCGCGCTGATCCTGGGCGGCACGTGGGTGCCCAGCGAGACCAAGCGCACGACGAACGTGGACAGCTTCGTGTTCCCGACGATGCCGGACCAGGGCGGCCTGCCCTCGAACGACTCCGCGGGCGTGAACTTCTTCGGGTTCGCGCTGCCCAAGGCCGGCAAGAACGCGGACGCCGCGGAGAAGTTCGTCCTCTACTTCATGGCCAAGGCCCAGCTGTCGAAGATCTCCACGGAGGCCGGCAACATGACGCCGCGCACCGACATCCCCGCGCCCGGCGTGCTGGCCTCGGTGCAGACCGCGCTGACCAACCGCACGGTCTTCCCGGACCAGGACGCGCTGATGCGCGACGATTCCAAGTGGTACACGACGGTGTTCCAGCCGGATTCGGTCGCCTTCATGACCGGGAAGCTGACTCCGCAGCAGTTCATCGGCAAGCTCAAGACGGAGTCGGTCGCGTTCTGGGCGCAGGCGCCGGCGAAGTAGCCGGCGAGCGGCGACCAGATGGCGGTCACAATCCGGACGAGGGGTTGGGCCCCCGAGTAAACGGGGTTACCCTGATTCGGTGACATATCACACGACACTGGATCGGGCCGCCGAGGCGGCGGCGTCAGCGGCGGGCGTCTACGGCTCCTGGGGCGCCGAACGCCGCCGGGACCTGCTCCACGCGTGCGCCGACGCCCTGGAGGCGGCGCACGCCGAGCTCGTCGAGCTGGCCCGCGCCGAGACCGGGCTGACCGCGGCGCGGCTGGCCGGCGAGGTCGGCCGCACCACCGGCCAGCTGCGGCTGTACGGCGACCACGTCGCCGCCGGCCGTCACCTGTCCCGGCGCAGCTCGCCGGGCGCCGCGCTCGGCGGGGCGGACGTGTACACCGTCGACGTCCCGCTCGGGCCGGTCGCGGTGTTCGCCGCGTCCAACTTCCCGTTCGCCTTCGGCGTCCCCGGCGGCGACACCGCCTCGGCCCTGGCCGCCGGCTGCCCGGTGGTGGTGAAGGGCCACCCGGCGCAGCCGCGGCTGTCGCGCCGGATCGCGGAGATCCTGAGCGAGGCGGTCGCCGGCGCCGGAGCGCCGGAGGGCACCTTCGGCTTCCTGGACGCCGAGTCGACCGACGGCGACCCCAACAAGCTCTCGATCGAGCTGGTACAGCACCCCGCGATCAAGGCGGTGGGCTTCACCGGCTCCTTCGGCGGCGGCCGGGCCCTGATGGACGCCGCGGCCGCGCGTCCCGAGCCGATCCCGGTGTACGCCGAGATGGGGAGCGTGAACCCGGTGTTCGTGCTGCCCGGGGCGATCGCCGACGAGGCCGGCCGCAAGAAGTGGGCCGAGACGCTGGCCGGGGCGGTGACCGGGTCCGGCGGGCAGCTGTGCACCAAGCCGGGCGTAGTGTTCGTGCCCGAGACCGCCGACGGCCAGGCGCTCGGCGACCTGACCGGAGACCTCATCGCCGACAGCGCCCCGATCCCGATGCTCACCGACGGGATGGCCGCGGCCCACCGGCGCTGGCAGGAGCGGATCACCGGCGCGGGTGCGGACGCCGACCGTGCGGGAAAGCCGTTCGCGGCGCAGATCTCTGCGAAGGACTTCGCCGGCGACTACCGCGAGGAGCACTTCGGGCCGGCGACAGTGATCGTGCGCGCCGACCCGGCCGAGTACCCGGCGCTCGCCGACTCGCTGGAGGGCCAGCTGACCGCGACGATCATCGCCGACGACGGCAGCGCCGCCGACCGCGAGGCGGCCCGCACCCTGCTGCCCTCGCTGGTGGCCCGGGCCGGGCGCGTGGTCTGGAACGGCGTGCCGACCGGTGTCGCGGTCGTCGAGGCCATGCAGCACGGCGGCCCGTGGCCGGCCACCTCGGCGTCCTGGAGCACGTCGGTGGGCACTGAGGCGATCCGGCGGTTCATCCGGCCGGTGGCGCTGCAAGGGGTCCCCGCGGACCTGGTCGGCTGAGCGGTCCCACAAGATCGACCGTCCGGGGCAGGAGTAAGGTGCAGGCATGACTTCTGCCTCGGACAAAGCTGTCCGTCCGTATGTAGCCGAGCACGCCGACGAGTTCTTCGCCGAGCTCAACGAATGGCTGCGGATCCCGTCGATCTCCTCGGACCCGGCCAGCGCGCCGGAGGTCCGGCGGTCGGCCGAGTGGCTGGCGGCGAAGCTGCGGGAGATCGGGTTCCCGACGGTGGAGATCTGGGAGACCGCGGGCGGCGAGGGCCTGCCGACGGTGTTCGCCGAGTGGCCGTCCGGGGACGCCGGCGCGCCGACCGTGGCCGTCTACGGCCACCACGACGTGCAGCCGGTGACGCCGCTGGAGCTGTGGGACACGCCGCCGTTCGAGCCGACGGTCAAGGGCGACCGGCTGTACGCCCGCGGCGCCGCCGACGACAAGGGCCAGCTGGCGTTCCACCTGCTCGGCCTGCGGGCGCACCTGGCCGCCACCGGGCGGACCGCGCCGGCGGTGAACCTGAAGATCATCGCCGAGGGCGAGGAGGAGTCCGGCTCGCCGAACTTCCGTGCGCTGCTGGAGGACAAGCGGGACCGGGTGAAGGCCGACGTCGTCGTGGTCTCCGACACCGGCATGTGGGACCGGGAGACGCCGTCCACCTGCACCGGGATGCGCGGCATGATCACCGGCCAGATCGACCTGAACGGCCCGGCCAACGATGTGCACTCCGGCTCCTTCGGCGGTGCGATCCCGAACCCGCTGACCGAGCTGGTGCGGCTCATGGGCCGGGTCCACGATGAGGACAAGCGCGTCGTCATCCCCGGCTTCTACGACGGCGTCGTCGAGCTGACCGAGACCGACCGCGAGATGTTCGCCAAGCTGCCCTTCGACGAGCAGGCCTGGCTGGGCAACGCCAAGTCCTCCGCGACCGCCGGCGAGGCCGGCTTCACCACGCTGGAGCGGGTGTGGGCGCGGCCGACGTTCGAGCTGAACGGTTTCTGGGGCGGGCACACCGGCCCCGGCCACAAGACCATCGTCCCGGCCGAGGCGCACGCCAAGATCTCGATGCGCCTGGTGGCCGGCCAGGAGCCGCTGGACGTGGCGAAGAAGTTCGAGGACTGGTTCTACGCCAACATCCCGGCCGGGCTGACCGGCGCGCACCACTGGGAGTCCGACGGCGTGAAGCCCTGCATGACCCCGCTGGACCACCCGGCGGTGCAGGCGATCACCCGCTCCCTGGGCAAGGCGTTCGGCGAGCCGGACGAGCCGCGCGAGGTGCTGTTCACCCGCGAGGGCGGCTCCGGCCCCGAGGCCGACCTGCAGGAGGTCATCGAGGCGCCGGTGGTGTTCCTCGGGGTGTCGCTGCCCGCGGACGGCTGGCACTCGCCGAACGAGAGCATGACGCTCCCGTTGCTGCTCAAGGGTGCCGAGGCGGCCGCGTATCTGTGGTCTGACCTGGCCGAGCAGCGCTGAGAGCGGTCGGAACGATCCGGGGAGGCCCACCGATGACCGAGCAGGCGCGCTACTTCGAAGGCGAACTCGGCCGCATGCTGCTGGCGCGGTCGGTCGTCGACCGCGCCGCCGAGCGGCGCACCGACGACGACTGGCTGGCGGCGGCCTGGGCCGATCCGGGCACCCGGGTGTTCGCGGTCGACGACAGCCGGGCCGAGGCGGTGCTGGATCCGGACGCCGCGCTGGTGTTCCACCCCGGCGCGGTGTTCGACGCGCGCTACCCCGGCGCCCAGCGCTACTTCCTCGGCGTGGACGCCGACGATGTGGCGTACTTCGCGGTCAGTGTCGGCGCGCCCGGCCCGGACGGCGCGCCGACGGCCTCCACCGCCGGCTCCGCCTCCACCCCGGGCGCGGCGCTGACCTCGCCGCGGCCGCCGGCCGCCGAGCCGGCCCCGGCGCTGGGCGAGCTGCGGCACGTGCGCGAGGTCGCGGCGGCCCTGCCCGACCGCGACGGCGGCCTGCTGGCGCACGCGGTCGGCCTGGACAACTGGCACCGCACCCACGGCTTCTGCGGGGTGTGCGGGCACGCGACGCGGATGACCCACGCCGGCTCGGTCCGCAAGTGCGACCACTGCGGCACCGAGCACTACCCGCGCACCGACCCGGCCGTGATCATGGCCGTCACCGATCCGGACGACCGGCTGCTGCTGGCCCGCAACTCGGCCTGGCCGCCGAACCGGGCCTCGGTGCTGGCCGGCTTCGTCGAGCCCGGCGAGACGCTGGAGGCGGCGGTGGCGCGCGAGTGCGCGGAGGAGGCCGGCCTGCGGATCACCTCCGTGCGCTACCTCGGCAGCCAGCCGTGGCCCCTGCCCCGCTCGCTGATGCTCGGCTTCACCGCGACCGTGGACGACCCGGCCCTGCGCCTGGACGGCGCCGAGCTCGACTGGGCGAAGTGGTACTCGCGGGCCGAGCTGAAGGAGGCCGTCACCACCGGCGAACTCCTGATGCTGCCGTCGGAGATCTCGATCTCGCGCCGCCTGGTCGACCACTGGTACGGCGGCGACCCGGTGGGGAGCTGACCCCTTCCCTCATCGATCCGCCGGCGACTCAGGCTTCTTTTAGAGAACCATTGGTAGTGTCGTCGGCGTTGAAGGGAGGGGAGGCGACGCCATGCTGATACGCCCACGCCGGGGCCGGAAGATCAACAGCCGAGTGGTTTCCGCGCTCGTCGCGGTGACGGCCGTGGTGTCGCTGGCGGGTGCCTGCTCCAGCTCCGGCGTCATCGGACAGCAGTCCTCGGGCGGCGAGTTCGGCAAGGACTTCGTCGGCGCCGTGCTCAACCCGAACACCCCCTCGGCGACCGGCGGTGCCCATCAGGGCAAGGACGGCGGCCTGACGGGGCAGCAGTCGCTGCCCTCGTTCGACAACGCGCCCCTGCCCCAGCCGGTCGACGCGCGCAAGGTGCCGGGCCCGTACACCAACCGCACCGGCGCCGTCACCGGCAAGCTCTTCTTCTACCGCCAGGGCGACGCCACCTCCGGCAACTACTACGTGTGCTCCGGCACCGTGATCAAGAGCCAGAACGCCAGCCTGGTGTGGACCGCGGGGCACTGCGTCCACGACGGGAAGGGCGGGACCTGGCACATGGACATGGTGTTCGTCCCCGCCTTCGACAACCCCGACGGCGACCCGAACGTCGACCCGAGCGACCTGTCGGCGTACGCGCCGCTCGGGACCTTCCCGGCGGTCCACGTCTGGACGTCGCCGGAGTGGGTCAAGACCGGCGACGAGCACGGCGGCGACCTGGCGCACGACTACGGGGTGATCGAGGTCGGGCGCAACGCGCAGGGGCAGACGCTGGACTCCGCGGTGCAGTCGGTCGGGGCGAAGCCGGTGCCGATGTGGTTCAACGCCCCGACCGAGCAGGGCAAGACGCCGCAGATCTCGATCCGCGGGTACCCCGCCGCGCAGCCGTTCAACGGGATGTCGCAGTACGGCTGCACAGCCGATTCGGTGCAGCTGCTGAACGTCACGGAGCTCGGGCCCGACGCGAAGGAGTACCGGGCCGGGTGCGACCTCACCGGCGGAGCGTCGGGCGGCGGCTGGTTCGCGCGGGCACCCGGACAGTCCGCGGGCGACGTGTCGCTGGTCACCAACACGTCGGTGGGCAGCGCGCACAACGCGCACAGCGGGAACTGGCTCGCGGGGCCATATCTGGATGCGAGCGCCAAGCAGCTCTACACCATCGCGAACGGGTCGCCGGCGCCCTGACGGCGGAGCGGGTCGGCCGGCGGTCGCCAGCGGTCGGCTAGCGGCCCGCGGGCGAGGCCTTGTGGCCGGTCGATGCGACCGGCGCAGTCGATGGGGCAGCCGATGGGGCAGCCGATGGGGAGGTCGCCGGACACACCGGCCCCGAGGCATGCGTTTTCGCGGCATGCTGCCCGGTGGTCACCGCGATGCCCACGACGAGGAGGGCGAGGAAGACGCCTGTTGTCTTGGTCATGGCACCAGGTGTAGTCGCACAGTGATCGGTGCGTAACCCAGAGTGTTCCAATGCCACCCGAACGTGGCCGAGCTTTCCACCTGCGTTCCACCTCGCAGTCAACCCCAGGGTTGAGGCCCGCGCCCCGCGGCGGGCAGTACTTTCACTGTCGAGCCCGAGCACGGGAAGCCGTTCGACCTAGGGGGACCCCGATGATTTTCCTCATACGCCGCCTGATCCGCCTGCTGAAGGGGCGCCGGCGCTAGCGCGTCGCAGGGCACGAAAAAGCGGTGCCGCGCTGTTCGCGGCGCCGCTAGCCTGCGGCCATGAAGTTGATGTACTGCGCGCACTGCCACGACATCGTGAAGCTCTTCCCGGAGAAGCGTTTCTGCAAGTGCGGCAAGTCCTGGGGCCACTACCTCGAGGACAACTCCACAACCGTCCAGACCTTCCCGAGCTTGTCCCTGGGCATAGCCAACCAGGACTTCCACGCCGCGGTGCGGACGTGGCAAGAGGAGCCGAAGGCATGGTCGCCCTCGATCACCATGCGCGCCTGGATCAACCCGGCTTCGGAGCCGGACGTGAAATTTGTGAAGGGCGAGCCGCTCGCCGACGAGGAAGAGCCTCCGGCCGAGGAGCCGGAGGCTTGAGCGGACCCGGTCGTCGCGGGTGTGCCGGAGATCAGCCCGCGAGCGCGGCCTTGACCTGAGCCAGGCTCGGATTGGTCATGGCGACCTGCTCGCCGCCGCCGAGCGGCTTGACGACCACCGTCGGGACCGTCTGGTTCCCGCCGTTGACGCTCATGACATAGTCGGCGGCCTCGGGGACCTGCTCGATGTCGACCTCGGCGAATCCGATGCCCTCGCGCTCGAGCTGGCTCTTCAGCCGGCGGCAGTAGCCGCACCAGGTCGTCGAGTACATCGTGATCTGGTCGTTCATCTTCCACTTCCTCATCGGCTGTCGGGACCATCCGGTCAGTGCAACCGGGGCGGGGCTGTGATTCTTCCGCATGCCCGGCGAACGGTGTCGGTGGTTGATGCGAATATGGTCAGATGCCGCAGACTCATCCCGGCTCCGGCCCGGTTCCCGCCGCCGCGCTGCTGGACGCGCTCGACCCGGAGCAGCGGGCCGTGGCCGAGGCGCTGCACGGGCCGGTGTGCGTGCTCGCCGGGGCCGGGACCGGCAAGACGCGGGCCATCACCTACCGCATCGCGCACGGGGTGGCGACCGGCGAGTACATCCCGAGTCAGGTGCTGGCCGTCACCTTCACCCAGCGGGCGGCCGGGGAGATGCGGGGGCGGCTGCGGCAGCTCGGGGCCGGCGGGGTGCAGGCGCGGACCTTCCACGCCGCGGCGCTGCGGCAGCTCCAGTACTTCTGGCCCAAGGCTGTCGGCGGGCCGAACCCGCAGCTCATCGACTCCAAGATCCCGCTGGTCTCCGAGGCGGTGCGGCGGCTGCGGCTGAACGCCGAGCGCGCCGAGCTGCGCGACCTGGCCGGGGAGATCGAGTGGGCGAAGTCCACGCAGGTGGTCGCCGACGACTACGCGGCGGCCGCGGCCAAGGCGCAGCGCACGCCGCCGCGCGACGCCGCCGAGGTGGCCAAGGTCTACGCCGAGTACGAGAGCGCCAAGCGCGACCGCAACGCCATCGACTTCGAGGACGTGCTGCTGCTCACCATCGGCATCATGGAGGAGCGCCCGGACATCGCCGCGACGGTGCGCAACCAGTACCGCTTCTTCACCGTCGACGAGTACCAGGACGTCAACCCCCTGCAACAGCGCCTGCTGGACTGCTGGCTCGGCGAGCGGGCCGACGTGTGCGTGGTCGGCGACGCCAGCCAGACCATCTACTCCTTCACCGGCGCCGACCCGCGCTACCTGCTGGACTTCGCCGACCGCTTCGACGACCCGACCGTGGTCAAGCTGGTCCGCGACTACCGCTCCACGCCCCAGGTCGTGGCCCTGGCCAACGCGCTGCTGGACCGCGCCGAGGGCCGTGCGGCCAAGGCCCGGGTCCAGCTGATCGCGCAGCGCGCGGACGGCCCGCGCCCGAAGTTCGCCGAGCACCCGGACGCCGAGACCGAGGCCCGCGAGGTGGCCCGGGAGATCAGGAAGCTGATGGACGCCGGGGTCCGGCTCTCCGAGGTCGTGGTGCTCTACCGCATCAACGCGCAGTCCGAGGAGTACGAGCAGGCCCTGAGCGACGCCGGCGTGCCCTACATACTGCGCGGCGTCGAGCGCTTCTTCGAGCGCCCCGAGGTCCGCGAGGCGATCCAGGTCTGGCTGCGCGGCGCCGCCAAGGCCCGCTCCGACCACGCCTCCGACACCCTGCCCGGCCTCGGCGCCGACGGCCCGGACGAGGACGGCGAGGGGGGCAGCCTGGCCACGGAGGTCCGCGCGATCTTCGCCAGCCACGGCTGGACCCCGCTGGCGCCCAAGGGCGCCGGACGCCTGCGCGACCGCTGGGAGTCGCTGGCCGCGCTGGTCTCGCTGGCCGAGGAGTACGGCCGCACGCACCCGGACGCCGGCCTGGACCGGTTCAGCGCCGAGCTGCGCGAGCGCGCCGACGCCCAGCACGCCCCGACCGTCGAGGGCGTCACGCTGTCCACCTTCCACGCCGCCAAGGGCCTGGAGTGGGACGCGGTCTTCCTGGTCGGCATGACCGAGGGCATGATGCCGATCACCTACGCCGAGACCCCCGAGCAGATCGAGGAGGAGCGGCGACTGCTCTATGTCGGCGTGACCCGCGCCCGCGAGCGGCTGTTCCTTTCGTGGTCGCTGGCGCGCTCCCCGGGCGGCCGGGCCTCACGGTCCCCGTCGCGGTTCCTGGACGGCCTGCGCGGCGGCGTGGGCCGGGACACCCGCGAGGGCGCGGCGGGCGGCGTCATAAGGGGCGGCGGTTCGGCGCGGCGCCGGAGCCCCGGGTCGTCGGCGGACAGCGAGGAGCGCCCGCGCCGGGTAGTGGAACCGATCACCTGCCGGATCTGCCACCGGTCCCTGATCGACGCCGCCGAGCGCAAGATCGGCCGCTGCGAGACCTGTCCCAGCACGCTGGACCCCGAACTGTACGAGGAACTGCGCGAGTGGCGCGCCGGGCAGGCCAAGAAGCAGAAGCTGCCCGCGTACTGCGTCTTCACCGACGCCACGCTGACCGCCATCGGCGAGTCCCTGCCCGCCACGCCCGCCGCCCTGACGAAGATCGCCGGGGTCGGCAAGGCGAAAGCGGACCGTTACGGGGACGAGGTGCTGGGGCTCATCTCGGCGCATACGGCGGACTACAAGGGCGGTCACATGTCGGGGCAGACGGCGGAGAGCTGAACCAGCAGCGTCGACTGCAGGTCCGCGGTCCCGGGCGTGAGCCCGCCGAACTCCGGCTCGGCCGCCGAGGCCAGCGGGGTCGGGGTGATCCGGAACCGCGGGTCGACCGGCTGGAGCCCGACCGGCGTCGCCGCGTTCAGCGCCGCCGCGGCCTGCGAGGCGCCGCCGCGCACCGCCAGGTAGTCGCCGAACGCGGCGCAGTCGGTGATCCGGTCGGTGACGTTCACGTCCAGCCCCTCGGAGCCGATCTCCTCCGGCGCGGACAGATCGGTCCGCGCGCTGATCCCGGGGACGGTCGGCGGCTTCGGCAGCGGCACGGCCATCTGCGCGGCGGCGGAGTTCGCGTCGATGTGCAGCGAGTAGCTCACCACCGGGTTCTGCAGACTCGGCGAGCCGGTCAGCGCGGTGGCGCTGACCCGGGACGGCATGGTGGCCAGCACGTCGCCGCACAGCCGGTAGAAGCTGCTGGTCGTGTAGGACTGGAACTGGAAGACGTCGTTCGCGCCGAGGAACTCGGGATTCACGGCCGCCGCCCCGGCGCCGGACGCCGGCGGCGCCGGATGCCCCGGGTCGAAGGCCAGCGGCACGGCGGTCGGCGAGCCGGGCGCCTTTCCCGTGGCGGCGGGCGTGCGCACCGTCGCCGTCACCCCGGACGGGTACTGCGGCAGGTCGCCGGCGTCGCAGTTCACGTCGACCTTGCTGGTGAGGGCCTCGGCGTCGCCGGGTCCGAGGGTCATGTGCGGGGCCGGATCGAGCACGGCGACCCCGGGGACGGCGATCCGGATCCCGGTGACCTCCAGCGGCTGCGCACCGTCGTTGCGCAGGGTGACGGTGAAATCGGCCGGCAGCGGGTCGATGCCGGGGATCCGGCCGACCTGCGAACCGTCGCCGCTCCCGGATCCGTTGAGGTCGCCGAACGTCAGCGTGGCGCTGCCCCCGAGCACGTGCAGCAGCATCCGGTCCTGGGTGCGGGCCCGGGCGTGGCCGACGTCGCGGCTGTGCACCGCCACCCCGGTGGCCGCCGCGCCGGTCACCAGGGCGAGGGCCAGCAGGCCGGCCAGGGTCCGGCGGCGCCGCCGCTCCGGGTCGGCCTCGAAGCCGGCGCCCAGCGGGGTGCGGTCGCGGAGCCGGTGCAGCGCCGCCACCAGCCGGTGCGGCGGTGCGGCGGCGACCGGGCCGGCCTGCGGGTCGAGCAGTTCGTCCTCGGACTCGATCAGGTCGGTCATCCGCACGCCGCCTTCTCCTGGTTGACGACGTCGCCGGCCATCCGCAGCGAGCCGGTCAGGGCCTGGTCGATGAACACCGGCTGGGGCGGGCCGCCGCTGCCGTCGTCGACCTCCATCATGGTCTCCCCGAGCACCGGCGCGTCGGACAGGACGCTGGTGCAGTCGTGGATGTTCACGGTCAGCCGGCCCGGCTGGCTCTGGCCGGGGGCGAGCTTGGTGACCGCGGGGAGCCATTCGGTGCGCAGCTGCGGGTCGTCTATGTAGGTCGTGTCGCCGCGGGACGTCAGGGTCACGGTGCGGTCGGAGTTGTTCTTCACCGTGAAGCCGAGGACGAAGCTGTCGGTGGAGGAGGACAGCACCTTGTCGTAGCCGAAGACGACGTCGCTGGGGAACCGGGCCGCGCCGGCGTCGTCGCTGACGCGCTGCGCGATGCGGTCCGCCGCGTACTGCGTGCAGGGCCCGGCGTCGGCGGAGATGATCCCCGGGATCGTCGCGCCACCGGGGCTGCGGAACGCCTGCTGCCCGGTCGCCAGTTGGGCGGAGGTGTCCACGCGGGTGGCCAGGACCATGGAGTGCGGGTCGCCGTCGGAGTCGCGGACCTGGACGTGCACGGCCGGGAAGGCCAGCGACGTCCCGCCGCCGGTGCCCGGCGCGTCGGCGAACATCCCGGTCTGCTGGCTCAGTATCACCAGCGGGCAGGACAGCCGGACGGTGAGCGCCACCCTGGCCGTGCCGCCGGCGGGGATCCGCGCCGAGCCGCCGGCCGGCTTCCAGGCGCTGCTGGTCATCAGCGTCCCGGCGTCGACGTCCACGGAGGTCAGGGTGACGGCGTCCGGGCTGTTGTTGGCGATCTCGACGATGTACTGGCCGACCGCGGAGGTGTCGGCGGCCTGGTAGGACGAGGCCGCGGGGTCGCCGTCCACCACCGAGTCGACCGCGAGCGCGACCACGTCCGCGCGGTCGGCCGCCCCGGCGACGCTGTCGAACCAGGCGGTGCAGGCGCCGCCGACCGCGCAGGCCAGGACGATCGCCGCGGTGACCGCCGCGATCTCGCGGCGCGAGCCGCGCAGGCTCCGGCCGCCGGCCCGGACGGCGGCCAGGCGTTCCCGGAAGGTGCGGGACGGAGGCTTGGCCCGCTGGTCGTCCGGCTGCCGCGCGCCGTCCTGGTCGTCGATCCACTCGAAGACCTCTTCACCGTCCTCGACCGGGCCGAAGACGTCGTCGTCCGGTGGGTCGCCGGCGCCGTGGTTGGTGTCCATCCCGCCCCTGTATCCCTCGCCCTGTCCGCCGTGGTGCTCCCCGCCCACCACCATCCTGGCCCATCCTCCCGCGAAGTTTTCCAGAAAGTTCGCGTGAAAGGGGTGACAGGCCGGTGCGGTTCTGACAGCATGGTCGTCGTCGAGGTTGGGGGCAACTGTGTCGACCATGGTGGGGGCCATCGGAGCCGAATTCTCTGGCTCAAGGGCGAAACCGCAGGTCAAAAATAGTTTGCGGCCCATTACGGGGATCACTTAACCTTCCGATGCGGGCGAGAGATCGCCCGGAGCACCACTGTGTGCCGCAACTGAAGAATCCATCTGTAAGACGTGTGGTGCCGACTGCCAGCGGCTCCGTCCACACCAAGGCGAAGTGAAGGAGGCGAATTTCGATGAGGACCATGACCGGCATTGCTGCCGTCCACGTGCAGGCGACGAACCCTGCGCTGGTTTTGCGTGCGTCCGAGGACTTCGCCGTCGCTTGCCCCGTGGTGTTCGGGCAGGAGTGCTTCGGCTCGGCGGCCGCCGTCTGGCAGGTGGAGTCCGTCTCCGGTGCCGGCCTGGCCGGCGCGGCGGCGTCCCTGGGGCTCGTCGCCCTGGGTGAGGCCGCGGTCCTGCTGGAGCAGCACGGTTATGTCGGTCGGCTGGGACAAGAGCGTCCGCAGATCGATGGGCGACCGCAGAACGACGGCAGTGGCACCTCTGAGCGCGACTACGACAGCAGCAAGGGCGACAACGGCAGCAAGCCGATGACCCTGTGGGACTTCCGCACCTCCAGTCCACCTGGATGAAGAGCCATCTTCAGCCCGGCAAGGACTTGAGGCCGCGGAATCCCGATAAGGGATCCGCGGCCTTCGTGTTTCTCAAGGCACGACAGTACGGCCCGTGACGGTGACCCCGTGACGGGAGCGGTACCGCAAGACCCGGTCTGAAGAACTCACGCCGGGAGAAGACAACTGACGAGGTGACTCACAGTGCAGAACGTGTTCGACACGGTCGTCGAGCAGACCGACACCACCCTGCCCTGCCGGGCCTACGACCCCGAGGTGTTCTTCGCCGAGACCCCGGCCGACGTCGAGTTCGCCAAGGCGATCTGCGTCGAGTGCCCGGTGAAGTCGGCCTGCCTGGCCGGCGCCCTCGAGCGCCGGGAGCCGTGGGGCGTCTGGGGCGGTGAGCTCTTCGTCCAGGGAGCGATCGTGGCCCGCAAGCGGCCGCGTGGCCGTCCCCGCAAGGACGCCGCCCAGGTCGAGGCCCAGATCGCCGCCGAGGCCGCCGCCGCGGTCGAGGCCGCCAAGAAGGTTGCGATCCCGGCATGAGCACCCACGGTCTCCCGCGCCAGAGCATGCTGCAGGGCCCCGGCCACCGCGTCGGAGAAGAGCGGCAGGCACAGCAGGACATGAAGTTCGAGCAGTACCCGAGACAGATTTCAGCGACCGCCGAGACCGGCGATCCCACAAGGAGTTTCCAGATGCTATTCCAGTACGAAGAAGCCGCGCGCTACCGATCACAAGAGCTGCGCGACCAGGCCGAGCGCCAGCGCCTGCTGCGTGAGGCGAGCCGTCTGCGCAGGGAGAGCGGGCGGCGTGCGCGCCGGACGCTCGCCGGGTTGTTCCTGAGCTAGGAGCGTCCCGCCTGGGGCAGAGCCGTCGGTCGCGGGTTTTCCGTGGTCATGGCCGGCCGGCGATGAGCGATGAGGTCGAGGGCCGATCCTTTCGGGGATCGGCCCTCGAGTGTTTGTGGCGAGAACCGGGCCCTGGCCGTTTCAGCTGGTGAGGGCCGATTTCAATCACCCACAGTCAGGTGAAGACGGAAACCCCGGCTGTTCAGCTGTGGGCGTTCGAGTACACGTTGAGGCTCAATGCCGCCCCTTCGCGCATGGAGGAAGTTCTGCCGCAGGTTCGGGCCTATTGGCTCGCGCGAGGTCTTCACATCCGCAACTGGGAGCCCACATTCGGCGTGTCGGCCAGTCCGGACAAGGGCCGCTGGCTGCTCAGCGTCGGCGTACTCGATGAGATCTCGATGTATGCCAGGGTGACATCCGGTCCTGTTCTGACGTCATCGAACCCGCTACGAAGCGAAAAGGAACATGAGACTGCGTACGACTGCATGCATGAGCTGTGCCGCGATCGTCTTGATAATCGGCGGCTGCGGCGGCACTGGTGGTTCGTCGCCGAGCTCTGTCGAGGACAGGGCGGCCAAGTTGACGGCGGAATCGCTGGCGGTCCTCACTCCGGCGCCGAATCAGGCGGTCGAGCGAACCGAATGGTCGCCGTGTTCGGAGGACACACCGGGCGTCCACCGGTTCAGCTATGAACGGGTGATCCACCTGAGCGTCGACAAGGCTGCTTCGCAGCCGGTCTTCGATCAGGAGCTTGCCTACTGGGGCAAGCAGGGCTATGTCCTGGATCCGCAGGAGCCCAACAACCCGACGCGCTCCGCACGCCCTTACAAGAACGATGCCGACTGGAGTGTTGGTGTCGGCTTCGACAACGACGGTCAGATGTTCCTGAGCGTGGACGCCAACTGTGTCCACGTCTCGTCGGACCCGAAGACTTCGTAGGGCACGGTGCCGTAGCCGTCCGCGAGTTCGTGTTCGCCAGGGAATGAAAGGGAAGCATGAGACTCCGTACGGCTGTATCGGTGGGTATCGCCGCGGCCGCCCTGACCCTCCCGCTGCTCGGCGGGTGCAGCCGCGTCAGCGGCGACAGTCCGAAGTCGGTCGAGGACGACGCCGCCAAGATGGTGACGGACTCGCTGGGAGCACTGACTCCCGCCGTGACCCAGACGGTGCGGGACAGCAAGTGGAGCCCGTGTTCCGAGGAGACGCCGGGCGTCCATCGTTCCGAGTACCAGCGGGTCGTCGACTTCGACGTCGCCCAGGCGGACGCGCAGCGGGCCATCGGCCAGATCACGGCCGAGTGGGGGAAGAAGGGCTACACGACGAAGCCGCAGGCGCCGGGCGACCCGCGGGCCTCGGCGCTGGGCAAGGGCGACTGGACGCTGCTCGTCGGCGTCGAGACCGACGGCAGCCAGATGTTCCTGACCGTGGACTCCGGCTGCGTCAACGTCTCGTCGGATCCGAAGAGCTCGTAAAGCCGGCGCCGTGGCCGGTGAGCGCACCGCCTGTCAGGGGCGCTTCGCCGGCAGCGGCCGCAGCCCCGGCCAGCGTTCGAGCATCGCGGTGCGCATCCGGCCGGCGAGCCGTGCCGTCTCGCCGAGCGGTCCTCGGTCGAAGCCGCCGACGGTGCCGACCGTGCCGACCGCGTCGACCGCGTCGACCGCGCCGAGCCGGTGGGCCAGGCGCTCGCGCGCGCTGACCGTCCACCACGTCCAGTCCTCGACGGTCAGACGTGCGAGGTGGTCCTCGGTCTCGCGGAACGCGCGCTCGACCAATGCGTCGCCGCGGATCGTCCAGCTCATGCAGGCGTCGGCGAGTTCGTGGTCGTCGATGGTGCGGTCGGCCGCCGCCGCGTAGACCGTCTCGGCCTCGGCGAGCAGTTCCGGCGGCTGGGCGGTCGAGCACCAGCAGGTCGGGAAACCGATGCGGAGGTACGCCAGCTCGACGGTGCCGTCGCCGAGGGAGGCCTGCTCGAAGTCGATGAAGCGGACACCGTCCGCGGTGTGCAGATCGTTGGCCGGGCAGGGGTCGCCGTGCAGCAGGTCTGCGCGGGAGGAACGGGCCGACAGGCGGCTCAGCAGCGCTCCTCGACGTACTCGGTCACCAGCGTGCGCTGCGCAGGGTCGGCGCCCAGCAGCCGCGGCACCACCGCCGGCCGCACGGCTGACGCGGCTTCCAGCGCTGCGACCTCGCGCGCGAAACGGTCGTCCGCACCGTCGCCGGCGACCAGGTGCTTGATCACCGCCGGGGTGTCGCCGAAGGTGGCGCGCCAGACGTCCGAGCGCGGGCTGCTGGCGAGCATCCGCAGCCGCTTCGGGGTGCCGAGCCGGGCTTCCAGATCGTTGCCGAGCGGGGGTGCTGACCGCATGCCCTCTTCGTGGCATGCGGTCGGGCGGCCTCGTACTACTTACTGCTTGCCACTACCCGCTACTTGCGGACCGGCGAGACGCCCAGCGACATGCCGACCAGGCCGCGGCTGCGGGTGGCGATCTTGTCGGCGATGCCGATGAGCACCTGGGCCGCGGGGGAGTCGGGGTCGGAGGCGGTCAGCGGCTGGCCGTTGTCGCCGCCCTCGCGCAGCCGGACGTCGATCGGGACCTGGCCCAGGACCGGCACGTTGGTGCCGGTGGCGCGGGTCAGGGCCTCGGCGACGGTCTGGCCGCCGCCGCTGCCGAAGACGTCGACCTGCTCGCCGCAGTGCGGGCAGGGCATCCACGACATGTTCTCGATGACGCCGGTGATGCGCTGGCGGGTCTGCACGGCGATGGTGCCGGCCCGCTCGGCCACCTCGGCGGCGGCCTGCTGCGGGGTGGTGACCACCACGATCTCGGCGTTCGGGACCAGCTGGGCCACCGAGATGGCGATGTCGCCGGTGCCCGGGGGCAGGTCCAGGAGCAGGATGTCCAGGTCGCCCCAGTAAACGTCGGCCAGGAACTGCTGGATCGCGCGGTGCAGCATCGGCCCGCGCCACACCACCGGGGAGTTGCCCGGGGTGAACATGCCGATGGAGATGACCTTCACGCCCGAGGGCGCGGTGGGCGCCAGGATCATGTCGTCGATCGGGGTCGGCGGGTCGGTCACGCCGAGCATGCGGGGGATCGAGTGGCCGTAGATGTCGGCGTCCACGACGCCCACCTTCAGGCCCTTCGCGGCCAGCGCCGCGGCCAGGTTCACGGTCACCGAGGACTTGCCGACGCCGCCCTTGCCGGAGGCGATCGCGTACACCCGGGTCAGGCTGCCGGCCTGGGCGAACGGGATCTCGCGCTCGACCTGGCCGCCGCGCAGCTTGGTCTTGAGCGCCTCGCGCTGCTCGGAGCTCATCACGTCCAGCTCGACCTCGACCGCGGTGACGCCGTCGATCGTGCCGACCTCGCGCTTGATGTCGTTGGTCAGCCGGTCCTTCATCGGGCAGCTGGCGACGGTGAGGAAGATGGCGACCTTCACGGCGCCGTCGGCGGCGACGTGGACCTCTTTCACCATGTCCAGTTCGGTGATGGACCGGTGGATCTCCGGGTCCTGGACCTTGGACAGGGCGCTGTGGATCGCGTCCTCGGTGATCCCGTGCTCGACGGCAATACTCATGAACACGATGCTACGTCTTCCCAGCGCGGGCCCGGAGACCGCCTTGTATGCGCTGCGTCACGCTCCATCGCGGCCGGTGCGCTCCGGTGGCGCGCCCTCGGCGCTCCACCTTGTATAGATGAAATGCAGTCTCATTACGCGGCGACGAACGTGGGACGAGGCCCTCAAGGTCTACACTGAGCCGCGTACAGCCCACATCACAGCGTCGTGGAATCCGGGCGAATTCACTCCTGACCTGCGTGAAGGAAGAGCTGTCGTGACCAAGCCTGTGGTGTCCGCCAAACCCGTCGTCCTGATCGCCGAGGAGCTGTCCCCGGCCACCGTCGACGCCCTCGGTCCCGATTTCGAGATCCGGAACTGCAACGGCGCCGACCGCGCCGAGCTGCTGGCCGCGCTGCCCGAGGCCGACGCCCTGCTGGTCCGCTCCGCGACCCAGGTGAACGCCGAGGCGCTGGCCGTGGCCGGCAAGCTGAAGGTGGTCGCCCGGGCCGGCGTGGGCCTGGACAACGTCGACGTCGGCGCGGCCACCAAGGCCGGCGTGATGGTGGTCAACGCCCCCACCTCGAACATCACCTCCGCCGCGGAGCTGGCCATCGCGCTGCTGCTGGCCACCGCGCGGCACATCCCCCGGGCCAACTCCTCGCTGAAGTCCGGCAAGTGGGAGCGCAGCAAGTTCACCGGCGTGGAGCTGGACGACAAGGTCGTCGGCATCGTCGGCTTCGGCCGGATCGGGCAGCTGGTCGCGCAGCGGCTGGCGCCGTTCGGCGTGCGGCTGCTGGCCTACGACCCCTACGTGCAGCCGGCCCGCGCCGGGCAGCTCGGCGCGAAGGTCGTCAGCCTGGACGAGCTGCTGGCCGAGTCCGACTTCATCACCGTGCACCTGCCCAAGACCCCGGAGACCATCGGGCTCATCGGCGAGGAGGCGCTGACCAAGGTGAAGCCGGGCGTCCGGATCATCAACGCGGCGCGCGGCGGCATCGTGGACGAGGCCGCGCTGGCCATCGCCATCAAGGAGGGCCGGGTCGGCGGCGCGGGCGTGGACGTGTTCGTCACCGAGCCGTGCACCGAGTCCCCGCTGTTCGACCTGGACCAGGTGGTCGTGACCCCGCACCTGGGCGCCTCCACCGACGAGGCCCAGGAGAAGGCCGGCGTGGCCGTCGCCAAGTCGGTGCGCCTGGCGCTGGCCGGCGAGCTGGTCCCGGACGCGGTGAACGTGCAGGGCGGCACCATCGCCGAGGACGTGCGCCCCGGCCTGCCGCTGGCCGAGCGCCTGGGCCGGGTGTTCACCGCGCTGGCCGGAGCCGCGCCCACGCAGCTGGACGTGATCGTCCGCGGCGAGATCACCCAGCACGACGTGAAGGTGCTGGAGCTGGCCGCGCTCAAGGGCGTGTTCGCCGACGTGGTCGAGCACTCGGTGTCCTATGTGAACGCCCCGCTGCTGGCCACCGAGCGCGGCATGGAGGTCCGGCTGACCACCAGCTCGGACAGCCCGGACTACCGCAACATGACCACGGTCCGCGGCGTCCTGGCCGACGGCACGGTGGTCTCGGTCTCCGGCACCGTCAGCGGCCCCCGCCTGGTGGAGAAGATCGTCGAGGTCGACGGCTTCCAGCTGGACGTCACCATCGCCGAACACCTGCTCTTCCTGCGCTACACCGACCGCCCCGGCGTGGTCGGCCAGCTCGGCGGCGTCCTGGGCGCGGCCGGCATCAACATCGGCGGCATGCAGGTCGCCCGCGCCGCCAAGGGCGGCGAGGCGCTGGTCGCGCTGACGGTGGACTCCGTCGTGCCGGCCGGGCTGCTGGAGGAGATCAAGGCCGCCATCGGCGCGACGGCGGTGCATAGCATCTCGCTGGAGAACTGAGGTCCGCCGGCGGCGAGCCGGTGAGACAGAGCGCTGTGATGGGCGGTCCCGGGTTCCGGGGCCGCCCTTCGGCGTGTGACGGCGTGTGGGGCGGCGGCGGAAACGGGTCGCCGGGAGTGCGGCCGAGCGGGAGCCAGCGTGTCCCGCACCGATCATCACCTTCCGGTCCGTTACCGGGAGGGCATGACGCCACGCCTTGTCCTGCTGCCGTACTGGCGCGGACGGCGCCGCAGCGAGCTGGCCGTCCACGCTAACGGGCTCGAACGCCGCGCGCGGGCGGGACTCCATACCTACAGCGTGCTCGTCGCGAGCGTGTACCGAGGCGGCGGCGACATCGAGGATCTCCGCGAGCCCGACGCCCGCCCGAGGCACAGCGCGCACTGGGACCTTTGGTGACCGTGGCAGCTGCTCACCAAGCCACTACCTACCCCGGCCGCCGCCCCCAAGCTGTGATGTGCGTCAGCGACAGATCCACCACCGCGGGGTCCTGCAACAGCCGCCGCGCCTCCCGGTACACCGCCTCGTCCAGCTCCATCCGCGGCCACAGCTGGTCCCAGGTCCGCAGCCAGAACTCGTTCGCGGCGCTGCCGGCGCGCAGTGGCGGGGTGGCGGCGTCCACGCCGATGTCCGTGAGGCGCAGGTCGCGCAGGCGGCCGGGGTAGTCGCGGGCGAAGTGGAAGTCGGTGCCGATGGTGGTGTTCAGCATGCGGCGCATCGCGGCGAAGGTCTGGCGGAGCGGTGCGTGCGGGGAGGAGTGGGTGGTGAAGTCCACGTCGTCGCCGACCATCAGCCAGCCGCCGGGGCGGACCCAGGTGGCCAGGCGGGCCAGCAGGTCCGCGCGGCGGCGGGTGTGCATCAGCATGATGCGGCAGTGCACGAGGTCGTACTGGCCGGGCTCCGCCTCCAGGGCGTCGGCTTCGAGGGGTTCGAGGTTCGTGGGGTTCGCGTAGCTCTCCAGCATCCGGGTGCTGCGGTCCAGCGCCGTCACCGTGCCCTCGGGCGCCACCACGACGGCCAGCCAGCGGGCCAGGTGGCCGGGGCCGGCGCCGACGTCCAGGCACCTCCATCCGGGGGATACGCCGAGGGCTCTGAGGCAGCGGTGGGTGTGGTCGTCGTACATGGCCGCGAGGGCCGACAGGCGGGGGAGCTCGGTGGTGGTGCGCTCGGGGCGGAAGAGGCGGTCGCCGTAGCGTTCGCGGCGGTGTTCGGGCTGGTGCGCGCCGGTGGCGGGGGTGTGCGCGGGAGCCTGGCTCATAGCTCCTGATTCTTCGCCGCCGGGGCGGAAGCGGCATGTGGGAGGCGAACGGGGACGGAGTGGGGCGCTTCGCGGCGGTCTCACATCGTAAGAACATCCGCCCGCGACGCAGACAAGATTTAGTCGGATGTCCTAGTGTTTTCCTTGCGCCGCAGGCCACCCTTACCGCGGTAGTCGCATTTCCGCTGTACTCCGGCACCCCTTCGGAGTCGTCCTCCCCTTACGACGACAATCCCCGATCAAGACTTTGTCTGGAGTCCGCCATGACCCGCACCCGCCGTCCCCGGAACACCTCCGCCTCCTCCGCCGAGGCCGCCGCCGCCCGCGAGGCGCTGCAGCAGGCGCTGGACCGGCGCAGCCGCTGAGGCTCGCTGTCCACATAGCGAACGCTCGCAGCTTGCCCATCGAGACACGGTCTACCGTAGGACCATGACAGCACCCTCTTCCATCCGGCTGGCCGTGATCCCCGGCGACGGCATCGGCGTCGAGGTCACCGCCGAGGCCCTGAAGGTCCTGCAGGCCGCGCTGCCGCAGGACGTGAAGGTGGAGGGCACCGAGTACGACCTCGGGGCCCGCCGCTACCACGCCACCGGCGAGACGCTTCCGGACGAGGTGCTCGACGAGCTCAAGGGCTACGACGCGATCCTGCTCGGCGCCATCGGCGACCCGAGCGTGCCCTCCGGGGTGCTGGAGCGCGGGCTGCTGCTCAAGCTGCGCTTCGCCTTCGACCACCACGTCAACCTGCGCCCCTCGCGCCTGTTCCCGGGCGTACCCGGTCCGCTCAAGGAGCCCGGCGCGGTCGACTTCGTCGTGGTCCGGGAGGGCACCGAGGGCCCGTACACCGGCAACGGCGGGACCATCCGCAAGGGCACCGTGCACGAGGTGGCCACCGAAGTCAGCCTCAACACCGCCTACGGTGTCGAGCGCGTGGTCCGCGACGCCTTCGCCCGGGCCCAGGCCCGGCCGCGCAAGAAGCTGACGCTGGTCCACAAGACCAACGTGCTGGTCTTCGCCGGCTCCCTGTGGAGCCGGGTCTTCACCGAGGTCGCCGCGGAGTTCCCCGAGGTGGCCACCGACTACCTGCACGTCGACGCCGCGACCATCTTCCTGGCCACGCAGCCGGAGCGGTTCGACGTGATCGTCACCGACAACCTGTTCGGCGACATCATCACCGACCTCGCCGCCGCGGTGACCGGCGGCATCGGGCTGGCGGCGTCCGGGAACCTGGACGTCACCGGCACCTTCCCGTCGATGTTCGAGCCCGTACACGGGTCGGCGCCGGACATCGCCGGGCAGGGCAAGGCGGACCCGACCGCCGCGGTCCTGTCCGCCGCCCTGCTCCTGGACCACCTCGGACGGACCAAGGACTCCTCGGTCCTGACCGAGTCCGCGCGCAAGATCGAGGCGGCCGTCGAGGCCGACCTCGCCGAGCGCGCCGCGAACACCACGCCGCGGACGACCTCCGAGATCGGCGACGCGCTGGCGGCCAGGGCCGCCGGGTTGTAACCCGCCGCTGTAACCCATCCACATCCGGACAAGACCGGCCTGGCGGCAGATGCGAGCCAGGCCGGTTTGCGTCGTGTCCGCCGAAGGGCACGAGCCGAGGTATGCCTCGCCCCGCTCCTGGGGTAACGTCTCAGATAATGGGATTTTCCTGGGAGGGGCGCTGCGAGCTGCGCACCTCGGCTGCACACCGGGCCAGAGCTGGCCGTCGAGGCCGTCAAGGAGGACGCGCGAGATGTCATCTGCATTGTTTTCACCACAGGCCATTGAACTGAAGCCGAGCGCCACCCCCAAGTCCGTCGAGGAGCGCGAGGCGCTGAAGGCGGTCGGCGGGTTCGGCCAGATCTTCTCCGACCATATGGTCACGATCCGCTACACCGAGGGCAAAGGCTGGCACGACGCCGTCCTGGAGCCCTACGGCCCGGTGAGCCTGGACCCGGCGGCCTCGGTGCTGCACTACGGCCAGGAGATCTTCGAGGGCCTCAAGGCCTTCCGGACCGCCGACGGCCAGATCGTCTCCTTCCGCCCCGACGCCAACGCCGCGCGTTTCAACCGCAGCGCCGCCCGGATGGCGATGCCGGAGCTGCCCGAGGACCTGTTCCTGGCCGCGATCGACGCGCTGGTCAGCACCGACCGCGAGTGGGTGCCCGAGGGCGAGGGCCGCAGCCTGTACCTGCGGCCGTTCATGTTCGCCACGCAGGTCGGCCTCGGCGTGAACTCGCCGAGCAAGGAGTACCTGTTCATGCTCATCGCCGGCCCGGCCGGCTCGTACTTCGCCGGCGGCGTCAAGCCGGTGACGGTGTGGCTGTCCGAGGACTACGTGCGCGCCGTCAAGGGCGGCACCGGCGAGGCCAAGTGCGGCGGCAACTACGCGGCCAGCTTCCTGGCCCAGGCCCAGGCCGTGGAGCAGGGCTGCGACCAGGTGGTGTGGCTGGACGGCCTGGAGCACAAGTACGTCGAGGAGATGGGCAGCAACAACCTCTACTTCGTCTACGGCTCCGGCGCCGACGCCCGGCTGATGACCCCGGCGCTGACCGGCTCGCTGCTGCCCGGCATCACCCGCGACTCACTGCTCACGGTGGCCGCCGACCTCGGCATCCCGGCCGAGGAGGGAACGATCTCGGTCGAGCAGTGGCGCGACGGCGTGGCGTCGGGGGAGATCACCGAGGTGTTCGGCTGCGGCACCGCGGCCGTGGTGACCCCGCTGGGCCGGGTCAAGGGCAGGGACGGCGAGTTCGCCATCGGCGACGGCGAGCCGGGCCCGGTGACCCTGCGGATCCGCGAGGCGCTGCTGGACATCCAGACCGGCAAGGCCCCCGACCTGCACCACTGGCTGCGCAAGATCGCCTGAGGCGGAGCCCGGCCGTCCGGGCGCGGCGGTATTGAATAGTTGAATCTGGGCGGGGCGCGAGGCAAGGTCGGGGAGTGACAGACACTCTGACCGGCTCCGCGCCCCGCCGTTCGTTGTGGCGGCACCGGGATTTCCTGCTCCTGTGGGGCGGGCAGTCGGTCAGCGAGATCGGCAGCGCGATCACCGTGCTGGCGCTGCCGCTGGCCGCCGTGGTGCTGCTGGACGCGAGCACCTTCCAGGTCGGCCTGCTCACCGCGATGAGCACGCTGCCGTTCCTGCTCGTCGCGCTGCCGGCCGGCGCGATCGTGGACCGCGTCGCCAAGCACCGGCTGATGATGTGGTGCGACCTGGGCCGGCTGCTGCTGATGGCCTCGGTGCCGCTGGCCACGCTGCCCGGCCTGCACCTGACCTACCTCCACCTGCTCGTGGTCGCGCTGCTGGCCGGGGTGCTGACGGTGTTCTTCGACGTCGCCTACCAGAGCTACCTGCCGGTGCTGCTGGAACGGGGCGCCCTGGTCGACGGCAACGGCAAGCTCGGGATCACGCAGTCCTTCGCGCAGTTCGCCGGGCCCTCGCTCGGCGGCGTGCTGGTCGGCGCGCTCGGCGCGGCGCGGGCGCTGATCGCCGACGCCGGCAGCTACGGCCTGTCGGCGCTGTCGCTGCTCCTGATCCGGACGCCCGAGCCGCCGCCGCATCCGAGCCACCGGGAACGGCGGATCCGGGACGACGTCAGGGAGGGCCTGCACTTCGTCGTCGGGCACCCGATCCTGCGCAAGGTCGTCGCCTGCACCGGCACCAGCAACCTGTTCAGCTCCATGCTGCTGGCCGTGGAGATCCCCTTCATGGTCCGGACGCTGCACCTCAAGCCCGGCGGCGTCGGCCTGGTGTTCACCCTGGCCGCGGTCGGCGGGATGGTCGGCGGCCTGGTGGCCAGGCCGCTGGCCGATCGGTTCGGCAGCGCGCGGATCATCTGGCTGGCCCCGCTGGTGCTCGGGATCCCGGCGTTCCTGGCACCGTTGGCGACCCCGGGCTGGGGCGTGCTGTTCTACCCCGCGGGCCTGGCCTTCTTCGGGATGATGGCGGTGGTCTACAACGTCGCGCAGGTCTCCTACCGGCAGGCGATCACCCCGCACGAGCTGCTCGGACGGATGAACGCCAGCGTGCGGTTCATCGTCTGGGGCACCATGCCGCTCGGCGCGCTGCTCGGTGGTCTGGTCGGCACGTGGGCGGGGCTGCGGCCCACGCTGTGGATCGCGGTGGTCGGCAGCTACGCGGCCGTGGCCTGGGTGTTCTTCTCGCCGCTGCGCCACATGCGTGATGTGACCGATCCCGCATGACGAGACGCACTGTCCCAGGGGCTTTCCGGTGTGGCAGGGTTGTAGGCATGCAGCAGCAGCCGCAGATTATTATGGCGTGCGCGCCGGCACCGGAGCAGCGATAAGTCACTGCCCACCGCCAGCGCGCAGACCTCTCGTGGATTCCCACGAGGGGATTTTTTGTTTTTTGAAGCCTGCACAGCCGAGGAGTCCCGGGCATGTCCGCTAAAGACGACTACGAGTCTTTTCACGTGTACGACACCACCCTGCGCGACGGCAGCCAGCAGGAGGGCCTGTCCCTCGCCGTCGCCGACAAGCTCGCGATCGCCCGGCACCTGGACGCCCTGGGCGTCGGCTTCATCGAGGGGGGATGGCCCGGCGCCGTCCCGAAGGACACAGAGTTCTTCCGGCGGGCTCAAACAGAGCTCGACCTGAAGCACGCGCAGCTCGCCGCGTTCGGCAAAACCCGCCGGACCGGCGTCAAGGCCGCCGACGACCCGCTGGTGGCCGCGCTGCGGGAGTCCGGGGCGCCGATCGTCACGCTGGTGGCCAAAAGCCATGTCCGGCATGTCGAACTGGCGCTCCGGACCACCTTGGAGGAGAACCTGGCGATGATCCGGGACACCGTCGAGCACCTGCGGGCCGAGGGGCGCCGGGTGTTCCTGGACGCCGAGCACTTCTTCGACGGCTACCTGGCCGACCCCGCCTACGCCCTGGAGTGCCTGCGCACCGCCGCCGAGGCCGGGGCGGACGTGTCCGTGCTCTGCGACACCAACGGCGGCATGCTGCCGGCTCAGCTGGCCGACATCGTGCACGAGGTGCGCGAGGCCTCCGGCACCCGGATCGGCATCCACACCCACGACGACGCCGCCTGCGCGGTGGCCAACGCGCTGGCCGCGGTCGACGCCGGCGCCACCCACGTGCAGGGCACGGCCAACGGCTACGGCGAGCGCTCGGGCAACGCGAACCTGTTCAGCGTGGTCGCGAACCTGCAGCTCAAGCTGGGCCGCGAGGTGATCCCGCCGGCCGGGCTGGCCGAGATGACCCGGATCGCGCACGCGGTGGCCGAGGTCACCAACCTGGCGCCGAACCCGCAGGCCCCCTACGTCGGGGTCTCGGCCTTCGCGCACAAGGCCGGACTGCACGCCTCGGCGGTCCGCGTCGACCCGGACCTTTACCAGCACATCGACCCGCAGCTGGTCGGCAACGACATGCGGATGCTGGTCTCGGAGATGGCCGGCCGGGCCTCGATCGAGCTCAAGGGCCGCGAGCTGGGCTTCGACCTGTCCGCCGACCCCGACACGCTGAGCCGGGTGACCAACCGGGTCAAGGAGCTGGAGGCCTGCGGCTACTCCTTCGAGGCCGCCGACGCCAGCTTCGAGCTGCTGCTGCGCGGGGAGCTGTCCGGCAGGCCGGTGCGCTTCTTCGAGGTGCTGTCCTGGCGGACCTTCGCCGACCGGCTCGCCGACGGCGCCGTGGTCAACCAGGCGACGGTGAAGCTGCGGGTGAAGGACGAGGAGGTACTGGCCGCCGGCGAGGGCAACGGCCCGGTCAACGCCCTGGACAACGCGCTGCGCGCGGCGCTGGCCACCGCTTACCCGGCGCTGGCCGGCCTGGAGCTGATGGACTACAAGGTGCGGATCCTGACCGGCGACCACGGTACCGCCTCGCGTACCAGGGTCTTGATCACCACTTCAGACGGGGCGGCCGAATGGTCGACGGTCGGCGTGGACGAGAACGTCATCAGCGCCTCCTGGCAGGCACTCGTCGACGCGGTGACCTTCGGTCTGCTGGCCAAGGGTGAGACAGTGCTCTGAAGAGGTCCTGAAGAGTCCTCTGAAAGGCAGGCTATTGACCCGATCGGTGATGATTCCCGCCCTCGTCTCGGTTATCTCCCGCTAATATGACGGTGAGTAAGGGGTCAGTGCCCTAGAGTCAGCCTTCCGTCGGAAGTCAGCGAGGGTTGGTGACGCACTGCCATGGGACTGGACAGGCGAGGGCCGATTCCGGCCCTGTACACGCGGCGGCTGCCCGGGGCGCGCGTCCACGGCGTGCCGCCGGGCTATGCGGCCGCCGCCGTGCTGATCGCCGCGCACGCGTCCGTGGCCCTGGCCGGTCCCTCCGGGGCGATTCCGGCCCTGATGGGCGACGCGGGGCTGGCCGCCGCCGCGGGACTCGCGGCGGCGGCGTGCATCCATCGCACGGTCGTGATGGTCCGCTACTACCGCATGGCCTGCTTCCGCTGCTACTCCTGGCTGCTGGCCGGGCTGTCCTGCCTGGCCGCCGCGGTCGGCAACGCGGTGTGGGCCT
Source organism: Catenulispora sp. GP43 (assembly GCF_041260665.1). Lineage (NCBI taxonomy): Bacteria > Bacillati > Actinomycetota > Actinomycetes > Catenulisporales > Catenulisporaceae > Catenulispora > Catenulispora sp. GP43. The sequence continues at coordinate 207,556 of NZ_JBGCCT010000001.1, read as the reverse complement.
GGTACGAGCTGGTCCTGGACGTCACACCGCCGAGCCCGTCGGCGGCGGACTGGTCCTTCCTGTTCTTCGGCCCGCTGGCCCTGGCCGCCTTCGTCACCGCGCACGGCGAGCAGGTCAGCCTGACGGTGCGGGTCCGGCTGCTGCTGGACACCACGCTGGTCGCCGGCTCGCTGTTCGTGGTGGCCTGGGTGCTGGCGCTGGCGCTGGCCATCGAGCGGGTCGACTCCCCGGTGCGCACCTTCCTGGTCCTCGGCTACCCGGCCTTCGACCTGGTGCTGGTCAGCCTGCTGCTGGCGCTGCGGGCCCGCACGGCGGGGGAGCGCGGCGGGATCGGCACCGGGGTGCGGGTCGGCTATCTGATGATCGTGGTCTGCGACTCCATCTTCACCATGCCCGCGGTCCGGGACGGCTACCGCTCCGGCGGCATCCTGGACACCGGCTGGTTCGCCGGCTATCTGGTGGTCGCGGTGGCGGCCTGGTACGGCGACGGCTGGCGGCCCGAGCGGGCCGGCAAGGCGGCCCGGGCCGGGCGCGGTTCGGCGTGCGGCGCCGGCTGTTCGATCGGGCTGCACGACTGCGACGCCGCCACCGGCCGCGAGGTCGCGCTCACGCTCGCCGCGCCGGACGTGCCGGCCCCCGGGACCCGGTTCATCGACTCGCCCTCCCGCTGGGCCTCGCTGCTGCGCACGGTGCGGGCGATACTGCCCTACCTGGCCGGGGCCTTCAGCCTGGGCGGGGTGCTGGCCGACGGGCTGGACACCGGGCGCCGGATGGACCCGGTGGTGCTGATCGCCGGGGCCGCGGTGCTGGTCGCGCTGGTGGCCCGGCAGGCCCTGACGCTGTTCGAGAACCAGCGCCTGACCGAGGACCTGCGCCGCGCGGCCGCCACCTTGCAGCACCACGCCTACCACGACACCCTCACCGGCCTGGCCAACCGGGCGCTGCTCACCGACCGGCTGGAGCACGCGCTGACCCAGCGGCAGGCCGAGTGGGAGCCGGTCGCGGTGATCTTCCTGGACCTGGACGGCTTCAAGGGCGTCAACGACTCCGTCGGCCACGAGACCGGGGACCGGGTGCTGGTCGAGGCGGCCGTCCGGATCTCCGGCTCGCTGCGGGTCGGGGACACCGTGGCCCGGTTCGGCGGGGACGAGTTCGTGATCGTCCTGGAGGTCGGCACCACGGTCGGCGGCGCGCTGGTGGTGGCCGAGCGGATCCGCGGCCGGCTGTGTGAGGAGTACCGCATCGAGGGGCTGGCGCACCATCTGGGCGCCTCGATCGGGGTCGCGTTCTCCGAGCCCGGCGGCACGGCGTCGAACCTGCTCAGGCGCGCGGACGCGGCGATGTACCGGGCCAAGACCGGGGGCCGCAACCGCGTGGTCGCCGAACCGCTCGCCGCCACCTGGGCGATTTCGCATGGCGAGACCGCGCCGATCAATGCTTGACACAGCCGAGGGCGCAGGAGGAGGGTTACGACCATGACGACACGACAGTCGATTCTCGTACTTGCCAGGCGCGTGGGCTGACCTTCAAAGCCAGCCACGCGCCTTCCCTCGTTGAGCCTTCCGGCTCCGAGGGTTTTTTGTTGGCCGAGTACGGAATCTCAAGAAGAGAGACAGTCATGACAGACCGCAGCGATCAGCAGGCGATCTCCGGCGCCGCCTCGTTGATCCGGTCGCTGGAGGAGAGCGGGGTCGACACCGTCTTCGGGATCCCCGGCGGCGCGATCCTCCCGGCCTACGACCCGCTGTTGGACTCCACGCGGCTGCGCCACATCCTCGTCCGCCACGAGCAGGGCGCGGGGCACGCGGCTACCGGTTACGCACAGGCCACCGGCAAGGTCGGGGTCTGCATGGCGACCTCCGGCCCCGGCGCGACCAACCTGGTCACGCCGATCGCCGACGCGCACATGGACTCGGTCCCGATGGTCGCGATCACCGGCCAGGTGGCGAGCACGCACATCGGCACCGACGCCTTCCAGGAGGCGGACATCGTCGGCATCACGCTGCCGATCACCAAGCACAGCTTCCTGGTCTCCCGGGCCGACGAGATCGCCCGCACCGTCGCCGAGGCCTTCCACATCGCCTCCACCGGCCGTCCGGGGCCCGTGCTGATCGACGTCACCAAGGACGCGCTGCAGGCGGCCACCGACTTCTCCTGGCCGGTCGAGATGGACCTGCCCGGCTACCGCCCGGTCTCCAAGCCGCACGCCAAGCAGGTGCGCGAGGCCGCCCGGATGCTCACCGAGGCCAAGCGGCCGGTGCTGTACATCGGCGGCGGCGTGCTCAAGGCCCGGGCCACCACCGAGCTGCGGGTGCTGGCCGAGCTGACCGAGGCCCCGGTGGTGACCACGCTGATGGCCCGCGGCGCCTTCCCGGACAGCCACCCGCTGCACCTGGGCATGCCCGGCATGCACGGCACGGTCGCGGCGGTCACCGCGCTGCAGAAGGCCGACCTGATCGTCGCCCTGGGCACCCGCTTCGACGACCGGGTGACCGGCAAGCTGTCCAGCTTCGCGCCGGGCGCCAAGATCGTGCACGCCGACATCGACCCGGCGGAGATCTCCAAGAACCGCACCGCGGACGTCCCGATCGTCGGCGACTGCCGCGAGGTGATCGCCGACCTGGTGGTCGCGGTCCAGTCCGAGCACGCGGCCGGCCGGCGCGGCGACTACGCCGGCTGGTGGGAGCAGCTCAACGGCTGGCGCCGGACCTACCCGCTGGGCTACGAGCTGCCCTCGGACGGCTCGCTGGCGCCGCAGCAGGTGATCGAGCGGCTGGGCCGGATCTCCGGGCCCGAGACGATCTTCGCCGCCGGCGTGGGCCAGCACCAGATGTGGGCCTCGCAGTTCATCTCCTACGAGAACCCGTACACCTGGCTGAACTCCGGCGGCGCCGGGACCATGGGCTACGCGGTCCCGGCCGCGATGGGCGCCAAGGTCGGCATGCCGGACTCCACGGTCTGGGCGATCGACGGCGACGGCTGCTTCCAGATGACCAACCAGGAGCTGGCCACCTGCGCGATCAACGAGATCCCGATCAAGGTGGCGGTGATAAACAACGGCAGCCTGGGCATGGTCCGGCAGTGGCAGACCCTGTTCTACGGCAAGCGCTACTCCAACACCGACCTGCACTCCCGGCGGATCCCGGACTTCGTGAAGCTGGCCGAGGCCTACGGCTGCGTGGGCCTGCGCTGCGAGTCGCCGGAGGACCTGGACCGGACGATCGAGAAGGCGATGGAGATCAACGACGCGCCGGTGGTCGTGGACTTCGTGGTGCACCGCGACGCGATGGTGTGGCCGATGGTCCCCGCCGGGGTCGGCAATGATGAAATCCTGGCCGCCCAGGACGTGCGGCCCGACTTCGGAGATGGCGAAGAATGAGATATCGAGAAGTTCTCGCCTTCAATCAGCACAGCGGTGACGGGGAGGAATAGAGACTATGTCACGACACACCCTGTCCGTCCTGGTCGAGAACAAGCCCGGCGTTCTGACCAGGGTCGCCGGCCTGTTCGCCCGCCGCGACTTCAACATCGAGTCGCTGGCGGTCGGGCCGACCGAGCACGAGGACGTCTCCCGCATCACGCTGGTGGTGACCGTCGAGGACCATCCGCTGGAGCAGGTCACCAAGCAGCTCAACAAGCTGATCAACGTGCTGAAGATCGTCGAGCTGGACCCGGCGGCCAGCGTGCAGCGCGAGCTCCTGCTGGTCAAGGTCCGCTGCGACCAGGAGAGCCGCGCCGAGGTGATGGCCACGGTGCAGCTGTTCCGCGCCAAGATCGTCGACGTCGCCCCGGACGCGGTGACCGTCGAGGCCACCGGCGACAGCGAGAAGATCGAGGCGCTGCTGCGCGTTCTGGAGCCCTTCGGGGTCAAGGAACTGGTCCAGTCCGGCATGGTGGCCATCGGCCGCGGCTCCCGCTCGATCGCGGACCGGCCGCTGCGCACGGTCACCCCCGAGGACGTCCGGGCGCACCACGAGGGCAACCACGCCCACGCCGCCAACGGCTCCCGGGACAACCACAACCGCACCCACAGAAAGCAAATGAGCGACCACCATGGCTGAGATGTACTACGACGACGACGCGGACCTGAGCATCATCCAGGGCCGCAGCGTCGCGGTCCTGGGTTACGGGTCCCAGGGCCACGCGCACGCGCTGTCCCTGCGGGACTCGGGCGTGGACGTGCGGGTGGGGCTGCACGAGGGATCCAAGTCCCGGCAGGCCGCCGAGGAGGCCGGCCTGCGGGTCGTCACCCCGTTCGAGGCCTGTGAAGAGGCCGACGTGATCATGATGCTGGTGCCGGACCCGGTGCAGCGCAAGGTCTACGCCGAGGCCGTCGAGCCGAACCTGGCCGAGGGCGACGCGCTGTTCTTCGGCCACGGCCTGAACATCCGCTACGGCCTGATCAAGCCGCCGGCCGGCGTGGACGTCTGCATGGTCGCCCCCAAGGGCCCCGGCCACCTGGTGCGCCGGCAGTTCACCGACGGCCGCGGCGTGCCGTGCCTGATCGCGGTCGAGCAGGACGCCACCGGCAACGCCACCGCGCTGGCGCTGTCCTACGCCAAGGGCATCGGCGGCACCCGCGCCGGGGTCATCAAGACCACCTTCACCGAGGAGACCGAGACCGACCTGTTCGGCGAGCAGGCGGTGCTCTGCGGCGGCGCCTCGGCGCTGGTCAAGGCGGGCTTCGAGACCCTGGTCGAGGCCGGCTACCAGCCGGAGGTGGCCTACTTCGAGTGCCTGCACGAGCTCAAGCTGATCGTCGACCTCATGTACGAGGGCGGCCTTGAGAAGATGCGCTGGTCGGTCTCGGAGACCGCCGAGTGGGGCGACTACGTCACCGGTCCGCGCATCGTCAACGACCAGACCAAGGCCACGATGAAGCAGGTGCTGGCCGAGATCCAGGACGGCACCTTCGCCGAGAACTGGATCGCCGAGTACGACGCCGGCCTGCCGAACTACAAGAAGTACGTCGAGGCCGAGGCCCAGCACCCGATCACCGAGACCGGCAAGAAGCTGCGCTCGATGATGTCCTGGATCCGCGAGGACTGATCCGCCGGACTGATCCGCGAAGGCTGTTCCCGTAAAGGGACGGCCGCTCATCGGCACCACAGGGCCGGTGCCCGCACACGTGTGCGGGCATCGGCCCTTCGTGTTCTGCTTCGCACTTGTTCACCACTCGTCACTCTTTTGGCATGCTCACACTGAATGCGCCGAATGTCGGGAATAGAGTGACGATCGCGCTCCCAGCAGCGCGTACGCATGGTGTGTCCCGACAGGAGGAGAAAGATGGGCGTCAGCAGGAGGACACTCGCGCTGCAGACCGGAGCGATCGCGGCGGCCGTGGCGTTGGCCGCCTCCGCGTGCGGCAGCACCAAGAGCAGCGGGAACGCCAGTTCCGGCAGCAGCGGCAACGTCCAGGGGTCCAGCACCGCCGGCCGGAACACCGTCAACTCCGCGACCGTGAAGCAGGGCGGCACGGTCACCTGGACCATCGAGAAGACGGTCGAGGCCTGGAACCCGCTGACCTCGAGCGGCAACACGTTCGACTACGCCCAGGTCACCAACGGGATCTACCCGGACGTGTACGTCCCGCAGCCGGACTACTCGCTCGTGCTCAACACCGACCTGATCTCCGGCGACCCGGTGGTCACCACCGCCACCGCCACCACCCCGCAGAAGATCGTCTACACGATCCAGCCGAACGCGAAGTGGTCCGACGGCAGCCCCGTCAACGCCAACGACTTCATCTACCTGTGGCAGGCGCAGAACGGCACCAACCCGAACGTCGACGCGGCCAGCACCACCGGCTACAGCGCGATCCAGTCGGTGGTGGGCAGCAACAACGGCAAGACGGTGACCGTCACCTTCAAGCAGGCCCAGCCCTTCTCGGACTGGAAGAGCCTGTTCACCTCGATCCTGCCCTCGCACATCGCCATGCAGCACGGTGACGTCGCCGCCTCCTTCACCTGGCTGGACGCCAACCCCCCGACCGTCTCGGCGGGCCCGATGATCATCGCGCCCGGCGGGGTCTCGGCCGACAAGAGCCTGATCAAGACCATCCGCAACCCGCAGTACTACGGCAAGGCCGCCAACCTGGACGAGGTGGACTTCCGTGCCATCACCGACTCCACGCAGGAGCCGACCGCGCTGGCCAACGGCGAGGTGGACGGCATCTACCCGCAGCCGCAGCTGGACCTGGTGAACCGGGTCAAGAGCATCAACGGTGTCGACTACCACATCAACCAGGGCCTGGTGTGGGAGCACATCGACCTGAACCTGCGCAACACCGCCTTGGGCGGTCCGCAGAACGTGGACCAGACGGTGCCGGCCAAGGTGGCGCTGCGCCAGGCTATGTTCACCGCCTTCGACCGGCTGGGCCTGCTCAACCGGACCGTCAAGCAGTTCGACAGCCAGGCGGCCGTGCTGAACAACCGCATGGTGGTGCCCGGCCAGCCCGGCTACCAGGACAACGTGTCGGCCATGTACCCCGAATCCGGGGACCTCGCCAAGGCCAAGCAGATCCTCACCGCGGCCGGCTACACCGGAGTGGGCTCCGCGCTCGCGCTCAACGGCAAGCCGGTGCCGGCGTTCAACATGCGCTACACCGTCGGCAACGCCATCCGCCAGGACACCTGCAACCTGTTCGCCCAGACGATGAAGCAGCTCGGCATCACTGTCAACGTCAACTCCACCGACAACCTGGGCAAGACGCTGACCCAGTCCGACGCCCAGCACACCTACGACATCATCGTCTTCGCCTGGGTGGACACGCCGTTCCCGAACTCGGCCAACCAGCCCATCTACACCACGGCCGTGCAGGGCAACCCGATGAGCAACTACGGGTACTACAGCAACGCGAACGTGGACAAGTGGCTGGCCGACGCCACCGTCAACCCCGACCAGACGGCCCGCGAGAGCGACCTGAACCAGTCGGACGCGCAGGTCACGAAGGACGCGTACACGCTCCCGCTGTACCAGAAGCCGACGATGATCGCGTACAAGAACAACCTGGGCAACGTGCGGGACAACCCGACCCAGATCGGCCCGACGTACAACATCCAGCAGTGGGGTCTGAAGTCCTAGCCGCCCGGCCGGCCGAGCCCGCGGCAGCGCGGGCCGGCCGGCGGCCGTGGAGAAGGCACCGGTCCCGTCCGCCCGAAACGTAAGAAGGCCCGAAGATGCTCGCCTTCACCATCCGCCGCATTCTGGTCTCGATCCCCATCCTGATCCTGTCCACGTTCCTGGTCTTCCTGCTGGTCGCCTGGGGTGCCGACCCCCTGTCCGACTTCAAGTCCAAGAACCCGCCGCCGTCCGCGGCCGAGGTCGCCGCGCGCGAGGCGGCGCTCGGACTGAACCACGGGCTGCTGGTCCAGTACTGGAACTGGCTCAAGGGCGTGGTGATCCACCAGGACTTCGGCCCCTCGGTGCAGGGGGCGGCCTTCAACATCAACGCCGAGCTCGGCCGCCGGACCTGGGTCACCTTCCGGCTGGTGATCTGCGCGATCATCATCGCACTGGTCCTGGCCGTGATCGTCGGCGTCGTCTCGGCGACCAGGCAGTACAGCGTCACCGACTATGTCGCGACCCTGATCGGCTTCTTCTTCCTGTCGCTGCCGGTGTTCTGGTTCGCGATCCTGCTCAAGATCTGGGCCACCGACATCAACAACGCCACCGGCACCAACATCAAGACGCTGGGGCCGCCCGGCGGGGAGTGGGGCGGGATCGGGAACTGGGCCGGCTACCTGGTGCTGCCGACCATCACCCTGGCACTGGTCTCGTACGCCACCTGGGCCCGGTTCCAGCGGGCCTCGATGCTCGACGTGCTCAACAGCGACTACATGCGGCTGGCCCGGGCCAAGGGCCTGTCGCCGCGCCGCGTGATGGTCCGCCACGGCCTGCGCACCGCGCTGATCCCGATGACCACGCAGGTGACGCTGGACGTCGCGGCGATCATGGGCGGCACGGTGATCACCGAGCAGATCTTCCAGTGGCAGGGGCTGGGCACCATGTTCCTCAACGGCATCCGGACCCAGGACACCAACGCGGTGCTGGCCTGGCTGCTGATCGCGGCGACGCTGGTGATCGTCTTCAACCTGGTCGCGGACATCCTCTACGCGGTCCTCGACCCCCGCATCCGGCTGGCTTAGGAGGGACAGGCGTGGCTGACAACATCCCACCGCGGGACGTCAACGACGAGCCGGGCGAGCCGGACCTGCCCGGGACCCCGGGCGGCCGCAACGCCGAGTTCCTCGGCGAGCAGGGCCAGCAGCCAGGGCTGATGATAGACGCCGTCACCACCGGCGGCGAGGACATAGTGGCTTCGCGCGATCCGGTCGACTCCGAGTTCGGGGTGCAGGCGCGCAGCCAGTGGCAGCTGGTGCTGCGCCGGTTCCGGCAGCACAAACTGGCGATGGCCTCGCTGGTGGTGCTGTTCCTGGTGTTCCTGTTCGCCTTCCTCGGACCGGTGATCTGGCACTACGGGCCGAACGACTTCACCAACGACTTCTCAGTGGCCCCCTCTCTCAAGCACCCGTTCGGCACCGACTCCAACGGCGCCGACCACATGGCGCAGGTGATGGCCGGCACCCAGCTGTCGATGAAGATCGCCTTCGTGGTGGCGGTGGGGGCCTCGGTCGTCGGCTCGATCTACGGCGCGGTCTCCGGCTACTACCGGGGTGTCACCGACAGCCTGATGATGCGCCTGGTCGACCTGTTCCTGACCATCCCAGCCCTGGCCGTCGGCGCCCTGCTGGGCAAGAAGTTCGGCAACAACTGGGTGCTGCTGGCTCTGGTCCTGGCCGGCCTGCTGTGGACCGGCTCGGCCCGTGTGGTGCGCGGCCAGGTGCTCTCCATCCGCGAGAAGGAGTTCGTCGAGGCCGCGCGGGCGCTGGGCGCCACCGACAAGCGGATCATCTTCCGGCACATCATCCCGAACGTGGCCGGTCCGATCATCGTGTTGTTCACCCTGCTGGTGGCCACCGCGGTGCTGACCGAGACGGCGCTGAGCTACCTGGGCTTCGGCGTCCAGTTCCCCGACATCTCGCTCGGCTCGCTGATCACCGCCGGCGAGACGGCGGCGACCGGCGGACGCGGCTGGCTGTTCTACTTCCCGGGCCTGTTCATCATCCTGATCGCGCTGACCGTGAACTTCATCGGCGACGGCCTGCGCGACGCCCTAGACCCGACCCAGACGAAGGTCCGCGCATGAGCTCTGAGATCCCGGCGCCAGACCCCGCCGTCCCCGGCCCCGCGCGCGAGACGGTCCTGGCCATCGAGGACCTGACCGTCACCTTCCCCAGCGACGCGGGGCCCGTGAAGGCGGTGCGCGGCGTCACCTACGACCTGCGCTCCGGCGAGGTGCTGGGCATCGTCGGTGAGTCCGGATCCGGCAAGTCGGTGTCCTCGATGGCGGTCATGGGCCTGCTGCCGAAGACGGCGAAGATCACCGGCTCGGTGCGCTTCCGGGGCCGGGAGCTGCTCGGGCTCACCGAGAAGGAGATGACCGACATCCGGGGCAAGAAGATCGCGATGATCTTCCAGGACCCGATGACCTCGCTGAACCCGGTCTACAAGATCGGCTGGCAGCTGGCCGAGGCGGTGCGGGCGCACAACGACGTCTCCCACGCGGTCGCGCGCAAGCGGGCCACGGACCTGCTGGAGATCGTCGGCATCCCCTCGCCGGACAAGCGGATCGACCAGTACCCGCACGAGTTCTCCGGCGGCATGCGCCAGCGCGTGGTGATCGCCATCGCGATGGCCAACGACCCGGACGTGATCATCGCCGACGAGCCGACCACCGCGCTGGACGTGACGGTGCAGGCCCAGGTTCTGGAGGCGCTGCGGGCGGCGCAGAAGGAGACCGGCGCCGCCATGGTGCTGATCACCCACGACCTCGGCGTGGTCGCCGGCCAGGCCGACCGGGTCCTGGTGATGTACGCCGGCAAGCCGGTCGAGACCGGCCCCATCGACGGCATCTACTACCACCCGCGCATGCCGTACACGGTGGGCCTGCTGGGCTCACTGCCGCGGCTGGACCAGCGCAGCCAGGAGAAGCTGACCCCGATCCCGGGTACCCCGCCCTCGGTGGTGAACCTGCCGCCGGGCTGCCCCTTCGCCCCGCGCTGCCCGCTGCGGACCGACATCTGTCTGGAGTCCGAGCCGGCCCTGCTGCCCGCCCTCGGGGCCGACCACGAGGCCGCGTGCCACCACTCGGACCTGCTGGCGCACGAGGGCGCGATGGACATCTTCAGCACCGACCCCAACGCCGTGCCGGGCGAGGGCCCGGACGCCGACCCCAACGCCGACCCCAACGCCGACCCCAACGCCGTGCCGGGCCAGGGCCCGGACGCCGGCCCGGACGCCGAGCCGGGCAACGAGAACGGAGCCGCGCAGTGAGCACGTCCGCCACGTCCCCCGCGGCCGCCGGACCCCCGGCGAGCACGGCCGCGCCGCTGCTGACAGTGAAGAACCTGGTCAAGGAGTTCCCGATCCGCTCCAGCGGCCTGGTGCGCAAGCAGGTCGGCGTGGTGCAGGCGGTCTCGGACATCTCCTTCGAGATCGCCGCCGGCGAGACCCTGGGCCTGGTCGGCGAGTCCGGCTGCGGCAAGTCCACGACCTCCCGCGCGGTCCTGCACCTGCAGCCGGCCACCAGCGGCCAGGTGGTGTTCGACGGCGTGGACCTGACCACCGTGGGCAAGAACGAGCTGCGCCGCCTGCGCCGCGACATGCAGCTGGTCTTCCAGGACCCGTTCGCCTCGCTGGACCCGCGCATCACGGTCAACGAGATCATCGCCGAACCGCTGCGCATCCACGGTCTGTACGGCGACAAGACCGCGGGCCGCGCGAAGGTCAACGAGCTGATGGCCACCGTCGGCCTCAAGCCCGAGCACGGCAACCGCTACCCGCACGAGTTCTCCGGCGGCCAGCGCCAGCGCATCGGCATCGCCCGGGCCCTGGCGCTGCGGCCCAAGCTGCTGGTCCTGGACGAGCCGGTGTCGGCGCTGGACGTCTCCATCCAGGCCGGCGTGATCAACCTGCTGGAGGAACTGCAGGACGAGCTGCACCTGGCCTACTTGTTCGTCGCCCACGACCTGTCGGTGGTCCGGCACATCGCCGACCGGGTGGCGGTGATGTATCTGGGCAAGATCGTCGAGCTCGGCCCCCGGGACCAGCTCTTCGACCATCCGCAGCACCCGTACACGCAGGCGCTGATCTCGGCGATCCCGATCCCCGACCCGCGCCGCGAGCGGACCCGGCAGCGCATCCTGCTGCAGGGCGACGTCCCGTCCCCGGCGAACCCGCCGTCCGGCTGCCGCTTCCGGACCCGGTGTCCGAAGTTCCTGACCCTGACCCCCGAGCAGCAGCGCAAGTGCATCGACGAGGAGCCGCTGCTGGTCGGCCGCGGCCCGGGCGGGATGGCGACCAGCGATGACGCCGTGCACAAGGCGGCCTGTCACTACGCGGAGTCTGTGCAGTTGCTCTGAGACGGCAGGAGCGGCCCGGTCTGGAAGAACCAGTCCGGGCCCGGGTGCCTACTGCACGATCTTCGTCGGCCGAACGCCGATCTTGACCCGGTACTGCGCGTCGTCCGGGACGACGGCGGTCCCGTCGTACCACTCCGACAGGATCTGGAACATCGTGGCCTCGGGGTCGTCCTCGATCTTCTCCACCACGCCGCGCACTTCCAGGTACCCGTACGCGTCGTCGGGGTCGATCATCGAGATCGCGACGCGCGGCTCGTGCGCGATGTTCTTGAACTTCTGCCGCCGGTTGGTGTGGGTGAACCAGATCAGCTCACCGTCCCACTTGAACCACATCGGGTTCACCTGCGGCGCCCCGTCGGGGCGGACCGTGGCCAGGTTGACCAGGACCGGCTTCTCCAGGAGGGCGAGGGCTTCGGCGGGGATCTCAATCGTCATGCGGTGTCCCAACTAGTCGTGCGGGTGTTGCCATTCCCGATCATCGCGCGCGGGCGGCGTACTCGTCGATCTCGGCGGTCAGCGCGCGCTTGCCGTCGGCGTCCAGGAACGAGGCCCGGACCGCGTTCTCGGCGAGTTCGGCCACGCCGCGCTCGTCCAGGCCCAGCAGCTTGGCGGCGACCTCGTACTCGTGGTTCAGCTCGGTCCCGAACATCGGCGGGTCGTCGCTGTTGACCGTGACCAGCAGGCCGGCGTCGACCATCTGCCGGATCGGGTGCCGGTCCAGGTCCTTCACCACGCCGGTGGCGATGTTGGAGGTCGGGCAGACCTCGATCGGGATCCGGTGCTCGCCCAGGTACTCGATCAGCTCGGGGTCCTGCACCAGCGAGGTGCCGTGCCCGATGCGCTCGGCCTTCAGGTGCCGCAGCGCGTCCCAGACCGTCTCCGGACCGGTGGACTCGCCGGCGTGCGGCACGCTGTGCAGGCCCAGCGCCAGCGCCCGCTCGAAGTACGGCGCGAACTGCGGCCGCGGCACCCCGATCTCCGGGCCGCCGAGTCCGAACCCGACCAGCGCCTCCGGCTGCCGGGCCTCGATCAGCGCCACCGTGGCCTCGGCGGCCTCGAGCCCGGACTCGCCGGGGATGTCGAAGACCCACTTGAGGGTCAGCCCGAAGTCGCGCTGCGCCAGGACCCGCGCGTCCTCGATCGCCTCCAGGTACGCCATCCCGTCGATCCCGCGGCGCATGTGCGAGCTCGGCGTGCAGGTCAGCTCCGCGTACCGGATGTTCTGCGCGGCCATGTCCCGCGCCACCCCGTAGGTCAGGTCCCTGATGTCCTCGGGGGTCCGGATCAGGTCCACCACGTTCAGGTACAGCTCGACGAAGTGCCGGAAGTCGGTGAAGGTGAAGTACTCGGCCAGCCGCTCCGGATCGGCCGGGACGTCGGTCGCGCCCTCGTAGCGGGCCGCGAGGTCGGCGACGACGCGCGGCGAGGCCGATCCGACGTGGTGGACATGGAGCTCGGCCTTGGGTAGGCCCTGGATGAAGTCGCGCATGGCCGCGATTCTGCCGTACGCCGGGGGCGCCGGCTCGATCCGCTGGTCAGACGGCCGCCGCCGCTGCCTTCAGTGCTCGCTCATGCGCAGGATCGGGTTGTCCCGGCCGGCTCCGACGACCGAGAGCACCAGGCCGATCGCGGCGTAGGCGACGAACACCCAGATCGCCGTCCCCAGTCCCTGGGAGTGGAAGTAGGCCACCCCGCGCACCGCGTTGGTGCCCTGGAAGTTCGGCAGCCACGGCCCGATCACCCGCCAGAACGTCGGCAGCATGTTCCGGGGCCAGGGCCCGGCGCCGGACGGGTTGCCGAGGATCACGAACAGGCCGATCACGATGCCGGTGCCGATCAGCCCGAGGAAGGTCTGCAGGCCGTTGGCGAAGACCGACACGCAGAAAACGACCAGCATGCCGATCAGCGCCTGGGTCCACCAGCCGCCGCCGAGGAAGTCCATGATCGTGTGCACGATCAGCGTCCCGCCGATGCCGCCGAGCACGCTGTAGACGGCCAGCATCCCGATGCGCTCCAGCGCCAGGCGGGGCGTCGCGCTCTTCATCCCGCCCATCAGGCCGACCAGGGTCGAGGCCAGGTAGCCGCCGACGGTCCAGGCGATGACCAGGTAGAACGGGACCAGGCCCTCCTCGTCGCCGCTGTGCGGCGGCAGGACGTCCCGCACCTGGAGCGTGTGCTGCTGCGCCTGGGCCGCCCGGCTGAAGGCGACGGTCAGCGCCTGCGGGGCTGCCGGGCCGATGGCCGTGGTCACCAGGAGCTGGTCGGTGGTGCCGACGGCCGCCGGGAGGTAGGCCCCGAGCACGCTGCGGTGCGTGATCGCGTTCGTCGCGGCCTCGGGGCTGGCCTGCGGCTTGAGGGTGAACAGCGGGCCGGACTCGTCAGCGGTCTTCTGCAACTGCTGGACCACCTGCGGCGGCGCCACCACGCCGACGGGCATGCGGTGCGGAGGCTGCGGGGCGTGCAGGGCGCCGATGTAGGAGACGACGAAGGCCAGCTGCATGAGCAGGGCCATGAAGACGAAGAAGCCGATCCGTCCCTTGCGCCCGCGCTCATCGAGGTCGGCGTTGGCGGCAGCGAGGGCGGCACGGTTCATGCCTGGTCCGGTACCCGGCGCCTCGCCCGGAATGCCAGGATTCTGCCGAACGGGTGATCGAGATCACCGCGGGGTGCGGCGGGGTCCGGCTACTTCTTCGTGCGGGTCTTCTTCTCCTGCTCGCGCGGCACGCCGCCGATCATCCTCGGCATGCGCCCGAGCGTGGTGGCCGGCGTCGGCAGCGGACGGGCCGCGCCCGACCCGCCGTCCGGCGCCACGGCGCCACCCAGCGGCGGCATCCGCAGGAGCGCCGACTCCGCGGCCCACCGCTGCTGGTACTGGTCGCCCTCGGCGAGGTTCAGACGCTCGGCGTGCAGCGCCTCGGCGGCCGCGCCCCACTCGGGGGTGCCCGGGACCACCAGCTCGACCTGGCTCAGGAAGCTGATCAGGCGGCCGCCCTGGTCCTTGCTCCGGATCGCGACCTCCACCACGCGGCCCGGCACCGCCCACAGCGGCAGCGGCTGCTCGGCCCCGCCGGCGACGATGGTCACCGCGCCCTCGTGCCAGACGTGCCAGACCGCCTGCGGCCCGCCGGGGCGCGCGGCGGCGGCCTTCGCGGACAAGCCCGCCGGGCTCAGCCACACCAGCCCGGACTTCTTGGCGGCCTCCTCGATCAGCGCGGCGTCGAAGTCGGGCTCGGGCACCCACGGGGTCTGGCTGGCGGTCTTCTCCGGCATGGCCGTAGCGTCTCATACCTTGCGCGGCGGGACGGCTGTTCGGCCGCGCTTCGGGGCCGGGTATCGCCGGGCACGAAGTCTCTCGGGCGCCGCATGGGCCGCCCGCCTGCCGCTGTCCGCGCCGCCGCCCGCGCTGCCGCCCGCCCTCCGTGCCCCGGATGCCCGCATTCTGGGCACCGCCCGGACCGCCTTGCGCCCGCGGATACGCTGTTATCGCCGATAGGAGCACCATCCGCGATAGGGGCTTACACGTGACCGGGACCCGCAGGTGACCGCCGACAGCGCCGCGACCGTACCGACGGCGGCGCCGCCGGTCCCGCTCCGTGTCTCGGCCGTGCACCGGCCGCCGAAGGCCGACGTGGCGGTGCTCGGGGTCGCCGTCACCGCGGTGGGCACCTCCGGGCCGCTGATCGCCGCCGCCGCGGCGCCGGCGATGGCCATCGCCTTCTGGCGCAACGCGATAGCCGCCGCGGTCTTCGCGCCCTACGTCCTGCTGCGCGCGAACCTGCGGGCCGAGCTGCGGGGCCTCGGGCGCCGGACCACCGTGCTCGCCCTGGTGTCGGGCCTCATCCTCGGGGCGCACTTCGCGACGTGGACCCCGTCGGCGAAGCTCTCGTCGGTGGCCTCGGCGACGGCGTTCGCCGCGACGCAGCCGATCTTCGCCGCGATCGTGGCGCGGATCCTGGGGCACCACGTGCCGCGGCGGGCGTTCGCCGGGATCGCGGTGGCGTTCGCCGGGGTGATCGTGTTGTCGGGGGTGGACTTCCACGCTTCGTTCCGGGCGTTCGAGGGCGATCTGCTGGCGTTGACCGCCGCCGCGTTCGCGGCCGTCTACATGACCATCGGCGGGGAGGTGCGGAAGACGGCTTCGCTGCCGACCTACGCCTTTCTTTGTTATGGCGCAGCGTCGGTCTTCCTGATCGGGGCGGTCGGCGCGACCGGGTCCGAGCTCGTCGGGTTCAGCGGCAACGCGTGGGTGAAGATCGGGGCGCTCACCCTTCTGGCGCAGTTCCTCGGGCACACTCTGTTCAACCGGGTCGTGAAGACCACCAGTGCCACCGTCATCTCGACGTCGATCCTGCTCGAGGTGCCCATGGCGGCGCTGATCGCCGCCTTGTTCCTGCACCAGATCCCCTCCTTGTGGGCGATTCCGGGGGCGGTGCTGATTCTGGGCGGGCTGCTGCTCGTGGTGACGGCGAACCGTGGGCAGGGCGGGCACTGACCGCTGGAGAACCGCTATAGAACGGCCCCGGGAAGTGGCGCGCGTCATGATGACGCCCTAGGTGACCCGCCAGTAACGTGACGGCTATATCAAGCGGTCCGTACCCACCCCGGGAGGGAACCCACCCATGTCCCAGTCCGCTCGCCCGCAGCGCCCGCGCCGTTCGTGTCTGGCCGTCCCCGGCTCCAACCCGCGCTTCCTGGAGAAGGCGCAGGGGCTGCCGGCCGACCAGGTGTTCCTGGACCTGGAGGACGCCTGCGCCCCGCTGGCCAAGCCGGAGGCCCGGCACACGATCGTGAAGTTCCTCAACGAGGGGGACTGGACCGGCAAGGCCCGGGTCGTGCGCGTCAACGACTGGACCACCGAGTGGACCTACCGCGACGTGGTCACCGTGGTCGAGGGCGCCGGCCAGAACCTGGACGCCATCATGCTGCCGAAGGTGCAGAACGCGGCCCAGGTGCAGGCGCTGGACCTGCTGCTGACGCAGATCGAGAAGACCATGGGCTTCGAGGTCGGCAAGATCGGGATCGAGGCGCAGATCGAGAACGCCGCCGGCCTGGTGAACGTCGACGAGATCGCCGCCGCCAGCCCGCGGCTGGAGACCATCATCTTCGGCCCGGCCGACTTCATGGCGAGCATCAACATGAAGTCGCTGGTCGTCGGGGCCCTGATCCCCGGCTACCCGGCCGACCCGTACCACTACATCCTCATGCGGATCCTGATGGCCGCGCGCATGCACAACCTGCAGGCGATCGACGGGCCGTTCCTGCAGATCCGCGACGTGGACGCCTTCCGCGAGGTCGCCGGCCGCTCGGCCGCGCTCGGCTTCGACGGCAAGTGGGTGCTGCACCCCGGCCAGGTCGACGCGGCCAACGAGATCTACTCGCCGTCGCAGGAGGACTACGACCACGCCGAGCTGATCCTGGACGCCTACGACTACTGCACGTCCGAGGCCGGCGGGAAGAAGGGCTCGGCGATGCTGGGCGACGAGATGATCGACGAGGCCTCCCGCAAGATGGCGCTGGTCATCGCGGGCAAGGGCCGCGTCGCCGGGATGAGCCGCACCACTTCATTCGAGATCCCGGAGGCCTGAGATGGGACGCCTTGCGCAGACCGACGGGCTGACCGACATCCAGGAGGAGATCCTGGCGACGGTCCGCACCTTCGTGGACAAGGAGATCATCCCGGTCGCCAACGACCTGGAGCACGCCGACGAGTACCCGACGCAGATCGTCGAGGGCATGAAGGAGATGGGCCTGTTCGGGCTCATGATCCCCGAGGAGTACGGCGGCCTCGGCGAGTCGCTGCTCACCTACGCGCTGGTGGTCGAGGAGATCGCGCGCGGCTGGATGTCGGTGTCCGGGATCCTGAACACCCACTTCATCGTGGCCTACATGATCAAGCAGCACGGCACCGACGAGCAGAAGCAGCACTTCCTGCCGCGGATGGCAGAGGGCGAGGTGCGTGCCGCGTTCTCGATGTCGGAGCCTGCGCTCGGCTCGGACGTCGCGGCGATCACCACCAAGGGCGTCCCCG
This sequence comes from Catenulispora sp. GP43, assembly GCF_041260665.1. NCBI lineage: Bacteria > Bacillati > Actinomycetota > Actinomycetes > Catenulisporales > Catenulisporaceae > Catenulispora > Catenulispora sp. GP43. The sequence continues at coordinate 190,045 of NZ_JBGCCT010000001.1, read as the reverse complement.
ACGGCGACGACTACGTCATCAACGGCCAGAAGATGTGGCTGACCAACGGCGGCTCCTCCACCCTGGTCGCCCTGCTGGCCCGCACCGACCTCGGCGAGGCGGCGGCGCACAAGAACCTCACCACCTTCCTGGTGGAGAAGCCGGCCGGTTTCGGCGAGGTGGCGCCCGGCCTGACCGTCCCGGGCAAGATCCAGAAGATGGGCTACAAGGGCGTCGACACCACCGAGCTGGTGCTGTCCGACTACCGCATCCCGGCGAACCGGATCCTCGGCGGCGCCCCGGGCAAGGGCTTCGCGCACATGATGGACGGCGTCGAGGTCGGCCGGGTCAACGTCGCCGCCCGCGCCTGCGGCATCGCGGTCCGGGCCTTCGAGCTCGGCGCCGCCTACGCCCAGCAGCGCACCACCTTCGGCAAGCCGATCGCCCAGCACCAGGCCATCCAGTTCAAGCTGGCCGAGATGGGCGTCAAGGTCGAGGCCGCGCACGCGATGATGGTCCGCGCGGCGAAGGTCAAGGACGCCGGCCGGCGCAACGACCTGGAGGCCGGGATGGCGAAGTACCTGGCCGCCGAGTACTGCAAGGAGGTCGTCGAGGACTCCTTCCGGATCCACGGCGGCTACGGGTACTCCAAGGAGTACGAGATCGAGCGGCTGTACCGCGAGGCGCCGATGCTGCTGATCGGCGAGGGCACCGCCGAGATCCAGAAGATGATCATCGGTCGGCGGCTGCTCGAGGACTACAAGGCGAAGTAGGACCGCGTCGATCTCGTCGATCTCGTCGACCCGGTCCCCATGGTGCCCGGCTTCCTCAGGAAGGCCGGGCGCTTCGGGTTTTGGGCTGGTTTGCGTGGGATCATGGCCGGATGGAGGCGCGGTGAGGTTCGTCGATGATCGCGGCACGCTGCTGCACGTCGTCCGGGACGGCCGGGGCGGACCGGTGGTGCTGTTCGTCCAGGGCCTGGCCGGCGCCTGGTTCGAGTGGGACCCGGTGGTGCCGATGCTGGCCGCCGACCACCGGCTGGTGCGCTTCGACCGCCCGGGCCTGGGCTGGTCGCAGCAGGAGTACGGGGACGACGGCCGGCCGGCGCCGCAGACCCTGGTCGGCGAGGCCGAGCGGCTGGGCCGGGTCCTGGACGCGGTCGGCGTCGGGCCCGAGGAGAAGGTCTTCGTGGTCGCGCACTCCTACGGGGCCTTCCACGCCGAGGCGTTCGCGCGCCTGCATCCCGAGCGGATCGCCGGGGTCGTCTTCGTCGACGCCAGCGCCGAGCCGGACGTCACCCCCGCGCCCGGCGGCGCGGGGCGCACCCTGGGCCGGGCCCTGGTGCGCGGGACCCGGCTGCTCGGGCTGAACCAGGTGCTGGGCCCGGCGGTGCGGCGGCTGGTCTACCAGAGCGCGAGCACGACGCACCGGGACCCGGACCGGGAACTGGGGCGCGCAGTCTACCGGTCCAGCCGGGTCGCGGCGGCGGTCGTGAACGAGTTGTCCTCGTACCGGCCGAGCGCGGTGGAGTTGCTTGAGCTGCGCTGCGAGCGCCCCTTTCCCGAGGTTCTGGTCCAGGTGCTGGTGGGGGCGGCGGGCGCGGCAGAGGACGGACACGCGCGGCGCTGGGTCGAACGCCAGCGCGATTTCGCGGGCTTGTTTCCCGGGGCCGAAGTCGTAGAGTTACCCGATGCCAAACACCTGATCGCCGCCGACCGGCCGGACGCCGTCGCCACCGCCGTGCGCTCGCTGGGTTTTTGAGTGGTCGCTCCCGCTGCGGGGCCGGGTTGCGGCAGGATGGTGCCTTGAGGCGGTTGAAGAGCGCGAACGTATAGGGCGGGAAGTAAACAGTGGCGACTTACTACGTCATAGCGAGGATGGACGGGACACGATTCGTGGGGCCGGACCACCACAAGGTCGACCTCTGCGACGCCCTCGAGCGGGGCGTGACCACGTTCATCCCCTCGGCGTGGCAGGACCACGACCCGCTGTCCCTCGACGACGACGAGGCCTCGCCGAAGTCCGAAGTCCCGGTCGGCCTGCTGGTCTACCCCGACCCGGCACAGGCGGGCCTGGGCATCGCCGACGACATGACGCTCTCCCTCGGCATCGACGGCGGCTTCCGCCTGTTCCAGCTCCAGGCCGTCCCGGCCCCGGAGCACTACACGCCCTCCAGCGCGATCGGCGCCAAGGCCATCGTCACCCGCGAGTTCCTGGTGGTGGCCGAGGTCCCGGGCTGGTGGGCCTACGGCCCGCACGGCCGCCACGTCAACGGCCTGATCACCGCGGTCTCCAACCTGGAGCGCGAGCAGGTGGACCAGATAGGGGTCAGCCTGGAGCGCCCCGACGTGATCTTCGAGGTGGACCGCCGCGAGGTCCTGGACGCCGCCGACCTGGAGCTGCTGCGCCACGACCGCGTCGGCGCCGCCCGAGTGGCCCGCGGCTACGCCCGCGCCGCCACCTACCGCGCCTGGGACCGCGACGCCGGCCTGTCCCGCGCCGCCTCCCTGATCGGCGACCTGGCGCACGCCACGGTGGTCGGCGACGTGCTGAGCGAGGAGCAGCTGACGCTGCTGCTGAAGAAGCTCACGCCGCACATCTCCGAGGTGATGCCGGCCGGGGAGATGGAGGCCTACGGGTCGGTGGCCGACGAGGACGCCGGCGACGGGGAGATCGAGGACTGAGTTCGGCGGCGGGCTCGGTGGTGGTGGCCGGGGCCGGCCGGGCCACCGAGCCACCGAGCCACCGAGTTGCCGAGCCGCCGAGCCGCCGAGGCCTGGTGGGTTGCTGGGCTGCCGAGCTGAGCTGCTGCTACGAGCCTGCCGGACTAAGCTGCCCGCCGAGCCGCTGAGCTGCCGCCGAGGCCGCTGCGTTGCTTGAGCGGCCATCGCCGCCGATGGGCTGTCGGTCACGCCGCCGGGCATCACATCAAGCCGGGGCACCTCGTCAAGAACGTGGCGGACCTCACCGCCCCGCGTACTACTGGCGAGTAGCCTGCTGCGCGAAGATGACGGGGGACAGCGGCAGCGCCGACCGGTGGACGACCGGCGGCGACCAGGCGGAAGGGATCCGGAGCATGCAGTTCGGCCGGTATTTCGAGGAGTTCGAGGTCGGCGCGGTGTACAAGCACTGGCCGGGCAAGACGGTCACCGAGTACGACGACCACCTGTTCTGCCTGATCACCATGAACCACCACCCGCTCCACATGGACGCCAACTACGCCGAGGAGACGACCGACTTCAAGCGCAACGTCGTCGTCGGCAACTACATCTACTCGCTGCTGCTGGGCATGTCCGTGGCGGACGTGTCGGGCAAGGCGATCGCGAACCTGGAAGTGGAGTCGCTGCGGCATATCGCGCCGACCTTCCACGGCGACACCATCTACGGCGAGACCGAGGTCCTGGACAAGACCGAGTCCAAGTCCAAGTCCGACCGCGGCATCGTGTACGTCCAGACCAAGGGCTACAAGCAGGACGGCACCGTGGTCTGCGTCTTCCGCCGCAAGGTGATGGTGCCCAAGCGCTCGTACGGCGAGGCCAGGGGCGGCGAGCAGCCCGGCCGCCCGACTCCGGCGGCGTAGCCGGAGCCGGGGACGGGTAGGTATGGGGCGCGCGCCCGAAACCGCGCCCCATCACCGGCCCGACCCGCCCGCCATCCGGGTGACGGGGCTTGACGGACCGGCGCCGACGAGAGGACCGTCAGTCTCTATGAAGGCCGAGCCCAGCTGCCCACGCTGTGGGAGCCGGGTGCGCGCCCCCGGCCTGCTGTCCACGACCTGGCAGTGCGACCTGCACGGCGCGATCCACCCGCTCCAGCCCGTGCAGCCCCCCACCGTGAAGGAACTGGCCGAGACGGCCGCCAACAGCCAGGTCCCGGTGTGGATGCCCTGGCCGCTGCCGACCGGCTGGGAGTTCACCGGGGTCGCCTATGCCGGCGACGAGGCCGGGGCCCGCGCGACCGCGGTGGCCTGTGCCGGTCCCAACCCGTTCGGCGGCATCGGGGAACTGGTGCTGATCGCCGAGGAGATGGGCGTCGGTCTCGGGGCCTGCTTCGCCGGCCTGGACGGCTTCGACCCCGGCCGCACCTTCGAGCAGACGGCCGCGCACGCCAAGCTCTACGCCGCGGGCCGCTCCACGTCCATGTGGTGCGTCCCGGACACCGGCGACCGCGCGGTGTTCCTCGGCGAGGCCGGCGGCCTGTGGCTGTGGGCCGTGCTGTGGCCGCACGACGCGGCCCACCTCATGTACGACGATCTGGTGATCACCGACCTGCGCGACGCCGGCAGCGAGATCGACTGGATCCCGGTCGGCGGGCTGTCCGCGCGGCTGATGGAGATGTAGCGGCTCTGACGGGTCCGGCGGGAGCCCGGGCTGTTCGCGGTTTCTCTTGGAAATGGGCACAACGGTGTGAACCTCGTGTGACCGTCGGCCCCGACCGGCCCGCCGCCCGCGCGGGGTAAGCCAGAATGACCGACGTGACCCACACCGTGCGCGACATCATCCTCCTCGGCTCGACCGGCTCCATCGGCACCCAGACCCTCGATCTGGTCGCCCGCAATCCCGACCGCTTCCGGGTCGTCGGCCTGGCGGCCGGCGGCGGGAACCCGGAGCTGCTCGCCGAGCAGGCACTGGCCACCGGCGCGCGCACGGTGGCGGTGGCCAAGGCCAGTGTCGCCCAGGATCTGAACCTCGCGTTCTACGCCGCGGCCCAGAAGCGCGGCTACTCCGCCGGCGAGTTCCAGATCCCTGAGATCCTCGCCGGCCCCGAGGCCGCGACCGAACTGGCCGCCCGCGAGTGCGACATCGTGCTGAACGCCATCGACGGCGCCGCCGGTCTGAAGGCCACCCTGGTCGCGCTGGAGTCCGGGCGGACGCTCGCGCTGGCCAACAAGGAGTCGCTGATCATCGGCGGCGACCTGGTGGCCCGGCGGGCCAAGCCCGGCCAGATCGTCCCGGTCGACTCCGAGCACTCGGCGCTGGCCCAGGCGCTGCGCGGCGGCCGGGCCGAGGAGGTCGACAAGCTCATCGTCACCGCCTCCGGCGGCCCGTTCCGCGGCCGTACCCGCGCCGAGATGGCGGACGCGACGCCCGAACAGGCGATGAAGCACCCGACGTGGAACATGGGCCCGCTGGTCACCTGCAACTCCGCGACCCTGGTGAACAAGGGCCTGGAGGTGATCGAGGCGCACCTGTTGTTCGACGTCCCCTTCGAGCGCATCGAGGTCGTGGTGCACCCGCAGTCCATCGTGCACTCGATGGTGCAGTTCGTGGACGGCTCCACCCTGGCCCAGGCCAGCCCGCCGGACATGCGGCTGCCGATCGCCCTGGCGCTGGGCTGGCCGGACCGGATCCCCGGCGCCGCCCCGGCCATAGACTGGACGAAGGCGTCCACCTGGGAGTTCTTCCCGCTTGACGACGAGGCCTTCCCCTCGGTCCGGCTGGCCAAGCAGGTCGGCGCAACCGGCGGGACGGCTCCGGCCGTCTTCAACGGTGCCAACGAGGAATGTGTGGCCGCATTCCTCGCCGGCCGCCTCCGCTTCCCGGCGATCGTCGATACCATCGAACGGGTGGTCGCCGAACACTCCGGTTCAGGGCGCTCTCAGGGTGGGGACCTTACTCTGGAGGCCGTTCTCGAGGCGGATTCCTGGGCGCGTGCGCGGGCACGCGAACTGACGGCCGGCTGAGGAGACGACACGCGTCGACCGGCACCTGTGCCGACAACGTTAGGTGGATAAGTGGGCCCGCTAGGCATCATCCTGTTCGCCCTCGCGCTCATCGCATCGATCATGCTGCACGAGGCCGGGCACATGGTGTGCGCGCGCAAGGCCGGCGGCAAGGTGACCGAGTTCTTCGTCGGTTTCGGGCCGCGGATCTGGTCGTTCCGCAAGGGCGAGACCGAGTACGGCGTCAAGGCGATCCCGGCCGGCGGCTACGTCAAGATCATCGGGATGACGGACCTGGAGCCGATCGACCCGGAGGACGAGCCGCGGGCCTTCTACCGCAAGCCGCTGGGCTGGCGGCTGCTGACGCTGTCGGCCGGCTCGCTCGTGCACTTCATCATCGCCCTGGTGCTGCTCCTGATCGTCCCGCTGACCTGGGGCGTGGCCACCCGGGACCTGTCCGGGACGGTCGGCACGGTCACCCAGTGCCTGAAGACGACGGCCGGCGACTGCGGCACCGGCGACGCCGCGAGCCCGGCCAAGGCCGCCGGCCTGATGAACGGCGACAAGATCGTCGCGGTGAACAACGTGCCGACCCACAGCTGGACCGACGTCACCGACCAGCTGCACAAGGGGGAGCCCTCGCTCGGCAGCGACAACAAGCCGACCAGCGCCCCGGTCCCGGTGAGCGTGACCTACGTGCGCGACGGCCAGCAGCACACCACCACGATCACCCCGGCCGTCGGCAACGTCTCGGCCGACCCCAAGCAGGTCCAGCTCGGCCTGATGATCGGCATCCAGGCGCCGCCGGTGGTCACCAAGCACCCCGGCCCGATCAGCGCGGCGGGCGACGGCTTCAGCACCTTCGGGTCCTACGCCAAGGGCTCGGTGACCGGCCTGGTCAACATCCCGGCCTCGATCCCCAAGCTGTTCCAGGCCACCACCAGCGACAAGCCGCGCTCGGCGGACGCCCCGGTGGGCGTGGTCGGCATGGCCAGCCTGACTGGCAGCGTGATCAAGGACGGCGGCTACGCGAGCTTCCTGCAGTACATCGCGAGCATCAACCTGTTCATCGGCATCTTCAACCTGCTGCCGCTGCTGCCCCTGGACGGCGGGCACATCGCGATCGCGCTGTACGAGGCCGGCCGCCGCAAGGTCGCCAAGCTGGTCGGCCGGCCCGACCCGGGCCGCGTGGACCTGAACAAGCTGATGCCGGCCGCGTTCACCTTCCTGGTGCTGTTCGTCGGCCTGTCGCTGCTGCTGATGGCCGCCGACATCACCAACCCGCTGCGCTTCCCGAGCTGAGCCGTACTTCCCGAGCTGACCTGCCCTTTCCGAGCCGCCCGGCGCCGTTTCGGCGCCGGGCGGCTTGCTGTCGGTCGGCTCGACCAGCCTCGCCGCATGGCTGTCACCGTTGCCGAGATCGCCGGGTACGCGGACCTGGACCTGGCCGCGGTCGAGACCGACTTCCGCGCCCTGGCGCAGCCCGGCGTGCCGGCCCCGGAGGTCGGGCTTCTCGCCGTCCTCGGGCATTGACGACAGGGCGTCCCCGCGATAGCTGTGACCTGCGCCACCATGGCGCCGGTGAAGGCCGAGTGAAAATCTCGCGGTGGGTACGGGGCTCTCGCCAACGTGCCGTAGCGTTGTGCGCGAGTAGAAAACCATTCACGGAACGGTGAGACCTTGACCGCCATCGCGCTGGGCATGCCCGCACTCCCGACCAAGCCGCTTGCCATCCGCCGCAAGTCCCGCCAGATCATGGTGGGCTCCGTCCCCGTCGGCGGGGACGCCCCGGTCTCCGTGCAGTCGATGACCACGACCCTCACCGCTGACGTGAACGCCACGCTGCAGCAGATCGCGCAGCTGACCGCCGCCGGGTGCCAGATCGTGCGGGTCGCGGTGCCGTCCCAGGACGACGCCGACGCGCTGCCGATGATCGCGAAGAAGTCGCAGATCCCGGTGATCGCCGACATCCACTTCCAGCCCAAGTACGTGTTCGCCGCGATCGACGCCGGCTGCGCCGCGGTGCGGGTGAACCCGGGCAACATCAAGGCCTTCGACGACAAGGTCGGCGAGATCGCCAAGGCGGCCAAGGCCGCCGGCGTCCCGATCCGGATCGGCGTGAACGCCGGCTCGCTGGACAAGCGGCTGTACGAGAAGTACGGCAAGGCCACCGCCGAGGCGCTGGTGGAGTCCGCGCTGTGGGAGTGCTCGCTGTTCGAGGAGCACGACTTCCGGGACATCAAGATCTCGGTCAAGCACAACGACCCGGTCGTGATGATCAACGCCTACCGGCAGCTGGCCGAGGCCTGCGACTACCCGCTGCACCTCGGCGTCACCGAGGCCGGGCCGGCGTTCCAGGGCACCATCAAGTCCGCGGTCGCCTTCGGCGCGCTGCTGGCCGAGGGCATCGGCGACACCATCCGGGTCTCGCTGTCCGCCCCTCCGGTCGAGGAGGTGAAGGTCGGGCAGCAGATCCTGGAGTCGCTGGGCTTGCGCCAGCGCGGCCTGGAGATCGTCTCCTGCCCCTCCTGCGGCCGGGCCCAGGTCGACGTCTACAAGCTCGCCGACCAGGTCAGCGCGGCCCTCGACGGGCTGAAGGTGCCGCTGCGGGTCGCGGTCATGGGCTGTGTGGTGAACGGCCCGGGCGAGGCGCGCGAGGCGGACCTCGGTGTGGCCTCGGGCAACGGCAAGGGCCAGATCTTCGTGCGCGGCGAGGTCATCAAGACCGTGCCGGAGGCGCAGATCGTGGAGACGCTGATCGAGGAGGCCTTCAAGATCGCCTCGGAGATGGGCCTGGAGATCGACGCCGAGACCGGTGAAATCGTGGAGTCTGTGAACGCCGCGCTTTAAGGCCCGGCTTCCAGTACCGTCCTATATGGGGCCCTGGGGAGCGTCTCCAGAGAGTTCTCCGAGCCCCTGTAGAGCGTTTTCCGGTCACGGCTGCGCACCGAATAGCCGCATGGTCGGTGCGCGGCCATTTCCGCGACGTACAGTGAACTGGTGATCGTGCGATGAGCGTGTTGTCGAGGGTCCGCGGGACCAGCACCAGGCTGTTGGGCGTGGCCGATCTGGCCGACGTCCGCGCCCTGCTGGCGCGCGATCCGGTCGCGAACGTCTTCGTGGCCTCCCGGGTCGAGGCCTCCGGGCTGGACGCCTGGCGCCTGGGCGGCGAGGTCTGGGGCCACGTGGTGAACGGCAAGCTCGACGCGCTGTGCTACTCCGGGGCGAACCTGGTCCCCGTCGAGGCCGGCTCGGAGGCCGTGCGCGCCTTCGCCGAGCGCGCCCGGCGCCAGGGCCGCCGCTGCTCCTCGATCGTCGGCCCGGCCGAGGCCGCGATGGCGCTGTGGGAACAGGTCCGGCCGACCTGGGGCCCGGCCCGCGAGGTGCGCTCCAGCCAGCCGCTCATGGAGATCCGCGGCTCCTCCCCGGCGGTCGAGCCGGACTTCCGGGTGAAGCCGGTGACGCCGAACCAGATAGACGCGCTGCTGCCGGCCTGCATAGCGATGTTCACCGAAGAGGTCGGGGTCTCGCCGGTGGGCGACGACAACGGCAACTCCTACCGCGCGCGCGTCTCCGAACTCGTTCACGCCGGCCGGGCCTTCGCCTGGATCGAGGACGGGCACGTGGTGTTCAAGGCGGAGATCGGCGCGGTGACCGAGCAGGCGTGCCAGATCCAGGGGGTGTGGACGCATCCGGCGCTGCGCGGCAAGGGCATCGCGGCGGCCGGGATGGCGGCGGTCGTGGAGTACGCGCTGCGCGATTTCGCGTCGATCGTGAGCTTGTACGTGAACGACTACAACGCTCCGGCCCGCGCCGTGTACCGCAAAGTCGGCTTCGAGGAGGTCGGCGCTTTCGCGTCGATTCTGTTCTGACATTGTTCTGACTTGTTCCACTCGCTACCGGTTTGGGAATGCTCTGATGGGCGATTCCCGACACCGAAGGGGGTGGTCATGCCCAAGGCGATCCGCCAAGAGTTCCCCAGTCCGGAGAACGGCTTCGCTCCGGCCCGACGCGACGAGGACCGGGAGGGGGAGCGTGACCGGGACCGGGAGCGCGATCCCGCCGACGCCCCGCAGGGACAGCCGGGCTGGGTGAGGCGGCTGCGGCAGCGGCGGATGAGCGCGCTGGTGGCCTGGTCGTCGTCGGTGCTGCTGGCGACCGTGGCGATCACGCTCACGATGGCGTGGGTGCATCCGGACAAGGGACAGTGGAAGGAATTCTTCCGCGGGGTCACCGGTGACGTGGCCGGCGCCCTGCTTGTGGCGTTCTTCTTGTCGCCGGTGTTCCTGGCGATCCGTGCTTTCGCGAACGAGAAGTTCGGCAGCATCGCGGAATACGCACCGATGACCGGCTACGAGCGCTTCCCCTATCTGAAGTTCATAGAGCGGCTGGAACGCTGCGACGACCTGGTGCGGATCATGGACACGTCCAGCAACGTCCTGGACGACACCACCGCGGAGGGCGACGAGGCGGACGAGCGGCTCCGCTGCGTCGCCGCTCTGCGGCACGTTCTGGCCGCGGACAACGAGGTGCGGGTGGAGATCCTGCTGCTGGATCCGACCTCTGACGCGGCACGGCAGCGCAGCACGGACCTGAGGGGCGAGGGCATCGTCTCCGCTGGGGTCTCGCGGAATCTGGCTCTGCTGAACCGGATCCGGAACGACCTGCCGGAAGGGGCGCGGGGCAAGCTGTTGGTGAAGCTCTATAACGCGACCCCCGCCTGTGCCTACTACAGGGTGGATGACAGGGCGGCCATAGCGTTCTATTCGCTAAGGACGGCGTCCGAACAGAGCGCACATGTGGACGTGGCCTTGAAGGAGAAGCTGGGCAAGATCGTGAACGACCACTTCCGGGACATCCGGGAGGACGCGGACACGGTCGAGATGGTCGACTACCTTTACGGGACGCTCACTGTGGGCCGACGCACAGAGCACGTTGCCTGGGTCGAATACGGCGGCGTGGTGTTCCTCGGCTTGGCCTCGCCCCGGGAGAACCCGGTCGCGTGGACGGTCGCGCCGAGGGTCGGCGGCGGGGAGCCTTTGCAGTTGGCCGCGTATAAGCACGAACCCGCGGAGTTCCGCGCCATGCGGTTGCTCCCGTGGGCGGAGTGCGGACCGATCGGACACAGCATCGAGGAGAAGTACGGGGTCGGGTTCCAGGTGTTGTTCGAGGTGGCACCGGTCGGTGAGATGCCACCCGGCTTCCTCCCGAAACAGGCCACGCAGATGAGCGACCGACCGGCCGCCGAGCTCTGAGCTCCGACTGTGGACTCCGAGGCTCAGACCCCCGCGTGCTGCTTCTCGTGCGCCAGCAGCGTGGCCTTGCACTCCAGGCCGTACAGGAAGTTCTTGCTGGAGCCGTCGCTACGCACGATGCGGTGGCAGGGCACGAATAGCGCGATCGCGTTGGACGCGCACGCCGACCCGGCCGCCCGGACCGCTGCGGGGTTCCCCGCCGTGGCTGCGAGCCGCGTGTAGCTGATGGTGTCGCCGGCCTTGACCGCGCGCATCGCGTCCCAGGCCGCGGTCCGGAACGGCCCGGTGGGCCGGTAGGCGACGGCCACGTCGTCGAGCGCGGCCAGGTTGCCGGCGAAGTAGGCCGCCACGCGCTCGGCCACGCGGTCGTGCGGGCCCTGCTCCGGCGTCGGTGCGCCCAGCATGCCGGCCAGGAACGCCGGGTCGGCGGTGAAACCGGCGGCGTGGACGGTGTCGTCGGGGCCGGCCAGGACGGTGAACGGGCCCGCCGGCGTCGGGATGGTGGTGTAGGTCAGGGTGCTCACTGTTCTGTTCCCTCGGTTCCTTCAGCTCGTTCGGTGACGGGGTCGCTCGCGCCGGCCCACAGGTGCAGGGCGGCGTAGGCCCGCCAGGGGCGCCAGTGTTCGGCGTGGGCCAGCAGGGCCTTCTCGGTGCCGGGCAGGCCGAGGCGTTCGGCCTGGCGGCGGACGATCAGGTCGCCGACCGGGAAGGCGTCGGGGTCGCCGAACACGCGCAACGCGACGTAGTCGGCGGTCCAGGGGCCGATGCCCGGGACGGCCAGCAGCTTGGCGCGCGCCTCGGCACGGTCCACGCCGCGGTCCAGGGTGAGGTCGCCGCTCGCCACCGCGGTGGCCAGGGCGCGCAGCGTCGAGGCAGTGCGCCGGGTGAGGCCGAGGCCTTCGTAGTCGCCGGCGGCCAGGGTCTCGGGGCGCGGGAAGGGGGTGAGGTCCGCCTTCTTGTCGGCCTTGTCGACAAAGTGACTTGCCGGGGCGGCCGACTCCGGGACCAGTGCGGCCTCGGCGGCCAGCTCGACCGCGCTGAACCGCTGGACCAGGCGCGCGGTCATGGTGCGAGCGGCGGCCACGCTGATCTGCTGGCCGAGCACCGCGCGCACGGCGATTTCGAAGCCGTCGACCGCGCCCGGGACGCGCAGCCCGGGCCGCGCGGCGACCAGCGGCGCCAGCGCCGGGTCCCCGGCCAGCACCGCGTCCACCTGTGCCGGGTCGGCGTCCAGGTCCAGCAGGTCCCGGCAGCGGCGGACCGCGACCGCGACGTCCCGCAGGTCGTCCACCACCAGCCGCGCGTGCACCACGCCCTGGTCGTCGCGCAGCTCCACCTGGCCGGTGCCGTACGGCAGGCGCAGCGCGCGGCGGTAGACCGCCCCGGCGCCCGAGCCCACCACCTCGTCGACGCCCGGCACCGCGCGGTTCCCGAACCAGCCGAGCAGCGCGCCGAAGTCGAACGGGGTCCGGTAGGTCAGCCGCAGGGTCAGCGCCCCGTCCCCGTCCACCGCGCTCCCGGCCAGATCGGCCGCCGCCGCGCCGCTGCCGAAGCGCACGCGGATCTCGCTCGGGGTGGCGCCGAACGCCTCCCGGACCGAGTCGTTGAACTGGCGGATCGAGCCGTAGCCGGCGGCGAACGCGACGTCCGAGACCGGCAGTGCCGTCGACTCCAGCAGCAGGCGGGCGGTCTGCGCGCGGCGGGAGCGGGCCAGGGTCAGCGGCCCGACGCCGAGTTCGGCGACCAGCACCCGGTGCAGGTGCCGTTCGCTGACCGCCAGCGTGCGGGCCAGCGCCGCCACCCCGTCCTGCTGGTCGGCGGCGCCGTCGGCGATCAGCCGCAGCGCCCGGCCGGCCAGGTCGGCGCGCACGTTCCAGTCCGGCGAGCCCGGCACCTTGTCCGGCCGGCAGCGGCGGCAGGTCCGGAACCCGGCGGCCTCGGCGGCCGCGGCCACCCGGAAGAACCGCACGTTCTCCGGCTTGGGCGTGCGGGCAGGGCAGATCGGCCGGCAGTAGATGCCGGTGGTGGTGACGCCGGTGAAGAAGCGGCCGTCGAACCGCGTGTCGCGGCTGGCTACGGCCCGATAGTAAGTGTCGAAGTCGTCCAGGAGAGCATGTTCCGGCATGCTTCGAGTCTCGCGCAGGGAAGGACGTACTACTAGCGGGATTCGGACCAGGCCGTCAGCGACGTGCGGAATCCGCGTGGAACGCCTGGTCGCGCCAGTACAGGAAAGTGGCCGCCGGGTCTCCTGTGTAGGACCACGGCACGCGCATCGCGTGCGAGCCGATGGCGTCGTACAGGGCCCGGGTCTCGTCGGTGTCGACCAGGCCCGAGTACACCATCGCGTGCAGCAGGTAGTTCCGGTCCAGGTCGGCCTGCGCGTGCGGCTCTATCGCCGAGCCCAGCCAGCTGTGCAGGACGCGGTCCACATCTGCGGTGACCAGATCACGCGACCAGTGCGCATGCGGCGCCTGGCGCTGTCGGGGGACTCCCAGGTTCGCGGTCCTGAAGACTTCTGCGTGCGCCACCAGGGGGAGTGCTGCCAGGGGAGATCCGGGCGGGGCTTCGCCGGCGAGCCAATAAGCGAAGTCGTACATCTCCTGGTGCGAGCCGCACCATGCGCCGAACAGATACATCAGCGCCTCATGCTGGCCGTCGCGGTTGAAGGAGTCCAGCGTCCGCATCTGCTGCCAGCGCTGCCAGAACTCGTCGTGCCCGCCGCGGCGTCCGCGGTCCGCGGCGCGCGCCAGTGTGAGCATGACCACCCACGGCGTCGGGTCCGTCGGGGCCATCTCGGCGGCGTGCGTGCACAGGTCCAGGGCCTCGGCCGCGGTCTCGGGCAGGCCGGGGCCGCCGGCCAGCGACGCCCGCAGCGCGCGGACCGTCTCCACCTGGGCCCGTAGTAGCGCGGCGTCCGGGTTCACCGGCTCCAGCACCTGCCAGCGCTCCACCCAGGAGGAGTTCGCCACCGCTTCGGCCAGCACGCGGACCCGGTGGCTGCGCCGGTCCCACTGCGGTCCGTCGACCGCACTGCGCGTCTCGGCCAGGACGTCCCGCGCCGGTCCCCAGTCCCCGGATGCCAGTGCGTCCCGCGCCTCGGCCAGCGCCACATCGCCGAGCGCCGGGTCCATATTCACCCGGAGGACGTCGTTCCGGGTCTTCGCAGCCATATCGGCACGGTAACCCGCCCGCCGCGAATACGGGAGGGTCTTTACGCGCTGTTGAAGGCGTGTGCGAAGGGCCAAACGGCAAGCGATCACGCTCGAGCCGGATATCCTCGCAGGACAGAAGTGTCCGCCGGCGCGGCTTTCGTTTGGCGCGACACCTTACCCGATCGAACACAAGGAGCACTCCGTGATCTGGCGTATGTCGTCGCTGTTCCTGCGAACCCTGCGCGAGGACCCGGCGGACGCCGAGGTCCCGAGCCACAAGCTCTTGGTCCGTGGTGGATACGTCCGCCGGGTCGCCCCCGGCATCTACTCCTGGCTGCCCCTGGGCAAGCAGGTGCTGGAGAACGTCACCCGCGTCGTGCGCGAGGAGATGGACCGGATGGGCGGGCAGGAGGTCCAGTTCCCGGCCCTGCTGCCCCGCGAGTACTACGAGACGACCGGCCGCTGGACCGAGTACGGCGACAACCTGTTCCGTCTCCAGGACCGCCGCGGCAACGACTACCTCCTCGGCCCCACGCACGAGGAGATGTTCACCGACATGGTGAAGAGCGAGGTGTCGTCCTACAAGGACCTGCCGGTCACGCTCTACCAGATCCAGACCAAGTACCGCGACGAGGCGCGTCCGCGCGCCGGCATCCTGCGCGGCCGGGAGTTCCTGATGAAGGACTCCTACTCCTTCGACCTGGACGACGAGGGCCTGAAGCACTCCTACGCGCAGCACCGGGACACCTACATCCGGATCTTCGAGCGCCTCGGCATCAAGTACAAGATCGTCTCGGCGGTGTCCGGCGCGATGGGCGGATCGGCCTCCGAGGAGTTCCTCGCGACCGCGCCCACCGGCGAGGACACGTATGTGGCGTGCCACAACTGCGGCTATGCGGCCAACGTCGAGGCCGTTGAGACCGCCGTCGCCGCGCCGCAGGACGCCTCCGCGCAGCCCGCGCTCCAGGTCCTGGACACCCCTGACACCCCGACCATCGAGTCGCTGGTCACCGTGGTGAACGGCCTGGGCATCGCCGTCGAGGCCAAGGACACGCTGAAGAACGTCGTGGTCAAGGTCCGCTACCCCGGCGTGAAGGACCCGAAGGTCCTGATCGTCGGCCTGCCCGGCGACCGCGAGGTGGACCTCAAGCGCCTGGAGGCCGCCGTGGCCCCCGGCGAGGTCGAGATGTTCGAGGCCGAGGACTTCGGCAAGCACCCCAAGCTGGTGCGCGGCTACATCGGCCCGGTCGGGCTGAAGGAGGCCGGGTACGAGTACCTGGTCGACCCGCGCGTGTCCGTCGGCAGCGCCTGGGTGACCGGTGCCAACGAGGCCGGCAAGCACGTCGCCTACGCGGTGGCCGGCCGTGACTTCGACATCGAGGGCACCGTCGAGGCTGCCGAGGTGCGCGCCGGCGACCTGTGCCCGCGCTGCGGCCACGAGCTGTCCATCGACCGGGGCATCGAGATCGGCCACATCTTCCAGCTCGGCCGCAAGTACGCCGACGCGGCCAAGCTCGACGTGCTCGGCAAGGACGGCAAGCCGGTCCGCGTCACCATGGGCAGCTACGGCGTCGGCGTCTCCCGGGCCGTCGCGGTCCTGGCCGAGCAGCTGCACGACGAGCTCGGGCTGGTCTGGCCCCGCGAGGTGGCCCCGGCCGACGTGCACATCGTGGCCGCCGGCAAGGACCAGGCGATCTACGAGACCGCGAACCGCTACGCCGAGGAGCTCGGCGCGCGCGGCGTCCGGGTCCTGTACGACGACCGCATGGGCAGCGTCTCGCCCGGCGTGAAGTTCAAGGACGCCGAGCTGATCGGCATCCCGACCATCGTCGTGGTCGGCAGGAACCTCGCCGACGGGGTCGTGGAGGTCCGCGACCGCCAGAGCGGCGAGAAGACCGAGGTCGCGGTGCCGGACCTGGTCGAGCACGTGCACGCGCTGGTGCGCGGCTGAGCCGCGGCCGCGTGTGAGGCACGCTGCCGCCGGGAGTCCTCCGGCGGCGGCGTGTGTCGTCCGCTGAGCGCACGATTGGATCACGGTCGACACGGCGCCGCTCGGTAGGAGTGACGCGCAATAATCACCTCCATGGATGCACCGACCCCCGGCACCGTCATAGCCGAGCGCTACCGCCTGACCCGCCCCCTGGGGTCGGGCAGCAGCGCGGTCGTCTGGGAGGCGCAGGACTCGAGCCTGGACCGGCTGGTCGCCGTCAAGCTGCTGCACGGCGGCGCGGCCGCGAACCCGGCGGGCCGTGAGCAGCTGCGGCGGGAGGCGCTGGCCCTGGCGCGGCTGTCGCATCCGCGGGTGACCACGGTCTTCGACTACATCGAGTGGCAGGACGGGGCCGGCGACTTCCAGCCGGTGCTGGTCACCGAGCTGCTGGCCGGGCTGAACCTGGAGGACCGGCTGGAGCAGGGCCCGCTGATCGAGAACGACGCCCGGCTGGCCTGCGCGCAGCTGGCGAGCGCGCTGGAGGCGGTGCACCAGGTCGGCATCATCCACCGCGACCTGAAGCCCGGCAACGTCATGCTGATGTCCGACGGGGTCAAGCTCCTGGACTTCGGCATCGCGCAGGCCTCCTCCGACACCGACGCGCGCACCGGCCTGGTGGTCGGCACGCCGGTGTGCATGGCGCCGGAGCAGCTGACCGGACGCGGGGCGCTGCCCGCCTCCGACGTGTACGCGCTCGGCTGCATCCTCTACTGGTGCGTCACCGGCCGCGCGCCGTTCGAGGGCGCGACGGTCGACGACGTGGTCAAGGCGCACCTGCACAAGCTCCCGCCGCCGCTGCCGACGGCCGGCCTGCCCCCGCAGATAGCCGGGATCTACCGGCAGTGCATGGCCAAGGACCCCATGGAGCGGCCGGCCGCGGCGACCGTGGCAGCTGTCCTGGAACTGCGCGGCGCCCCGGCCGAGATCCCCGGCATGGCGCGGCCGCCGGCGAACCGGACGATGGTGATGCAGCCGTACGAGGCCGCCCCGCCGCCGTCCTACCTGGCCGCCCAGGAGCAGCCCGCGTACATGGGGCCCCGCGTCCCCGCGCAGAGCGTCCCCCACGACGACGATGACGGCGGCTCCTACCCGGCCCAGCCGACGTTCCCCAGGCCGCCGCCCCCGCGCCGCTGGAACTGGATCTGGATGGTCCTCGGCGCTCTGGTCATCGCGTTCATCGCGGCGGCCGGCACCGCGGTCTTCATGAAGGGCTCGCAGGCGGAGAAGCGGAGCACGTCCGCCCCTCCGCCGGGGATCACCGCGAGCACCCCGAGCGGGTCCGCGACCGCGCCGTCCGGCTCGGGCACGTCGCCGTCGGGCGCGCCGACCACCTCCTCCAGCAACCCGGCCTCCACGAACGCGCCGACCATGGACCCGAAGGCGGACCCGGTCGGCTACCTGCAGGCGATGGCGGCCCAGATCGACGGCTACATCGCGCAGGGCGCGGTGACGATGGACCCCACCACGGGGCGCGATCTGCAGAGCTCGCTGGCCGACGCGGAGAAGGCGGCGCAGCAGGCGAAGGCGCACGGCATGAAGGGCCGCACCGTGCACGATCTGCAGAACAAGCTCGACAGTCTGGGCTCGAAGATCAACGACGACCAGGTGCAGGGGCTGCTCTCCGAAGCGGTGGACTCCACCCTGTCCGGTGAGCTGCAGGACTTCTCCGACGCGCTGAGCGGCGGACAGGACTGATTCCCTGAGGAGTTGCCGGCCCGGGACATCCCCCGGGCCTGTGTTCCCGGTCGAGTTCTCCCGGGTCAGGCCCGTTCGGGCAGTCCCGGGAACGCTACAGAGCTCCCACGCCAGCGCACTGCGCGGACGGCGGAGTCCGTCAGCCACTCCAGTCCGGTTCGCCGGGTGTCCCCGCTGGAGGACTGGACGACGTCCGCATAAGAGGCGCCGAGCCGCTCCTCCAACTGCGTGGCCAACCGTGTGGCATCCGCCGCGGTGTTCACCGGGAAGGGGATCGCATAAGCGGGCGCCGCAGCGACGGGCTTGTCGCCCTGTGCCTCGATCAGTCCGATGAGGATGTCCCGGCGCGCCCTATGGGTGTCGTAGGCGTTCTGCGCGGCGGCCCTTTGGGCGCCGACGAGGTGGACTGCCAGGACTCCGTATCCGTACACCGCGGCGTACTCGTTCCCCAGAGCGGTCTGAAGCGCGCTCATGCGGAGCCTCCCTGGAGCAGGGCCGCGTGGCCGGACTCGGCGGCGGCGATGGATGCCAGCAGCATGGCGGTCGTGCCGTCGGCGGCCAGGATGTCCGCCGTCCGTTTGCTCGCGGCGTTCTGCTCCGCTCCGGCCAGCGCCGCCACGGTGCTCTTCGCGTCCGTCGTGGCGGGCGGCGCCCCCGAACCCGATGAGGGCGTCGGAGTCGGAGTGGAGGGCGGCGTATAGCCCTGCTTTATCGCGGCGGCGTGGGCGGCGTGCTCCGCGCGGATCGCCGTGAGCTTCGCGGTGAGGGTACTGTCGGCGGCCACGGAAGGCAGCGCCAAGGCGGCGTCGTACCTCGAGACCAGGTCGGCCTCGGCGGCCAGGGCGCGGTCCCGCACCGGGTCCGTGTGTCCGGCCGGCACCGGTTCACCCGAAGAGCTCTCGGAACTGCGGGTTTCGGCAGGCGAGGCACACGCGCCTAACAGTGCCACACCCGTAACAGTGAGCATCGTGCGTCTCGTCAGCTCCACGGGCACCCAGGTCACCGGCAAATTGTAGCGATTCCCGGGGCCGTGGCGACGTGAGCGCGCCCCGGCGCGGAACGGATACTGTGTTGGCTACGAAGCGACGGCACGACGGCCGACAACTGCACGACAACTGCACAAGGAGAACGATGAGCACCCCCCGATCCGGATCCCCGGCGGACCGGTTGCAAGCGCTGCTGGAACCGGTCGTCACCGCCGCCGGCTACGACCTCGAGGCGGTCCGCGTCTCGCAGGTGGCCCGGCGGCGCCGCGTCGAGGTCGTGGTCGACGGCGACGACGGTGTGTCGCTGGACGCGGTCTCCGACATCACCCGGGTGGTCTCCGACGTGCTCGACAGCCCCGAGGGCGTAGCGGTCATGGGCGAGGAGCCCTACGTGCTGGAGGTCGGATCCCCGGGTACCGACCGGCCGCTGACCGAGCCCAAGCACTGGCGCCGGGCCAAGGGCCGGCTGGTGCGCGCGGTCCTGCGCGACGGCGGCGACCTCACCGGCCGGATCCTCGACGGCGACGAGGACGGCGTGCTGCTGGAGGTCGAGGTGCCCGGCAAGAAGAAGGGCCAGCCGTCGGCCACGCAGGAGCGGCGGCTGGCGTTCGCCGAGGTCGCCAAGGCGCGTGTGGAGATCGAGTTCAACCGCAAGGACGACGAGGACGACGCCGCCATCGAGGACGACGCCGCCGCCATCGAGGACGTCGACGAGGACGAGGAGGGCTGACGACCATGGACATCCCCACGAGTGCATTGCGCGACCTGGAGAAGGACCGCGGGATCCCCTTCGACAAGCTGGTCGAGGACATCGAGGCCGCGCTGCTGATCGCCTACAAGCGCACCGACGGGGCCAAGGCCCGGGCCCGGGTCCAGGTCGACCGGGCCAGCGGCCACGTCACCGTGTGGGCCGTGGAGGAGATCGAGGACGGCACCACCCGGGAGTACGACGACACCCCGAGCGAGTTCGGCCGCATCGCCTCCACCACCGCCAAGCAGGTGATCCTGCAGCGGCTGCGGGACCACGAGGACGAACAGACCTTCGGCGAGTTCTCCGGCCGCAAGGGCGACCTGATCACCGGTGTGGTGCAGCAGGGCCGCGACCCGCGCGCGGTGCTGGTGAACATCGGCAAGATCGAGGGCACGCTCCCGGCCGCCGAGCAGGTCCCCGGCGAGGAGTACCGGCACGGCGAGCGCCTCAAGTGCTACGTGGTGGACGTCCGCCGCGGCCAGCGCGGTCCCCAGGTGACGCTCTCGCGCACCCACCCGGACCTGGTGAAGAAGCTGTTCGCGCTGGAGGTCCCGGAGATCGCCGAGGGCGCGGTGGAGATCACCGCGATCGCCCGCGAGGCCGGCCACCGCACCAAGATCGCGGTCCGCTCGCACCGGGCCGGGGTGAACGCCAAGGGCGCCTGCATCGGCCCGATGGGCGCGCGGGTGCGCAACGTGATGGCCGAGCTGCACGGCGAGAAGATCGACATCGTCGACTGGTCCGACGACCCGGCCGAGATGGTCGGCAACGCGCTGTCCCCGGCCCGGGTGTCCAAGGTCCAGGTCGTGGACCTGGACCAGCGCAGCGCCCGGGTGATCGTCCCGGACTTCCAGCTGTCGCTTGCCATCGGCAAGGAGGGCCAGAACGCGCGGCTGGCGGCGCGGCTGACCGGGTGGCGCATCGACATCCGCTCGGACGCGGAGCCGGCGACGGAGCAGTAGCGAGCTGCCTATAAGGGCCCTCCTGAAGGAGGGCCCTTATAGGCATGCAACGATCTGCCGGCATCTTGCTGTCTTGGGTGTCATGACCGACCAACCGAACAGCGAGGCGGAGGCCGAGTTCCGCGAGTTCGCGATCGGACGCTGGCCGGCGCTTGTCCGGTTCGCCTACGGCCTCACTTGTGCTACCTGCTGACGGCGCCGCCGGGCATGGGCGGTGCCACGGGCTACGGTCCCGATTGTCACTCGGTGACCCCGCCGGCCGCGACCGCCCTGTCGTTGCGGTCCTACCCGTTCGGTGAGCAGGTGCTGCTGCTGGCCGAGGTGAATACCGCGGTGGACCACGTGGACGTCATGAAGTCGGACGGGAACACCGTCCATCTCGACCCGGTCCGGATCGGCGGACACTCGTTCGTCGTCACGTTCCTCGCCCCTGGTGTCCAGTCCAGCGGCGCCAAGGCGTATGACGCCTCCGGCCACCAGCTCGCGAAGACGCCATAAGTGAGGGCCTTCCGTTACGGAAGGCCCTCACTGCTTTCACGGACAGGTGCCTCAGACCGCCTTGGCGACCGCCTCGGCGACGGCCACGTCCTGGTCGACCATGCCGCCGGAGACGCCGACCGCGCCGATCACGGTGCCGTCGGCGGCGGCCAGCGGCAGGCCGCCGCCGAAGGACACCAGCCCGCCGTTGGTGGCCTCGACGCCGTAGATCGGGCCGCCGGGCTGGGACATCTCGCCGAGCACCGCGCTCGGCATCGGGAACAGCGCGGAGGTCCGCGCCTTGCGCTGGGCGATGTCGACGGAGCCCAGCCAGGCTCCGTCCATACGCTGGAAGGCCACGAGGTTCCCGGCGGTGTCGACGATCGCGATGCACATGGCGACGCCGATCCCGGCGGCGGCCTCCTGGCCGGCGGCGACGATACGGGCAGTGGTTTCGAGGTTCAGAATGCTCATGGCGTCCAGCGTCGTCCGGGCCGGCCTGGGCAACCAGAGCTCACCTGTTCCTGGGGACGGCGGCCCCAGGAACGCGCGCGGCCCGGATGCGATGCTGGAGGGGTGAGCGAGCTCGGTGATTTCCTCAAGTCGAAGCGTGCGGCCGTGGCGCCGGAGTCCGTGGGGCTGCCCGCGGTCGGGAACCCGCGGCGCGTCAGAGGGCTCCGCCGGGAGGAGGTGGCGCATCTGGCGGCCATGAGCGTGGACCACTACACGCGCCTGGAGCAGGGCCGCGTCACCACGGCCTCGGACAGCGTGCTGAACGGGATCGCCACCGCGCTGCGCCTGACCGACGCCGAGCGCACCTACCTGGGGATTCTGGCGCAGCCGCCGGCGCGCTCCCGGAGCACCGCCGCCGAGCCGGCCGGCGGCACGGTCGTCGGCCCGCTGGTGTGGCACCTGCTGGACGCCATGCGGGACGTCCCGGTCCTGGTCATCGATCCGCGCGGGGACATCGTGGCCTGGAACGCGCTCGCGGTGGCGCTGTACTTCGACTTCGCCGAGATGCCGCCGCGCGAGCGGAACATGATCCGCATGCTGTTCCTGGAGCCGCGGGTCCGGGGCATGCACCGCAACTGGGAGGAGGTCGCCTCGGTCAGCGTGGCGCGGATGCGGATGAGCGTCGGCCTGATGCCGGGCGACCGGCGGATGGCCGAGGTGGTCAGCGAGCTGCTGGACCGCGACCCGGACTTCCGCCGCTGGTGGGGCGGCCACGAGGTGCGGGCCACCGACACCTTCCGCAAGAGCTTCGAGCACCCGGTGGCCGGCCCGATGCTGCTGGACTGGCAGGCGCTGTCGGTCGCGGCGGATCCGGACCTGACGATGATCGTCTTCACCGCGCCGCCGGGGTCGCCGACCGCGGACTCGCTGCGGATGCTGGCTTCGTGGGCTGCCGGCTGAGCGGCCTGCGGGCTGCCGGGTGAGCGAACCGCGGGCTGCGGGTCGGGCAGGCCGACCAAGCTGTGAGCCGGTCCGGAGCCGACCCCGCATCTGATCCGGTGATCCGGCCCGCGGGACCGGGCAAACCGCGGCCGCGCCCGGCGGACACCCCCTCGGTGCACCGTGCGCGGCCGGCCTGGATCCGTCAGCCGTCTCCGTCCTTGCGCACCTTGTAATGCAGATGCGTGACCCGGTCGCCCTGCACCACGGTCGTCGGGTCGTCGAGCAGCCGCTGCCCGTCGGCGTAGTCGCCGAAGAACCGCTTCCCGGAGCCGAAGACCACCGGCACCAGCGCCACGTCCAGCTCGTCCACCAGCCCGGCCGCGAAGGCCTGGCCGCCGACGTCGCCGCCGTTGAGGGACACGTCCCGGTCGGGTCCGGCGACCGCCTTGGCCTGCGCGACGGCGCTCGCCACGCCGTCGGTCACGAAGGTGAACGGTGCCGCGTCGAGGAGATCCCAGTCCGTGGGGACGTTGTGCGTCACCACGAAGACCCGGTCGCCGGCCACCGGTACGCCGTTCCAACCGTTGGTGAGGTCGAACAGGCGGCGGCCGATGACCATCGCCCCGATCCGGGACCACTGCGCGTCGAGGTAGCTCGCCGACACCGCCGAGGCCTTGAACGACATGTGCCGGTTCCCGGCGGTGACCGGGGTGTCGCCGTTGAAGTAGAAGTCGTGCAGGGCCCCGACCTGGTCCTGCTCGGTCGCCAGGAACCCGTCCAGCGAGACCGCGTCGGCCATGATGACCTTGCTCATCTCTCACACTCCCGGGGTCAGCAGCTCGGCCAGCCGCGCCATCGACTCCTCGATACCGTGCGCCATCCCGGACGCCAGCGCACCCTCACGGGTCTCCATTGAGGGGAACACCGAGCGCGTCGTCACCCGGGTCCGGCCGTCCACCTCGGAGAACCGGCAGATGTCGAGCTTCACCTCGCCCGGCACGCCCTCGTACTCGAAGGTCTGGATGATCAGCCGGTCGGCCTCCACGGTGTGGAACACCCCGTGGAACCCCGCGCGCCGGTCCCCGAGGTGGCCGCCGTGGTGGATGTACCGGTAGCTGCCGCCGGGGCGCGCGTCGTACTCCTCGATGTCCATCTCCAGGTCGCGCGGGCCCAGCCAGCGCGCGACCAGCTCCGGGTCGGTGTACGCGCGGAACACCTGTGCCGGGGTGGCGTCGAAGTCCCGGGTCACGTCGAGGAACGGGGTGCCCTCGGGGGCCTGGATGGTCGTGGGCTTGGTGCTCATCGTTCTTCCTCCTTCAGGGTTTCCAGAACCGCGTCGAGCTTGCGGAAGCGGCTCTCGGCGGCCAGGCGGTAGCCGTCGATCCAGCTCGTCAGCGCCTCCAGGGCCGCGGGGTCCAGGTGGCAGGGCCGGCGCTGGCCGTCCCGGCTGCGGGTGATCAGGCCCGCGTCCTCCAGGACCCCGATGTGGCGGGAGACCGCCTGCTTGGTGATCGGGAACAGGTCCGCCAGTTCGTTCACGGTGGCCTCGCCGCGGGACAGCCGGGCCACGATCGCGCGCCGCACCGGGTCGCCCAGCGCGGTGAAGGCCCGGTCCAGGGCCGATTCTTCATCAACCATAGTGTTAATCAACCATCTCGTTAATCAACCGATATGTTGACTGTAGGCCGGCGGCTGACCCCCCGTCAATAACCCGGGGAACGCTGATGTGATCCAGGCGCTAGACTGAAGGGTGTCTAGCCAGACGGATGTTCCTGCACGCCCTGCCGCATCGGCACGTCCCGTACCGGTGCGCACTTGTGTGGGTTGCAGGGCAAAAGCGGCGAAGACGGAGCTGCTGCGCGTCGTGGCGGTCGAGGGCGCTGTCGTCCCCGACCTGCGCGGGCGGTCGCCCGGACGTGGAGCCCATCTCCACCCCGATCCGGGATGCCTGGCCCTCGCTGAGAAGCGGCGGGCGTTCCCGCGGGCGCTGCGGGTCGACGGTCCGTTGGAAACAACGGCGGTCCGAGCGTTGTTGGAAGGCAGCTGAAGCGTGACATCCCTGTCCGCGTCAGGTGCGTGGAACAGAGAACCCAGTACTAGTCGGAAGCAGGTCGAGTCAGGCGATGAGCACTCGATGAGCAGCAACACGCGATGAGTACGCCCATGCAGTAACCAGACGGCTTCGCGAACAGACGCGGGCCGAAGAAGGAGTGAAGTGGCCAAGGTCCGGGTCTATGAACTCGCCAAGGAACTCGGAGTGGAGAGCAAGGTCGTGATGGCCAAGCTCCAAGATCTGGGTGAGTTCGTCCGCTCGGCGTCCTCCACCGTAGAGGCGCCGGTCGTCCGTAAACTGATCGACAGCATCCAACAGGGTGAATCCGGCGGCGCCAAGGGCGGCGCCCCGAGGTCGGCTGCCTCCGCGCAGTCCGCACCCGCCGCGAAGACCGCGGCACCCTCGAGCACCCCGCGTCCCGGCGGTGCCCCCAAGCCCGGTCCGCGCCCCGGCCCGGTCGCGCCCAAGCCCGGCCCCGCGGTCCCCGCGCAGGCCCAGGCGGCGGCCGCGGCGGCGAGCCCGGTGGCCGAGACCCCCGCGCCGGCCGCCCCGGAGGCTCCGGCCGCACCGGCCGCACCGGAGGCACCGGCCGCGACCACGCCGGCGGCTCCGTCCCCGGCGCCCGCGCGCCCGGCGAGCCCGAACCGTCCGAACCAGGGCCAGGGCCAGGGTGCCGGCGGGGCGATCCCGCCGCGCCAGTCCCCGGCCGCCGGCGGCAGCATCCCCGGCCGTCCGGGTCCGCGCCCCGGCACCCCCGGTGCCCCGGGCCAGCGTCCCGGCGGCGAGCGCGACCGTGACCGCGGTCAGCGCCCGGCGCCCGGCGGCGCCCGTCCGGGTCCGGCCGGCGCCCAGCGCCCCGGCCAGGGCCAGGGTCAGGGCCAGGGCGGCCGTCCCGGCGCTCCGGCCCCGGGCCCGCGCCCGGCCGGTCCGCGTCCGGGCAACAACCCGTTCACGTCCTCCGGCTCGACCGGCATGCAGCAGCCCCCGCGGCCCGCGCCGCGTCCGGGCCCGCCGGCCGGCGCGACCGGCGGCGGCGAGGCCGGCCCGCGTCCGGGCATGCCGCCGCGTCCCGGCGGCGTCCCCGGCGCCCCGCGTCCGAACCCGGGCATGATGCCCGGCCGCGTCCCCCCGCGTCCCGGCCCCGGCCAGGGCCGTCCCGGCGGTCCGCGCCCCGGCGCCCCGGCCGGCGGTCCCGGCGGCCGTACCGGCGGTCCGCGTCCCGGCGCCCCCGCGGGCGGCGGCGCGCGTCCCGGCGGCGGCGGTGGCGGTGGCGGCGGTTACGGCGCCCCGCGTCCCGGTGGCGGCGCCCCGGGCGGCGGTGGCGGCGGCTACGCCGGCCGTCCCGGCGGCGGTGGCGGCTACGGCCGCGGCGGTCGCGCCGGCGGCGGCGGTACCGCCGGTGCCTTCGGCCGTCCCGGCGGTCGTCCGGGCCGCGGTCGCAAGTCGAAGAAGCAGCGGCGTCAAGAGTTCGACAACATGCAGGCGCCGTCGCTCGGCGGCGCGATGCTCCCTCGCGGCAACGGGCAGACCATCCGCCTGCCCCGCGGCGCCTCGCTGGTCGACTTCGCCGAGCGCATCAACGCCAACCCGGCGTCCCTGGTGCAGGTGATGTTCCACCTCGGCGAGATGGTGACGGCGACGCAGTCGGTCTCCGACGACGTCTTCGAACTGCTCGGCCAGGAGCTCGGCTTCACCGTGCAGATCGTCTCGCCGGAGGAGGAGGACCGCGTCCTGCTGGAGTCCTTCGACATCGACTTCGGTGAGAACGAGGGCGGGGAGGAGGACCTCCGGGTCCGTCCGCCGGTCGTGACCGTCATGGGTCACGTCGACCACGGTAAGACGCGCCTGCTGGACGCCATCCGCAAGACCAACGTCATCGAGGGCGAAGCCGGCGGCATCACCCAGCACATCGGCGCCTACCAGGTGGTCGCCGAGGTCGCGGGCACCGAGCGGGCCATCACCTTCATCGACACCCCGGGCCACGAGGCGTTCACCGCCATGCGGGCCCGCGGTGCCAAGGCGACGGACATCGCGATCCTCGTGGTCGCGGCGGACGACGGCGTCATGCCCCAGACGATCGAGGCGCTGAACCACGCCCAGGCGGCCGACGTGCCGATCGTGGTCGCGGTCAACAAGATCGACAAGGAGGGCGCCGACCCGACGAAGGTGCGCGGCCAGCTCACCGAGTACGGGCTGGTGGCCGAGGAGTACGGCGGCGAGACCATGTTCGTCGACATCTCCGCGCGCGAGGGCCTGAACATCGACCAGCTGCTCGAGGCGGTCGTGCTGACCGCCGACGCATCGCTGGACCTGCGGGCCAACCCGGACATGGACGCCCAGGGCGTGGCGATCGAGGCCAACCTCGACCGCGGCCGCGGCGCCGTGGCCACGGTGCTGGTGCAGCGCGGCACGCTGCGGGTCGGCGACTCCATGGTCGTCGGCGACGCCTACGGCCGGGTGCGCGCCATGTTGGACGAGAACGGCGAGAGCGTCGCCGAGGCCGGGCCCTCGCGTCCGGTCCAGGTGCTCGGTCTCACCAGCGTCCCGGGCGCCGGCGACACCTTCCTGGTGGTCGAGGAGGACCGCGTGGCCCGGCAGATCGCCGAGCGCCGCGCGACCCGCGAGCGGAACGCGGCCATGGCCCGCTCCCGCAAGCGCGTCTCGATCGAGGACTGGGAGAACGTCATCAAGGCCGGCGAGGTCCAGCAGCTCAACATCATCATCAAGGGTGATGGTGCGGGCTCGGTCGAGGCCCTGGAGGACTCGCTGCTCAAGCTGGACGTCGGTGCCGAGGTCGACCTGCGCGTCGTGCACCGCGGCGTCGGTTCCATCACCGAGTCCGATGTGGACCTGGCGATGGCCTCCGACGCGGTCATCCTGGGCTTCAACGTCCGTCCCGACGGCCGCGCGAAGACCAAGGCCGACCGCGAGGGCGTCGAGATCCGCTTCTACTCGGTCATCTACCAGGCGATCGAGGAGATCGAGGCGGCCCTGAAGGGCATGCTCAAGCCGGAGTTCGAGGAGGTGCAGCTCGGTACCGCCGAGATCCGCGCCATCTTCCGCTCCAGCAAGATCGGCAACATCGCCGGCTGTATGGTCCAGGACGGCCTCATCAGGCGGAACTCCAAGGCGCGCCTCATCCGCGGCGGGTCCGTCGTGGCCGACAACCTCACCATCGTGGGGCTGCGGCGCGAGAAGGACGACGCCACCGAGGTCCGCGAGGGCTTCGAGTGCGGTATCAACCTCGGGTCGTACAACGACATCAAGGAAGGCGACATCATCGAGACCTTCGAGATGCGTGAGAAGCCGCGCGTCTAAGAGGTACCGATAATGGGGCGGCCCATCCGGGCCGCCCCAGTTACTCTCTCCATGTAAGCAGTGGAGATCTCATCCCCTGGGCCGGGTTGGCCCTGATGTCCAGTGTTCGTGGGGACTATGACCCTCGACATCCTCCTCGGCGACGTGCACTCGCTGAAGGAGAAGCGCGGGATCGTGAAGCCGATCCTGGCCGAGTTGGACAAGCGCGCCGGAGTCGGCGCGGCTGAAACCGGCTACTTGGACCTCCACCGCCGCGCCGAGATCGGCGTCGCGGTGGTCGCGGCCACCGCCGCACGAGTGAATGAAGTCCTGGACGATCTTGAGGGCGCCGTAGCGTGGCGCCCGGAGATCGAGCTGCTCAGCGTCCGCAGACGGCTGCACAGCGATGAGGACGACTAGGAATCCGAGCTAGAAGGAGTGAGTTCGCATGGCGAACAACGGAACGCGCGCCGCGAAGCTGGCCGACCGGATCCGGGTGATCGTCGCCGAGACCCTCAAAAACCGGATCAAGGACCCCCGGCTCGGATTCGTCACCATCACCGACGTCCGCATCACCGGCGACCTGCGCGACGCGACGGTGTTCTACACCGTCTACGGCAGCGAGGAGGAGCGCGCGGAGTCCACGGCGGCGCTGGAGTCGGCCAAGGGCATCCTGCGCACCGAGGTGGGCCGGCAGACCGGCGTGAAGCACACGCCGTCGCTGACCTTCATCGCCGACGCCATCCCCGAGGGCGCCCGGAACATCGAGGACCTCCTGGCCAAGGTCGCGGTGTCCGACGCCGCTGTCCGGGACGCGGCGGCCACCGCGGCCTACGCCGGCGAGCCGGACCCCTACCGGGCCCCGCGCGCCGACGAGGACTTCGACGACGAGGACGAGGACGCCTGAGCCGGTGGGCAAGCGTACGAAGGCCGACGACGGCCCCGGCGGCCTGGTGATCGTCGACAAGCCGGCCGGCTGGACCTCGCACGACGTGGTGGGCCGGGTGCGCCGACTGGCGCGCACCCGGCGCGTCGGCCACGCCGGCACGCTGGACCCGATGGCCACTGGCGTGCTCGTGGTGGGCGTGGAGAAGACCACGCGGCTGCTGGGCCACCTGGCCCTGACCCGCAAGACCTACCAGACCACCATCCGCCTGGGACAGAGCACGATCACCGACGACGCCGAGGGCGAGGCGACCGGCTCGGCCGACGCCTCGGACGTGTCAGATGACATGATCCGTGGCGCGATCCCGTCGTTCACCGGCGAGATCATGCAGCGTCCGTCGGCGGTGTCGGCGATCAAGGTGGACGGCGTCCGGTCCTACAAGCGGGTCCGCGAGGGCGAGACGGTGGAGCTGGCCGCGCGGCCGGTGACCATCCACCGCTTCGACGTCCTCGCGGTCCGCCGCGAGGGCGCGCTGGTCGACGTGGACGCCGTGGTCGAGTGCTCCTCCGGCACCTACATCCGGGCCCTGGCGCGCGACCTCGGCGCGGCGCTCGGCGTCGGCGGGCATCTCACGATGCTGCGGCGCACCGCGGTCGGTCCGTACGGACTGGCCTTGGCGCACCCGCTGGCCGAGCTGACCGACCTGGTGGACGGCGGCGCGGAGCTGCCGATGGTGCCGCTGGACGCGGCCGCGCGGGCCGCCTTCCCGGCCCGGGACATCGATGCCGAGCAGGCCGGCGCGGTGGCGCACGGCGGCTTCCTGGAAGCCTCCGGACGCCCGGGGGAGCCGGTGGCCGTGTTCGGTCCGGACGGGCGGTTCCTGGCGCTGTACGAGGACCTGCCGGGCGGGAAGAAGGCGAAGCCGGTCGCGGTCTTCGTCTGACCGGCCGGCCCGAAAGTCCTAGGTCGAAGATCCCATCGGATCCGCACCGCCGGACCGATTGCGCGTCGGCGGGCCCCGGATGGCACTCTTGTGTGTCGGCAGACTCTTTCCAACCCCAAGGCAGGCACCCCCGTGGAACGCTGGCACGGCACCGCCGAGGTCCCGCAGGACTTCGGCCCCTCGGTCGTCACGATCGGCGTCTTCGACGGCGTCCACCGCGGCCACCGCGAGGTGGTCCGCACAGCCGTGGCGCGGGGCCGCGCCCTCGGCGTTCCGACCGTCGTGCTCACCTTCGATCCGCACCCCAGCGAGATCGTGCGCCCGGGCAGCCACCCGCCGCTGCTGACCACCCAGCGCCACCGCGCCGAACTGCTCGCCTCCGAGGGCGTGGACGCGGTGCTGGTGCTGCCGTTCAGCCTGGAGGTCTCGCGCTGGGCCCCGGAGGAGTTCATCCGCCTGGTCCTCGTCGAGCACCTGCACGCGCGGGCCGTCGTGGTCGGCGCCAACTTCCGCTTCGGGCACCGGGCCGCCGGCGACGTCACGGCCCTGCAGGAGGCCGGCGGGCGGTACGGCTTCGAGGTGGTCCCGGTGAGCCTGAAGGGCCCGGAGGGCGAGAGCGCCGACAACCGCTTCTCCTCCACCCGGGTGCGTGCCCGGGTCGGCGACGGCGCGGTCGACGAGGCCGAGGTCCTGCTGGGCCGGCCGCACCGGGTCGAGGGCGTGGTCGTGCGCGGCGACCAGCGGGGCCGCGAGCTGGGCTACCCCACCGCGAACGTCGAGACCGTGCCGTTCGCCGCGATCCCGACCGACGGCGTCTACGCGGGCTGGCTGATCACCGACGTCGACAAGCCGGAGAAGTCCGTCCGGCTCCCCGCCGCGATCTCCATCGGGACCAACCCGACCTTCGACGGGGTCGACCGGCGCGTCGAGGCGTACGCGCTGGACCGCGACGACCTCGACCTGTACGGCACGCACGTGGCGGTGGAGTTCACCGCGCGTATCCGGGACACCCTGAAGTTCGACTCGGTCGAGGCCCTGTTGGTCCGGATGGCCGACGACTGCAAGATCGCCCGGGAGATCACCGACGCCGCCTGAGGCGTTCGTCACAGCCGGTGCGGCCCATGTCACGGCCGTCACCGGTGGGAATAGGGCTGTCCCCCACCCGGTTGTACGGCGTGAACCCTCAAGGGTCCGACCACGTTGTCGAGGGGACAGGAATGACTTTGGCACTGAAGCAGCGCCGTCCGGCAGTCAAGATCGATTTGTCGGCGGCGACGCCTTGGATAAGCTCTTCGGGTACCCCCGAGGAGGTGAGGACGGTCGCCGTGACCGCTGACGACGCACGTGGCGAGGCCGTCATC
The DNA here is from genome assembly GCF_041260665.1 of Catenulispora sp. GP43. Classification (NCBI taxonomy): domain Bacteria; kingdom Bacillati; phylum Actinomycetota; class Actinomycetes; order Catenulisporales; family Catenulisporaceae; genus Catenulispora; species Catenulispora sp. GP43. The sequence goes on along the minus strand of NZ_JBGCCT010000001.1, from coordinate 159,201 downwards.
GCCGAGGCCTCCTCACCCGTGGAGCAGGCCGCCGGGCCCGAGGGCGCCGCGGGCCCGCGCGTGGACCCCGGTGAGTCCGAGGACGCCCGCAACGAGCGCTTCGAGCGCGACGCCCTCGTCTACCTGGACCAGCTCTACCCGGCCGCGCTGCGCATGACGCGCAACCCGGCCGACGCCGAGGACCTGATCCAGGAGACCTTCGCCAAGGCGTTCGCCTCCTTCCACCAGTTCCGCGAGGGCACCAACCTCAAGGCCTGGCTGTACCGGATCCTCACCAACACGTTCATCAACAGCTACCGCAAGAAGCAGCGCGAGCCCCAGGTCAGCCCGACCGAGGAGATCGAGGACTGGCAGCTGGCCCGGGCCGAGTCGCACAGCTCGGCGGGTCTGCCCTCGGCCGAGACCGTGGCGCTGGACCACCTGCCCGACTCCGACGTCAAGGAGGCCCTGCAGGCCATCGGCGAGGAGTTCCGCATCGCGGTCTACCTGGCCGACGTCGAGGGCTTCGCCTACAAGGAGATCGCCGACATCATGGGCACGCCGATCGGCACCGTGATGTCCCGGTTGCACCGCGGGCGCCGGCAACTCCGTGCGATGCTTGAGGACTACGCGCGGGAGCGCGGCCTGGTGGCCGCCGCGTCGGAAGGGAACTGAAGCGCCATGAGCTGCGGCCAGCCGCATGAGACGCCGTGCACCGAGGTCCTCGACCATCTCTACGAGTACATCGACAACGAGATGCCCGATGAGGACTGCGCGGCGGTTAAGCGCCACCTGGACGAATGCGCGCCCTGCCTGGAGAAGTACGGGCTGGACGCCATGGTGAAGAAGCTCGTGCAGCGCTGCTGCGGGTGTGACGAGCCGCCGGTCGACCTGCGCGACAAGGTGCTCGCGCGGATCCGGCAGGTGCGCGGCGAGGTCGCTGTCGGCGGCGCGGGGGAGTAGAGACCCGGAATACGGACCAAGGGCGCGCTTTCGGCGCGCCTTTGGTGTGTTCCGGCCGGATCCACTCGATCGAGTGGATCTTTTCTTGACTAGCGGCCGGTTTTCCTCTGTACTCGTACGTGCTTTGATCCATTCCCGCGGTCCAAACAGCCGCGGGCGAGTCATGAAAGACGGTGTTTCGGTATGGTCCATCTCATTGGCGGTGGTCTCTGAGTCGGGCGATCCCGACTCATGCCATTCCACAGGCCGGCGCCGCCCCATGTGCCGGCCTGTGGACCTGCCGGGCGTTTCGTGACAGGGTTTTGCGTTGACCGGTGCTGACGCGCTCCCTGCGCGGACTAGAGGATGACCGATGCCGTTCTCCGTGCGGTGCTACATCTTCGGTTTGGTGGTGGCGGCCGTGACGGTCGTCGCCACGTTGCCGTTGTCGCCTACCCGGCTGTCTCTGCTCCTCGCGCTGTGCGCGCTGGTGATCGCCGCGGAGCGGCTCTCGCGCGTCCAGATCGGCACCTCGGGCTGGACCATGTCGGTCTCCCTGGTCGTCACCCTCATCACTGTGCTGGTTCTGCCGCCCCCCGGGGCCGCGCTGGTCGGCCTGTGCAGCTCGATGCCGATGCCCCGGCAGCCGAGTTGGACCTGGACCAAACAGATCGTCAACTCCGCGCTGTCGAGCCTGGTGCCGGCCTGCGGATCGGCGGTCTGCTACCTGGCGGGCGGCCATCTCCCCGGCCACTTCCTGAACTTCCCGGAGTTCCTGTGGCCGGTCGCCGCCGCGGTCACCACCTGCCTGGTGGTCAACGCCCTGATCCTGGCCGGCTACGTGGGGCTGGCCACGCGCCGCCGCTTCGTGGACGGGCTGCGCGGCGACATCCGCCGCGCGACCATGCCGTACTACTCATCGGCCGTGCTGGCGGCGATCTTCCTGTCGCTGTGGGACGACATCGGCTGGTACACCGCCCCGCTGGTGGTCGTGCCGATGTACATAGCGCACTGGAGCCTGTCGCAGTACGCCAAGGAAGGCGCGGCGCACGAGGGGACGATCGCGGCGCTGGTGCAGGCCGTGGAGATCAAGGACTCCTACACCCGCGGCCACAGCGAGCGCGTCGCCCGCGGCGCGGAGATGCTCGCCGAGCAGCTGAAGATGCCGCAGGACCGCCTGGCGATGCTCCGCTTCGCCGGGCTGCTGCACGACATCGGCAAGCTCGGCGTCCCCACGCGCCTGCTCACCAGCACCGGCGGCCTGACCGAGGAGGAGTTCAAGCTCCTGTGCATGCACCCCAACCACGGGGTGGCGGTGCTGCGCGACATCAGGTTCCTGACCGAGGTCTACGAGGGCGTGCTCTACCACCACGAGCGCCTCGACGGCCGCGGCTACCCGACCGGCAAGTCCGGCGAGGAGATCCCGGAGTTCGCCCGCATCATCGGCGTCGCCGACGCCTTCGACGCGATGACCTCCACCCGCTCCTATCGCGCGGCCCGCTCGGTGAAGGAGGCGGTGGCCGAGCTGCGCCGCGGCGCCGGCACCCAGTTCGACCCGGTACTGGTCCGCGCCTTCGAGGACGCGCTGGAGTTCGCCGACCGCGCCGGCAACCCGTGGGTGCCCACGGAGCTGGTACCCGCCGAGCCCCCGCAGGACGACGGAACGGCCACGGCCGCCTCCAGCCCCTGGCCACTGCCCAAGCGGGTGCCGGGCTTCTCCTTCGCCGACCACGACGACCCCTTCGTCCCGGTGGAGTGGTTCTCGACCTGGTACCCGAGCTGGCTGACGCCCGACGGCGAGCCCGCGCCGGACGCCGACGGGCAGCCGGGCGCGATCCCGGGCCAGCGCGCCGGCGAACCGGGGCCGGCGGCGGCCGACGCCGAAGCGGACTTCGACGACGGCTGGTCGGAGCGGATGCACTCGGCCGTGGTGCGCGAGCCGGGGCCGGAGCCGGACGAGGGCTGGGCTTGGGGCGGGGAACGGGGTGCGGTCGCGGCGGAGGGCGCCGAGGTTGAGCCCGATGGCGAGTCAGGGGCCGGGCACGAGTTCGGGGCCGACCGCGAGTCCGAGCACGAGCTGGGGATCAAGTTCGGGGCCGAGCTTGAGTTCGGGGCTGAGCGCGAGTTCGGGATCGAGTCCGAGTCCGAGCGAGAGTACGCGGCTGAGCGCGAGTCCGGCGCCGAGCACGAGTCCGAGTCCGAGTCCGGGATCGAGTCCGGGATCGAGTCCGAGGCAGATCCTGAGGGTCCAGCCGCGGCCGATCACCTGGCGGCCCGTGAGCCCGGCGCGGATCACCCAGTGGCGCTGGAGCAACCGAAAGAGGCTGTATCCGAGCCCGCCCCCGAACCCGAGGCCGCATCCACCCGCTGGCCGGTGGACCCCGGCCTGAACGGCGATCCGCGCGGCTCCATGCGCGTGCGCACCCCGACCCCGGCCGCCGATCCCGATCCGCGCGGCTCCGGCGGCGTCTCGGCCGCCGACGGCTCCCCGGCTCCGGCCGTCGATCTCGACCTGCGCAAGCCGGCCGCTCGGTGCCAGGAGGTCGCGGGTGCCGCCGTCGGGCCGGCCGGCGAGGCCGAGGACGCCGGGCCCATGCCCAAGGCCCGCGACACAGAGGCCTGGACCCCGTCTCCGGAGCCGTGGGCCGCGCCCGAGCCGCCCGCCGACGTCTCGATGGCCCCGATGGCCCCGATGGCCCCGATGGCCGCGGATACGGCCGACGCCGACGGTCGCTCCGTGCCGTCCGCCGGCCCTTCGTGGTTCTCGCGCGGCGCCGGCGGGTCGTCCCCGATGCTCCACTTCTTCGGCCCCGGCGACAGCAGCCCGTGGCCGCCGCGTGATCCCGAGGCCAAGGACTCCGAGGAGTCCCCGGCATGAACCATGCCAAGCCACCGAGCCACCGGGCCTTCGAAGTCGACAGTGACGCGCAGACGGCGTGGGCGCAGAGCAATCCGCTGCTGATCGTCCTGGCCTGCTTCGTGGCCTTCGCCGCGGTCGCTGCCTGCGCGGTCCACGGCTTCAGCCAGCCCGGCTACGCCCTCGCCTTCGGCGCGATCATCGCCGCCGGCGAGGCGTTCCGGGTGCGGCTGCCCGGCGGGCGCGAGGCGGCGCCGCTGGGGGCGGCCACTGGTCTGGCCTACGCCGTGCTCACCGAGGTCGGCCATCAGCCGGCGCTGCACAACGCGTCGCAGGCGGTCGCGGTGGCGGCATTCGGCTTCCTGGTCGGCTCCGTGCCGCACCTGGCGGTGCGGCGCCCGGCCACCCTGGACTACACCGCCCGCAGGTTCCTGATGGTGGCGCTGACCGCATGGCTGTTCCGGATGTTCTACCTGCGCTGGGTGCTCGGCACCCGGGTCGACGACCCCGGGCTGCTGCACCCGAGCTCGCTGGACCCGACCTTCCTGAGCCGGCACCTGCACAGCCTGGCGGTGGGCTCGGCGACCGCCGGGTTCCTGCTGCTGGCCATCGTCAGCGACGGTGTGGTCGGGTCGATCCTGCAGGCCGGCCAGCACCGGCGGCCGATCCTGGCCGCGGCCCGGGACGAGGCGACCTTCACCACCCGTGTCGGGCTCGCCGTGGTGGCCACCACCCTGCTGGTCTGCCTGGCCTCGCGCACCATGTCGATCTGGGTCCTGCCGGCCCTGTGCCTGCCGCTGGCCTTCACCCAGCTCGCGCTGCGCCGCTACGCGCGGATCAAGGAAGTCCACCTGGAGACGATCAGGGCGCTGTCCCGCATCACCGAGGTGGCCGGCCTGACCCAGCCCGGGCACGCCCGCCGGGTGGCCCGCACCTGCCAGCGCATCGGCCGCGAGCTCGGGCTCAGCGAGGCGCAGCTGCTGGACCTGGAGTACGCCTCGCTGATGCACGACATCGGGCAGCTCTCCGTGGCCGAGCCGGTCCACGGCGGCCGCACCGCCCCGCTGTCCCTGGTGCGCCAGCGCGAGCTGGCCCGGGCCGGCGCCGAGGTGATCCGTCGCGCCGGGGCCCTGGGCAACGCCGCGGACATCGTCGAGCACCACCCCGACCCGTTCGGTGCCGCGGGCCCGCTGCCCAGCCGCATACTGCGGGTCGCCAACGACTACGACGACCTCGCCGGCGCGCAGCCGGAGTCGGCCGAGCGCACCGAGGCGCTGCGCCACATCCGGCTCGGGCTGGCGGTGCACTACGACCCGGCGGTGGTGGAGTCGCTGAGCCGGATGGTCGGGGAGTGAGTCCCACCCCTGCGCGGGCATGTACGGGGTGCGGCGTGATTGGATGCGCTCGTACATCGTTAGCTTGTGACTGCGAGGGAGCATCGAACGTGGCCGAGGAAGTCCGCGCCGAGATGGTGGCCAACGTGTGGAAGATCGTGGTCGCCGAGGGCGACGACGTCGAGGACGGCGACACGATCGTGATCCTCGAGTCGATGAAGATGGAGATCCCGGTCCTGGCCGAGGTCTCGGGCAAGGTGTCGCGCCTGGGCGTGGCCGAGGGCGATGTGGTGCAGGAAGGCGACCTCATCGCGGTGATCGGCTGAGTTCTCAGCCCGCTCATGACGAAGCGCGCCGCCGGATCCTCCGGCCGGCGCGCTTCTGCGTTTCCTCAGCTCGTGACGGTCCCGTGCTCGACGCAGCGCGCCGACCACCCGGTGGGCACGACCTGCACCACCATCCGCCGCCGGCAGTGCCCGCAGTACCGCGGCGGCTCCAGCTCCGCCCGGGCCGCGCACCGCTCGTGGCCGGTCGCCGCCGTCGGCTCGCCGCACTGCCCGCAGAAATCCATGCAGGCAAGGTAACGCCCGCCCGTCTCCCACCGCCACCCGTCATGGAGACGCTTTGCGTCGCTGTGTCCAATGGCTCCGAACAGGTGACGCGGCTTGGCGTCACGGAACACCGTTCCACTACCCTGCGTGATCAGTTGACGACGATGTCCGTCCGCAGGAGGCCGTGCCGTGCACCCGACCGTGACCACCGCGATGGACCCGGTACTGGTGGCGCGCTGGCAGTTCGCGAGCACCACGGTCTACCACTTCCTGTTCGTCCCGCTGACGATCGGCACGGCGTTCCTGGTCGCCGGCTTCCAGACGGCCTGGCACCGCACCGGCAAGGAGCAGTACTACCGGGCCACGAAGTTCTGGGGCCGGCTGTTCCTGATCAACTTCGCGCTGGGCCTGGTCACCGGGCTCGTGCAGGAGTTCCAGTTCGGCATGAACTGGTCGGAGTACTCCCGCTTCGTCGGCGACATCTTCGGCTCGCCGCTGGCCATCGAGGCGCTGCTGGCGTTCTTCCTGGAGTCCACGTTCCTGGGCCTGTGGATCTTCGGCTGGGAGCGCCTGCCCCGCGGCGTGCACCTGGCCTGCATCTGGATCGCCGCGTTCGGCACCATGGCCAGCGCCTACTTCATCCTGGCGGCCAACTCCTTCATGCAGCACCCGGTCGGCTACACCTTCAACGAGCTGAAGGGCCGCTTGGAGCTCACCGACTTCTGGGCCGTGATCACCCAGCGGACCACGGTCATCACCTTCCTGCACGTGATCACCGCCTGCTTCCTGTGCGCCGGCGCGGCGCTGGTCGGCATCTCCTGCTACCACCTGCGCAAGAAGCAGCAGCCCGCGGTCTTCCGGCCCGCGCTGCTGGTCGGGCTCTGGGCCCTGCTGATCGCCGGCGTCGGGGTCGCGCTGACCGGGGACCAGCAGGGCAAGGTGATGTTCGAGCAACAGCCGATGAAGATGGCCTCGGCCGAGGCGCTGTGGGACACCCAGGGTCCGGCGCCGTTCTCCCTGTTCGCCATCGGCAACGTGGAGAAGGGCCGCAACTCGGTCGAGATCCAGATCCCGCGCCTGCTGTCCTTCCTGGCCCACGGCAACTTCCACGACCCGGTCCCCGGCATCAACCAGACCAACGCCGCCGAGCAGGCCAAGTACGGGCCCGGTGACTACCGGCCGTGGATCCCCATGGCGTACTGGTCGTTCCGCTGGATGATCGGCTTCGGGATGTTCTCGGTCCTGGTGGCGCTGTTCGGGCTCTGGTTCACCCGCCGGGGCCGGACGCCCTCGGGCCGCTGGGGCGCCTGGTTCTGGCGCTTCGGCCTGTGGACCCTGGTCTTCCCGGTGATCGGCTCGGCCTGGGGCTGGATCTTCACCGAGACCGGACGCCAGCCCTGGATCGTCTACGGCCTGATGCGCACCCGCGACGGCGTCTCGCCGGCGGTGCCGGCCGGCCGCGTGCTCACCTCGCTGATCCTGTTCGCGGCGCTCTACGCGGTGCTGGCGGTGGTCGAGGTCGGCCTGTGCGTCAAGTACGCCCGCGCCGGAGCCCACGACGTCGCCCCGACGGCCGCGCCGGCGGACGCCGACGGTGACGACGACCAGCCCCTGGCGTTCGCGTACTGAGCTTCGCGCACTGATGCACTGAGCACTGAGCACTGAGAGGCGGGACGGCGTGAGCCTGGTGAACTTCTGGTACCTGCTGATCGCGGTCCTGTGGATCGGCTACTTCTTCCTGGAGGGCTTCGACTTCGGGGTCGGGATCCTGACCCGGGTGCTGGCCCGCGACGAGACCGAGCGCCGGGTCCTGATCAACACCATCGGACCGGTCTGGGACGGCAACGAGGTGTGGGTGATCACGGCCATCGGCGCCACCTTCGCGGCCTTCCCCAACTGGTACGCCACCCTGCTGTCCGGGTTCTACGTGCCGCTGCTGCTGGTGCTGCTGGCCCTGATCGTGCGCAACGTCGCCTTCGAGTACCGGGGCAAGAGCGACGCCCGGCACCGCGTGTGGTGGGACTGGTGCATCTTCCTCGGCTCGCTGTTGCCGCCGCTGCTGTGGGGCCTGGTCTTCGGCTGCATGTTCTCCGGCACCCCCATCGGCGCCGACATGAACTTCCACGGCCGGATGTCGGACTTCCTCACCACCTTCGACGGCATCGTCGGGGCCCTGGCCTTCCTGGTCCTGTTCCTCACCCACGGCGCCGTCTACACCACGCTGAAGACCCGCGGCCCGATCCGCGACGGCGCGCGGCGCATCGCGGTGCCGGGCACGCTGGTGAGCGTGGTGCTGGTCGGCGTGCTGCTGGGCCGGGTGAACAACCGCTGGGGCGGGCCGCTGTCCTGGACGGTGGCGGTGGTGCCGCTGGTGGCGCTGCTGGTGTGCGCGGCGATGGTGCGGGCCGGGCGGGACGGCTGGGCTTTCGTGCTGTCGGGGGCGGCGGTGGCGTCGATGGTGGCGTCGATGTTCATCGCGCTGTTCCCGATCGTGATGCCCTCCTCGCTGAACCCGCAGTGGTCGCTGACGGTGCACTCGGCGGCGTCGTCGCACTACACGCTGACGGTGATGAGCGTGGTGGCGTGCGTGTTCACCCCGCTGGTGCTGCTGTACCAGTCCTGGACGTACTGGGTGTTCCGCAAGCGGATCGGGGTTCGGAACATCCCGGCGGCGCACTGATGGCGCCGAGCGTTACGGCGGGGTGCTGATGCTCGACCGGCGGTTGGCGCCGCATGCCGGCGCGGTACGTCCGTGGATGGTGCTGTGCGCGGCCCTCGGCACGCTGTCGGCGCTGTCGGTGATCGGCCAGGCGTGGGCGCTGGCCTCGCTGATCGCGGCCGGCTTCCGGTACCGGCCGGCCGTCACGGCGCCGGCGGTCCGGCCGTGGCTGGCGCTACTGGCCTTCAGCGCCGGGGCCCGGGCGGCGATCGCGTGGGCGACGGAGGCGGCGGCGTTCCGGGCGGCGGCGTCGGTGAAGTCCGCGCTGCGCGGCCGCCTGGCCGCCGCCTTCCTGGCACCGGGCCCGCGCCGGCCGGCCGCCCGCAAGACCGCCGCGCTGGTGACGCTGGCGACCCGCGGCGTGGACGGCCTGGACGGCTACTTCGCACGCTATCTGCCGCAACTGGTGCTGTCGGCGACGGTCCCGGCGGCGATCCTGGCGGTGCTGTTCACCGCGGACTGGGAGTCGGGGCTCATCGTCGCGGTGACGCTGCCGCTGATCCCGCTGTTCCTGTGGCTGGTCGGCATGGCCACGCGCACCCACGTGGAGCGCCGCCGCCGGGCCCTGGACGTGCTGGCCGGCCACTTCCTGGACGTGGTCGCGGGCCTGCCGGACCTGCTGGTCTTCGGCCGGGCCCGGGCCCAGGCGGCCGCGATCCGGCGCGCGACGGAAGAGGACCGCGCGGCGACGCTGCGGACGCTGCGGCTGGCGTTCCTGTCCTCGCTGGTGCTGGAGCTGGCGTCGACGATCGCGGTGGCGATGGCCGCGGTCGGCGTGGGCCTGCGCCTGGTCGCCGGGACGCTGGACCTGCGCACGGGGCTGCTGGTGCTGATCCTGGCGCCGGAGGCGTATTGGCCGCTGAGGCAGGTGGGGGCGTTCTACCACGCGAGCGCGGAGGGGAAGGCGGCCGCGGCGGAGGTCTTGGAGGTCCTGGAGGCGGTGCCGCCGGTCCCGAGCCCGCGGGTCTCGACGCCCTCCGCCGGCATTGAGATCAAGGGATTGACGGTCCGGTACCCGGGCCGCACGGAGCCGGCCTTGTCGGACTTCTCACTGACGGTGGCGCCGGGGGAGTGCGTGGCGCTGGTCGGAGCGTCGGGCGCGGGCAAGTCGACGGTGCTGAAGGCCCTGCTGGGCTTCGTGGAGGCGGAGTCGGGGACGGCGGCGGCCGGCGCGCCGGCGGCGTGGCTGCCGCAGCACCCGTACCTGTTCGCGGGGACGGTGGCGGAGAACGTGCGCCTGGCCCGCCCGGACGCACCGGACGCGGCGGTCTGGGCGGCCCTGCGAGCGGCGGCGGCATCGGACTTCGTCGCGGCGCTCCCCGGAGGGCTGTCAGCCCGCGTCGGCGAAGGCGGCCACGGCCTGTCGGCGGGCCAGCGCCAGCGCCTCGGCATCGCCCGGGCCTTCCTGGCCGACCGCCCGGTGGTGCTGCTCGACGAGCCCACGGCGTCGCTGGACGCCGCCGTCGAAGCCGAGGTGGTGGCCGGCATCCGCCGCCTGACCGCCGGCCGAACCGCGCTCGTGGTGGCGCACCGCGCGGCGCTGTTGGAGGTGGCGGATCGGGTGGTGGTGGTCGGGCGGTCGGGGCACTCGGCGGGGGTGGGCGATCGCGATCCGGAAGAGACCCCGCCCACCCAGGGGGCACACCGCCTTAAAAACAACAATCTTGACAATTCTGCGCCCTGTCAAGGTCCTGTCGAGGAAGTCCGGGTTCGGATTCGGCCGGATGAGCGAACGGCTTCCGCGGGCGACCCCGACCGCCCCGCCGCCGAGGGCAACAGCGCCGCCCCCGCCGCCGACCATGCCGCCGCCGACCATGCCACCGCCGACCGCCACCCCACCGCCCGCCTCGCCCTCGCCGCGGCCCTCGGCGCCGCCGCCTTCGCCGCCGCGACCGGACTGGCGGCCACCTCGGCATGGCTCATCTCGCGGGCGGCGCAGCGTCCGCCGATCTTCGACCTGATGATCGCCATCACCGCGGTCCGGGCCCTCGGCATCGGCCGCGCCGTGTTCCGCTACGCCGAACGCCTCGTCGCGCACGATGCCGCCTTCCGCATCCTGGCCACCCTCCGTGCGCGCACCTACGACCGCCTCTGCCGCCAGGCGCCCGGGCGACGGCGCGGCGAACTGCTGGCCCGCTTCGTCGCCGACGTCGACGCGGTCCAGGACCGCTACGTCCGCTTCGTGATCCCGGCGGCCGCGGCGGCGGTGGTCGGCAGCCTCGGCGTCGCGGCGCTGGCGGCGGTGCTGCCGAGCGTCGCGGCGGTCACAGCACTCGGCCTGCTCGCCACCGGCGTCGCGATCCCGCTCGCGGCCTCCCGCACCTCCGCCAAGGCTGACCGACACCTCGCCCCCGCCAGAGGCCGTCTCGCCACCGAGCTCCACGACCTGCTGCGCGGCGCCCCCGACCTGATCGCCGCCGACGCCACCGGGCCCCGCCTGGCCCGCGTCCGGGCCGCCGACCGCGCCGTCACCGACGCCGAACGCCGCTCAGCCGCCGCCCGGGGCCTCGGCGCGGCGCTCACGATCCTCGCGACCGGCGCGACGGTCTGGGCCGCCGCCTACGCGGGGCTGGAGGCGCTGCACGGGGGCGGGTCCGCGCGCCACCTCCCCGCCACCCTCCTGGCCGTCCTCACGCTCACCCCGCTGGCCCTCCTCGAAGCCACCGCAGCCCTCCCTCAGGCCCTCCAGCACCTCCGTCGCGCCCGAGCCGCCGAGCACCGCGTCCGCGAAGTCCTGGCCGCGCCCGACGCCGTCCGTGAGCCCGCAGCCCCGTGCGAGCTCCCGTCCGACCATGCCCTCCGCGTCCGCGACCTCCGCGTCACCTGGCCCGGCCGCGCCGAGCCCGCCCTGCGCGGCCTCGACCTCGACCTCGCGCCCGGCCGCAAGGTCGCCGTCGTCGGACCCAGCGGATCGGGCAAGACGACCCTCATCAGCGCCCTGCTCCGCTTCGTCGATCCCGCGTCCCCGGGTGCCATCGCCCTCGGCGGGGTCCCGGTCACCGACCTGCGCTCCGAGGACGTGCGCCGCGTTGTCGGCCTGTGCGCGCAGGACGCCCACGTCTTCGACAGCACCCTGCGTGAGAACCTCCGCCTGGCGCGTCCGCACGCCATCGAAGCAGACCTCGAGGACGCCCTCGCCCAAGCCCGCCTCGCCGACTGGGTCCGCACCCTGCCCGCCGGCCTGGACACCTTCGTCGGCGAGCACGGCGCGCGCCTGTCCGGCGGCCAGCACCGCCGGCTGGCGCTGGCCCGGGCGCTGCTGGCCGACTTCCCGGTCCTGCTCCTGGACGAGCCCACCGAGCATCTCGACCCGGCCACCGCCGACGCCCTGATGCGCGATCTCCTCGCGTTGCCGAAGACCCTGCTCCTGGTCACCCACCGGCTGGGCGGGCTGGAGGCGGTCGACGAGATCGTCGTGCTCGACGGCGGCCGCGTGGTCGAGCGCGGCACGTGGGCCGAGCTGATGCGCAAGCAGGGCGTCTTCCACAGCCTGTGTAGGGTCTACGCGTGACCGAAGCCCACGTCCCCGCCGAAGGCGCCCCCGTCCGGGCGCAGATCACCCTGAACGTCACCGACGCCGACACCGCGCAGGCCGTCGGCTCCGGCGACCTCCCGGTCCTCGGCACGCCGCGCCTCGTGGCCCTGGCCGAGCAGGCGACGGTGGCGGCAGCCCAGCCGCTGCTGGCCGAGGGCCAGACCACGGTCGGCACGCGCATCCGCTTCGACCACGTCTACCCGACCCCGGTCGGCGGCAGCGTCACCGCCGCCGCCGAGCTCGCGCACCGCGACGACCGGCTCCTGCGCTTCTCCATCGCCGCCCACGACGCCCAGGGCCGCCTGGTCGGCGAGGGCGAGATCACCCGGGTCATCGTCAACGCCGAGCGGTTCATGGCGAAGCTCTGACCCCGCAGACCCAGACCCCGCAGACCCAGACTCCATGAATTCAGAGCGCTAAGCCGCCTTGGCGGCCCGCAGCGAGAACATCAACGGCACCCGGGGCATCCCCGCGGGCAGCCGGTAGGTGCCGTCCCGCTCCTCCAGCACCCGGAACCGCGGGAACAGCGTCATCTCGTACTCGTGCAGGAACTCCAGCCGCAGTCCGGCGCCGATCAGGGCGCTGACGATGTCCCCGATCCCGTGGTTGAACTCCACGGTCACGTTCTCCCGCGTCGAGGCCTCGAGGTCCGCGTACGTCCCGGGCTCGTCCCACACCTGGGGCGAGCGGTCGAAGTAGTCGTAGGCGACCGTGCGGCCGTCCTCGTCGCTCAGCGTGTTCCCGAACGGGTGGAACTCCGAGACGTACAGGAACCCGCCCGGTTTCACCATCGATGCCGCCACCCGCGCCCACCGCTCGATGTCCGGCAGCCAGCACAGGGCGCCCTTGCCGGTGTAGACGACGTCGAACTGCTCGCCGTCCAGCGCTTCGGCCGCCCGGTGGACGTCCGAGGTGACCCAGCGCGAGTCGGTGACGCCGATCCGCTCGGCCAGTGCCGCCGCGGCCGCCGTCGCCGGGGCCGAGAAGTCCAGTCCGGTGACCACGGCGCCGTGCCGGGCCCAGCCCAGCGTCTCGGTGCCGATGTGGCTCTGCAGATGCAGCAGGTGCTTGCCGCGCACGTCGCCGACCTCGGCGAGCTCGAAGTCCTCCAGCGTCTCCCGCCCGGCGACGAAGGAGTCGAGGTCGTAGAACCGGCCGTCGACGTGGATCGGAACCCGCTCGTCCCAGTTGGCGCGGTTGTACTCCAGCCAGTTCGCGGGATCCGGGGCGGTGGTCTCGGCGCTCATGGCACCGACGCTAGTGCGCGCTCAGCCGGTGATCAAAGGGATACCCGCGCTCAGGCGTACTCCCGGTCCCGCGGATCCGGCCGGTCCAGGTTCCAGTGCCGGCCGACGCCGACGATCCAGTCCGCGAGGTTCCCGTCCTTCTCGCGGGGCCGCAGGACGAACCGGCAGATGCTGCTCTGGCCGCCTTCGTGGTCGCTGTACAGGACCTCGACGGTGAACACCCGCCGCTCCTTGATAGCCGCCGCCATCGTGTCGTACTGCGGGTCGTCGGTCTGGCGGATCGCGGCGTGCCAGTAGCCGACGTCGTGCGCCGGGACGAACAGGTCGCGGATCATCCGGCGGTAGTCCTGGGGCGCCGTGTGGCGGTCCTCCGGGCCCTTGCGCTCGTCGGAGACCGCCCAGCCCTGCAGGACCGCCAAGCCCGCGCCGGCGTTGCGGATCGAGATCGCGAAGTAGATGTTGCCGTCCACGATCTCGGCGTAGCCGCGGCCGCCGCTGACCACCGCCCAGTGGTCGTCGGCCCAGAAGATCTTCTCGTCGCGGTCGGTCAGCCGCGAGGACAGCAGCACCGGACGCAGCCCCACCAGCACGGCCCGTTCGGCGGCGGCCGCGGCCCGCGAGGCCGAGCGCACCGACTTCAGCGTGGCCGCCGCCAGGATCACCGTGGTCCCGGCGGTGGCCAGCGAGGATATGGTCACCCAGTCAGTCACGCGGTGGAGACTACAAAACTCACAGCCCCGTGGTCGATCGCGGATACGCGACGGTCTGGTCGGTGGCGATGTTGACCAGGTACGGCACGCCCGAGGCGAAGGCGCGGTCCAGCGCCGGCCCGATCTGCGCCGGGTCGGTGACGAACTCCCCGCCGCCGCCGAGCGCCTGCACCACCTTGTCGTAGCGCGCATCAGGATTCAGATCCGCGGCGACGTCGTACCCGTACAAAGCCTGCATCGGGTGCTTCTCCAGGCCCCAGCACGCGTTGTTGCCCATCACCATCACGACCGGAAGCCCGTGCCGCACCAGGGTGTCCACGTCCATCAGCGAGAAGCCGGCCGCGCCGTCCCCGAACAACAGCACCACCTGCGACGTCGGCCGCGCCAGCCGGGCGGCGATCGCGTAGCCCAGGCCGGTGCCCAGACAGCCGTAGGGGCCCGGGTCCAGCCAGCAGCCGGCGCGGCCGGGCTCCACGAAGCGGCCGGCGAAGGACACGAAGTCGCCGCCGTCGCCGATCACCACCGCGTCGTCGGCCAGCCGCGGCAGCAGCTCGCCGTAGATCCGTGCCGGGTGGATCGGGTCGGAGGCGGCGGTCAGCAGGTCCCGGTCGGCCGCGATGGCCGCGGCGGCCTTGTCCTGCAGGGCGGACAGCCAGTCCGCGTAGGCGCCCGGCTTGGCGGCCTTGCGCCAGGACTCCGCGATGCCCTCGAAGGCCGCGGTCAGATCGCCGGCGGCGCTCGCGGCCAGGCCGAGGTGGCCGCTCAGCTGCCCGGGGGAGTCCACGACGTGCACCACCGGCGCGAGCGGGCTGCCGTCCCGGCCGCCGAACAGTCCGTAGCCCAGGCGGAAGTCCAGCGGGGTGCCCACGACGATCACCAGGTCCGTGCCGCCGAACGCGGCCGAGCGGGCCCGGGTGACTAGCTGGCGGTGCCCGCGCGGCAGGATGCCGCGGCCCATGCCGTTGGTGATGACTGGGACCCCGGTTTCCTCGGCGAACGCCAGCGCGGCGGCGTCGGCGTGGTCCATCCAGACATCGGATCCCAGCACCAGCACCGGTTTGGCGGCGCGCGCGAGCAGCTCGCCGATGGCCGCCAGCGCGTCGGCGTCCGGGACGAGGGCCCGGCGCGGCCCGACCGTCGGCAGCGGCTCGGCGTCGACGTCGAAGGCCGCCTCCAGGGACAGGTCGAGGAAGACCGGTCCGCGGTGCGGGGCGTCGGCGAGCGTGAAGGCGTCGTCGAGGTCCGCGGCCAGCGCCGCGGTGGTGTGCACGGTCGCCGAGCGCTTGGTCACCGGGGCCAGCAGCGGCGGGTGGTCCAGCTCCTGCAGCGCGCCCTTGCCCCAGTTGGAGTCCGCGGCCCGGCCGCCGAGCACGACCACCGGGGAGCCGTTGAAGTGCGCGGTGGTCACCGCCGAGACGCCGTTGGTGATGCCGGGGCCGGCGGTCAGGACCGCCAGGCCCGGCTTGCGGGTCAGCTTGGCGGTGGCCTCGGCGGCGAAGACGGCGGTCTGCTCGTGCCGGACGTCCAGGATCGGCATCGGCGGGTCGGCCTTCACCGCGCCGTCGTAGAGCGAGAAGACGTGTCCGCCCGAGAGCGTGAACATGGTCTGGACGCCGTGCGCTCGGGCCACCTCGACGGAGATCTGGCCGCCGTGCAGCGGTTGCGGGCTTTCGGGCTGTGCTTCGGTCACGACGGTCACCTGTGGGGGTTCGGGCGGACTGGGGCGAAGTTACGTGCCAGTAGCTTTCCGCCCCGCCCCGGCTCGCGCAAGGGTCGCCTCACCGCTCGAAGTCGATCCGCATCACCCGGCGCCGGGGTGTCGGGCTGCTCACCTCACGGAAACCGCAGGCCTCGTAAGTGCTCCGCGCCCCGACGAACAGCTCGCCCCACACGACCTCCCTGCCGGGCTCGGTGATCAGCGAGTAGCCCTCGACGGCGGTCGCCCCGCGCTCGCGGGCGAAGCCGACCGCGGCCTCGGTCAGCGCCCGGCTCACGCCGCGGCGGCGGTGGCCGGTGCGGACCACGAAGCAGGTGATCGCCCAGACAGCGGGGTCGTCCCGGTCCTCGTCGCGGCCGGTCCACGGCACTTTCATGCCCCGCAGCCGCGGATACGCCGTTCGGGGCTCCACCGCGCACCAGCCGACCGGCTCGCCGCCGAGGTAGGCGACCAGGCCGCTGGTGGTCCCGGACTCCGGTTCGCCGCAGCGGGTCTGGTCCCGCAGGCGGGCCTCCTTCTCCTCCTGCGGCATGGAGCGCCACTCCTTGGCAGGGGACTTGAACCACTGGCACTGGCAGTCGTAGGGCACGCCGCGCTCGCCGAAGACCGTGCGCAGGTCCGCTGCCGAGGCTTGGTTCGCCGGGACGACGGTGATGGTCGTGGACTCCGTCATAGGCGCACGATAGCCCCGGCCGCGGACGGTGGCCGGGGCCGCGGGCCCGGTCACAGACCGATCGCCTCGGCGACCTCGGCCAGGTCCTGCGCGGTCAGCCGCACCGCGCCGGCCTTCGCCCAGCCGTCCACCTGCGCGGCGTTCCGCGCCCCGACGATCGCGCCGGTGACCCCCGGCCAGGCCAGCGTCCAGGCGATGACGGCCTCGGCGACGCTCACCCCGTGGCGCGCCGCGATCGGTTTGAACGCGTCGGCGATGCGCAGGTTCGCCTCCAGGCCGGTGGTGTAGTCCGGGCTGGTGCGGCGCCAGTCCTCGGCCGGCAGGTTCGCGACGCGCTCGGCGGAGAAGGCGCCGGTGAGCAGGCCGGACTGGAGCGGCGAATACACGATGACGCCGGTGTCGTGTTCCCTGGCCCACGCGATGTCCGCCGCCGCCGAGCGGTTGACGGCAGAGAACGGCGGCTGGATGGCGTCGACGTGCGCGATGGATTCCGCGACGGTCAGCTGCGCGGCGTCGTGGTTGGACAAGGCGATGGCGCGGATCTTGCCCTCGGCCTTCAGGTCGGCCATCAGCTGCCAGTACTCCTCCAGCGGCGTGTGGTTCGGGGAGACCGCGCCGCCTTCCTCGGCGCCGTAGACGAAGGCCTCGCCGGTGTCCGGCCAGTGCACCTGGTAGAGGTCGACGCGTTCCACGCCGAGGCGGCGCAGCGAGTCCTCCAGCTCGCGGCGGACGCTGGCCGGCTCCATGGTGCGGATCGGCGCGCCCTTCGGGTCCTCCGGGTCCCAGACCAGGCCGACCTTGGTGAAGATGTAGGGGCGGTCGGCTTCGGAGTAGGCCGAGACGGCCTTGCCGACCAGCTCCTCGGAGTGGCCCAGGCCGTAGACCGCGGCGGTGTCGATCCAGTTGACGCCGGAGTCGATCGCGTGCCGGATCGCGGCGACGGACTCGGCGTCGTCGGTGGCGCCCCAGCTGTAGGCCCAGCCGCTGCCGGAGACGGCCCAGCTGCCGAAGCCGACGCGGGAGATGGTCAGGTCGGTGGCGCCGAGCCGGACGGTGTCCGGGATCTGATTCGCGCTCTCGTTCGTCATGCCCGCAACGATCCGCTCATCGCGCCGGCCCATCCAGGACCGCCCGATGCCTAGGCACGGGATGACCAGGATGCGCCGCGCGTGTTAGTCAGGATCGTGAGCATCGACAGGCGTGCGGACAGGCGTGCGGAGTTGGGCGATTTCCTGCGGTCCCGGCGGGCGAGGCTGAACCCGGCCGATGTGGGGCTGCCCGACTACGGCGGCCGGCGCCGGGTTCCGGGGCTGCGGCGCGAGGAGCTGGCGCTGGTGGCCGGGGTCAGCGTGGACCACTATGTGCGGCTGGAACAGGGCCGCACGCTGCAGTTCTCCGAAGAGGTCCTGGACGCCGTGGCCAGGGCGCTCCAGCTGGATCCGACCGAACGCCGGCACCTGTACCGGCTCGTGCGGCCCGCCGCGCCGCAGGTGTATCAGGGCACGGGCGAAAGCGAGCCGCAACAGGTGCGGCCGGGGCTGCGGCGGCTGCTGGAGTCCACGACGGACGTCCCGGCCTACGTCGTGGGCCTGGGCACCGACGTGCTGGCGTGGAACCAGCCAGCGGCGGCGCTGCTGACCGACTTCGGCTGCCGCGCGCCGCACGAACGGAACCTGGGCTGGCTGGTCTGCCACGACGAAGGCTTCCGCGCGCTGTTCGCGGATCCGCTCGCGAAGATGGCGGACATCGCGGCGTACGTGCGCTTCGACATCGGCCGCCATCCCGACGACCCGGCGCTCGGCGCGCTGGTCGCCGAGCTGTGCCGGAACCCGGAGTTCGCCGAGGTGTGGGCCCGGCACGACGTGCGCGACAAGACGCACGGCAGCTACACCTACCGGAACCCGGTCGTCGGCGAGATCACCCTGGACTACGAGACCTTCCGGGCCCCCGACGACCCGGACCAGGCGCTGATCATGCAGACGGTGCCCGAGGGTTCGCCGGCCGAGGCGGCCCTGCACCTGCTCGTCGCCGCCGACGCGCCGACCGCGGCCCGGGGCCGCAGACTGGGATCATGGATGACGATGAGCTGACTCAGAAGGTCGTCGGCTTGATGCGGCTCGCCTACGCCATGGTCAAGGACTCGTCCTCGAGCAGCGACGCGGCCTTCGCCCAGGAAATGCGGAAAGTCGCCGGCGACATCGGCAGGCCCACGCTCGACCCGGACGCCACCGAGGAGGTCCGCGCCGCCGCGAACACCGCCGCCGCGCAGGTCAGCGGCGACCTCACGAGGGCTCTGGGGCTGGCGCTCGGGCTCTTCGGCGTCTTCGCGGCCGCCATCGACCGCGAGTACGAGGGCCTCGATGTCCCGGCCTTCCTCGACCACCTCGCCGGCCACCAGTGACGCCGAGACCGGAACGGTCCGGGCCGGCTGACCGGCCCGGACCGCGCGAAGCCGCCGGTTAGAGCGTCTTGGACAGCTCCTTGATCGGCATCTCCAGCTTCGTCAGCAGCGCCAGGTCCTCCTGCGGCGAGCGACCCAGCGTCGTCAGGTAGTTCCCGACGATGACCGCGTTGATGCCGCCCATCAGCCCCTGCTCCGTGCCCAGCTCGCCGAGGGTGATCTCGCGGCCGCCGGCGTAGCGCAGGATGGTGCGCGGCAGGGCCAGGCGGAAGGCGGCGATGGTCTTCAGCGCCTCCTTGGAGCCCAGCGGCTCCATGTCGCCGAAGGGCGTGCCCGGGCGCGGGTTGAGGAAGTTGAGCGGGACCTCGTCCGGGGTCAGGGCGGCCAGCTGGGCGGCGAACTCGGCGCGCTGCTCCAGGGTCTCGCCCATGCCGACGATGCCGCCGCAGCAGACCTCCATGCCGGCGTCGCGGACCATGGTCAGGGTGTCCCAGCGCTCTTCCCAGGTGTGGGTGGTGACCACGTTGGGGAAGTGCGAGCGCGCGGTCTCCAGGTTGTGGTTGTAGCGGTGCACGCCCATGTCGGCCAGGTCGTCGACCTGCTCCTGGGTGAGCATGCCCAGGGACGCCGCGACCTGGATGTCGACCGCGTCCTGGATCGCCTTCACGCCCTCGCGCATCTGCTTCATCAGGCGCTCGTCCGGGCCCCGGACGGCGGCCACGATGCAGAACTCCGTGGCGCCGGTGGCCGCGGTCTGCTTGGCCGCCTCGACCAGCTCCGGGATGTTGAGCCAGGCCGCGCGCACCGGGGAGGGGAACAGGCCGGACTGCGAGCAGAAGTGGCAGTCCTCGGGGCAGCCGCCGGTCTTCAGCGAGACGATGCCCTCCACCTCGACCTCCGGACCGCACCACTTCTCGCGCACCTCGTGCGCCAGCTGCAGCAGCTCCGGCAGCGCCTCGTCGGGCAGGCGCAGGACCGCCAGCACCTGCTCCTCGGTCAGCCCCACGCCCTCGTCCAGCACCTGGCGCCGGGCCGCGCCGAGGATGTCGAGGTCTTGGTCAGTGGTTGTCATGGTTCAGGCCGCCTTCCGAGGGTCCCAGGTCTGCCGAAATTCTGCCGGATCGAAGGTGCCGCCGAAGGCCGGGGAAAGCCCGGCCCGGGCGGCGAGGAGGAACTCGGCCGGGTCCAGCCGTCCCGCGCCCTCGGGGAGCGCGCCGGCCAGCGGCCGGGCGCCGATGGTCTCCAGGTCGCGGATGTTGCACCGCATCGCCAGGTCGGGCTCGGCGGGCCAGCTGCCCAGCACGATCCCGGCCAGGTCCAGGCCGCGGGCGGCCATCGCCTCCAGGGTGAGCGCGGCGATGTTCAGCGTGCCCAGGTTCGGGTGCGCGACCAGCAGCACCGGCGCCTTCAGCGCGTGCGCCAGGTCGGCCAGGGTGCTGCCGTCCTCGTCGTTGCGGACCAGCAGGCCGCCGGCGCCCTCGACGAGCACCAGGCGGCGGCTGTCGGCGAGCTCGCCGATGCGCCGGACGGTGTCGTCGAAGTCCAGCGGCGGGATGCCCGAGCGGCGCGCGGCGGCGGCCGGGGACAGCGGGTCCGGGTAGCGGACGTACTCGTGCAGATCGGTCACGCCGGCCAGCTGCTTCACGGTCGCCAGATCGCCGGGGCCCTCGGGGGTGACCCCGGTCTGCGCCGGCTTCACGACGGCCACGGAGGTGCCGCGGGTGGCGGCCAGGGTGGCGACGGCGGCGGTGACGACGGTCTTGCCGACGTCGGTGTTGGTTCCGGTGACTACGACGATGGACACGACGCGACTTTACGGCAGGGCCGAGACCCGACCGTGCGATCGCGGGGTGAGTTGGGACACGGTCGCCCCGCGGGCGGGCCCGGCCGGCCGGCCGGGCCGGCGCCGCTCACTCCCCGTCGGGCCGCTTCAGCCGCGCCACGAACTTGTACCGGTCCCCGCGGTACACCGACCGCACCCACTCCACCGGCTCGCCCTCGGTGTCGATGGAGTGCCGGGACAGCAGCAGCATCGGCAGACCGGTGTCGGTGCCCAGCAGGCCGGCCTCGGTCGGCGTGGCCAGCGCGGTCTCGATGGTCTCCTCGGCCTCGCCCAGGTGCACGCCGTACTCCTCGGCCAGCGCCGTGTACAGGGAGGAGTACCGCCCCAGCAGTTTGCGCAGGTTCGGGAAGCGCTGCTGCGACAGATGGGTGGTCTCGATCGCCATCGGCTCGCCGTTGGCCAGCCGCAGACGGCTGATGCGCAGCACCTTGGCCGAGGCCCGGATGCCCAGGCGCTCGCCGAGCTCCACCCCGGCGGCCACGTACTCCATCTCCAGCAGCCGCGAGGCCGGCTCCAGGCCCTGGGCCCGCATGTCCTCGGTGTAGGAGGTGAGCTGCAGCGACTGCGCCACCTTCGGCTTGGCCACGAAGGTGCCCTTGCCCTGGATCCGCTCCAGCCGGCCCTCCACCACCAGTTCGGCCAGCGCCTGCCGGACCGTGGTGCGGGAGGTGTCGAACTCGGTGGCGAGCAGGCGTTCCGGGGGGACCGGGGTGCCCGGCGGCATGGTCTGGGTGAGGTCGAGCAGATGCTGCTTCAACCGGTAGTACTTCGGAACGCGCACGGTTTCCAGCGCCGATTCCAGCCCTGATTCCAGCGCCGGGCTCGACCCCTGGGATTCCAGAGCGATGTTCGCGGGTTCTGCGGTCATGAACGGCCCCTCCTCGTGGCCCAAAGTGCCATGGACCCGCGCGCGTGTCCAGCCGGGCGATCTCGGTGCGGACTTTCTTCGGATACCGGTGTTTACCTGGGGCGGGATTGTGTATGTCAGTGCTGGTTGCGTCTTGGTAACGGGTTGGACAACCGGGGTCGCGCAGTCTTGACGGCCCCAGTGGTCTATGCCAGTCTCCGGACTGGTCTAAACCAATCGGGAAAGCCGGGAAGACGCTTCAGGAGGCGTCGTTCTCCGTCATTCCCGACAGCTCGACACCACAACGGATCCACGACCGGATTACCGATCTAACGCAGCACGGGACGGCATCGCTCAGGGTTGCCGTGTCGCGCGGTCGGTCTGTGGGTCGCTCAGATCCCTCACCTACCAAGGAGTACGGCATGAGGCGCAAGCTCATAGCCCTGTCGTCGGCGGCCGTGGCCGTGGCGCTCATGGCTTCCGCGTGCAGCTCGTCGAAGTCCAGCGGGTCCGCAGCGGCCGGCAGCGGCGGCACCACGGCGGCCCCGTCGTCCAACCAGCTCGGTACCGGCGGCACCGGCTCGACCGGCTCGCCGATCACCACCGACGGCAAGGGCAAGACGGTCAACATCTGGCTGATGCAGGACGCCCAGAAGGGCTGGCAGAACGTCGTCGACCAGGCCGACCAGCGCTTCACCGCCGAGACCGGCGCGCAGGTGAAGATCAACTGGCAGACCTGGACCAACTACGGCCAGACCGTGGACGCCGCCATCGGCTCCTCCTCGGCCCCGGACGCCATCGAGCTGGGCAACACCCAGACCGCCAAGTACATCGGCGCCAACCAGCTGGTCGACCTCACCGGCGACAAGTCGAAGTTCGACAACTCCGGCGCGTGGCTGGACAGCCTCGCGGCCTCCGGTGCCTCGCCCGACGGCAGCAAGCAGTACGCGATCCCCTACTACGCCGGTTCGCGCGTCCTGATCTACCGCAAGGACCTGTGGGCCGCGGCCGGTGTGACCACCGCGCCGACCACGATCGACGAGCTGAAGGCGGACCTGGACAAGGTCAAGGCGGCCAACACCTCCACCGCCAACTTCTCGGCGCTCTACCTGCCGGGCCAGAACTGGTACACCGCCATCTCCTTCGGCGCCGGCACCTACGGCGTCAACGGCGTCATCGCCAAGTCCGACGGCAGCAACTGGACCGGCACCATGACCGACCCGAAGTTCCTGCAGGGCATCCAGACCTGGGACGACCTGCAGAAGAACTACTCGGTCGGCGGCGCCACCAAGGACGAGACCGACCAGGACGCCCTGATGGCCAAGGGCAACATCTCGGCCATCATCGGCAACGGCTGGGAGGCCGCGCAGGTCTACGACCCCAAGGTCGGCGACCCGACGCTGAAGGACAAGCTGGCCGAGATCGCCGTCCCCGGCGTGACCGCCGACGCGCCGACCCCGGCCTTCCTGGGCGGGTCGAACCTGGCGGTCCCGAGCAAGGCGGCCAACTCCAAGCTCGGCGAGGAGTGGATCCGCATCTTCACCGACACCACCAGCATGAAGCTGCTGGCGGCCAAGGCGATCCCGAACAACAAGACCCAGATCGCCGACTACATCGCCGCCGACCCGGCCAACCAGGCCACCGGCGACGCGGCCAAGGGCGTCACCTGGTTCATCCCGAACTCGCCGAACTGGGCGCCGGCCGACGAGACGCAGCTGAAGACCGCGTTCGGCCAGATCGCCTCGGGCAAGGACCCGGCGTCGGTGCTCAAGGGATTGCAGGACAGCATCCTGAAGGACCTGAACAGCTGATCCGCCCAGGCCTGTGAAGGCCGGCTGATCGACAACGGGGGAGAGGGGGATGCCGGGCGGCCACGGGGCCGCCTGGTGTCCACCGGAGTTCACTTCAGGTGGCCGGCGTCGTGAGGGGGTCCTCACCCGCCGGCCGTTCGTTTGCCGCCGCCTGCGAGCCGCCATCAGCGCCGGGCGCCCGAGAGGATCGCGGATCCCATGAGTGTCATCGAGAACAGGGCTTCCCAGCGGGAGGTCCAAAGTCCGCCGCCCAAGAGGCGGAGCCTTACCGTGCGGGGCAAGTCCCTGCCCTACGTCTTCCTGGTCCCGTCGGTGGTCGTGCTCGGCACGATGATGGGCTATCCGCTGGTCCGGATGGTCCTGCTGGCGTTCCAGAACATGAACAACTACCGCAAGTTCGTCAACCCCAGCCTGGTCAGCTACGTCGGCTTCGACACGTTCAGCTCGATCCTGCAGGACCCGGTCTTCTGGCAGGTGATCCGCCGGACCCTGATCTGGACCGCGCTGAACGTCGCACTGAGCATGGTGATCGCGATGGCCATCGCGGCGCTGCTGGGCCGGATCTCCTCCTGGGCCCGGGTCGTCCTGATCACGGTGCTGCTGTTCGTCTGGTCGATGCCCACGATCGTCACCGGGACCGTGTTCCGCTGGCTGTTCGACAACGCCTACGGCGTCATCGACTACATCCTCTATCTGTGCGGCGGCAAGGGGATGCTGCACCACGACTGGTTCGCCGATCCGACCCAGGGCCTGTACGTGGTGGTCACCTCCGTCGTGGTCTGGGGCGCGCTGCCGTTCCTGGTGCTGGCGCTGCACGCCGGCATGACCCAGGTGCCGAGCGAGCTCAAGGAGGCCGCCCGCGTGGACGGCGCCTCGCCGCTGCAGGTGTACCGCAACGTGACCCTGCCGATCCTGCGCCCGCTGCTGCTGATCACCACCGCGTTGTCCTTCATCTGGGACTTCCAGGTCTTCAACCAGATCTGGACCATGCGCAACGGCGCCCCCGAGCAGGGCTACTGGACCATCGGCGTGTACCTGTTCGAGCAGGCCTTCGACCGCAACCGGTACAGCGACGGCGCGGTCATCTCCGTGGCGATGATCGTGGTCATGATGCTGGTGCTCGTCTTCTACATCCGTCAGATGCTCAGGATCGGGGACCAGAAGTGAGCACCTTCCGCAGGGCCCCGCGCCGGGGCATGACAGCCTTCTGGAACACCGTGGCGATGCTGATCGCCGTCGTCCTGGGCTTCCCGATCTACTGGATGCTCCTGACCACGGTGAAGTCCAACAAGGACCTCATCTCCCAGCACCCGACCTTCTGGCCGTCGCACTTCGACTTCTCGTCCTTCTCCTCGGCGATGGACGACAACTTCGGCGGCAACCTGCTGAACACCGTCTACATCACGCTGGGCTCGGTCGGCATCAGCCTGGTCGTCGGACTGCTCGCGGCGCTGGCCGTGGCCCGCTTCGACTTCCGCGGCCGCAAGCCGTTCATCGTGGCGATCCTGGTGGTCCAGATGGTGCCGCTGATCACCATCCTGGTCGGTCTGCTGCCGGTGCTGAACGCCACCAACCTGTACGGCTCGGTGCTCGGCGTGATCCTGGCCTACCTGGTCTTCACGATCCCGTTCATCATCTGGACACTGCGCACCTACATCGTGGGCATCCCGGTCGAGCTGGACGAGGCGGCCATGGTGGACGGCTGCACCAAGGCCCAGGCCTTCCGCCGGGTGGTGCTGCCGCTGCTGGCCCCCGGTCTGGTCTCCACCGGCGTGTTCGCCTGGATCCAGGCCTGGAACGAGTTCGTGATGGCGCGGCAGATCCTCGCGCCGGCCCAGAACAAGACGGCCATGGTGTGGCTGACGTTCTTCAGCGACACCCCGACCCACGGCTCGGACTACTCCGGGCAGATGGCCGGCGCGCTGATCATCGCCGCCCCCGTCATCATCTTGTTCACCGTCTTCCAAAGCCGCCTGTCGACCGGTCTCACGGCCGGTGCGGTGAAGGGTTAGGGGTACGGCGCGCGCATGGGAGAGCAACTGCTGCGCGACGCCGCCGCCGTCCTCCAGCCGGGGTTCGTCAACGACGAATCCGGCAGGGTCCCGGACTGGGTGCGTCGCGCCCTGACCGAGGACGGACTCGGCGGTGTCGCCTACTACGGACGGAACATCGCGGCCACGCCGGAGCGTACCGGCGAGCTGTCGGCGGCGCTGCGTGCGGAGAACCCGCACGTGCTGGTCGCCGTGGACGAGGAAGGGGGCGACGTCACCCGGCTCGACGTCGCCACCGGGTCGGCGTTCCCGGGCAACTACGCCCTGGGCCACGTGGACGACCCGGAGCTGACCGAGACGGTCGCCCGGCATATCGGCCGCTCGCTGTGGCGGGCGGGGATCAACCTGAACTACGCGCCGGACGCGGACCTGAACACCAACCCGGACAACCCGGTGATCGGGACCCGGTCCTTCGGGTCCGACGCGGACGTCGCGGCGCGGCACTCCGCGGCCTACGTCAGGGGTCTGCAGGCGGTCGGCGTGGCCGGCTGCGCCAAGCACTTCCCCGGCCACGGCGACACCGCCGTGGACTCGCACCACGGGCTGCCGCTGGTGCGGCACTCCGACGAGGAGTGGGCCAAGCACCTGGCGCCGTTCCGGGCCGCGATCGAGGCCGGGGTGAAGTCGGTGATGACCGCGCACATCCTGGCACCCCGCTACGACCCGGAGTTCCCGTCGACCATGAGCCGCAAGGTCCTGGTGGACCTGCTGCGCGGCGAGCTCGGGTTCACCGGGCTGGTGGTCACCGACGGCATCGAGATGGCCGCCATCGTCGACACGTTCGGGATCGCCGAGGGGACGGTCCTGGCCCTGGCCGCGGGCGTCGACGCGGTGTGCGTCGGCGGCGGTCTGCGCGACGAGGCCGACTACCTGATGCTGCGGGACGCGCTGGTGGCCGCGGTGCGCGACGGGCGGCTGCCCGCCGAGCGCCTGCACGACGCCGCCACCCGGGTGCGTGACCTGGGAGCCTGGGCTGCCGCGCAGCGGGCGGGCGTGGAGGGGACGCACGCCGGCGGCGGTGACGACGCCGGGGGTTCCGGGGGTTCCGGCGGTCCCGACGGCGCCGTGGTGCTGGCCGGAGCCGTCTCGCCGAACGGTGCTTCGGGCACGGCGGTGGACGCTGGTCTCGACGGCAGTCCCGGCGACGCGGTGGCTCTCGCGGCCACCGACGGCGCGCGGACCATCGGCCTGACCGCCGCCTCGCGCGCCCTGGCCGTCTCCGGCGCCCCGCTCGTCCCGCTGACCGGTCCGGTCGCGGTCGTGGAGTTCGTGCCCCTGGCGAACAACGCGGCCGGGACCGCGGTCCCGTGGGGACTGAGCCCGGTGCTGTCCGAGCTGCCGGCCGGCAGCACGGCGGCGCGGTTCGTGGAGCCGGGCGAGGCGACCGGCTTCGCCGGCGACGACGACACCGCCGCGGCGCTGGCCGCGGTGCGCCCGCGGCTGGCCGCGGTCCCGTACACCCCGGCCGGGGTGTCCGAGGTCGTGGCCGCCGCCGCGGGCCGGCCGCTGGTGCTGGTGGTGCGCGACGCGCACCGGCACGCCTGGATGGCCTCGGCGCTGGCCGCGGTGACGACGGTCCGGCCGGACGCGATCGTGGTCGAGATGGGGATCGCGTACGGTCTGGGGGACAAGCCCGCCGGGGCGACGCAGATCGCCACCCACGGCGCGGCGCTGGTGTCCGGGCTCGCGGTCGCCCGGCTTCTGACGAAGGGATCGGTCTAAGTGAGCGATGCCAAGCCGGGCGAGGTCATGGCCCGGGAGATCGCCGAACAGCCGGCGGTGCTGGAGCGGATCCTCACCGAGGGCCTGCCCCACATCCGCGAGGCGGCCGAGCGGGTGTTGGCGGCCCAGCCGCGCTTCGCCCTGCTCACCGCCCGCGGGACCAGCGACAACGCGGCGTACTACGCCAAGTACCTGATGGAGATCGCGCTCGGCCTGCCGGTCGGGCTGACCTCCATGTCGACCACCACGGCCTATCGCGCGGAGCCCGATCTGCGCGATGTGCTGTGCGTGACGGTCTCGCAGTCCGGCGGATCCCCGGACCTGGTCGCCTACACCGAGATGGCCAAGGCGCGCGGCGGTCTGACGCTGGCGGTGACCAACGTCGCCGGCTCGCCGGTGAACCAGGCCTCGGAGCTGTCTCTGGACGTCCTGGCGGGCCCGGAGCTGGCACTTCCGGCGACGAAGACGTACACCGCGGAGCTGCTCACGCTGTGGCTGCTGGTGGACGCGCTGCGCGGCGGCGACGGCTCGGCGGCCAAGGCGCTGCCGGAACTGGCCGCCGCGGTGCTGGCCCGGGAGTCCGAGGTGGCCGATCTGGCGCAGCGCTACCGCTTCGCCTCCCGGCTGGTGCTGACCGGGCGCGGGTACTCCTACCCGACGGCGCGCGAGGCCGCGCTGAAGGTCATGGAGACCAGCTACCTGCCAGCCCACGCCTTCTCCGGCGCGGACCTGCTGCACGGTCCGCTGGCCATGGTGGACAACGTCAGCCCGGTGGTCGCGGTCGCGGCCGAGGGGGCCGGCGGCACCGCGCTGGAGCCGGTCCTGGAGCGGCTGCGGGAGCGCGGCGCGGATCTGGTCGTGGTCGGCTCCGCGGAGCATGTGGCCGGGGCCACCGCAGGGTTCGTACTGCCCTCCGGCGTCCCGGAGGAGCTCTCGCCGATCCTGGAGATCCTGCCGTTGCAGCAGCTGGCCTACCACGTGACGATGAGCCGGGGCTTGAATCCGGACGCGCCGCGGGCTCTGGCGAAGGTGACACAGACGCACTAGCTGCGTGTTCGGAGTAGGAGCGGGGATGGGGCCCGCCGGTCCGTATGGACCGGCGGGCCCTTTTCCATGATTTCCTCTCCGCGAGGGAACCAGCGGCGGGGCCGGGGCGTGTCCGATCGGTGGCGCCGATCGCCACCCTCGGATGACAAGGGGCGGATCTCATGGGTTCAGCGAGATCGGAGGCGGACTTCGAGGCGTTCTACAGCGCCTCGTCGCGGCGGTTGCTCGGCCACGTCTACGCGATGGTCGGTGATCTGTCCGAAGCCGAGGACGCGCTGCAGGAGGCCTATGCGCGCGCGTGGCAGCGGTGGGGGAGGGTCTCCGGTTATGAGGATCCGGAGGCCTGGATCCGCACTGTCGCCTACCGGATCGCGATCAGCTCCTGGCGCAGGACCGTCAACCGGCTGCGGGCCCATCGGCGCGGGGCCGGTTCCGAGGAGGCGCCCGGCGCGTCGCCGGACCGGCTGGCGGTGATCGCGGCGTTGCGGGCGATTCCCGCTGAGCAGCGGCGGGTGGTCGTGTTGCACCACCTGGTGGGGCTGAGCGTGGAGGAGATCTCCTTCGAGACCGGTGCTCCCGCCGGGACCGTGAAGTCGCGGCTGGCCCGGGGCCGGCGCGCGTTGGCCGGCCATGTCTCCGAGTACGCCGATGAGAGTCAGGAGGCGGAGAACTATGCCTGAGTTCGATGACGCCCTCGCCCGCGCCGTGCAGGACGGTGTGGGGCAGGGTGGGATGCCCGGTGTCGCGGATGCGATGCGCCGGGGACGGAAGCGCTCGCTGCGGGCCCGGGGCGGCGTGGCGGTGCTGGGGGTGGCTGCGATCGGTGGCGCCCTCGGGGTCACCGCGTCGCTGGGCGGCCCCGCGGGCGCGGCGAAGACGGTGACTGCGGCCGACGCGCCGACGACGACGGGGCGCCCGGCCAGTGCGCCCACGTCGTCGTCGGAGTCGGCGCCGCCGCCGGCCCGCGGCGACGGTCTGCTGGCGGCGAAGCTGTGGCCGGGATACGACCTGACGCATTGGGATCCCCAGCCGTCGAACCCGTCCCGCGCCGCCAAGGGCGCCGGCTCGCTCGTCACGCACTGCTACCCGTCCGACTCGCATCCGCCCGCGGGGATCGCCTTCCCGATCACCGGGATGTCGATGTGGGGCACCGAGTACGACACGGCGCACCATGTGGACGCCCAGGAAGTGGTGTTCACGTTCGCCGACGAGGCCAAGGCCTCGGCGTTCCTGGCGGACGCCAGGAACGCGGGCAGCGCGCCCGCCTGCGGTTCCGGACGCGACGCCCTGGTCCCGGCCCCCGGCGTCAGCACCGGAGACGGGGTGTCGTGGCTGATCAACCAGCAGCACAGCTCCGTCGACAACCTGCCGTCCGTCGAGCACACCTGGGTCGTGCGGGTGGGCGACCGGGTCGCGATGCTGCGGGTGTCGCAGTTCGGCAGCGACTTCAAGAGCACCGCGGGTGACAAGAAGGTGTTCGCCGACCTGCAGGCGGCGCTGGAGAAGTAGCGGTACGCATGACGCGGGCCCGCCGAGGTGATCGGCGGGCCCGCTGTGCGTTCCAGGGGGCAGCGATGAGTTTCGCCCGGCCGGGCCGTCTGATGGCATGACGTCCCACTCAACCGGAGGAAATCCCATGCGCAAGGTGGTCTCGACCCTGTTCCTGTCCCTCGACGGCGTCGCCGAGAGCGCGGACAAGTTCTGTGTCGACTGGGACGAGGTGGTGGACGCCAACGGCGCCGCGATCATCGCCACCCAGGACACGGTCATCCTCGGCCGGCGCAGCTACGACGAGTGGTCGGAGTTCTGGCCGGGCAGCGACATCGAGCCGTTCGCCACGTTCATCAACGAGGTCCCGAAGTACGTCGCGACCTCGTCGCCGCTGGAGCGGCCGTGGCACAACGCGTCGGTGATCGAGGGCGGCCTGGTCGAGTTCGTCCGGAGCCTGAAGGACTCCGAGGGCGGCGACATCGGGGTGCACGCCAGCATCTCGGTCGTCCAGGCGCTGCTCGCCGGCGGGGTCCTGGACGAGGTGCGGCTCGCCGTCGCGCCGGCGGTCGTCGGCCAGGGGAAGCGGCTGTGGGACGGAGTGCCGCCGATGCGCTGGGAGACGATGCGCAGTGTGACCACGCCCAGTGGCTATCTGCTCGCGGACTACCGGGTCTCGCGCTGATTTGGGTCTCGCGCTGAGCTGAGTCCCGCGCTGACCGGGACTCGCAGCTGGGTCCCGCGCTGATCCGCGGGACCTCCGGCCCCGGGCCCGCGGCGGTGTCGGCCCCTCAACCTCCACCGCCGCGCTAGCCCGTGGCCTTCTTTGTTCGCCGCCGTCCCGGCCGTCCGGCGAGGCGTGCGGAGCCTCGTCGTGCGTTGCCGCCGGGTGGCGGCCTGGTCGGAAACACCAGTCCCCGCGCCTGTCAGGGCTAGGCGGGTTGGTGTTCCCTCGCCAGTCTGTGGGGCCCGCTCGGCGCCTGAGCGCCAGAACCGGCCTCGAACACGCTACGCCCTGCGACCCAGGTATGCAGCGGGTGGTACCCGTCATCGAACCAGACCAGGTCGGCGCGGGCGCCGGGCTCGATGCGGCCCAGATCCGTCCGGCCCAGGGCGTCCGCCGGGACCCGGGTGGCCGCCAGCAGGACCGATGCCTCGTCCAGGCCGATGCCGACCAGGTTGCGCACCGCGCGGTCCAGGGTCAGCGCCGAGCCGCCGATGACGCCGGCCGCGTCGCGCGGCACGCCGTCCTCGCCGAGGTACACCTTGATCCCCGACAACTCGTATTCGCCCGGCGGCATTCCGGCCGCCGCTATGGCGTCCGTCACCAACGCCACCCGGCCGGCGGCCGCGCGCCAGACCAGCGTGCAGATCTCGGGGGCCACGTGGTGCAGGTCGGCGATCAGCCCGCAGGTGAACCGGGTGTCGTACAGCGCGGCGCCCGGGACCCCGGGCTCGCGGTGGTTCAGCGGGCGCTGGGCGTTGAAGATGTGGGTGACCAGGGTCGCGCCCTCGTCGGCCGCGGTGAGCACCTGCGTGGCCACCGCGTCGGTGTGCCCCAGCGAGACCCGCACCCCGGCCTCGGCCAGGCGTCGCACCGCCTCCGGACCGCCGTCGAGCTCCGGGGCCAGGGTCACCATCGTGACCACGCCCCGGGTGCCCTCGGCGGTCAGCGTCCCGAGGATCGAGCCGATGCGCTCCGGCGTCGGCTCGACCAGGTAGCGCGGGTCGTGGACCCCCGGGCGCTGCGGCGACAGGAACGGCCCCTCCAGGTGGACCCCGATCGCCTGCGCGCCGCGCAGGGAGCCGAACACCGAGCCGGCCTGCTTCACCCCGGCCAGCAGGGTCTCCATCGGCGCGGTGATGTAGGTCGGCTGGAACGCCGTGACGCCGGTGCCCGGCAGCCGGTCGGAGACCAGCCGCCAGTCCTCGTCCGAGGCGGTGATGAAGTCGACGCCGAAGCAGCCGTTGGTCTGGATGTCCACCAGCCCCGGCGTGAGCACGCCGGAGTCCAGGACTATGTCCGCCTCGGGCGAAGCGCCGTCCAGCACCTCGGCCACGACCCCGTCGTCCACGACGACGGTGGCGGGTCCCGCCAGGCGTCCGCCGAGCAGGACGCGCGGTGCTGAGATGCTGGTCACGAGAGAAGATTGTGGACTAGACCAATTGTCGATGTCTAGACCTGTGTCTGATTATCCGCGAGATCGCTCAGAACTGAACGAATCCGCTGCGTCTCAAGGTCGGACAAATCGGCACGTGCCGTCACCCGGAGCCGGGATTTCCCGTCCGGCACCGACGGCGGCCGGAAACAACCGACATGCAGCCCGCGCGCCATGCAGAAGTCCCGCGCGGCCACGGCGGCCTCCGGGGCGCCCATGATGATCGACGTCACCGCGCCGCTCGGGGGAGTGGCCTCCAGCCCCAGCGCCAGGGCCAGCTCGTAGATCTCCCACGACCGCTTGCGCACCAGTTCCGGCAGGCCGGGATCGCGGCGGATCACCTTCAGCGCCGCCAGGGCCGCCCCGGCCGAGGCCGGGGCCAGGCCGGTGTCGAAGATCATCGACCGCGCCGTGTCCACCAGGTGGGCGACGAGCTCCGCCGAGCCGAGGATCACGCCGCCCTGCGACGCCAGCGCCTTCGACAGCGTCGCGGCCACGATCACGTCCGGCTCGCCGCCGAGCCCCGCGTCGAAAACGGCTCCACGGCCCTCAGGACCGGCCACGCCGAACCCGTGCGCCTCATCCACCACAAGGACAGCGCCGTGCGCTCTACAGGCCTCGTGGAGCTCTCTGAGGGGTGCTGTATCCCCGTCGACGGAGAACAAGGATTCGACGACCACCAGAGCGCGCTCCTCGGAGCGGTCCGCCAGGGCCGCGGCGACCGCGTCCACGTCGCTGTGCGGCGTGATGGCCACTCGGGCCCGGGAAAGGCGCGCGGCGTCGATCAGCGAGGCGTGGTTGAGGCTGTCCGAGACGATCAGGTCGCCGCGGCCGGCCAGCGCCGTGATCACGCCGAGGTTCGCCAGGTACCCGGAGGAGAACACCAGGCCCGCCTCCATGCCGGCGTGCGCGGCCAGGCTCGCCTCCAGCTCCGCGTGCAGCTCGGTGGTGCCGGTCACCAGCCGCGAGCCGGTGGACCCGGTGCCCCAGCGCCGCACCGCCTCGACCGCGGCCTCGACCACCTCCGGATGGCGGGTCAGGCCGAGGTAGTCGTTGCCGGCCAGGTCGATCAGCGGGGAGTCCGCGGCCCGCGGGACCAGGGTCCGGCGCAGACCCGCCGCCCGGCGCTCGTCCGCACGCCGGGAGAGCCAAGAAAGGGGATGGTGCGAAGCCAAGGGGTTGTGGGAAGGCTGGTCCAGGGTGCTCACAAAGCCAAGAGGCTACCCGCCCGCGGACCGGCCGGACCTGCCGGAACGTCCAAAACGATCGAGGGGGGCCCTGGCCGGGCCGGCTATGAGTTCGGGGCCCCGGCTTGTGATACCAAGAAGCATGCCGTCCATGAACGACCTGGTCCACACGCGCACCGACCTCGACGAGGCCGATCTGGACTGGCTGCACCTGCTGATCGCGGACTGGCAGCTGCTCGCCGACCTGTCGTTCGCGGACCTGGTGCTGTGGGCCCCGCTCAAGCACGAGGACGCCGACGGCGCGGGGCCCGCGCCGCTCACCGAGCCCGGCTACGTGGCGGTCGCGCAGATGCGCCCGAACACCGGCCCCACCTGCTACACCGCCGACCTGGTCGGCTCGACGATAAAGCGCGGCCAGCGGCCGATGCTGGACCTGGCCATCGACTCCGGGCGGATCCGGCGCGAGGGCGACCCGGAGTGGCGCGAGGACGTGCCGGTCCGGGTCGAGGCGATCCCGGTGCGCCGCGGCGACCGGGTCATCGCGGTGATCTCGCGCAACACCAACCTGCTGGCCGCGCGCACCCCGAGCCGGCTGGAGCTGACCTATCTGCAGACCGCGGCGGACCTGGCGCGGATGATCGCCGAGGGGATATTCCCCTATCCGGAGTCGCGCGATCAGCAGGACAACTCCCCGCGCGTGGGCGACGGCGTGATCCGGCTGGACGCCGACGGGGCGGTCGTCTACGCCAGCCCGAACGCGCTGTCCGCCTACCACCGGCTCGGCTACGCCGCCGACATGGTGGGGGAGCACCTCGGCGACCTGACCGCGGCCCTGGCCCCGGTCCAGGGCGCGATGGAGGAGGCGCTGCAGGTCGTGGCCTCCGGCCGCAAGCCGCGCGAGGCCGAGGTCGAGGGCAACGGCACCGTGGTCCAGCTGCGCGCCATCCCGCTGCGGCCGCAGGGGGAGCGCACCGGCGCCCTGGTCCTGGTGCACGACGTCACCGAGCTGCGCCGCCGCGAGCGCGAGCTGATCAGCAAGGACGCGACGATCCGGGAGATCCACCACCGGGTGAAGAACAACCTGCAGACCGTGGCCGCGCTGCTGCGCCTGCAGGCCCGCCGCATAGACGACGGCACCGGCCGGGCGGCACTGGAGGAGGCGGTCCGCCGGGTCGGCTCGATCGCGCTGGTCCACGAGACCCTGTCCCAGACCCTCGACGAGCGGGTCGAGTTCGACGAGATCGCCGACCGGGTGCTGGCCATGGTGGTGGACGTCGGTGCCGGCGGCCCGGGCGGGGTGAACGTGCGCTCGCGCCGCACCGGCCGCTTCGGCGTGCTGCCGGCCCAGATCGCCACCCCGCTGTCGATGGTGCTGACCGAGGTCCTCCAGAACTCGCTGGAGCACGGACTGGCCGACCGGGGCGGATCGCTCGAGGTCGAGGCGTACCGCGACGGGCCCCGCTTGAAGGTGGTCGTCACCGATGACGGAAACGGGCTCCCGGCGGGTTTCGACGCCGCCACGGCCGGGAACCTCGGTCTTCAGATCGTCAGAACACTTGTCCACGGCGATCTGAAGGGCACCTTCGATCTCCGGCCGGCCCCCAGCGGCCGAGGCGCGGTGGCCGTGCTGGACCTGGAGGTCGGCGAGGCACCCGCGGCGCAGGAGCCGGACGGACGGAGCACACAGAGTGCTGAGTGAGAGGGGCTACCCGGGGGCGCAACAGAGTGGTAACAGGACTCCGCTACGCTAGGGGCGGAACCACCGGAGAAGACCCCGGGAAAACCAACAGAGCGGCCCATCGGACCGCTCGGTTTCGGCGTCCGTACTGCGGTCCAAGAACGCCGCAGCACGGAGATACGTGCATATGTTGATGAAGTTGTCGTGCGGTCGTGCGAGAGCTTTGCCGGTACGGGACGGCGGACGGCCTGGTCAGGCCATCCGGCTGCGGGCCCGCGCGGCGCGACGCTTCAGCGCGCGGCGCTCGTCCTCGCTCATCCCGCCCCACACGCCGGCGTCCTGGCCGCTCTCCAGCGCCCACTGCAGGCACTGGTCGACGACGTCGCAACGACGGCATACAGCCTTGGCATCTTCGATCTGCAGCAACGCCGGCCCGGTGTTCCCGATCGGGAAGAAGAGCTCTGGGTCCTCGTCACGGCAGGCAGCGCGGTGGCGCCAGTCCATGGGGTCCACTCCTTCGGTTTCGTGGTGTACGTGTGTGCGTGCGGTGCCGGCACGGAAGCGGCGGTTCGTCCAGGTCCCCCACGGCCCTGGCGGGTCCGGTCGCGTCCGGTGTGCCGGGTACTACTGCCACAACGCCGGACGCGGGTGTCCGGTCACTGTGGGTCCCGCTGTTGTACGTCTTCTGTACGGCTCTACCTGTCTTGCGGCGGGCCCGCCACTGGACAACCGCCGCGTGGGTTCCCGTGTTCCGGCGTCCACCTTGTGAATGTGAACGCTTTCACTAGTAACCCCGGCGGTCGGGACCACTCGAACTACTGGGCAGTTGGCCTGGCGCGGAGATCGCTGACGCGCTCCGCGGACTAAGGCGTGACACAAAGGGAGAACCGCGACCCGGGTGTGATCCGCGCCGCTTCTCCTTAGTGTCCAACCGCACCGGGCCGGGTGATCCTCCGACAGGTGCCTTCCCAAAGGGTGTCAGGGGTTCCGGCCGGTGCACAAGCCCTTGGTCCGATGTTTTTGGATTTCCAGGCTGTCTCCTCGCTCACACCTTGCCTTCCAAGGGGGTGAGGAGGAGACGATGACTAGTCCAAAGGCACTAGAGCGAACTAGTACCTGGGAATCCTCGGCGGCGCCCGGGTTCAGCCTGTGTTCGGCGGAGCCCCGGCGGCCGTCCGTGACTCCATGTCATCACATCGCGACCCGCAGCGCGTCGCGAATCGCGCGGAACGTCACACTTTCGCGCAGCCCCAAGTGGTCCCCGTCGACCTGGAAGTCGGTCGGCACGTCCGCGGTCAGCGTGAATTCCGTCAGATCATGGTGCAGGCTGACATTCTTTCCGCGGACCAGTTTCTCAGTGGACGTGAACATCTGGCGGACTATCCGCAGCGCGGACCGGCCGGACATCCTGGTGACGCCGAACAAGTCGAGGCCGTCCTCGAACGAGGAATCCGGCGTGATCACGATCGGCTTGTTGCCGAGATACGTCCACGGCGAAGTGTTCGTGACGATGGCCATGAACAGCCGCGGTATCTCCGTGCCGTCGGCCATCTTCATGCCGATCGGGGGATTGCGCCGGTCCAGGCCGTGCCAGTAGTGGCGCAGGGCCGAACGGATGTACAGGGAGCCGGTCGACTTGTGGCCCGCGCTGCGTTGCTCCTCCACTATCCCGACCACCGCGGCGTCGAAGCCGTAGCCGGCGGTGAAGGTGAAGTAGCGGTCGTCGGCCAGGCCCATGGACACCGGCCGCCGGCGGTTCTCGTGGATCGCGTCCAGCAGGACGCCGGTGGCCTCCACCGGGTCGTTGGGCAGCCCGAGCGCGCGGGCGAAGACGTTCGTCGAGCCGCCGGGGACCACGCCCAGGTCGGGGCGCGGGCAGCCGTCCGGCAGGTCGGCGCTCAGTATGCCGTTCACGACCTCGTTGACCGTGCCGTCCCCGCCGAGCGCGACGATCAGGTCCACCCCGTCCTCGGCGGCGGCGCGGGCCAGTTCCACGGCATGCCCGCGGTAGGCGGTCTCGCCGATCGCGGTGTCGAGCTCCCCGGCCAGGGCGTGGGCCAGCACTTCGCGCGTGCGTTCGGACGTGCTGGTGGCCTTGGGGTTCATGACCAGGAGCGCGCGCATGGGCACACGTTACTGGTTCGTATTACGACTGCGGTATGCGACCCGCCCGCACCCGGTCCGAGGTGGTCGCGAGCAAGGGCCGGGCCGCTGGCGTATTTTGGTCTACGCCTGCTGGACGCGAGAAGCGCGGGATCCGGCCCGTCGGCGCGTCCGCCGAAACCTGGCGCTTTGTCCGCGGCCCGCCGTTGCTACCCTCCTGAGTATGTCGAGCGAACCGACGCAAGCCGTCCCGGCCGTTCCCGCCGCCGAACACCTCCCGCGCCCCCTGACCGTCGCCGCCGCCATCACCGCGGTGGAGAGCCTGGTGGCGCTGGTCTACTCGGTGTGGCTGGTGGTCGAGGCGTTCGTCGGGACCCCGCGCGAGCGCGGGCAGGCCATCGCCGTCGGGATCACGTTCCTGATACTGGCCGTCCCGCTGCCGCTGGTGCCGCGCGGGCTTTGGCGGGCCAGCATGCGGGCCCGGACTCCGGCCGTGATGATGCAGCTGCTGGCGCTGTGGGTGGCCTACTTCATGGTCCAGGCCCAGTTCTGGATCGGGGCGGTGCCGGCCGTCGCGGCCGCGGTCGTCGGGCTGTTCTGCATCTTCACCCCGGTCTCCACGGCGGCGCTGACCAAGCACTGGCGCGAGGACGAGAGTCCCGAGACGAACTGATCCGGTAGGAACGCGAGCAAGCAGAAAGCGGCGGCCCGATCGGGCCGCCGCTTTCTGCTTGCTCGCGCTAGAGGCTCACTCGTCCACCAGCAGCTGCGCGCGCAGCTGCTCCAGGGTCCGGGCCAGCAGGCGGGACACGTGCATCTGCGAGATGCCGATCTCCTCGGCGATCTGCGACTGCGTCATGTTGCCGAAGAAGCGCAGCAGCAGGATCTTCTTCTCCCGCGGCGGCAGCTGCTCCAGCAGCGGCTTGAGGGACTCGCGGTACTCCACGCCCTCCAGCGCCTCGTCCTCGCTGCCCAGGGAGTCCGCGACGGCCGGCGAGTCCTCGTCGCCGCCCTCGGAGACGTCCAGGGACAGCGTGGAGTACGCGTTGGCGGACTCCAGCCCCTCCAGGACCTCCTCCTCGGAGATCTTGAGGTACTCGGCCAGCTCGGCCACGGTGGGCGAGCGGCGGTTGCGCTGCGAGAGCTCGGAGGTCGCGCTGGTCAGCGACAGCCGGAGCTCCTGCAGGCGGCGCGGGACCCGGACCGCCCAGCCCTTGTCGCGGAAGTGCCGCTTGATCTCGCCGATCACGGTCGGCGTGGCGTAGGTCGAGAACTCCACGCCGCGCTCGGTGTCGAAGCGGTCCACCGACTTGATCAGGCCGATGGTCGCCACCTGGGTCAGGTCGTCCAGCGGCTCGCCGCGGTTGCGGAAGCGCCGGGCCAGGTGCTCGACCAGCGGCAGGTGCATCTGGACCAGCTCGTCGCGGATCTGCTTGCGCTCGGTGGAGCCCTCGGGGAGCTCGTTCAGCCGGGCGAACAGCTCGCGGGCCCGGGCGTGCGCCTCGGCGTGCGGGCCGCCCTGGCGCGGCGGGCGGCGCAGCGGGAAGGAGGTCGCGGCGGGCGGGGCGGCCTCGCCGTCGGCGTCCTCGTGCTCCAGCTCGCCGCCGAGCTCCTCCAGCTCCAGGACGACCGGCTCGTCGAAGTCGCCGTCCTCGGTGTCCTCGGCGTCGGTGTCCGGCTCGTCCACGACGTCCTCGTCCGCGGCCGCGGCGGGGCCGGGTGCGGACGGGCCGCCGCGCTGCCCCTCGCCGTGCCCGGCCCGGCGGGCGGCGGGGATCTCGTCGGGCTCGAAGGCGCGCACTGGGATCTCCTCGGCGGCGCTCACGAAGCTCCCACGCCGCGCTGCTTGAGCATGCTGATGGTGACGGTCTGCCCGATCCCGGTCCCGGTGGGGCCGTCGGGCCCGTCGGCGTCGGAGACCCGCGCGTCGACCTGGCCGGCCAGCGCGGCCAGCACCGTCCAGGCGAAGGTGTCGCGGGCCGGCGTCTTGCCGTCCAGCGTGGGCACCGAGACGTCCACGCCCAGCGCGCCGTCGCGCAGCTCGAAGCGGCAAGTCAGTCCCGAGCCCGGCACCGCCTTGGTGAGCAGGATGGCGCAGGCCTCGTCCACGGC
Source organism: Catenulispora sp. GP43 (assembly GCF_041260665.1). Taxonomy (NCBI): domain Bacteria; kingdom Bacillati; phylum Actinomycetota; class Actinomycetes; order Catenulisporales; family Catenulisporaceae; genus Catenulispora; species Catenulispora sp. GP43. The sequence continues at coordinate 120,488 of NZ_JBGCCT010000001.1, read as the reverse complement.
GATGCGCAGGTCCTCGATCTCGTCCAAGGTGAAGTCCAGCCGGGCCGCCAGGCCCGCCGTCGCCGTCCGCAGCACCGACAGGTACGCACCCTCGGCCGGGATGCGGACCTCGACGAAGTCCTGCGGGGCACCGTTTTGTTGTCCCATTCCGCTTCCTGCGCTCGTTGAGGCGATTGTGGGGACGGCTGTCCGCTGGGCAGAGTGCTGATGCACGACACCTCCGCTGCTGGAGTGAATCATTCTGCTGCGGATCGTACGCCGAACGCGTGCCCGGGCGTGGCCCGGACGCACCCTCAGTGCTCGTCCCTCACACTCAACGTACCCCGAACGGGGGACAGACGAGCCGTCCTGCGCCGGGGAAAATCCGGCGCCGGACGGCTCGCGGGTCCGCACTGATCGCCCCGGGGCCGATCAAGGGCGGTTCAGGACTGCTTGGTCTCCCAGAAGATCTTGGAGATCTCCTCGATCTTGGCCAGCAGCTCCTCGGCCGTGGCCGGGTCCATGCTGCCCTTGGTGCCGCCCGCGCCGGCCAGCTTCGTGGCCTCGTTGAACAGCGTGTTCAGCTGCGGGTACTTCTCGAAGTGCGGGGCCTTGAAGTAGTCGGTCCACAGCACCCACAGGTGGTGCTTCACCAGCTCGGAGCGCTGCTCCTTGATCAGGATGGCGCGGGTCCGGAAGGCCTCGTCGGAGCTGTCGGCGTACTTCTTGGTGATGGCCAGGACCGATTCGGCCTCGATCCGGGCCTGCGCCGGGTCGTAGACGCCGCACGGCAGGTCGCAGTGGGCGTGGACGGCAGTGGTGCGGGAGAAGATCCGCGAGAACATTTGAGGTTCCCCTTATCTTGTGTGCCGGATTGCCGGACAACGTGATGCCACGACCCTACTGCCCGCCCTCGGCGGACGCGTGACAAGGTGTGGTCCGTGAGATCGGTCACCGACCCCGGGACGGCGCGCTGGTCCGTGCTGCGTGTGAGCGGTCCCTCGATGGTCCCGGCGCTGCGGGACGGCGACTTCGTCCTGGTCAGAAGGACCCGCCCGGGATGGACCCGCCCGGGTGACGTGGTGGTGGCCCGGCATCCGGACCGGACGGACGGGATGCTCGTCATCAAGCGGGTCGCCCGCCGCGAAAGCGGGGGCTGGTGGCTGCTGAGCGACAACGAGTTCGTGACTTCGGACTCACGCGAGTTCGGCGCGGTGCCGGACGCCGCGGTCCTGGCCCGCGCCGTGCTGCGACTTCGGGACCCGTGCCGGATCGCCCGGATCCCGAAGAAACGCTGATGCGCTGAAACGCTGATACGCCGAAATACCGAAACAGCGCCCCGCCCCGGCCGCGATGACGGCCCGGGGCGGGGCGCTGAGGCGCTGTGAGCACTTCCGGCGCCGCGAAAGCTCCCAGTGGGGCTGGGAACTCCTCAGCGGCCGGGTGTGGCGCTTCCGGCGCCGGCCACGGCCATCACCTTGGCCCCGGCGGCGGTCGCCGCAGCCGCTGCTTCGGCCTCGCCGGCCGCCGCGGCCCGGGCCTGCTCCTTGCGTCGGGCCCGGTAGGCGGCCACGTTCGCGCGGGTGGCGCAGCGGTCCGAGCAGTAGCGGCGCGAGCGGTTGGTCGAGGTGTCGATGAACACCTCGCGGCACGGCGCGGCCTGGCAGACGCCGAGCCGGTCGAAACCGAGCTCGGTGGCCTGCACGGCCAGCCCCATGGCGGCCTTCGCGCCGTAGACGGCGGCGATGGTCGGCGCGCCCTCGGCCAGGTGCAGGTGCCACGAGGCGCCGTCGTGGTCGGTGACCACCGGGCGGATCGGGTACTGCTTCATCAGGGAGTTGAGGACTTGGACGGCGCGCGGCACGCGCCCGGACTCGGCGGCGTCGAAGACCTCGCGGAGCCGGTCCCGGATGGCGCGCAACTCCGCCACGTCGGCGTTGGTGACGCGGCACCTGCCCTCGGGCGCCAGGAGCTCCTTGGCCTGCTCACATGTGGTGAGCGTGTCCCGGTGTCGGTAGGGGTCGGCGGTGTTCACCAGCGACACCGCCCGATCTGCGTAGGATGCGAGTTCCACGGTCTTCTGTCCTTGTTCGCCTTGCAGTGCGGCAGGCGCCCGTTGCCCGACGTTCTGCTCGTTTAGTAGCCATGACGGTACGCCGTTCGGGGTCGCTGCGCGAGGGTCAAATCATCGCTGATTCGCCCACCCGTCTCCCACCACCACCCGTGGAGGAGACGCTTCGCGCCACGGCATTTCTTAGATTCGACACATCCGACCTTTGTAGGGAACGGCTAACGAAGCGGCCGCGGAACGCTCTTGGAAACGTTCCGCGGCCGAATGAGGCCGGATCGAAGGATCCGGGCCGCTCAGCGCACCTTCGCCAGGAAGGCCTGGGTGCGTTCGTGCTGCGGATCGCTGATCACCTGGCGGGCGTCGCCGTGTTCCACGATGACACCGCCGTCCATGAAGGCCACGGTGTCGCCGACGTCCCGGGCGAAGCCCATCTCGTGGGTCACCACGATCATCGTCATCCCGGAGTCGGCCAGCGCCCGCATCACCGCGAGCACGTCCCCGACCAGTTCGGGGTCCAGCGCCGAGGTCGGCTCGTCGAACAGCATGAGCGAGGGCTGCATGGCCAGCGCCCGCGCGATCGCCACCCGCTGCTGCTGCCCGCCGGAGAGCTGGCTGGGGTAGTTGCCGGCCTTGTCCGACAGGCCCACCTTCTCCAGGTGCTCGCGGGCGTCGGCCAGGGCCGCCTCCCGGCTCTTGCCGAGCACCTGCATCGGGGCCTCGATGACGTTCTCCAGCGCGGTCTTGTGCGGGAACAGGTTGAAGCGCTGGAACACCATGCCGATCGTGCGCCGCTGCTTGGCGACGTCGCGGTCGTGCATCTCGTGCAGCCGGCCCTTGCGCTCGTGGTAGCCGACCAGTTTGCCGTGCACGCAGATCCGCCCGTTGTCGATCTTCTCCAGGTGGTTGACGCAGCGCAGCAGGGTGGACTTGCCGGAGCCGGACGGGCCGATCAGGCACGCCACCTCGCCCTCGCGCACCGTCATCGAGACGCCCTGCAGGACCTCCAAGCGGCCGAAGGACTTGTAGACGTCCTCGATCTCGACCGCGGGGCGTTCGGTGGCCCGGTCCGAGCCGTGGCCCTGGGGGACCGTGTCCTGGCTCATGTCCGTCCCTCCCCGGTGGGTGCGGCGGTGTAGGCGGTCCGGCGCCACGACAGGTTCCGCTTGAGCAGCTTCTGCAACGGCGTGGGCGGCAGGTTCCGGCTGGAGCCGCGCGCGTAGTGCCGCTCGACGTAGAACTGGCCGATGGACAGCACCGTGGTGAAGAACAGGTACCACAGCGAGGCCACGACGTAGAACGGGATCGCCTTGAAGTACAGGTGGATCGCCGACTCACTGGCGTCGGTCAGCTCCACCACGCCGATCACCGAGGCCAGCGAGGAGGTCTTCAGCATGCTGATGGTCTCGTTGCCGGTCGGCGGGATGATGACCCGCATCGCCTGCGGCAGCACGATCCGGCGCATGATCTTCGCCCGCCGCATGCCGAGCGACGCCGCGGCCTCGGTCTGCCCCTCGTCCACCGACAGGATGCCGGCGCGGACGATCTCGGACATGTAGGCCGCCTCGTTCAGGCCCAGGGCCAGCACCGCGGCGGTGAACCGGGTGATGGTGGAGTTGGTGTCCAGGTGGAAGAACTGCGGCCCGAAGGGGACGCCGAAGCCGACCTGCTGGCCGACCAGCGCCGCGATGTTGTTCCAGAACAGCAGCTGCACCAGCACCGGGGTGCCGCGGAAGAACCACGTGTAGACCCAGGCCGCGCCGGAGGACACCGGGTTGCTCGACAGCCGCATCACGGCCAGCAGCACGCCGCCGACGATGCCGATGAGCATCGCGTAGACGGTCAGCTCCAGGGTGACGAGGACCGCCTGGACGATGGTGTGCCAGAAGAGCCACTGCCGGACCAGGTCCCAGCCGAAGTTCTTGTTGAACGCCAGCATGTTGAAGAACATGAGGGCCAGCACAGCCAGGACGGCCGCGCTGATCCACCGGCCGGGACGCCGGACCGGCACCGCACGGATCGCGGCGGGCCGGGCGGCCCCCAGGGCGGACGCGTTGTCCGCGCCCGCCGTCGGATTGCTCTCACTCACTCGCGGCTCAGCTCGTCGCCTGGTTCAGACCGGGGGTGGTGTAGTCGCCGGCCTGGATCCCGTACTTGGTGGTGAGCTGGTGGTAGGTGCCGTCGGCGACCAGGTCCTTCAGGGCGGCCAGGAAGGCCTGCGACAGCCCGCTGTTGCTCTTGGCGATGGCGATGCCGTAGGGGGCGCCGGAGTAGAGGTCGCCGACCGCCTGGAAGTTGCCGCTCTTGGCGTAGTAGTCCACGACCGGGGAGTCGGCCAGGACCGCGTCGCAGCGGCCGGAGGACAGCGACTCGTTGATCTGGTCCTGGGTGTCCTGGGACAGGGTCTTGATGTCCGGCTTGCCGGCCGCCTCGCACGCCTTGTTGCGGGTCGGGATGTCCGGATTCTCCTGGATCGTGCCCTTCTCCACGCCGATCGTCAGGCCGCACAGCGACAGGTCGGTCGGGGAGTTGTCCGTGAGGTTCTTCGGGTTGCCCTTGGGGACCATGAGCTTCGTGCCGGCGTTGAAGTAGGTCACGAAGTCGTCGACGCCCTCACGGGTCTTGTTGTCCGTGATGGAGGACATGCCGGCGTCGTATTTGTTCGTGGAGATGCCCGTGACGATGTCGTCGAAGGTGACCTCGGTGAAGTTCGCCTTCAGGCCCAGCTTCGCGGCGATCGCGTTGCCCATGTCCACGTCCCAGCCGACGATGTTGCCGTTCTGGTCCTTGGACTCGTTCGGCGGGTAGCTGGGGTCGGTCGCGATGGTGATGACGCCCTTGCTCTTGATCGCGGCCGGCACCAGGGCGGCGGCCGCGCTGTCGACGGCGCCCGAGCCCGAGGAGGAGGCGGTGGAACCGGACGATCCGGTTGACGAGCTTCCGGGCTTGCTGCCGCTTCCGCAGCCGGCCGCGGTGAGGACCAGCGCGATCCCCGCGGCCCCGACTATGACGGCCCTGGATGTTCTCCCGGCTCGCATGTGTTCTCCTCCTGGTGGGTTATCCATTACCCGCTCAAGCAACGTTCATGGGGTACGGTGCTGGAATCCTTGCACCGGCAAATGGCTGTTGAACATAGGCAGCCATGTAAAAATCGCATCACGGGCGAACCCCGCGTCGTCGGTGCGACAGCGTCGAACGGACCCATCGGACCTCGTGGAGCGCGGTACGGAAGAGCATCCGACTGCAGCCGAACGAGCCCGGCGAACCTCCCCTCAACCCCTCAACAGGTTCACGGTCCGGCCTTTACCGTTCCCTCAACAAGCCGCTCGCGGCAGCTAGGGGTAAGCCATGTCAGGGCAGCTCATCCCGACCCAGTCCCTCGAATCCGACACCGCCGAGGACGAAGTGGGCGATACGGGCGAAACGCCCGTCTTCGACCTGCACCGCGGCGGGAAGATGGAGGTGCGCGCCACGGTCCCGCTCCGGGACCGGGCCGACCTCTCGCTGGCCTACACGCCGGGTGTCGCAGAGGTCTGCACCGCCATCGCCGCTCGTCCGGAGCTGGCGATGGACTACACATGGAAGGCGAACACGGTCGCGGTGGTCACCGACGGCACCGCCGTCCTAGGCCTGGGCGACATCGGACCGCTGGCCGCGCTCCCGGTGATGGAGGGCAAGGCGGTCCTGTTCAAGCAGTTCGGCGGGGTCGACGCCGTCCCGGTCTGCCTGGACTGCACGGACGTGGACGACCTGGTCGAGACCATCGCCCGGCTGGCCCCGGGCTTCGGCGGCATCAACCTGGAGGACATCTCGGCCCCGCGCTGCTTCGAGGTGGAGCGCCGCCTGCAGGAGCGCCTGGACATCCCGGTCTTCCACGACGACCAGCACGGCACGGCCATCGTGCTGCTGGCCGCGCTGCGCAACGCCGCCAAGGTCGTGAACCGGCCGCTGGCAGACCTGCGCGCGGTGATCTCCGGCGCCGGCGCGGCGGGCGTGGCGATCGCCAAGATCCTGCTCGACGCGGGCATCGGGGATCTGACCGTGGTGGACTCCCGCGGCATCGTCTCCGCGGACCGCGCCGACCTGACCCCGGTGAAGACCGAGCTGGCGGCGATCACCAACCGCGCGCGGCTGACCGGCGGCCTGGCCGAGGCGATGCGCGGCGCCGACGTCTTCATCGGCGTCTCCAGCGGCAGCGTGCCCGAGGAGTACGTGGCCACCATGGCGCCGAACGCGATCATCGCGGCCATGGCCAACCCCACCCCCGAGATCCACCCCGACGTCGCGCACAAGTACGCCGCCGTCGTGGCCACCGGCCGCTCGGACTTCCCCAACCAGATCAACAACGTCCTGGCCTTCCCCGGGGTCTTCGCCGGAGCCCTGTCGGTCCGCGCCTCCCGCATCACCGAGGGCATGAAGCTGGCCGCCGCCGAGGCGCTGGCCGCCGTGGTCGCCGACGAGCTGTCCGCCGACAAGGTGATCCCCAGCCCCTTCGACGAGCGCGTCGCCCCGGCCGTCACCGCGGCCGTCGCCGACGCCGCGCGCCGCGACGGGGTCGCGCGGCTGTAGCCGTGGCCGCGGCCGAGGCTGTATGAATGCTCACGGGACACCGGTGCCCGGCAGCTGCTCAGGAGCTGCCGGGCACCGGTGTCCATTCCTCAGGCGGCCCTTGGCGGGTTCGGGCGCTATGAGGTGAAGTGGAGTCATGACCTCTCACGCCCCTGATGTCCGTGTCATGGCCTTCGACCTGGACGGCACCCTGGCCGAGTCCAAGTCCGCGATCACCGAGCGAATGGCCGGCCTGCTGGTCCGGCTGCTGGACGAGGTCCGGGTCTGCGTCATCTCCGGCGGCGCGTTCCCGCAGTTCCAGACCCAGGTCCTGGAGCACCTGCGGGCCGAGCCGGAGCAGCTCGCCGCGCTGAACCTGATGCCCACCAACGGGACCCGCTACTACCTGTACCGCGACGGCGACTGGCGGGAGATCTACGCCGAGGACCTGCCGGAGGACACCAAGCGCGAGGTCGTCGACGTCCTGACGGAGGGCGCGAAGACCCTGGGCCTGTGGGAGGAGAAGACCTGGGGCGACATCATCGAGGACCGGGGGAGCCAGATCACCTTCTCCGCGCTGGGCCAGCAGGCCCCGGTGGCGGCGAAGACCGCGTGGGACCCGGACGGGTCGAAGAAGGAGCGGCTGCGCGCCTGGGCCGCCGAGCGGCTGCCCGCTCTGGAGGTCCGCAGCGGTGGCAGCACCTCGATCGACGTCACCGCGCAGGGCATCGACAAGGCCTACGGCATGCGCAAGCTGATGGCCGAGCTGCACGTCGGCATGGCCGACATCCTCTTCGTCGGCGACCGCCTGGACCCGCAGGGCAACGACCACCCGGTCGAGGCGATGGGCATCCGCTCGGTGGCGGTGAAGAACTGGCAGGACACCGCGGACTTCGTGGAGAACTGGCTGGAGAGCTGACCGCTCACCGCGGCTTGAGCTGCTTCAGAGCCGACTCGGCTCCGGCTTTGGCCAGGACCCGGGTCCAGGCCCGCAGCTGCGCCGGCGGCAGCCGCCCCGGGACGGCGATCCGCAGTACGTCGTCGTCCCCGGGCACGATCAGTTCGGTGGTCTCGGTGGCCAGCGCCCAGCGCCGCCCGGACTTCTTCGGCAGACCCATCCGCCATCCGGTACCGGCGCCGGTGTAGGTCCCGGACTCGCCCGCAGCCGCCTTGCTCCGCACCTCCCACAGCAGGGTCCGGCCCAGACTGCCGGTCACCGGATGCGTGATGTAGTGCTCGAGCCAGTCCTCCAGCGGGATCTCGCGGCGCTCCTTCTGCGCCGATGCCAGCCGCGTGCGCGCCGCGCGTACCGCGGTCCGCAGTTCGGCGGCCAGCTCCGAGACCTCGCGCAGCGTGTCCTGCTCGACCGTCGCCGCGGTCGGCCTGCCGGTCAGCGGCCGGCCCTCCGCCGCCTCGGGGCCGCTGCGCTCGTGGTAGCGGACCGTCACCTGCCCGCCGGTCTGGAGCCGCACCACCGCGACGTGGCCCGGCCCCACCGCGACCCGCACCCGTCCGGCGGCGTCCAGCCCGTAGGTGCTGACCGTCCACTCCGGCGCGTTCGCGAGCGTGCGAAGCCGCCGCTTCAGCTCCGCGTACGCCGCCTTCCGCAACGCCGCCAGCCGCGCCTCGGCGGCCAGCCGGTGCAGCGCCGGCGGCACCAGTTCCCCGTCCACCGCGGCCAGCGCCCGGATCGCGGCGCGCGCCGTCGGCATCGACCCGGTCGTGAGCCGGGACTGCTGCGCGGCCAGCCGGACCAGCAGCGGTACCGCGTCCTCGGCCCGCAGGAGCGGCAGCGCCTTGATCAGGCCACTGATGAACTCGGTCGACTCGGGCCGCGCCGGCCCCTCCTTGTCGACCAGCCGGCTCAGGGCCAGACCGGCGTGCGGCGCCCGGTCGACCAGGCGGCACGCGGCGGCCTCGTCCCACTGGGAGCTCCGCTCGCAGTAGTCCAGCAGGGCGCTGACGTCGGCGTCGTCGGCCAGGGAGCCGAGCAGCCGCTCGTAGGCGCCGGCTTCGAGGTGGCGCCACGGGATGCGGTCCTGGGCCGGGGCCGGAATGTCCGGCTCCTGAATGTCCCACTCCTGAGCGTCCCGCTCCTGCCCGACGGCGCCGGCGACCGAGTCCGGGCCGCCGGCAGCCGACGCCTGTCGAGCGTCCGCCGCCTGGTGGGCGTCCGCCCCCTGCGCCGTCGTGTCACCGACCTCGTCCGCCCCGGCGCCGCGCCGCTTCCGCCGCCCCCGGAACCACCCCATCGCGTCGCCCCCTCAGCTCTCTCAGGCCTGCTGCGCCGCCCACGCGACGTGCTGCTCCCACACCCGCTTCCACAACCGCTCCTGCGCCACATCACCGATGCCCGGCAGCCGCAGCGCGAACACGTCGGCCAGCGCGTCGAACCACTCCTCGGAGTCGGTGATCTCGCGCGTGGTGAGCGTCGCCCCGTCCGACCGGGTCAGCACGCAGCCGCGCAGATGGTCGACGCCGCCGGCGTCGCGCCGGTAGACGTCGAGGTTCTTCACGTACCCGGATTCCGGATTCGTTTCCATCCACTCGTGCCGCGCCAGGAAGTCCGGCAGCGCCGCGATCCGCTCCTCGAATACCATGCCGGTGAACGAATCGGCCTTCGGGTCGTGCGTGAAGCTCCATCCGGACGCGCCGTTCTCGAACCGGGTGCGTTCCAGCTTGTACGTGTACGGGCCCTGCACCGTCTCGCCGGGCACGCACAGCAGCGGCTCGTGCAGCGCGTCGCCGAGCCCGGTGTCGCAGTAGTAGAGCGTGTTCTCGGCCTCCACCATCAGGACCAGATGGTTCGGCTCGTCGGAGATCGGCCCGAGCCCGGTGCCGCCGGCCTCCTGGCTTCGCCAGACCCGGCCGCGGTGCCACGTCACGTCGTAGCCCAGGGTCTCCAGCAGCGCTCCGAACGCGCCGTTCAGGTGGTAGCAGTACCCGGACTCGCCGGCCACGATGCGGGCCGCCGAGTCGTACGGGTCCGGCGTCGTGCGCTGGCCGAGGTGGACTTGCAAGGAGGTGTACGCGACACGTTCCACGTGCGCGCGGTGCAGCGCGAAAAGGCCCTCGATGGTGGGCTTTCCGGGATGCTCCGTGCCCAGGCGGCGGAGATACCCCTGGACGTCTATGTTCGCCATGGTGACATAGGGTAAAGCAGTCTTCAGGCGTTGGCGGGCGCGATCTCGTCAAGGACGTGCGCGGGGGTGGCGTAAGCCCCTGATTCGCGGGGATAGTGGACCACGAAATCGGTGAAGCCGAGTTCCTCCACCCGGCCCGCGACGTCGTCGAACCGCGCCTTGGACTCCATCGTCCGCAGCGGCGACAGGCCGGTCAGCAGCATCCGCGGCAGCGAGGCCGGGTCCCGGCCCTCCTTCTCGCAGGCCTCGTCCAGCTTCCTGGTGACCTTCTCCAGCGCGGCCCAGGTGTCGTCGGCGGTCGGGCCCTCGCCGTCGCGGCCGGCCAGAGTGTCGTCGGCGATCCACATCTGCGCGTGCTCCACCACGGTCCGCAGACCCAGCGGCCCGGTGGCGGCCAGCCCGAAGGGCACCCGCGGCTGCTGGACGCAGCCCGGCTCCATCCGGGCGTCCACCGCTTCGTAATAGGTACCGCGGTAGGTGGTGCGGGTCCGGCCCTCCGCCGCCCCGCGCAGCAGCTGGTCCAGGATCTCGACCGACTCCCGGTAGCGCTCGCCGCGCTCCTTGGCTGACCAGCCCTCGCCGTCGGGGCCGTGGCCGAGCACCCGGGCGTCCGGGCCGAACGAGCCGGCGCCGTAGCCCAGGATGAAGCGCCCCCGCGAGACGTCGTCCAGGGACATGATCTCCTGGGCGAACGGGACCGGATGGCGGAAGTTGGGCGAGGCCACCAGCGTCCCGAGCTTGATCCTCCTCGTCACCGCGGCGGCCGAGGCCAGGGTCGTGACCGCGTCGTACCAGGGGCCGTCCGGGATGCCGCTGAAGGTGATGTGGTCGTACGTCCACGCGTGCTCGAAGCCGAGCTCCTCGGCCCGGCGCCAGCGCGCGGCGGCCTCGCGGAAGGGACGGTCGGGCAGGACGCAGACGCCGAGACGCAACATGCCCCCGAGCCTATTACGATCACCCTAGGAAGAGAGCGGGTCAGGCCGCGCGTGAACACACGATCGATGATCAACGGAGCCGGACTGTGCGGACGATCTGGGGTGTGGTCGGGGGCCTGATCGTGCTGGGCACCTTCATGTCGGAGGTGCGGACCCTCGTGGTGCCGCGGGTCTTCCGGCCGGGGCTGTCCAACATCCTGGGGCGGACCGTCTACCGCACGTTCCAGCTGCTCGCCAACCGCTTCGAGCGGTACGAGACCAAGGACCGCATCCTGGCCTACGCCGGACCGCTGTCCGTGGTCGCCAAGCTGGTCGGCTGGCTCAGCGCCTTCCTGATCGGCTACACCATGGTCAACTTCTCGCTGGGGGCGCTGGACCTGCGGGCCTCGATCCGCGAGGCCGGCTCCTCGCTGTTCACCCTGGGCTTCGCCTCCGCCGACAAGTCCCGCCTGAACGCCGTGGACTTCTGCGCCGCCGTCACCGGACCGGTCTCCATCGGCCTGCTGGTCGGGTACCTGCCCGCGCTCTACGCCGCCTACGCCCGGCGCGAGACCGAGGTGACGATGCTGGAGGCGCGCGCGGGCGGTCCCGCCTGGGGCCCGGAGATCCTGGCGCGCTATGCGATGGTCAACCTGAACGACCAACTCCCGGACCTCTATAGAGGATGGGAGCGGTGGACGGCCGACGTTTCCGAGAGCCACACCAGCTATCCCGTTCTCATCTACTTCCGGTCCCCCCGAGCGCAGCGCAACTGGCTGATCGCCCTTTTGGCGGTCATGGACGCCGCCGCGCTGCACGTGTCGTTCAATCCGTCGCAGAACGTCGGAGAGATCCGCATGGCGTTGCGAAGCGGATACGTGACGCTGCGCGAGATCGCTCGTACTGAGCGCGTGCCCTATAACCCGGACCCTTCCCCTGACGACCCGATCCTGCTCACCAAGGAGGAGTTCCTTTACGGCGTGCAGCGTATGCGCGCCCAGGGATATGAGTTCGAACGGACGCCGGACGAGGCGTGGCCGCATTTCCAGGGATGGCGCGTGAACTACGAGGCGGTGGCATACGCGCTGGCCTACCGCATCGACGCGGTCCCGGCCCGCTGGTCGGGTCCGCGGCGCACGTCGGAGGCGCAGATCGACGTGATCACCCCGGTGAACCGGCAGCCCGTGAAGCCCAAGCCGGTGCCGGACGACGTGCGCGGCTGACGTTCCGCCGGGTGGTTTCCCATTCCCCGTTCCATGATCACGCAGTAGGTTCCGTACGCGGCTCATGTCGAATCACGGAGGGGAACCATGTCTTCAGACCAGTACGGGCCCGGCTATGGCCAGGGCGGGCAAGGCGGACAGGGGTACGGACAAAGCGGGGCGGGGTACGGCCAAGGCGGCCCCGGCTATGGGCAGCAGCCCCCCGGCTACGGCCCGCCGCCGGGCGGCCAGGGCGGCCAGGGCGGCCCCGGCTACGGGCCTCCGCCCGGTGGTCCGGGCGGTCCCGGTTACGGCCCGGGCCCCGGCGGTCCCGGCTACGGCCCCGGGCCGAACCCGTACGGCGGCCTGCCGCCGCAGGGCGCGGGCTATCCGGTGAAGGTGCAGTTCCAGTACCCGGAGAAACTCAGCCGCGGGCTCATCTTCGTCAAGATCTTCATGCTCATCCCGCACTTCATCGTGCTCTACGTCCTCGGCCTGTGCGCCGGCATCGTGACCTTCATCGCCTGGTGGGCGATCCTGTTCACCGGCCGCTACCCGCAGGGGCTGTGGAACTTCGTCACAGGCGTCATCCGCTGGCAGACCCGGGTGTCGAGCTACATGTACCTGACGCACGACGCCTACCCGCCGTTCTCGCTCGAGGACCAGTAAGTCCCGTCGAGCATGCGCTCGAGCGTCGCGGCGTGGTTCACCAGCCCGTCCGGTTCGGCCGGAGCCTCCTGCTCCCCGAACCGGACGCGCCGCTGGTTCACCCGGCCCATCACGATCCCGTGCCGGAGCGCGGCGTACACCTCGTAGAACTCCCGGTCGCGCACCCGGTAGCCGGTGAGAGCGGCGTACTCCTCGGCCACGTCGCCGAACGCGAGGAAGCCCGGCAGCCCGGGCAGGCCGAAGAACTCCGCGAGGTCCTGGAAGAAGCGGTGGAGGAAGGCCAGCCAGCCGAGGTCCACCTCGCGCGGTGCTATCCCGGCCATCTCCCAGTCCAGGACCGCGGCCGGGGCGAAGTCCCGGTACATGATGTTGCCGATGCGGGCGTCGCCCCAACTCAGGACCGGGGCGTCGACGGCGGCCGGCCAGTGCGCGTCGAGCCAGGCGAACGTCTTCTCCAGGATCGGGATCGGCTGCGAGCCGTGGGCCCAGGCGTTGTACGCGCGCCAGCCGTCGACGTGGGCGCGCAGCGCGGCGTCGCCGTCCGCCCCGAGATCACCCAGAAAGGTGACTTCTTCGGCCGTCGCGGGGATGGCGTGGATGCCGGCCAGGGTGGCGACGGTCGCGCTCTGCAGGGCCCGCCGTTGGTCGTCGGTGGCTGCGGCGAGCCAGTTGTCGCCGAAGGTGTACGGCAGGATGTCCGGCGGCACCAGGCCCTCGACGCGTTCCATGACGAAGAACTCCGCACCGAGGATTTCCGGGTCGGATTCATACCAAAGAGTGCGCGGCACCGGGACCGCCGTGCGTTCGCCGACCAACGCCATGACAGTGAACTGATCCCGCATCCGGTATTCGGGGAAGATGGGCATGGCGTCGGACGCCGGTGCCAGACGCGCGACGCACCGGTGGGAATGCGCCTGTCCGTCGGTGGAGGTCCAGTGGGCGTCGAACAACAACGTCTCCGAGGACATCCCGTTCGTCTGGGGTGTTCGGACATCGGATATCCCGACCGCGGTGCCGCCGGTCCGGCGGGCGAGCCAGGGTTCGAGGGCGGCCCGCAGCGCTTCGGGGTCGCGGGTGCTGGTCTGGGGCCGGGTGGCGTCCGGTCCGGCTTCGGCGTTCCTGCTCGGTTCGCTCACGGCGCGGACTATAAGCAAGGTAGCGTCAATGCGACATACACCTGTCGGGGATGGCAGTCTGTGACCGCCGAGAGCATTGCGATTGCCACTTCAGAACGACGCAGGGGGACGGACTGTGAATCCGGACATCGACCACATCAGAAGACTCATCAGTGACCGTCTCACCACCGAGGACAACGGCGAGGTCGGCCTGGACCTGTCCAATCTGGGTCTGGCCGGGCTGCCCGCCGAGTTCGGCCGCCTGCCGGAGCTGCGGCCCGTCACCTTCCTGAACCTTTCGGGCAACCGGCTGCGGGACCTGCCCGAGACGCTCGGCGAGCTGACGGGCCTGCGCCGGCTGTGGCTGGACCACAACGGCTGCGAGGAGCTGCCGCCGCAGGTGTCGTCGCTGACCGGGCTGATCGAGCTGAGCCTGACCGGCAACGGCCTGGCCGCGCTGCCCGAGGAGTTCGCTCGGCTGGAGCGGCTGAGCAGCCTGTGGCTCGACGAGAACGCGTTCACCGAGCTGCCCGAGGCGGTCGGCCGCCTGGGCGACCTCACACAGCTTTATCTCCAGAAGAACCAGCTGCCCGAGCTGCCGCATTCCTTGGGCTCGCCGAACCTGCGCACCCTGGTCGTCGACGGCAACCGGCTCACCGAGCTCCCGGACTGGATCGGCGACACGCAGACCCTGGTGTCGCTGTCGGCCGACGACAACGTCCTGACCGAGCTGCCGCCGAGCATCGGGGCCCTGATCCGGCTGCAGGAGCTGAGCCTGACCGGCAACCGGCTGCGCAAGCTGCCGACCTCGATCGGCGACATGGCCTCGCTGACCAAGCTGTACCTGCAGAAGAACCAGTTGCAGACCCTCCCGGCGTCCATCGGCAATCTCAGCGAACTGCAGACCCTCGCCCTCAGCGGCAACCACCTGGAGGAGCTGCCGGCCTCGGTGGCCGACCTGAGCCGGCTGACCGAGCTGAACCTGGCCGACAACTGGCTGACCCACGTCCCGGAGGCGATCGGCCGCCTGGCCTCGCTGGACAAGCTGAGCCTGACCTACAACCGGCTCACCGAGCTGCCGCCGTCGCTGGGCGCGCTGCGCGTCCTGACGTCCCTGGACGTCTCCCGCAACAGCCTGCGCGACCTGCCGGACAGCTTCGACGGCCTGGCCAACCTGGACACCCTGAACCTGGCGCAGAACCCGCTGACCGCGCTGCCCGCCTCGGTGGGCGCGCTGAAGCGCCTGACCTGGCTGTCGCTGGCGTACTGCGACCTGGAGACCCTGCCGGCGGGCCTGGGCGGCCTGCACCGCCTGGAGAGCCTGGACCTGGTCGGCAACAACCTGCGCGAGCTCCCGTTCCAGCTGTCCGGCCTCGGCGCGCTGACCACCCTGAACCTGGCCTCGAACCAGCTGTCCTGGGTCCCGCGCACCCTGGGCCTGCTCCGCAACCTGGTGACCCTGGACCTGGCGGACAACGAGCTGTCCTCCCTCCCGCGCGCCCTGGGCGGCCTGGAGTCGCTGCGCAAACTCGACGTCGCCGAGAACCAGCTGTCCTGGATCCCGCGCTCGGTCTGCGACCTGCCGAAGCTGGAGACCCTGGTCCTGCGCGGCAACCGGCTCTCGGACCTGCCGACGAGCAACTGGCAGAAGCTGACGCTCAAGGAGCTCGACCTCAGCGACAACCCGCTGCTCGCCGCGGTCCCGGAGAACTGGGACGTGGGCACGATGGCCCTGACCGCAGACAAGGCGCTGTACGGCGCGCTCGGCGACCGGGTCCCGGCGGACAAGCGCGACGCCGTCGCGCAGGCCGGCGTGGAGGAGGCCGAGCGGGCCCGCCGCCACGAGGCCGACGCCATCGCCGGCATCGTCGGCGGTGTGGTGCACGCCGAGGCGGCGCTGATGGCGCAGGCGGCGGAGGCCGCCGTGGAGGCCGCGGTCGAGGAGGCGTTCGCCGAGGCGGCCGCCGCGGCGCAGAGTGAGAACGAGGCGGAGAACGAGGCGGAGAACGAGGACGGCGCGGCGATCGAGGACGGCGCGGCGATCGAGGCCGCGACCGAGCCGGAGTCGGAGCCGGAGTCGGAGCCGGAGCTGGAGTCCGAACCGGAGCCCGAGTCCGACCCCGAACCCGAGCCTGAACCGGAAGCGGAAGCGGAGCCGGAGCTGACGGCCGTGGTCGAACCGGAGCCGCAACCGGCGCTGGAGTCGGAACCGGAGTCGGAGTCGGAACTGGAACCGGAAGCGGCTGTGCTCGAAGAGGACTCGGCGGAACCCGCCGCCCTCGGCGACCCGGCGACGGCCCAGGCGCTCGCGCAGGCGATCGTGTCGGAGGAGATCGATTCCGAACTGGCCGAAGTCCTGAACGCCGGCGGCGTCCTGGACGCGGCGGTGGCCGCGGCCGAAGCGCAGGTCCTGGCGGCGCTGCACGCCGCGGACGAGAACGCGCTCCGCGCGCTGGCGCGGGCCGTCCTGGAAGAGGCCGCCGACGCGGTGCGCCGCGAACTGGCGGCGGAAGTGATCGTCGGCGCGGGCGGGGCGGCGGAGGAACCCGCCGCACCGCAGCTGGCCGCGGAGATCGCGGAGGCGGCCGCGGAATTCGTCGACGACAAGGCGGTGGCGCTCGCCGCGCAGGCGGTGGCCGCCGCCGAGGCGGGCGACGACGACGCGGCGCTGAGCGCGGCGCACGAGGCGGCCGCCGCCGAGGAGGCCGCGCTGCTGGCGGAGATGGTGGCCGCGGCGAACCGGGCCGACGAGGCGGAGGCGGAGGCGGAGGCGGAGGCGGCCGCGGCGGCCGCTGCCGAGCAGGCCGCAGCTGAGCAGGCCGCGGCCGGGCAGCACGGGCCGGCCCATGCCGCCAACGGTGCAGTGACCGACCAGGGCCCGCGGTTCTCCCCGGTCGGAACCGGCTCGCACGCGGCGGTCCACGGTGCCAACGGCGCGGTGGCCGAGACCGCGATGTTCGGCGACCACCTCGACCACCCCGACCTCCGCGGCCCGCAAGCCGATGCGGCGATCGGCCAGGTCTCACCGGGTGAGCAGCAAGACCTCGGCGGTCTGCACGCCGATCCGGCTGTCGGCCATGTCCCGCCAGGCGAGCAGCAGGATCTCGGCGGTCTGTTCGGCCATGTCCCGCCCGCCGAACAGCACGACGTCGCCGGCCTGCCCGCCGACGCGGCGATCGGCTACGTCCCGCCGGCCGAGCAGCAGGACCTTCGCGGTCTGCACGCCGACGCGGCGCTGGCCGACGAGCCCACCCTGGTGCACGACTTCGTCGTCGAAGAGGCTGAACCCGCCGACGCCGCCGAAGGCGTCCAGTTCGTCGAGACCCTCTCCGCCGACGAGCGCCAGGCCCGCATCGACCAGCGGGCGGCCGCGGTGGCCGGCGAGCCGCTGCCCCCGTCGATCGCGGCGTTCCCGGCGCAGCGCCACGAAACCGAGGCGGACCTCGTGGCGGTCGAGGAGCCGGTGGCGGTCGTGGAGGAGCCGGTGGTGGTGTTCCAGCCGGTGCCGGACCAGCCGACCGTGGTCTACGACGGTCCCTCGCTCGTGGTGGACGAGGAGGTCGTCGAGGTCGTGGAGGGCCCCGATTCCTTCGCGGCGCGGCCGATCCGGCCCGGCGCCTTCGAGGAGCGCGGGTGGCAGACACAGCCACAGCCACAGCCACAGCCACAGACACAGCCCGGTGAGTCCGACGCGGACCGCACCCACATCGGCGCGCCTCCCGGCTACGGCCCGCCGCCGGCGCCCTCGCAGCCCTGGCGCAGCAGCAGCTGACAGAAGGCTGACAAAGCCGCACGCGCCCCGGTCCGGGCTTCTCGGGCCGGGGCGCGGTGCCGTCCCGGAAACGGCCTGGAGAAGCCCTCAGGGCCGGGCAGGCCCACCCTCACGCCCTACTCGACGACGACCGTCACCTCGAATTCCGTCGGCACCATCGGCGTGACGCACTTCGCCGCCGTCCCGCACGTCTCCCGCGACGCCGTGATCTCCGCCGTCCCCCGGGCCCGCGCCAGGAACGTCCGCGGCGGCTCCGAGCAGGTGCTCCCCGGGCGGCAGACGATGCTCATCGGCGAGATCCCGGGCGCCAGGACCGCTGGGTTGGTCGACATCGGCGCGGAGGGATAGGGGAACTGCGCGGCGATGACGTCCGTGCCGACCGCTACGCGGATCGTCGTCCCGTTCTCTGCCGGTGTGACCGTGATCGTCCCGTGTGCGGTGCTCGGTGCCGATGGGGGCGGGCTCGGATGCGGCGCCGGCGGTGACGAGACCGGCCGCGGGGGCGTCGGCGAAGAGGACGCCGGTGAGGAGGGTGGGGCGGGTGGGGTCGGTGGAGCCGATGAAGTCGGCCCTCCGGAAGCCGAACCGCTCGGGGAACTCGAATCCGAGGTGGTGGCCGGACCCGTGCCAGCCCCCTGAGACGAGCTCGCCGAAACCGTCCCCGTGCCGGACCCGGCCGACGTGCGGGCGTTCACCTGATTGGCTGTCGCGGAGCAGGAAACCGTTGTGAAACCAAGGAGAACGGCGCATGCCGCGACTGAGCTAACAGAAAGCCGGCGCCGGTGCATCACAGACCTCCTCGCCGAAGGGCGTCCTGGACTCCACGCCAGCAACCTACTCCCGTATGCCGCGCCGCCAAGGGGTTTGCCGCTTGCAGAGCTCGGCCGGGTGCGCAAGTCGGTCTTAGCCGACGGGAGGTGCTACCGCCTATATCACAACACCTCCGTTTTTATCCGGTTGGATGATCTTCGTGGGCTGATGATCGTTGATCTTCCGGTGATCTCGATCACACTTGGCCGCACCCCTGTGGCGCAGCCCACACGGCGCAGGCGTAGGATCAGCCCGAAAGAAGGCACCGACCGTTTCGTGGCGCTCACGGTCGTGCTTGTGAAACCGCCTCTCCACACACTGGGTTCACGGCACGGCACTGAACGTCGCGGGAGCTTGTGAAATCAGCCACAAGTAGCGTGAGCAGGGCCCACTCGTCCAGAAATTGACACAAACCTGCCTGACAGGACGTCACCCATGAACAGTTACGCGCCGATTCTGGTGCTCGGCGGCCTGGCCGCCGGGTTCGCCGTGTTCTCGGTGGTGTCGGGGATGCTCACCGGACCGAAGCGGTACAACCGCGCCAAG
The DNA here is from genome assembly GCF_041260665.1 of Catenulispora sp. GP43. Lineage (NCBI taxonomy): Bacteria > Bacillati > Actinomycetota > Actinomycetes > Catenulisporales > Catenulisporaceae > Catenulispora > Catenulispora sp. GP43. The sequence continues at coordinate 101,722 of NZ_JBGCCT010000001.1, read as the reverse complement.
CTGGAGGCCTACGAGTGCGGCATCGAGCCCACTCCGCAGCCGGTCGGCGGCGGCCGCTTCCCGGTGAAGTACTACCTGACCGCCATGCTCTTCATCATCTTCGACATCGAAATCGTGTTCCTGTACCCGTGGGCGGTGCGGTTCGACTCTCTGGGCTGGTTCGGCCTGGTCGAGATGGTGTTCTTCATCCTCACCGTCTTCGTCGCCTACGCCTACGTGTGGCGTCGCGGCGGATTGGAATGGGACTGACAGATGGGCCTGGAAGAGAAACTGCCCGCAGGATTCCTCCTCACGACGGTGGAGGGTCTGGCGGGCTACATGCGCAAGTCGTCGGTCTGGCCGGCGACGTTCGGCCTGGCCTGCTGCGCCATCGAGATGATGGCCACCGGCGCCGGACGCTATGACCTGGCGCGTTTCGGCATGGAGCGGTTCTCCGCGACGCCGCGGCAGGCGGACCTGATGATCGTGGCGGGCCGGGTGAGCCAGAAGATGGCCCCGGTCCTGCGCCAGGTCTACGACCAGATGGCGAACCCCAAGTGGGTCATCGCGATGGGCGTGTGCGCCTCCAGCGGCGGCATGTTCAACAACTACGCGATCGTGCAGGGCGTGGACCACATCGTGCCGGTCGACATCTACCTGCCGGGCTGCCCGCCCCGCCCGGAGATGCTGCTGGACGCGATCTTGAAGCTCCACGAGCAGATCCAGAGCATGCCGCTGGGCGTGAACCGTAAGAAGGCCGCGGAAGAGGCCGAGAAGGCCGCGATGAACGCCAAGCCGACGATCCTGATGGAAGGGCTCCTTCGGTGACCGAAAACGTACCCGCGGTCCCGGAACAGGGTGCTGACAAGCCGGGTGGCGAGCTGATCGCCACCCGTAAAGGCATGTTCGGGGTCCGCAACGGCGGCGACACCTCCGGCTACGGCGGCCTGGTCCGCCGGATCGAGCTGCCCGGCGCCAGCGAGCGCCCCTTCGGCGGCTACTTCGACGTCGTCGCCGACGAGCTCGAAGGCGCGCTGGAGGAGCAGGGCCTGCCCCTGGAGGCCATCAGTGCTTACGTCGTGTACCGCGGCCAGCTGACCATCCACGTGCCGCGCGAGCACCTCGTCCGGGTCGCCAAGACCCTGCGCGACGACCCCGCGCTGCGCTTCGAGATGTGTCTGGGCGTCACCGGCATCCACTTCCCCGAGGAGTCCGGCCGCGAGCTGCACAGCGTGGTTCCGCTGCTGAGCATCACGCACAACCGCCGGATCCGCCTGGAGACCACCGCTCCGGACGTCGACCCGCACATCCCCTCGCTCTACGAGGTCTACCCGACGGTCGACTGGCACGAGCGCGAGAGCTACGACATGTTCGGCATCATCTATGACGGCCACCCCGGCCTGACCAGGATCCTGATGCCGGACGACTGGCTGGGGCACCCCCAGCGCAAGGACTACCCGCTCGGCGGCATCCCCGTCGAGTTCAAGGGCGCGCAGATCCCGGCTCCGGACCAGCGGAGGGCCTACTCATGACAGTCATCGACGAGACCGGGGAATCGGTCAACGACGCCGAGGGCCGCGCCTTCACGGTATCCGGCGGCGACTGGGACGAGATCCTGTCCGGTCTGCAGGAGAGCCCGGAAGAGCGCATCGTCGTCAACATGGGGCCGCAGCACCCCTCCACGCACGGCGTGCTCCGCCTGATCCTGGAGATCGACGGCGAGACCGTGACCGAGGCCCGCTGCGGCATCGGCTACCTGCACACCGGCATCGAGAAGAACACCGAGTTCCGCACCTGGGTGCAGGGCACGACCTTCGTGACCCGCATGGACTACCTGACGCCGCTGTTCAACGAGACGGCGTACTGCCTGGCGGTCGAGAAGGCCCTGGACATCGAGGACCAGATCCCCGAGCGGGCCAGTGTCATCCGGGTCCTGATGATGGAGCTCAACCGGATCTCCAGCCACCTGGTGTGCCTGGCCACCGGCGGCATGGAGATGGGCGCGCTGACGATGATGACCGCGGGCTTCCGCGAGCGCGAGGAGACGCTGGACCTCTTCGAGTTCATCACCGGGCTGCGCATGAACCACGCGTACATCCGCCCCGGCGGCGTCGTGCAGGACCTGCCGCCCGGCGCGGTGGACAAGATCGGCAGCTACGTCAAGCTGATGCGCAAGCGCTTCCCGGACTACGCGAAGCTGTGCAACGAGAACCCGATCTTCAAGGGCCGCACCGAGGGCGTGGGCCACCTGGACCTGGCCGGCTGCATGGCGCTGGGCATCACCGGCCCGACGCTGCGCGCCACCGGCCTGCCGCACGACCTGCGCAAGTCCGAGCCCTACTGCGGCTACGAGACCTACGACTTCGAAGTGGCCACCTGGGACACCAGCGACTCCTACGGCCGCTACCGGGTCCGCCTGGCCGAGATGTACGAGTCGCTGAACATCGTCGAGCAGTGCCTGGACCGCATCCAGCGCACCCAGGGCCAGCCGGTCATGGTCGCCGACCGGAAGATCGCCTGGCCGGCGCAGCTGGCGCTGGGCAGCGACGGGATGGGCAACAGCCTGGACCACATCCGGCACATCATGGGCGACTCCATGGAGGCCCTGATCCACCACTTCAAGCTGGTGACCGAGGGCTTCCACGTCCCGGCCGGCCAGACCTACGCGGCGGTGGAGTCAGCGAAGGGCGAGCTGGGCGTGCACGTCGTCTCCGACGGCGGCACCCGGCCCTACCGGGTCCACTTCCGCGACCCTTCCTTCACGAACCTGCAGGCGACCGCGGCGATGTGCGAGGGCGGCCAGCTGGCCGACGTCATCGTCGCCATCGCCTCCCTGGACCCGGTCATGGGTGGAGTGGACCGTTGAGCGAGAAGTCAGCCTACGAACACCTGAAGAAGCTGGACCCGGAGGCGGACCAGGTCGTGGCCCGCTACCCGCAGTCCGGCTCGGCGCTGCTGCCGCTGCTGCACCTGGTGCAGAGCGAGGAGGGCTACGTCTCCCCGGCGGGCATCGAGTACTGCGCCGACAAGCTCGGACTGTCCACCGCCGAGGTCTCGGCGGTGTCGACGTTCTACACGATGTACAAGCGGCGCCCGGTCGGCGACTACCACGTCGGGGTGTGCACCAACACCCTGTGCGCGGTGATGGGCGGCGACGCCATCTTCGCCACGCTCAAGGAGCACCTGGGCGTCGGCAACGACGAGACCACCGAGGACGGCAAGGTCACGCTGGAGCACATCGAGTGCAACGCGGCCTGCGACTTCGCGCCGGTGATGACCGTCAACTGGGAGTTCATGGACGACATGAACCCCGACAAGGCGGTCCGGGTCGTCGACGAACTGCGCGCGGGCAAGGAAGTGCACTCCACCCGGGGACCCGCACTGTGCACCTTCAAGCAGGCCGAGCGGATACTGGCCGGGTTCGAGGACACCCGGCCCGGAGCCGTGGCCGGGGGCGGGGCCGCCGGCCACGCCACGCTGGCCGGCCTGCTGGTCTCGCAGGGCCGGACCCCCACAGGTCCGGCGGTCACCACGGAGGCGTCCGAGTAATGGCACCAGAACTCACCCCCGTCCTGTCCCGCGGCTGGCTGGACTCCGAGCCCTGGACGCTCGCCGGCTACCAGCGGCGCGACGGCTACACCGCGGTCAAGCAGGCGCTGCGGATGCACCCCGACGAGGTGATCCAGCTCGTCAAGGACTCCGGCCTGCGCGGCCGCGGCGGCGCGGGCTTCCCCACCGGCATGAAGTGGGGCTTCATCCCGCAGAACGACGGCAAGCCGCACTACCTGGTGGTGAACGCGGACGAGTCCGAGCCGGGCACGTGCAAGGACATCCCGTTCATGATGGCCAACCCGCACGAGCTCGTGGAGGGCGTGATCATCGCGTGCTACGCGATCCGCGCCAGCCGCGCGTTCATTTATGTGCGCGGTGAAGTGCTGCATGTGCTCCGCCGCCTGCAGGCAGCGGTGCGCGAGGCCTATGAGGCCGGCTTCCTCGGCAAGGGCGTCTTCGGCACCGACTTCGACCTCGACCTCACGGTGCACGCCGGAGCCGGCGCCTACATCTGCGGCGAGGAGACGGCGCTGCTGGACTCCCTGGAGGGCAAGCGGGGACAGCCTCGTCTGCGTCCTCCCTTCCCGGCCGTCGCAGGGCTCTACGCCAGCCCCACCTGTGTGAACAACGTCGAGTCCATCGGTTCGGTTCCCGCGATCGTGCGCAACGGCGTGGACTGGTTCAAGGGCATGGGCAGCGAGAAGTCCCCGGGCTTCACGCTGTACTCGCTGTCCGGCCACGTGAAGTACCCCGGCCAGTACGAGGCGCCGCTGGGCATCACCCTGCGCGAGCTGCTGGACTACGCCGGCGGCATCCGGCCCGGCCACCGCCTGAAGTTCTGGACCCCCGGCGGCTCCTCCACGCCGATGTTCACCGAGGAGCACCTGGACGTCCCGCTGGACTACGAGGGCGTCGGCGCCGCCGGCTCGATGCTGGGCACCAAGGCGCTGCAGATCTTCGACGAGACCACCTGCGTGGTGCGCGCCGCCCTGCGCTGGACGGAGTTCTACGCCCACGAGTCCTGCGGCAAGTGCACGCCGTGCCGCGAGGGCACCTACTGGCTGGTGCAGATCCTCAAGCGCATGGAGAAGGGCGAGGGCACCGAGGACGACCTCGGCAAGCTCCTGGACCTGTGCGACAACATCGTGGGCAAGGCCTTCTGCGCCCTCGGCGACGGTGCCGCCGCGCCGATCCAGTCCTCGCTGAAGTACTTCCGGGACGAGTATCTGGAGCACTTCGAGCGCGGCGGGTGCCCCCTTGACCCATCCCTGTCCACCGCGTGGGCCGACGGCCCGCTGTCATTCGCGAGGACCAGCGCATGACCGTGACGACAACGAACTCCGCAGACAGCGGCAAGGAGGTGGCGGTGCCCACACCACCTCCGGTCGAGCTGGTCACCATCACCATCGACGGTGTCGAGCTCCAGGTGCCCAAGGGCGAGCTGATCATCCGCTCCGCGGAGCGGATCGGCACCCAGGTGCCGCGGTTCTGCGACCACCCGCTGCTGGCCCCGGCCGGCGCCTGCCGGCAGTGCATCGTGGAGGTGGAGGGCCAGCGCAAGCCGGTGGCCTCCTGCACCGTCACGGTCACCGACGGCATGGTGATCAAGACCCAGGTGAGCTCGCCGGTCGCCGAGAAGGCCCAGCGCGGGGTGATGGAGCTGCTGCTCATCAACCACCCGCTGGACTGCCCGGTCTGCGACAAGGGCGGCGAGTGCCCGCTGCAGAACCAGGCGATGAGCTCCGGTGCCGGGGAGTCCCGGTACGAGGGCGTCAAGCGCACCTTCCCCAAGCCGATCAACATCTCCAGCCAGGTGCTGCTGGACCGCGAGCGCTGCGTGTCCTGCGCGCGCTGCACGCGGTTCGCCGACCAGATCGCCGGGGACCCGTTCATCACCCTGATCGAGCGCGGCTCGCAGCAGCAGGTCGGCATCTCGGTGGCCGAGGACCAGGACTTCGCGTCCTACTTCTCCGGCAATACGGTGCAGATCTGCCCGGTCGGCGCGCTGACCGGCGCGGCCTACCGGTTCCGTTCGCGGCCCTTCGACCTGGTCTCCTCGCCCTCGGCCTGCGAGCACTGCGCCGCCGGCTGCGCGCTGCGCACGGACCACCGGCGCGGCAAGGTCACCCGGCGCATGGCGGCCGACGACCCGCAGGTGAACGAGGAGTGGAACTGCGACAAGGGACGCTGGGCGTTCCAGTACTCGCAGGCCCCCGCCGCCAAGCGGATCACCTCGCCGCTGATCCGGGACCGCGAGACCGGCGAGCTGCGCCCCGCCTCCTGGCCGGAGGCCCTGGCCTTCGCCGCCGAGGGGCTGGGCGCCGCGCGCGGCCGGGCCGCCGCCCTGGTGGGCGGTCGGCTGACCCTCGAGGACGCCTACGCGTACGCGAAGTTCACCCGGGTCGCGCTGGAGACCAACGACATCGACTTCCGGGCCCGGCCGCACTCCGAGGAGGAGGCCGAGTTCCTGGCCTCCCACGTCGCCGGCTCCGGCCTGGCGACCACGTATGCCGACCTGGACCTCGCCCCGGCCGTGCTGCTCGTCGGCTTCGAGCCGGAGGAGGAGTCGCCGATCGTCTTCCTGCGGCTGCGCAAGAACGTGCTCGCCCGCAGGCTGGCGGTGGCGGCCATAGCGCCCTACGCCACGCGCGGCCTGAGCAAGCTCAAGGGCGCGCTGCTGAAGGCCGCGCCGCTCACCGAGCCGGCCTTCCTGGCGGCACTGGCCGACGGCGGACCGGACTCCGGTCTGGATACCGCTGGACTGAACGCGGCTGCGGACCTGCGCAAGCCCGGGGCGGTGATCCTGGTCGGCGAGCGGCTCGCCGCCGTGCCGGGGGCGCTCACCGCCGCGGTGAAGCTGGCCGGGGTCACCGGCGCGAAGCTGGCGTGGGTGCCGCGCCGGGCCGGCGAGCGCGGCGCGCTGGAGGCCGGCGCGCTGCCGAACCTGCTGCCCGGCGGCCGCCCGGCCACCGACCCTGAGGCCCGCACCGAGGTCGCCGCCCGCTGGGGCGTGGCCAACCTGCCGGGCGCCTTCGGGCGCGGGGCCGACCAGATCGTGGACACCGCGGCACTGGGCGGCGTGGCAGGGCTCGTGGTCGCCGGCGTCGACCCGTACGACACGGCGGACCCGCAGTCCTTCCTGGACGCGCTGGACCGGGTGGCGTGCGTGGTCTCGCTGGAGTTCCGGCACAGCGCGGTCACCGAGCGGGCGCACGTGGTGTTCCCGGTCGCGCCGGTCGCCGAGAAGTCCGGGACCTTCGTGGACTGGGAGGGCCGCGCGCGGGCGTTCGACACCGCGCTGGACGCCGACGCGGTCCAGGCCGCCGGGCTCGGCGAGATGCCGGACCTGCGGGTGCTGGACCGGATCGCCGACGCCATGGACGTGCACCTGGGCCTGCCCACGGTCGGCGCGGCCCGCGCGGAGCTGGCCCGGCTGGGGCTGTGGCACCGGGAGAAGACCCCGGCCCTGTCCTCCACCCCGGCCGAGCTGCCCAAGCCGGCGGTCGGCGAGGCGGTGCTGGCCACCTGGCACTTCCTGCTGGACGAGGGGTCGCTGCAGGCGCACGAGCCGTTCCTGGCCGGCACCCGCAAGCCGACCGTGGTCCACCTGAGCAAGGAGACCGCCTCGGAGATCGGGGCCGCCGAGGGCGACCCGGTCACCGTCTCCAACGAGCACGGCTCGATCACCCTGCCGCTGCAGATCGCCGACCTGGCCGGCCGCGTGGTGTGGCTGCCCACGAACTCCAAGGGTTCGCAGGTACGCCGCGCGCTGCGCGCGGACACCGGATCGCTGGTCAAGATCGCACGCGCCGCGACCGAAGTGGAGGCCACCGCGTGAGCGCCCTGACTGTGTTCGGGCACCTGGCCAGTGGCCCCCTGGCAGCCGACGCCACCACCCCGACGAACTACGAGGACCTCTCGTTCTTCGGCCGGGACCCCTGGTGGCTGATCCTGCTGAAGGTCGTCGCGGTCTTCGCCTTCCTGGTCGTCGTGGTCCTGATGGCGATCCTGTTCGAGCGCAAGATCGTCGGCTACATGCAGCAGCGCATCGGGCCCAACCGCACCGGCCCCTGGGGCATGCTCCAGTCGCTGGCCGACGGCGTGAAGCTGATGCTCAAGGAAGACATCATCCCCACCGCGGCGGACAAGATCGTCTTCATCCTGGCCCCGCTGATCTCGACCATCCCGGCGTTCCTGGCGATCGCGGTGGTGCCCTTCGGGCCGGCGGACAACCAGGTGTCGATCTTCGGGCACCGCACCCCGCTGCAGCTGACCGACCTGCCGGTGGCCCTGCTGTACGTGCTGGCCGCCACCTCGATCGGGATCTACGGCATCGTGCTGGCCGGCTGGGCCTCCGGCTCGACCTACCCGCTGCTGGGCGGCCTGCGCTCCACGGCGCAGATGATCTCCTACGAGATCGCGATGTCGCTGTCCTTCGTGGCGGTGTTCATCTACGCCGGCACGATGAGCACCTCGGGCATCGTGGCCAGCCAGCACAGCTGGTGGAACTGCCTGCCGCTGCTGCCCTCCTTCGTCATCTACGTGGTGTCGATGGTCGGCGAGACCAACCGCGCGCCCTTCGACCTCCCCGAGGCCGAGGGCGAGCTGGTCGGCGGCTTCCACACCGAGTACTCCTCGATCAAGTTCGCGCTGTTCTTCCTGGCCGAGTACGTCAACATGGTCACCGTCTCCTCGCTGGCCGTGCTGATGTTCCTCGGCGGCTGGCACGCCCCCTGGGGCGTGGTCTCGGTCTGGCACGGCGCGAACAGCGGCTGGTGGCCGATCATGTGGTACGTCGGCAAGCTGGTCCTGTTCATGCTGTTCTTCTTCTGGCTGCGGGCCACGCTGCCCCGCCTGCGCTACGACCAGTTCATGAAGCTGGGCTGGAAGGTGCTGATCCCGTCCTCGCTGGTGTGGCTGCTGGCGGTGGCCGTGGTGCGGACCCTGAAGAACCAGGGCGACCTGAACAGCGCGCACGCGGTCTACATCCTCGGTCCGGTGATCGCCGTGCTGGTGATCGCCTGGATCGTCAGCGAACTGCGCTACCGGCAGACCAGCGCCCAGGAGAAGGCCGAGGAGGCCGCCGCGGCGGCCAAGCCGTTCGACCCCATGGACGGCGGGTTCCCGGTGCCGCCGATGCCCGGCCAGACGATGCCGGCGTTCACGCCGCGCCGTCCCCGGGCCGCCCTGGTGGGCGCCGTGGTGGAGGCCACCGAACTCGAAGCAGGAGACTCCGATGTCTGACGAGCAGAACCCTTACTCCGGTAAGGAGAAGCCGAAGAACCCGCTCGCCGGGGTCGCGGGGTTCGGCGTCACCTTCTCGACGATGTTCAAGAAGCGGACGACCGAGCAGTACCCCGAGGAGCCCAAGCAGACCGCGCTGCGGTTCCACGGCCGGCACCAGCTCAACCGGCACCCGGACGGGCTGGAGAAGTGCGTCGGCTGCGAGCTGTGCGCCTGGGCCTGCCCGGCGGACGCCATCTACGTGGAGGGCGCGGACAACACCGACGACGAGCGCTACTCCCCCGGGGAGCGCTACGGCCGCGTCTACCAGATCAACTACCTGCGCTGCATCCTGTGCGGGCTGTGCATCGAGGCGTGCCCGACCCGGGCGCTGACCATGACCAACGAGTTCGAGCTCGCGGACAGCTCGCGGGCCAGCCTCATCTACACCAAGGACGAGCTGCTGGCCGGGCTGACCGAGGGCATGGTCGAATCGCCGCACTCGATCTTTCCGGGCATGACCGCCCAGGACTACTACGAGGGCAAGGTCACCGCGGCCGCGCCGGGCACCGTCCCGCAGCCGCGCAGCTCGGCCAAGCCCGACCCGGACGGGGAGGACGCGTGATGAGCCTTCCGCTCGCTGTCGCCGATCAGGGTGTCACCCTGGCCGCCGGGCTGAGCAAGACCTCCGACGGCGAGGCCTTCCAGTTCTACGTCCTCGGCGCGATCGCCGTGCTCGGGGCGCTGGGGACGGTCTTCTCCAAGAAGGCCGTGCACTCGGCGCTCTCGCTGGCCACGACCATGATCTGCCTCGCGGTGTTCTACCTGGCGCAGGGGGCCTACTTCCTCGGCGTGGTGCAGATCGTCGTCTACACCGGCGCGATCATGATGCTGTTCCTGTTCGTGCTGATGCTGGTCGGCGTCTCCAGCGCCGACTCTTTGGTGGAGACCATCAAGGGCCAGCGCAAGCTGGCGGTGCTGGCCGCGGTCGCGTTCGCGGTCCTGGTCATGGTGACCCTGGGCCACGCGCGGCTGGGGACCTTCGTCGGCGCCGGGCAGGCCAACGCCGGCGGCGGCAACGTCAAGAACCTGGCGGACCTGATCTTCAGCAAGTACTTCTGGGCCTTCGAGGTCACCTCGGCGCTGCTGATCACCGCCGCGGTCGGCGCGATGGTGATGACGCACCGGGAGCGCCTGGTGGCCAAGAAGTCGCAGAAGGAACTGGTCGAGGAGCGCGTGCGCACCGGCAAGCGGATGACGCCGCTGCCGACGCCGGGCGTCTACGCGCGGCACAACGCGGTGGACGTCCCCGCGCTGCTGCCCGACGGCTCGGTCGCCGAGGACTCGGTGAACGCCACGCTGGTGGCCCGCACCCCGGTGCGCGACGCGGTCGGCCTGACCGCTGTCACCCGGGAGAACATGTCCCTGCCGCGGCAGGGCGAGGCGCCGGAGCTCGAAAACGCGTCGTCCTCGAATGGTGCCCCTTCGAACGGAGCCGCCGAATGAACCCGGCCAACTACCTGTTCCTGTCGGCGCTCCTGTTCACGGTCGGCGCCTTCGGGGTGCTGATCCGCCGGAACGCCATCGTGGTCTTCATGTGCGTGGAGCTCATGCTCAACGCCGTGAACCTGTCACTGGTGACCTTCTCCCGCATGCACGGCGACCTCACCGGTCAGGTCATCGCCTTCTTCACGATGGTGGTGGCGGCCGCTGAGGTCGTGGTCGGGCTGGCCATCATCGTGTCCGTGTTCCGTACCCGCCGCTCGGCCTCGGTCGACGACGCGAACCTGCTGAAGTACTGAGAGGCGGGCCGAGTAAGCAATGGAAAGTCTCATCTGGCTTGTCCCCGGACTGCCGCTCTTCGGCGCGGCGATCCTGCTCCTCGGGGGCAAGCGCACCAACGCCTGGGGGCACCTGCTCGGGTGCCTCACGGCGCTGGGCAGCTTCGCCCTCGCGGCCGGGCTGTTCTTCACGATGCTCGGCAAGCACGGCGCCGCGCGCACGATGCACCAGCACCTGTACACCTGGATCCCGGTGCCCGGCACCGGCCAGAACCCGTTCCAGGCCGACGTGGCCTTCCAGCTCGACCAGCTCTCGATGGTCTTCATCCTGCTGATCACGGGTGTCGGATCGCTGATCCACATCTACTCGGTCGGCTACATGAGCCACGACCCCGAGCGCCGGAAGTTCTTCAGCTACCTGAACCTCTTCCTGGCCGCGATGCTGATCCTGGTGCTGGCCGACAACTACCTGCTGCTGTACGTCGGCTGGGAGGGCGTCGGTCTGGCCTCGTACCTGCTGATCGGGTTCTGGCAGTACAAGCCGAGCGCGGCGGCCGCGGCGAAGAAGGCGTTCGTCGTCAACCGCGTCGGCGACGTCGGGCTGTCGATCGCGATCATGCTGATGTTCGTCACCTTCGGGACGTTCAACTTCTCCAACCCCGGCGGGTCCGGCCAGTCGCCGGCCAACCAGATCGGCGTCTTCGGTCTGGCCCCGCAGGCCTCGCACGGCACGCTGACCGCGATCGGCATCATGCTCCTGCTGGCCGCTTGCGGTAAGTCGGCGCAGTTCCCGCTCCAGACCTGGCTCGGTGACGCGATGGAGGGCCCGACCCCGGTCAGCGCCCTGATCCACGCCGCGACCATGGTGACCGCCGGCGTCTACCTGATCGTCCGCTCGCACGCGATCTTCGACCTGTCGCCGACCGCGCGCCTGCTGGTGACCATCGTCGGCGCGATCACGCTGCTGTTCGGCGCGATCGTCGGTTGCGCCAAGGACGACATCAAGAAGAGCCTGGCCGGCTCGACGATGTCGCAGATCGGCTACATGATCCTGGCCGCGGGCCTGGGCCCGCTCGGCTACGCGTTCGCGATCATGCACCTGGTCACCCACGGCTTCTTCAAGGCCGGGCTGTTCCTGGGCGCCGGGTCGGTCATGCACGGCATGGACGACGAGGTGAACATGCGCCGCTACGGCGCCCTGCGCAAGTACATGCCGATCACCTTCGGCACGTTCTTCCTGGGCTACCTCGCGATCATCGGCTGCCCGCCGTTCTCCGGGTACTACTCCAAGGACCACATCATCGAGGCCGCGTTCAGCAAGGGCGGCACCTCGGGCTGGATCCTGGGCGGCTGTGCCCTGCTCGGCGCGCTGATCACCGCGTTCTACATGACCCGCATGGTGATCATGACGTTCTTCGGCGAGAAGCGCTGGGAGCAGAACGCTGAGGGTCACGAGCCGCACCCGCACGAGTCGCCGTTCAGCATGGCGCTGCCGATGCTGCTGCTGGCGGTCGGTTCGGTCGCCGCGGGCTTCCTGTTCAACCTGAACAACGCCTTCGTCGACTGGCTGGAGCCGGTGACCGGGCCGCGGCCGGAGGGCAAGCTGCCCGGCGGTCTGAGCTCGGCGGAGCTGTCGATCATCATCCTGGTGGCGGTGGCCATCGGCGTCACGATCGCGATCGTCCAGTACGGGACGCGCAAGGTGCCCTCCGTCGCCCCGCGCGGCAGCTTCATCACCGTGGCGGCCCGCAAGGACCTGTACGGCGACGCCTTCAACGAGGCGGCGCTGATGCGGCCCGGCCAGTACCTGACCCGCACCCTGGTCTACACCGACAACCGCGGCGTGGACGGGGCGATCAACGGTCTGGCCGCGCTGGTCGGCGGGACGTCCGGGCGGCTGCGACGGCTCCAGACCGGATACGTCCGCTCCTACGCCCTGTCCATGTTCGGAGGAGCGGCCGCCCTGGTCGCCGCGATCCTCTTCGCGAAGCTCTAAAGGGAGAGATGGAGATGAGCAGCTTTCCCTGGTTGACCACGCTGGGCGTCGTCCCGCTGGTCGGATCGGCCGCGGTCGCCGTGGTCGCGAAGGAGAAGAGCGAGGCCGCCAAGAAGATCGCGCTGTCCTTCAGCGTGGCCACGCTCGGCATCGGCATCGCGATGGCGACCCAGTTCAAGAAGGGTGGCGCCCGGTTCCAGTTCACCGAGAGCCACCAGTGGATCAAGGCTTTCAACATCAACTACGGGCTCGGGGTCGACGGCATCGCGCTGGTGCTGATCCTGATGACCCTGGTGCTGATGCCGGTGGTGATCCTGGCCGGCTGGCACGACGCCGACGAGGCGCAGGCCGACGGCCGCCGCTCGGTGCGCGCCTACTTCTCGCTGTACCTGCTGCTGGAGACCATGATGATCGGGGTCTTCGCGGCCACCGATCTGTTCCTGTTCTACGTGTTCTTCGAAGCCATGCTGATCCCGATGTACTTCCTCATCGGCGGCTTCGGCGGACCGCAGCGGTCCTACGCGGCGGTGAAGTTCCTGCTGTACTCGCTGTTCGGCGGCCTGTTCATGCTGGCCGCGCTGATCGGCCTGTACGTGGCCTCGGGCAAGCACCTGGGCACCGGTACCTTCGACTTCCAGACGCTGGCCAACGCGGTGAGCTCCGGCCAGCTGGGCATCAGCCCGGGACTGGGCAAGGCGCTGTTCCTCGGGTTCTTCGTGGCCTTCGCCGTGAAGGCGCCGCTGTTCCCCTTCCACACCTGGCTGCCGGACGCAGCCGCCGAGGCCACGCCCGGCTCGGCGGTGCTGCTGGTCGGCGTGTTGGACAAGGTCGGCACCTTCGGGATGCTCCGGTACTGCCTGGAGCTGTTCCCGGGGGCGTCGAAGTTCTTCACGCCGCTGGTGATCGGGATGGCCATCGTCGGCACCATGTACGGTGCGCTGCTGGCCATCGGCCAGACCGACATCAAGCGCCTGATCGCCTACACCTCGATCTCGCACTTCGGGCTGATCACCCTCGGGGTGTTCGCGATGACCTCGACCGGCCAGAGCGGCGCCTCGCTGTACATGGTGAACCACGGCCTGTCGACCGGCGCGCTGTTCATCGTCGCCGGCTTCCTGATCTCCCGTCGCGGATCGCAGCTGATCGACGACTACGGAGGGGTGAACAAGGTCGCGCCGAAGCTGGCCGGCGTGTTCCTGATCGCCGGGCTGTCCTCGCTGGCGCTGCCGGGCCTGTCCTCCTTCGTCTCGGAGTTCCTGGTCCTGGTCGGCACCTTCGAGCGCTACAAGGCGGTGGCGATCGTGGCCACCGCGGCGATCATCCTGGCCGCGCTGTACGTGCTCTGGCTCTACCAGCGGACCATGACCGGCCCGCTGAAGGCGGGGCTGGAGGGCATGAAGGACCTGCGGGCGCGTGAGGTGGTCGCCGTGGCGCCGCTGATCGCGCTGATCATCGGCCTGGGCTTCTACCCCAAGCCGGTGCTCGACATCGTGAACCCCTCCGTCAACACCACTCTGCAGCACGTTCACCAGCAGGACCCGGCTCCGGCCGTGAACGCGGTGCAGACTTCGGAGAAGGTGGACTCCAAGTGAGCGCTCTGACGACTCTCCTCGCCGCCGCGCCGGGCGCTCCGTCCACACCCGGCGGCCTGACCTCCACGGCGGCGAACACCTTCACGGCGCCGCAGGTGGAGTACCGGGCGCTGATGCCGATGCTGGTGGTGTTCGGCGCCGCCACGGTCGGCATCCTCATCGAGGCCTTCCTGCCGCGCACGCGGCGCTACTGGGCCCAGGTCGCGGTGTCGCTGGCCGGGGTCCTGGTGGCCCTGGGCTTCGTGATCGCCAACCACGGCATGGCCCAGACCACCGCCGCGGACGCGGTGTCGGTGGACGGCGTGACGCTGTTCCTGCAGGGCACCATCCTGGCGCTGGCCCTGCTGGCGCTGCTGCTGGTGGCCGAACGCGGCACCGCGGTGGTCGACCTGGACGCGTTCACCGCGCAGGGCGCCACCACGCCGGGCTCCGGCAGCGAGCGGGCCGCGGACACCGCGGGCCTGCGGACCACCGAGGTCTTCCCGCTGATGCTGTTCTCGGTCGGCGGCATGCTGCTGTTCCCGGCCGCGAACGACCTGCTGACCTCCTTCGTGGCGCTGGAGGTGCTGTCGCTGCCGCTGTACCTGCTGTGCGGGCTGGCGCGCCGGCGCCGCCTGCTGTCGCAGGAGGCGGCGATGAAGTACTTCCTGCTCGGGGCGTTCTCCTCGGCGTTCTTCCTGTACGGCATCGCGATGCTGTACGGCTACGCCGGCTCGGTGCGGCTGTCGGACATCGCGACCGCGATCTCCTCGGCCCCGCACTCGGACGTGCTGGTGCTGGTGGGGATCGCGCTGCTGGCGGTCGGACTGCTGTTCAAGATCGGCGCGGTGCCGTTCCACTCCTGGACCCCGGACGTGTACCAGGGCGCGCCGACCCCGATCACCGGGTTCATGGCCGCCGCCACCAAGGTGGCCGCGTTCGGAGCCCTGCTGCGCATCGTCTACGTGGCGCTGCCCGGCCTGCGCTGGGACTGGCGCCCGGTGCTGTGGGGCGTGGCGGTCCTGACCATGCTGGCCGGCGCGGTGCTGGCGATCACGCAGCGCGACATCAAGCGGATGCTGGCGTACTCGGCGATCCTCAACGCCGGGTACATCCTGCTCGGCGTGATCTCCACGACGACCAAGGGCGTCAGCGCGACGCTGTTCTACCTGGCGGCGTACGGGTTCGCCACGATCGGCGCGTTCGCCGTGGTGACGCTGGTGCGCGAGTCGGTGCGCGGCGGCTCGGAGTCCGGGGACGGCGGCGAGGACGGCTCGGTGACGGTCGGCGGCGAGGCCACCGACCTGTCGTCCTGGGCGGGCCTGGGGCGCCGCTCGCCGTTGCTGGCGGCCTGTTTCACGGTGTTCCTGCTGGCCTTCGCGGGCATCCCGCTGACCTCCGGCTTCACCGGGAAGTTCGCGCTGTTCACGGCGGCGATCGACGGCGGCGCCTGGCCGCTGGTGATCGTCGGTGTGATCGCCTCGGCCGCGGCGGCGTTCTTCTACGTCCGGGTCATCGTGCTGATGTACTTCAGCGAGCCGCTCCGGGACGAGGTCTCCGGGCCGGTCGTGGTGGTGCCCTCGCCGATGACCACGATCGCGCTCACCGTCACGGTGGTGCTCACGATCGCCCTCGGTGTCATCCCGCAGATGGCGCTGGACCTCGCGGACAAGGCGGCGTACTTCGTCCAATAGCTCCGCCACGCAGCGCTACGCCCCGGACCGCCTCGGTGGTCCGGGGCTCTTTTCTGCCCGCTGGAACGTTGACCGGCCGGGGCGCCTCTTCCTTGAAAGTGCTGCCGGATAACCTAGGAGCGAACATGTGAAGCACCTGTGACGAATGAGCGCGACCCCGACCGACCGCCCGCCACCGCCCCGACCTGGAAGGCCGCCGCAGTGAGTACTCCCGGCACGCTGACCCCGCCGCTTCTACAGACGTCGCAGGGCTGGGGTCCGTTCGCGATCGCCATGCAGCAGGACGAGGCCCTGTCCGTGGCCCTGAAGGACGGCCTGCTGCGGGTGGAGGAGGTGCTGCTGAACTACACCCGCAGCGACCACGCCTACATCAGCGAGATCACCTCGCACCTGGCCCAGGCCGGCGGCAAGCGCACCCGGCCGCTGCTGGTGCTGCTGGCCGCGCAGTTCGGCGACCCGGCCCTGGCCGGCGTCGTGGAGTCCGCGGTGGTGGTGGAGCTGACGCACCTCGCCACGCTCTACCACGACGACGTCATGGACGAGGCGGCGCTGCGCCGCGGCGTGGCCTCGGCGAACCAGCGCTGGGACAACTCGCTGGCCATCCTGTCCGGCGACTTCCTGTTCGCCCGCGCCTCCTCGCTGCTGTCCGAGCTGGGCCCGGACGCCGTGCGGATCCAGGCCGAGACCTTCGAGCGCCTGGTGAGCGGCCAGATCTCGGAGTCGGTGGGCCCGAAGAACGGCCAGAACCCGGTGGACCACCACCTGGAGGTCCTGGCCGGCAAGACCGGCTCGCTGATCGCCACCGCCGCCCGCTTCGGCGCGATCTTCGCCGGCTGCACCGCCGAGCAGGAACAGATACTGGCGGAGTTCGGCGAACGGTTCGGGGTGGCCTTCCAGCTCTCCGACGACCTGCTGGACATCGCCTCGGAGTCCGAGCAGTCCGGCAAGACGCCGGGCACGGACCTGCGCGAGGGCGTGCACACCCTGCCGATGCTGATCGCGCTGGCGATGGACGGCTCGGCCGACCGCGAGACCGCGCGCCTGCAGGAACTCCTGCGCACCGACCTGTCCGCCGACGACGCGTCCTTCGACGAGGCGCTGGCGCTGCTGCGCGCGCACCCGAGCATGGAGCAGGCGCGGGACGTGGTGCGCGGCTACGCGGAGAAGGCGAAGGCGGTGCTGGAGCCGCTGCCGGAGATGCCGGCCAAGGAAGCGATGAAGGCGCTGTGCGACGTGGTGATCTCCCGGACGACGTGACGTCGGGATCTTGACGAAAGCGCGCCGACGACCTCAGGTCGTCGGCGCGCTTTGTCTTCGTGCCTGGTCTTCGCGCTTTCAGATCTTCAGACCAAAGCGTCGACGAACCCGATGACCGCCGCGTCGAACGCTTCGGGGTCCTCCAGGTTCGGGTAGTGCGCGGTGTCGGCGATCGTGATCTTCCGGGCGTCGGCCACGCTGTCGGCGAGCCGCTCGGCGTTGTGCCGGTGGTCGTCGGAGTCGGCGCCCCCGATCACCGCCATGACCGGGACGGTCAG
This sequence comes from Catenulispora sp. GP43, assembly GCF_041260665.1. Taxonomy (NCBI): domain Bacteria; kingdom Bacillati; phylum Actinomycetota; class Actinomycetes; order Catenulisporales; family Catenulisporaceae; genus Catenulispora; species Catenulispora sp. GP43. The sequence goes on along the minus strand of NZ_JBGCCT010000001.1, from coordinate 84,391 downwards.
CCGCGCGGCCCGGGCCCAGGTGTCCTCGGCGTGGCTGGACCAGTCCTTGGCGTCGGTGTGCTTCGCCCAGGTCTTGGTCGTCATCTCGTCGATCAGCGCGGGGATCGCGGGGTCCAGGTCGGACAGCTCGCGGTGCGGGCCGGCAGTGAACTTGTTCCAGATCTTCAAAGCGCCCGGGACGTCGCCGGCGAACAACGGCGGCCAGACCTGCGCCAGGGTCTGGCCGGTCCAGTCGTCCACGAATTCTGGCTCGCTGGTGCCCGCGCCGCTGACCACCAGGGCGCGGACCAGGTCGGGGTGCTCCAGTGCGGTGTCGGTGGCGGTCGCGGCGCCCATCGAGACGCCGACCAGGACCGCGGGACCGGCGTCCAGGTGGCGGATCAGGGCCGCGACGTCGTCGGTGTGCCGGAACGGGGCGGTGGCCACGGAGCTGTCGCCGTGGCCGCGGGCGTCCGGGGCGACGACGCGGTGGTCCGTCGAAAGGGTCTTCAGCTGCGGGGTCCACATGCGGTGGTCGAGGAAGCCGCCGTGGAGCAGGACGAGGAGGGGGCCGGTGCCCCGGTCCGCGTAGGCCAGCCGGCCGCCGTCGGGGAGGGTCGCGTACTGGATCTCGTTCATGACACCTAAGGTGCCATTCTCGCGGCGAGTTGGCAACCAAGGTGTCATACTGCGGGGGTGACGGATGAACCGCTTCCCCCGGAGGAGCTCGCCGTGCGGCTGGCCGAGGTCTACCTCCTGGTCGGGCCGCTGTACCGGCGGGTGCTACGCAAGGTGGAGCTCGACGAGATGGAGGGCGTCGGCGTCGGCGTGCGCGCGGTGCTGGACATGCTGCGCCTCAACGGGCCGATGACGGTGCCGCAGATGGGCCGCGCGCAGGCCCTGAGCCGGCAGTTCGTGCAGCGCATGGTGAACGACGCCGCGGAGCGCGGGCTGGTCGAGGCGGTCCCGAACCCGGCGCACCGCCGGTCCTGGCTGATCCGGCTCACCGAGGCCGGCCGCGCGGCGATCGAGCTGGTGACCGCGCGCGAGCACGGGCTGCTCGGCCAGGTCGGCGGCGGGCTGACTCAGGCCGACGTGGACGCCTGCGTCAAGGTGCTGTCGAGCATGCTGGGCGCGGTCTCGGACGTCGAGGTGGACTGAGCAGGAGCCGGAACGGCAGCAGGAACAGCAGCAGCAGGCCGCCTGCGGGCCCCGCGCAGCGCGTCGACCGTCAGCAGCACCAGCGCGAGCCAGACGATCAGGAACCCGGCCAGCCGCGCCGGCGGCACCGACTCGTGCTGCACCAGCACCCCGCACAGGAACTGCAGGATCGGCGCCAGGAACTGCAGCAGCCCGACCACCGACAGCGGGAGCCGGTTGGCCGCGGCCCCGAAGCAGATCAGCGGCACCACCGTCACCGGCCCGGCGAGCACCAGCAGCGCGGTGTTCCCGGCCCCGTGGTGCGCGAAGTCGAGCGTCCCGTGCGTCCCGAGCCACGCCAGGTACCCGACGGCGGGCAGGAACTGCAGCGTGGACTCCACCGCCATCGCCTCGGCCGCCGGCACCGCCGCGAGCTTCTTCAGCAGCCCGTACGTCCCGAAGCTCCCGGCCAGCACCAGCGCGATCCACGGCGCCTTGCCGTACCCGACGGCCAGCACCAGCACGGCCACCGCTCCGACCCCCACCGCGGCCCACTGCAGCCGCCGCAGCCGCTCCCGCAGCAGGAAGACCCCGAACAGCACGGTCACCAGCGGATTGATGAAGTATCCGAACGCGGTGTCGACGGTGTGCCCGTGGTTGACGGACCAGATGTACACGAACCAGTTGACGGAGATGGCGGCCGCGGCCGCGGCGAGCAGCGCGACCTTGCGGGGCGTCCGCAGCAACTCGCGCACCCACCCCCACCGCGCCCCGCCGCCCGGCACCCGCCGCACAGCCAGCAGCACCAGCACGGCCAGCAGCGACCACGCCATCCGGTGCGCGAGGATCTCCCCGGCGCCCGCGGGCTCCAGCAGCGGCCAGTAGAGCGGGAAGAGCCCCCAGGCTCCGTACGCCGCGACCCCGAACCCCACCCCGAGCCGCCGCTCAGCGGCGCTCCCGCTCTCTCCCATGAGGGACAGGATAGGGCGGTGAGCTGGTTCTGTCACAGGTGGATCGCGGGTTGGACTGTTACAGGCGCACCGCCCGGCCGACCGGGCGCTACTCGTCGTCCCCGTGCTCGCGCGGCAGCAGCTTGTACGTCGGGTTCGCCATCGCCAGGTGCCCCTCCATCTCGCCGACCATGCCCTCCACGCGCATGATCGCGCCCGGCTCGATGCCCGGGATCGAGCGCCGGCCGTAGAACACCAGCGTGATGCCGCCGGAGGCGTCGTAGAGCTCGGCTTCCAGGGCCGGGGAGCCCTTCACCGGGGACACCGCGACCGAGCGGATGCGGCCCTCGACCGCGGCGCGCTGGCGCCACTGGACCGAGGAGATCGGGCTGACCGGGACCGGGACGCCGTGGCCGGGGTCGGGGATGTCCGTGCATTCGGCGTCCAGGAGCATCTTCTTGGTGGAGCGGGGCTTGCCGGCCGCGGCGTCGCCCTCCCTGGCCTTGGGCTTGTGGCCCTTCTCGGCCTGCTCCAGCTCCTCGATCGCCTCGACCACGTCGAAGGGCACGATGGTGGCCACCACGTGCGGCAGCGTCGACAGGACCTCGGCCAGGCGGTCGGCGGTGCGGTCGTGCAGGAGGCGGCCGACGATCGGGGAGTACGTGCGGCGCGGGAGCAGGACTGTCACCTCGTAGCCCTCCGCGGTCTCGCGGGCGGCCAGCTCCATCGCCGCGCGGCGGATGCGGCGGTCGGGCACCTCGATGACCTCCAGCGGGATGTCCGCGGCCTGGGAGGCGTCCCACTGGTTGCGCAGCTGCTCGGCGTACAGGTTGTCGACCATCAGGTGGACGGCGCGGACCTCGGTCGGGCGCAGGGAGCGGGCGTAGCGCAGCGTCTTGATGACCGCCAGGTCCACCGAGTCGACCAGGACCATGACCGAGGTCTGGGTGCGGGTCGGCAGCTCCGCCGAGGCCGGCGCCTTGGCCAGCGCCTCGGCCTCGCGGCGGTAGCGCTTGTTCAGCTGGATCAGGCCGAAGACGGCCGGCGGGAAGACGATCACGACCATCCACGCGCCCTCGGTGAACTTCACCGTCGCGAAGATCACCACGACCGCGAACGACATCACGCAGGCCGAGCCGGCCACGAACAGCTTCCACCAGCGGTGCGGCTCGTTGCGGGTCCAGTGGTACTTGAACAGACCCGCCGAGGCCATCACGAAGCCGGTGAACACCCCGATCGCGTACAGCGCGACCAGCGAGGTCAGGTTGCCGCCGGTGCCGATGAGCAGGGCCAGCGACAGGATCGTGAGCACCACGATGCCGTTGGAGAACGCCAGGCGGTGTCCGCGCACGAGGAACTGCCGGGGCAGGAAGTTGTCCTCGGCGACGAACGAGGTCAGGAACGGGAAGCCGTTGAACGAGGTGTTGCCGCCGGTGTACAGGATCAGCGCGGTGGCCAGCTGCACCAGGGTCAGCATCACGAACCCGAAGCCGTGGCCGCCCCAGGTGATCTTGGTGATCTGGGCCAGCACCGTCGGGTTGCCGCTGCTGTACGGGTTGGTCTTCAGCTGCCAGGCCAGGATCGAGATGCCCAGCACCAGCGAGCCCAGCGCGGTGGACATCCAGATCATCGTCTTGGCGGCGTTGCGGCCGGCCGGCTTCTTGAACACCGACACGCCGTTGGAGATGGCCTCCAGGCCGGTCAGCGAGGAGCCGCCGTTCGCGAAGCCCTTCAGGATCCACAGGACCGCGGTGACCTGGAGCAGGGTCCCGGTGTAGCTGCCCAGCGGCAGCGCGCCGCCGGCCTGGTCGTGCAGGCTGGGCGCCTGCGGCAGCCCGGTGGTGGCCAGCCGGACCAGGCCCACCAGGACGGTGACGCCGGCCGCCGCGATGTAGAAGTACGCCGGCACCGCGAACGAGCGGCCGGCCTCGCGGATGCCGCGCAGGTTGCCGAAGCACAGCAGGATGATCACGAAGACCGAGACGTAGATCTTCCAGCTGTCGATGTTGACGTGGAAGGTGAAGGTCATCCAGGACGCGATGGCGTCCGTGCCGGCCGCGATCTGCACCGCCACCGTCACGATGTAGTCGATGAGCAGGGCGACCGCGGCGATCTGGGCGACCTTCTGCCCGAAGTTCTCCCGGGCCACCACGTAGGCCCCGCCGGCCTTGGTGTAGTGCCGGACCACGTCCCGGTAGCACAGCGTCAGCAGGAGCAGCAGGCCCAGGATCACCCCGGTGACCGGCATGACCAGGATGAAGCCCACGGTGCCGAAGTAGGGCACGAGCTGGGTCAGCATCTGCTCGGTGCCGTACGCCGAGGAGGACACGCAGTCCGGCGCCAGCACCCCGAGCGCCACCGGGTTCGACAGCTTCTCGCCGTGCAGCTGGTCGTTGACCAGCGGGGTGCCCAGCAGCCGCTTCTTGACCCGGTAGCCCAGGCTCTCCGGGAGGTTGACGTCCGGGGCCAGGGCCCCGGGCGTGGCGACCGGTACCGTCACCGCCCCCGAACGAGCCTTCTTGGGCTCGGCCGTGCTGGTACTGCTCATCGCGTGCTGCCTCATTTCGGCGGGATCCAAAGGTCCAACATGGTCCCTATGCCCATGCCGAAGGTCTGTCCTATCACCTCCGAGATCGGATCATCCAACTTGAGGGCGTTTGCATTTCGTTTGCACCAGCGCGAACGCCCCTGCCCGGGCGCGGGAGGGGCGTTCACGATCATGAGCTGTACGTGTGCGACCAGGACTGTCTCACCGCGGTCGAACTCCCCGGCCGGACAGGGCCGAACGGGGGAGTGTCATCGACGTCTCACACCTCGCTCACGATCTCTCACGAGATCGTCCACGTGTCGGACCCGGTCAGCAGCTCGGCGAGCTTGCCCGAGCCCAGGGTGCGCGCGGACTCGTCCAGCTGCGCGCTCATCAGGGCGTCGTAGGTCGGCCGGGTGACGTCCCGGAACACCCCGATCGGGGTGGGCGAGAGTGTCGTGGGGTCGGGCAGCCGGGACAGCGCGAAGGCCAGGTCCGGCTCGGGGGTGTGGGCGTCGTGCACCAGCACCGCGTCCCCGGCCTGCTCCAGCGGCACCGCCTTCAGCGTGGCGTCGGGCATCCGGACGATCCCGTACCGCTCGGTCTCGGTGCCGAAGGCGATCGGCTTGCCGTGCTCCAGCCGGATCAGGTGCCGGTCCTTGACCGTGTTGTCCTTCAGGTTCTCGAAGGCGCCGTCGTTGAAGATGTTGCAGTTCTGGTAGATCTCGACCAGCGCCGTGCCCTGGTGCTCGGCCGCGGCCTGCAGCACCGAGGTCAGGTGCTTGCGGTCGGAGTCGATGCTGCGGGCCACGAAGGTCGCCTCGGCGCCCAGGGCCAGCGACACCGGGTTGAACGGGGCGTCCAGCGACCCGTACGGCGTGCTCTTGGTGATCTTGCCCTGCTCGGAGGTCGGCGAGTACTGGCCCTTGGTCAGTCCGTAGATCCGGTTGTTGAACAGCAGGATCTTCAGATTGACGTTCCGGCGCAGCGCGTGGATCAGGTGGTTCCCGCCGATGGACAGCGCGTCGCCGTCGCCGGTGACCACCCAGACCGACAGGTCCGGCCGGGAGGAGGCCAGGCCCGTGGCGATCGCCGGGGCGCGGCCGTGGATGGAGTGCATCCCGTAGGTGTTCATGTAGTACGGGAAGCGCGAGGAGCAGCCGATCCCGGAGACGAACACGATGTTCTCCCGGGCGATGCCCAGGGACGGCATGAACCCCTGGACCGCCGCCAGGATCGCGTAGTCCCCGCAGCCGGGGCACCAGCGCACTTCCTGGTCGGTCTTGAAGTCCTTGGTCGTGAGCTTGAGCAGTTCCGGCATTTAGACCCCCGCCCTTTCTTCCTGGGCAACCGCGTCCGACTCGATCAGGTTCTTGATCACTCCGGCCAGCTCGGCCGCCTTGAACGGCAGGCCGCGCACCTGGTTGTAGCCGACCGCGTCCACGAGGTAGCGGGCGCGGATGAGCATGGAGAGCTGCCCGAGGTTCATCTCGGGGATGAGCACTCTGTCGTACTCCTTCAGTATGCGCCCGAGATTCGCCGGGAAGGGGTTCAGATGACGCAGATGGGCATGCGCGACCGGCTGTCCCTCCCGGCGGACCTGGCGGCAGGCCGCCTGGATCGGGCCGAAGGTCGAGCCCCAGCCCAGGACCAGGACCTTCGCCTGGCCGGAGGGGTCGTCCACGTCCAGGTCCGGGACGTCGATGCCGGCCACCTTGGCGGCCCGGGTGCGCACCATCAGGTCGTGGTTCGCCGGGTCGTAGGAGATGTTGCCGGTGCCGTCGGCCTTCTCGATGCCGCCGATCCGGTGCTCCAGGCCCGGGGTGCCGGGGATGGCCCACGGCCGGGCCAGGGTCTGCGGGTCGCGCAGGAACGGCCAGAACGCCTCGGTGCCGTCCTCGAGCGTCTTGTTCGGGCCGGTGGCGAAGTCCGGGGCGATCACCGGCAGGTCGGCGACGTCCGGGATCCGCCAGGGCTCCGAGCCGTTGGCCAGGTAGCCGTCGGACAGCAGGAACACCGGGGTCCGGTAGGTGACGGCGATCCGCGCGGCCTCCAGGGCGGCGTCGAAGCAGTCGGCGGGGGAGCGCGGCGCCACGATCGGCACCGGGGCCTCGCCGTTGCGCCCGAACATGGCCAGGAGCAGGTCGGACTGCTCGGTCTTGGTCGGCAGGCCGGTGCTCGGGCCGCCGCGCTGGATGTCGCAGATCACCAGCGGCAGCTCCAGGCTCACCGCCAGGCCGATGGTCTCGCCCTTGAGTGCGATGCCGGGGCCGGAGGTGGTGGTGACGCCGAGCGCGCCGCCGAAGCTGGCGCCCAGGGCCGCGCCGATGCCGGCGATCTCGTCCTCGGCCTGGAAGGTCCGCACGCCGTGGTTCTTGTGCTTGCTCAGCTCGTGCAGGATGTCCGAGGCCGGGGTGATCGGGTAGGCGCCCAGGAACATCGGCAGCCCGCTCTGGTGGCTGGCCGCGATCAGGCCGTACGCCAGTGCGAGGTTGCCGTGGATGTTCCGGTAGGTGCCCTTGGGCATCGGCGCCGGGGCGATCTCGTAGGAGACGACGAAGTCCTCGGTCGTCTCGCCGTAGTTCCACCCGGCCCGGAAGGCCGCCACGTTCGCGGCCGCTATGGCCGGCTTCTTGGCGAACTTCTTCTCCAGGAACGCCAGCGTGGCCTCGGTCGGCCGGTGGTACAGCCAGGACAGCAGGCCGAGCGAGTACATGTTCTTCGCGCGTTCGGCGTCCTTGCGGGAGATGTCGTGGCCCTCCAGGACCTTCACCGTCTGCGTGGTCAGCGCGACCCTGTGCACCTTGTAGGCGTCCAGGGAGCCGTCCTCCAGCGGGTCGGCGGCGTAGCCGACCTTGCTCAGCGCGCGGGGCGTGAACTCGTCGGTGTTGACGATGATCGTGCCGCCGCGCGGGACGTCCTTGATGTTCGCCTTCAGCGCCGCCGGGTTCATGGCCACCAGCACGTCCGGGGCGTCGCCCGGGGTGAGGATGTCGTGGTCGGCGAAGTGCAGCTGGAACGCGGACACGCCGGGCAGGGTCCCGGCGGGGGCCCGGATCTCGGCGGGGAAGTCGGGCAGCGTCGACAGGTCGTTGCCGAACGCCGCGGTCTCGGAGGTGAACCGGTCGCCGGTGAGCTGCATGCCGTCGCCCGAGTCGCCGGCGAAACGGATGATGACCCGGTCGACCTTCTCAACCTGCTTGGTCATGGGAACCCGCCCTGTTGTGGAAATTATCGTTAGCGCGCACTACCAATGCTACGGCGAGTAAGTTTCCCGGAGCTGTAGTGGGATTGCTCGGATGTCTTACAACGCGGAATCGCGGTGAAAGAGATGTAAAGATGGGCGGGTCGCCTTGCGGCGCCCACCCATGATCGACTAGAGGTGCTCCGGCCCTGGTCAGGGCCGTCCCAGCGCCCGGTACGTCCAGCCCGCGGTCCGCCAGGCCGCCGCGTCCAGCGCGTTGCGGCTGTCGATGATCCGGGCGCCCCGCACCTGCCCGCGCACCGCGACCGGGTCCAGGTCGCGGAACTCCTGCCACTCGGTGAGGTGCAGGATCACGTCGGCCTGCTGTGCGGCCTCCATCGCCGAGGAGGCGTAGGACAGGGTCGGGAACATCTTGCGCGCGTTGTCCATGGCCTTGGGGTCGTAGACGGTGACCTGCGCGCCCTGCAGGTTTATCGACGCCGCGACGTTCAGGGCGGGGGAGTCGCGGATGTCGTCGGAGTCCGGCTTGAACGCCGCGCCCCAGACCGCGACGCGCTTGCCCAGCAGCGAGCCGTCGCACTGCTCGCGGGCCAGGTCCACGGTCCGGGCCCGGCGCCGCATGTTGATGGCGTCGACCTCCTTCAGGAAGGCCAGCGCCTGGTCCACGCCGAGCTCGCCGGCCCGGGCCATGAACGCCCGGATGTCCTTGGGCAGGCAGCCGCCGCCGAAGCCGAGGCCCGGCACCAGGTAGCGGCCGCCGATGCGCGGGTCGTGGGACAGCGCCTCGGACAGCTGCATGACGTCGGCGCCGGCCGCCTCGCACACCTCGGCCATGGCGTTGATGAAGGAGATCTTGACCGCGAGGAAGGAGTTCGCGGAGACCTTGACCAGCTCGGCGGTCGGGAAGTCGGTGACCACCAGCGGCACCTCCTCCTCCAGCAGCCGCGCGTAGACCTGCCGCAGGTCCGCCTCGGCCTCGGCCGAGCGCACGCCGATGACCAGCCGGTCCGGGTGCAGCGTGTCCTTCACGGCCCAGCCCTCGCGCAGGAACTCCGGGTTCCACGCCACCTCGGCGTTCGGCGCGATGCCGGCGACCATCGCGGCGACCCGGTTGGCGGTGCCGACCGGGACCGTGGACTTGCCGACCACCAGCGAGCGGCCCTGGTGGGCGATCGCCCGGGCGAGGCTCTCGAAGGCGGTGTCGACATAGGTCATGTCGGCCGCGTACTCACCCTGCTTCTGCGGCGTGCCCACGGAGATGAAGTGCACCGCGCCGTCGCCGGCCCACTCGGCCAGCTCGGTGTAGTCGCAGGTGAAGGACAGCCGCCCGGCGGCGATCTGCTTCTGCATCAGTTCCTGCAGGCCGGGCTCGTAGAACGGGACGTGTCCGGCGGCCAGGGCGGCGACCTTCTCCACGTCGACGTCCAGGCCCATCACCTCGAAACCGAGCTCGGCCATGCAGGCGGCGTGGGTGACACCGAGGTATCCGGTGCCGATCACCGTGATCCGCACTTGTATCTCCGATCTGGTGAGATGTCCGTCGAACGAGCCCAGAGTAGACGGACAGTCTATGGAGATCCCTCACGCGAAAGGACCAGATCTGCTCGACGTCGCCGGGCCCCGGCGGGCGCCGGCGGCGGCCGATCGCGCAGGGTGTCCGCCCGACCTCTGATGGTGTCCCTCGCGCCCATGGTTGAGCCCGAGGGTACAAGCGGTTGCGTGAAGGGTTGCTGAAGCGGTTCACCGGCGCGCCCGGCCCCGGCGGTCCTCACCGGCGATTCAGAGCCCTGACAGGTGATCACGCCTCGTAAGCGACTAAGGCGCAACGGGTAGGCGAACAGATGTCCTTGGTCGGACGTTTCCCGACTCGTGGTCCGCTCCACACGCCTAGATTGATCGCTCGAGGAAACTTCGAAGATTGAGCTCGAGTGTTGGGCGGAATGCCATGGACACTGTTCGGGACGAGAGCGGACGGGTGCTGGTGGACCGTGCTGAGAACGGGCGCTACCGCTGGCGGGCGAAGGCGAGCAACGGACGGATCGTGGCCATCTCCGCCCCCGCGTACTCCGCGGCGGACGAGGCGCGCCGGGCCTACTCCCGCTTACGCCGCGACGCGCCCAACCTGTCGGCGCGCATCAGCCACGTGAAGGACGGGGCCGGCTGGACCTGGGTCCTCCAGTCGCCCAGCGGAACCCCTCTGGCCCGCTCGATCCGCTCCTACGAGCGCTACGCGACCTGTCAGATAGCGGTCGCCAAGTTCCTGGCGATCCTGGCCGCCGACGGCTGAGATGCCGGGCGCCCTGATGGTGCGCGCGGGCGGCGACGGCGAACTGACCTGGGTCCTGATGGCCGCGAACGGCCGGCCGCTGGCCCGCTCCGCCGCCGCCTACCGCAGCGACGAGGCCCTGGACGCGGCCTGGCGCGAACTGGTCGCCGACCGCGAGGCCCTGAGCATCCGCCTGGGCCGCGCCGGCGACGGCCCGGACTGGTGGTGGTCGGCGGCGCTGCCGGTGCGCGTCACCGGCACCGGCATGAGCGCCGGCGTGGTGGTGGCGCGCAGCGCCCGCGGGTATCTGCGGCCGGACCAGTGCCGCGGCGGTGCTTCGGGGTTTCTCAACGCGCTGTCTGGGTTCGCGCGGCGCGGGCGCTGAGGCGTGCCCGAATAGTCACTGTCGCAGAAGCCTGACGGCGTTCGGCGCCAGATGAACGCGAGACCCCGAAGACGGCACCACCGCGCCACTGCCGGAAGCACACCGGGTACCGGCCGATCGTGTTTCAGGACCCTCATAAGCCCTGCCAGCAGCGCATCTGGGCGGTCTTCGATCCACCCTGCGGCGCAGGGCGCTGATCGCTCGCTCTGGTCGGGACGGGGCCGGTCGGCGAATCTCAATCCCGCAAGGACCAGTCCCCCTTGCAGGAGGAAAAGCAATGCGTTCTGTCACCCGCAAGCTCGCCATCACCTCGGCGATCGCCGCGGCCGCCCTGGGCGCCGTGGTGGCGTCGAACGGCGCCGCGCTGGCCGACCCGCCGTCGGGCACCACCCCGGCCGCGACCGACATCGTGGCCGTCGGCTCGGACACCATCCAGGCGCTGGACAACGGCGTGTCGACCGCGTACAACGCCACCAGCCCGGCCTCGAAGTTCTACAGCTGGGACGCGACCCCGGCCGGCAACATCACGCCGAAGTCCGGCGCGAGCACCATCGCCCGGCCGAACGGCTCCGGCGCCGGTATCACCGCGCTGAACAGCACCACCGACACCACGCTGGACATCGCCCGCTCGTCGCGGGGCCCGAACTCCGGCACCACCGACTGGTTCATCCCGTTCGCGACGGACGCGGTGGGCTGGTCCGCCTACACCGGCGGCAACGCCCCGCATGACCTGAGCAGCTCCGACCTGCAGGGCATCTACAACTGCACCATCACCAACTGGAGCCAGATCACCGACGAGGGCACCCTGCCGAACGCCCCCATCGACGTGTTCATCCCGCAGTCCGGCTCCGGCACCCGGTCGTTCTGGCTGGGCGCGCTGGGCATCACGACCACCCCGTCGTGCTGGAAGGCCACCACGCCGGAGGAAAACGAGGGCACCGACCCGGCGTTCGCCGGCGACGTCAACGCGATCTTCCCCTACTCCCTGAGCCACTACATCGGCCAGGTCTACGACGGCAAGGGCACCACCACGGACGCCCCCGGGGTCCTGGACGCCAACCGCTCGATCGACGGCACCGAGCAGCTCGACACCACGAACAAGGTGTGGAACTCGAACCTGTCGCTGACCTACACCCGCAACGTCTACCACGTCGTGCGCCAGGCCGACTGGTCCAACGCGACCGAGGGGCCGCGGCTGAAGGCGCTGCTGGGCCGCGCCTCGAACAACGGCTGGCTGTGCAAGAACGGCGCCAGCCTGATCACCAGCTACGGCTTCCACACCCTGGGCAACGCCTGCGGCACGCTCCAGGCCGGTATCTGAGCCCCCTGAGTCCCCTGAGCCACCGAGTTCTCTGAGTTCCCAGCACGAGCACAACGGCCGGGCCCGTCGGACGCGTCCACGGACGATCCGACGGGCCCGGTCCTTCCCAGTTGTCCGTCCCGCAGAACCGTCTTCAAGGAGTCCCCATGAACCGCACCGTCGTCGTGCGCTCTCTGGCCGCCGCCGCGGCGATCGCCGCGACCGTCGTCGCGCTGCCGTCCGCCAGCGCGACCGGCACCCCGGCTTCCGGGAGCGTCGCCGTGACCGCCTCGAACACCTTCCTGACCGCCGCGCTGGAGTCCGGCATCGCCGCGGTGCCGCTGCCGACGGCGACCGGGTCCTACGACAGCGCCTCCGGCGCCACCGCGACCTTCCCGGTCACCGGCGGCAACGCCGTGCTGGCGCGCTTCTACGGCACCGTCACGCTCGGCGGCGGGATCGCGTTCGCGGACGCGCTGACCGGCAAGATCGTCTGCTTCCACCAGGTGGCGCTGTCCGGCAGCACCCAGGAGGTCTCCGCGGTGCCCGACGGCGGCACGACGCCGGTGAACCTGTTCGCCTTCGGCGACAACACAGTGGGCAGCGCCACCGGTGCCACGCCGCAGACGCTCACCGGCGACGCCGACATCCCGGCCGACGGCGCCGCGTACCTGAACCAGGCTCTGCACACCACGTTCTTCACCGCCGGCCAGGCCGTCGGCTCGCTGACCGCCAGTTACACCCCGGCCGGCTGAGGCCGCCCGAACCACTTGCCACCGAACCACCCGCCACCGACCGCGGACCGGGCGCCGGGCGATCCCCGCGCCCGGGCTCGCGGTCGGCCACCGTTTCCGCCTTGGCCGCGTCGTGGACCGTCACCCGTCGCCCGCGGGGCGGCGAATTGTATGCGTCCCCTGATTTTCGACCTCGGAGGTCCTCCCCATGTCGCCCCATGAAGCGGGAGCCGCCCGCCGGCGCAGAGGCCTGCGCGTCTACTGCGCGGCCGTACTCGCCTGGACGGTGAGTTTCATGACGGCCCTGGTCCTGCTGCCTCCGGGTGCGCACACCATCGCCGCCGCGCACGCCGACGCGTCGTCGGTCACCGTTCAAGGACCGCCGGTGTGGATCCCGGCGACGCAGACCACCGGGGCCGACGGCACGGTGACCGTCTCCCAGACCCAGAACGTCGTCGACCAGACGGTGCACGTGTCCTGGACCGGGTTCACCCCGAGCACCCACGGCTCGTTCGTGGTGTTCGGGAACTCCAACGGAGGGAACTGGAACGCGGTCGGGTACCCGGTCACCGTCTACGAATGCCGGGGTACCAACCCGACGATCACTGACTGCTACGGCGGGTTCCACTACGGCCAGGACCCCAAGGCCGGATTCGAGCTCCCCTCCGAGTCGGCGGGTCTGCAAGCGCCGGACTTCCCGTCGAACGTGGTCGCGGCGGTCACCCGCAGCGACGGCACGGGCAGCGCCGACCTCGAGATGTACACCGCGAGCCAGTCGCCGACCCTGGGCTGTGACGCCACGCACCAGTGCTCGATCGTCGTCGAGCCCAACTACGGCGGCGACGCGCTGGGCTTCAGCACGGACAGCGGGGCGGCGGACTGCACCTACCACGACGGCGACACCGGCCTCGGGGGTGCGGCCACCGGATCGGAGTACGAGACCATCGGCGCGTCCGGCTTCGAGGACGGCGAGCAGTGCGCGTGGAACGAGCGCACGGTCATCCCGGTCTCCTTCGCCCCGGTCCCCGCGGCGTGCCCGGCGAGCGCGACCGACGTCGCCGCCGAGGGCATGCCGATGCTCGACCGCGCCCTGACCCAGTGGGTCGTCGGCTCGTGCCTGGCCGGCGTCGACCCCGTCACGGTCCAGTACAGCAGCGACCTCACCGAGCCCGAGGCGCGTACCGACTTCCTCCAGGGCCGGGCCGGTGCCGACGTGGCGTTCACCTCGCTGCCGGCCGATCCCGCGACCGCCAGCGCGCGTCCCTACACCTACGTGCCGCTGGGCAACACCGGCATCGCGATCGCGTTCTTCGTCGACGATCCGAAGACCCACCTGCCGATCACGGGCATGAAGCTCAACGCGCGGCTGGTGGCGAAGCTGCTGACCCAGTCCTACGACTACGAGAACTTCGTCGGGGCCAAGAGCGACACCGCCTCGGTCGCGGGGAACCCGGGCTGCCTGTTCAAAGACCCCGAGTTCATGGCGCTGAACCCGACCAACAACGCCTTCACCTGGCCGACCTGCGCCGCCCAGGACGGCTCCGAGCCGATCGTCGCCGGCGGCCAGAGCGACCTGGTGCGCGAGCTGACGATGTGGATCATGTCCGACCCCGACGCCAGCCAGTTCCTGAGCGGGAAGCCGGACCCGTGGGGCATGCACGTCGACAGCTTCTACAAGACGTCCGTGTACCCGTACCCGATCAACAGCTTCGTGGCCCAGGACGCCAGTGGCCCGCCGGTGGACCCGGGCACCGGGCTGCCGTACGACCCGCAGGGCACTCACCGGGACTACAACCGCCTCAAGGGATTCGAGTGGAACCCCATCCAGGCCGGGCTCGACGCCGTAGCGCGGAACCTGGTCCTGCAGACGCCGACGTGCATCCTGCAGAACTACGAGGCGCCGGCCGGGCACGCCAAGTGCGGACCGCAGAACCTCGGCAGCCGCAGCCTGATCGCCATCGTGGACACCGGCCGCGCGGCCGCGTTCAGCTTCCCGACCGCGGCGCTGGCCAACGGCACCGGCGCCTTCGTGACCGCGAACGCTCCCAGCATGGCCTCCGCGGCGCTGGACTACGTGACCGATCCCAAGACCGGCACACAGTCGTTGCCTTGGGGCGTCGGCCACACCGGGTACGCCGGTGACACCGCCGCCTATCCGCTGACCGTCCCGAACTACGCGATGGCCCCGACCTCGGGCGTCTCGTCCGTCAAGGCCACCGACATCGCGGAGTTCCTGACCGCGGTCACCGACAGCCGCAGCGGCCAGCTTCCCGGCAACCAGCCCGGGCAGCTCGCCCCGGGTTACGTCGGCGACACCCCCGCGCAGGCCGGGCAGGCCGGCACCGCGATCGCCAGGATCCGGGCCGGGGCCGTCCCGGGCGGCGGGCCCACCACGGTCACCGCCACCGGCCCGGTCACCGGCCAGCCGACCACCTCCGGCAACGTCGTGGTCACCCCGGTCACCGTTTCGAAGAACGGCACCGCGTCGGTCTCGTACCTCACCAGCACCATCGGTTCCGGTGACGCGGCGAACGGCGGCACCGGCCCCGGCGGTTCCGGCGGCTCCTCTTCGAAGGGCGCGGCAGGCAGCGGCGGACCGACCCACAGCCTCAGCGGCTCCACCGCCGCGGCCGCCCTGGGCAGCGTCAGCGCCGACACGGCGGGCTTCGGCCGGCTGGTTCTGCCGATCCTGCTGATCGTCGGCCTGGTGCTGGTGGCCGCCGGGCCCGCCGCCCTGCTGCTGACCTCCGGCGGCGCCGGGGCGAGGCTCAGGGCCCTGTGGCCGAACTCCGCGCGCCGGTTCGGGCGGTGAGCGGGTGAGTACCGCGGACGTCGGCGCCGAGCTCGCTGACAGCCTGTTCGGGCCGCCTCCCGGGAATTCCGGCTACGGCCCGCAGCCGGGGCCCGCCGCCGAGGACCGTCCGATCCGGATCATCCCCGGGGTGTCGCGGGGCGACCGCGTCTTCCGGATCGCGTTCCGTGCCGCCGGGCTGTCGGTGTTCGCGATCATGGGGCTGATCGCGTTGTTCCTCCTCACGCGCGGGGCACAGGCGCTGCACGCCACCGGGTGGTCGTTCCTGACCGAGCAGCGGTGGCAGACGGCCACCCACCGGTTCGGCGTCGGCGCGGTGCTGCCGGACGGGATCATCATCGCGGTCATCGCGCTGCTGATCGCGGTGCCGGTGGCGCTGTGCGCGGCCGTGTTCATCTCCGAGTACGCGCCCCCGGGACTGCGCCGGACGCTGGTCTCGCTGGTCGACCTGATGGCCGCGGTGCCCAGCATCGTCTACGGGCTGTGGGGGCTGATCTTCCTCACGCCGCGGGTCATCGGCTTCGAGCGGTGGCTGTCCACGCACCTCGGCGGGGTGTTCCCGTTCCTCAAGGTGCGCAATGGCGAGATCGCCGCCTCGTACGCGCAGTCCGCGTTCATAGCCGGCGTCGTGGTGTCGCTGATGGTGATCCCGATCATCTGCTCGCTGTCCCGCGAGGTGTTCTCGCAGGCCCCGACCGGGGAGCGGGAAGGCGCGTACGCGCTCGGCGCGACGCGCTGGGGGATGGTGCGGACCGTCGTGCTGCCGTTCGGCAAGGGCGGGGTGATCGGCGCGGTGATGCTCGGCTTCGGCCGGGCGATGGGCGAGACCATCGCGGTGGCGCTGATCATCTCGCCGGTGTTCGCGGTCACCTCGCATCCGCTGCAGGCCGGCGGCAACTCCATCTCCTCGCTGATCGCGCTGCGCTACGGCGAGTCCGACAAGCTCGCGCTGTCCGCGCTGATGGCCGCCGGGCTCGTCCTGTTCACGATCACGCTGCTGGTCAACATGGCCGCGGCGGCGATCATCTCCCGTTCGCGCTCCGGCGCCGCGACCAATGAGTGAGGGGTCTGAGGGCGCCATGACGACTGTCGAATCCGCTGTGCCCGCCGCCGCTGTGCCCGCCGCCGACGTGGCCGCTGTCGCCGTCGTCGACCGGCCCGCCCCGGTCGGCGACGGCCCCGGCGCGGCCCACCCCGATGCCTACCCTGATGCCTACCCTGATGCCCACGCCGACGCCTACCTCGACGCCGACAGCGGGCAGGTGCGCGTGCGTCCCGGCGCGCTCACCGCCGCCGACTACGCGACCCTGGCCGGCGCGGCGTTCGGCGCGGTCGGCCTGGTCTGGCTGGTGTACGAGCGCCTCATGCCGTGGTCCGGCGCGCTGGGCTTCTGGCTGTGCTGGTACCTGGTCTACCTGGCCATGTACTGGGGCATCGCGCGCACCCAGTGGGAGGCCCGCCATGTGCGCGAGAAGATCGCCACCGCCGTGTTCACCGGAGCCGGGCTCCTGATCCTGGTGGTGCTCGTCGACCAGGTGGCCTACGTGGCCTGGCGGGGCGAGAAGGTCGTCGTGCACGGCAACTTCCTGACCTCCGACATGCAGAAGACCGGCCCGCTGGACCCGCTGACCTCCGGCGGCTGCCTGCACGCGATCGTCGGCTCGCTGGAGCAGCTGGGGCTCGCGACGCTGTTCGCGGTGCCGCTGGGCATCTCGGCCGCGGTGTTCATGTCCGAGGTCGGCGGCCGGCTGGCGCGGCCGGTGCGGACCGTGGTCGAGGCGATGACCGCGCTGCCCTCGATCGTCGCGGGCCTGTTCATCCTCGGCTCGGTGATCCTGACCCTGGGCTACGACCGCAGCGGGTTCGCCGCGTCGCTGGCGCTGACCGTGATGATGATGCCGATCGTCACCCGGGCCTCGGAGGTGGTGATCCGGGTCGTGCCGAACACCTTGCGCGAGGCTTCCTACGCGCTCGGCGCCAGTCAGTGGCGCACGGTGTGGAACGTGGTCCTGCCCACCGCGCGGTCCGGCCTGACCACCGCGATCCTGCTCGGCATGGCGCGGGCGGTGGGGGAGACCTCGCCGGTCCTGCTCACCGCCGGGTTCACCTCCGGCATGAACGCGAACGCGTTCAGCGGCCAGCAGGTCAGCCTGCCGCTCTACGTCTGGAACTACGTCCGCTACCCCCAGGAGGACATGAAGATCCGGGCCTTCGGCGCCGCGCTGACGCTGATGGCGATCGTCATGATCCTGTTCGTCGCCGCGCGCGTGGCCGGCGGCCGGCGGCCGGGCGAGCTGTCGCGCCGCCGCCGACGGCAGATGGCCCGCGACCGGGTCCGGGCCGCTGCGACGCCTGCCGTCCCTGCCGTCCGTGCCGCCCCTGCCGCGCCGCGCCCGCATCCCGCACCGACACCCACCGCCGCGGCTGTGGCCCATCCGAACCCGGAGCCTGCCTCGTGACCGTCCGAACCTTGAGAAGCCGAATCCCGGCCCGGCTGGCGGCGGCGCTTGCTGCGGCCGCAGCCCTGGCCGCCGCGATTACGCCGGCCGCCCCGGCGCACGCCGCGACCGCGCTCAGCGGCTCCGGCTCGTCCTGGAGCGGCCCGGCGCTGGACCAGTGGCGCCGCGACATCCTGCCGCAGGGCATCGACATCGACTTCACGGCCAACGGCTCCGCGGCCGGCCGGACCGACTGGGAGAACGGGATGGAGGACTTCACGGCGTCCGACGTGCCGTTCCGGACCACGCCGGACCAGGGCGTGGGCTCCAGCGGGCACTCCAACGGCCAGGGCAACGTCGAGAACCCGACCTACCGCTACTCCTACGTCCCGGTGACCGCCGGCGGCACGACCTTCATGTACAACCTGAAGATCGGCGGCAGGCAGATCACCGACCTGCGCCTGTCCCCGGACGTGCTGGTCGGCATCTTCACCAACCAGATCACCATGTGGGACGACCCCCGGATCAAGGCCGACTACCCGGGTAACCTGCCGCACGAGCCGATCACCCCGGTGGTGCGCTCCGACGGCTCCGGCGCGACCGCGCAGTGGACCCGGTACATGGAGCACACGCACAAGGCGCAGTGGGACGCGTACTGCACCTCGATCAACGGCGTCTCCTGCGGGGACTACACCGAGTTCTTCCCGACGCCGGCGACCAGCAACATGCACGCCGAGAACGGCTCGGACGTGGTGGCCGGTTTCATCATGTCCCCGGAGGGCGAGGGCGCGATCGGCTACGACGAGTACGCCTACGCCAAGCTGAACAACTGGCCGGTCGTCAAGGTCCTGAACCCGGCCGGCTACTACGCCGTCCCGACCGCCTCGAACGTCGCGATCGCGCTGACCGCGGCGAAGATCCGCGGCGTCGACGACAACACGCCGCCGGACGATCCGAACTACCTCCAGCAGAACCTCGACGCGGTCTACACGATGACCGACCCGAGGTCCTACCCGATCTCCAGTTACAGCTACATCATCGTGCCCCGGGACACCGGCTCGCTGCCGCTCCCGCCCCGCGCGTCCGACGACCACGGCGCCGCGCTGTCCAAGTACGCGGCCTACATCCTGTGCGCGGGCCAGGCGGAGGCCGACCAACTCGGCTACTCGCCGATCCCGCGCAACCTGGTGCGCGGCGGGATGCTCCAGGTCTCGCACATCCCCGGCCAGGCCTCCGGCGTGGATCCCAACACCCTGGCGAACTGCGCGAACCCGACCTTCAACGCCGCCGGCCAGCTGACGGTGCTGACCAACGCCCCGCAGCCGAGCCCGTGCGACAAGGCCGGCGCGCCGCTGAACTGCACGGTCGGCGGCGGGACCGGCGGCGGCTCCGGCGGATCCACCGGCGGCTCGTCGGGCGGCAAGGGCGGCTCGACCGGCGGCCACAGCTCCACCGGCGGGACCAGCGGCGGCACCGGGGGCTCCGGCGGATCCGGCAAGACCGGCGGGACCACCGGCGGCAACAGCGGGACCACCGGCGGCACGGTGGGCGGCACCACCGGCGGCGCGGCCGGCGCAACCGGCGGCGGGACCGGCGGGATCGACCCGCTCACCGGGCTGCCGACCGACGGCTCCGGCAGCGGCGGGGACAGCGGCGGCTCCGTCGGCGGGGCCACGGCGGTGGTCGCCGACGTGCCGCAGCACCGGGACCCGAAGCTGATGGCCGGGCTCACATCGCTGGAGCTGCTGGCGGTGGTGATCGTGCCGCCGGTGCTCGGGAGCGTCCTGGCGCGGCGCCGCAAGCTCGCCGCCGCCGGGAAGGACCGGACGCCGTGAGCGCGGCGACCGAGGCGGCCGCGCCGGCTGTGACGCCGGATCCGGAGGCTGAGGCACCGACCGAGGCACCGGCCACGACGGAGCCCGGCGCCGGCGTTCCGCAGCCTGCTGCTGAAGCGCCCTCGTCCCCGTCGTCCCCGTCGTCCCAGTCGGCTCGGGCGGCCGCGCTGCGCGAGGGCCGGGCCCTGCGCACCGTGCGCATGGTGGGCATGGCCGCAAGCCTGACCGCCGCGCTTCTGCTGGGCTGGGCCGTTTACGCGTTCGGCTTCTCCAAGCTCCAGGAGCAGCACAGCCAGGCCGACCTCTACCGCGCGCTGGCCGGCGAGCTCGGGCAGGCCACGGCGCCGGTCGGGCCGGCCGCCGACGGCGCGCCGGTGGCCATCATGGACATCCCGGCGATCGGGCTGCACCAGACGGTCGTGGTGGAGGGCACCACCGGGTCTGATCTGGCGCGCGGCCCCGGGCACCTCCGTTACACGGTGCTGCCCGGCCAGCCCGGTGTCAGTACTCTGCTGGGCCGGCGCGGGACCTTCGGCGCGCCGTTCGCGGAGCTGCCCCGGCTGCGCCTCGGCGACAAGATCACCTTCACCACCGGCCAGGGCGCCTTCACCTACACCGTGAACGCCTTCGGCCAGGGCTCGAAGCCGGTCATGGACTCCTTCCCGAACCGGCTGGTGCTGGCCACCGGCGACTCGACCTGGATCCCGACCCACGTGATCTACGTCGGTGCCCGTCTGGACGGCGCGCCCACGGACGCCTCCGGGCAGCGCGGCACCAAGACCGATCTGGACAAGCCGCTCTCCTCCGACACCGACGCCTGGCCCGCGCTCCAGCTGTGGGCCCTCGCGCTGGCTCTGGCCGTGGCCGCGACGGTCGTGCTGGCCGTGGTGGGGAACCGGCGCGCCGTCTACCTGTCGACGGCGCCGGTGCTGGCCGCGCTGCTGTGGTGCGTGTACGAGAACGCCACCGTCCTGCTGCCGAACCTCTACTGAACCTGGGACCACGATGACCGAGACCGAGATAGACGAGTACGGCGCGGTGGCGACAGCCTCTGCCGCGGACGCCCCGACCCAGCAGCTGCCAGCCGTCCCCGCCGATCCGGGCGCGGCCGCCGGCGTCGCTCCGGCCGCCAGTACCGCTCCGGCCGCTGGCGCCGGCCGCTCGGGCCGCCTGGTCGGCCTGCAGACCCTGGACCTATCGGCCTGGTTCGGCGACCACAAGGTGCTCGAACGGGTGTCGCTGACCATGGCGCCCGGCGAGGTGACGGCGCTGATCGGGCCGTCGGGCTGCGGCAAGTCCACGTATCTGCGGATCCTGAACCGCATGCACGAGATGGTGAAGTCGGCGCAGCTGGCCGGCCGAGTGCTGCTGGACGGCGACGACATCTACGCGCCGGGCCGCCGCCCCGCCGACGTCCGGGCCCGGGTCGGCATGGTGTTCCAGCGTCCGAACCCGTTCCCGGCCATGTCCATCTACGACAACGTCGTCAGCGGCCTGAAGCTGGCCGGCATCAAGGCCGCCAAGTCCCGCCGCGACGAGCTGGTCGAGACCAGCCTGACGCAGGCCGGCCTGTGGGCCGAGGTCCGCAACCGGCTGCGCGCGCCGGGCGGCGCCCTGTCCGGCGGCCAGCAGCAGCGGCTGTGCATCGCCCGCTCATTGGCCGTGGAGCCGGACGTGCTGCTGATGGACGAGCCCTGCTCCGCGCTGGACCCGACCTCCACCCGCCGGGTCGAGGAGACCATCGCCGACCTGCGCGGGCGGCTGACGATCGTGATCGTCACGCACAACATGCAGCAGGCCGCGCGGGTGTCGCAGAACTGCGCGTTCTTCCTGGCCAGCCACGACACCCCCGGGCGGATCGTGGAGGCCGGGCCGACGCGGCAGCTGTTCGAGGATCCGCGCGACGATCGGACGGCGGACTACGTGAACGGGCGGTTCGGGTAGGCCGCTCGGGGAGGCCGCCGGTCGATCGGCGGGCCCCGAGCGCGCCGCCGGGTCCTCGCGGGCCCGGCGGCGTCCGGTCCGAACAGCTCAGAACAGCTCAGAACAGCTCAGAACACCGACCATCCCGTGGCCGCGCTGAACCGGTCCAAGGCCTCGACCCCCGCCACCGAGTTCCCGTGCGGGTCCAGGGCGGGTGACCACACGCACAGCGCGGCGCGCCCCGGCACCACCGCCAGGATCCCGCCGCCGACGCCGCTCTTGCCGGGCAGCCCGACGCGGAACGCGAAGTCGCCGGCGGCGTCGTACGCGCCGCACGTCATCATCAGCGCATTGACGCGCTTGGCGCCGAGCACCGGCAGCAGCCGGGTCCCGTTGGTGCGCACCCCGTGGCGGGCCAGGAACAGCCCGGCCATCGCCGTCTCGGCGCAGCTCATCGAGATCGAGCAGTGCCGGAAGTAGTGCTCGGCGGTGACGTCGACGGGATTCTCGATGTTGCCGTAGGCGGCCATGAAGTGCGCCAGCGCCAGGTTCAGGTCCCCGTGCTCGGCCTCGGAGGCGGCCACCGCGCCGTCGATGGTGACGGTGTGGTCGTCGGATTCGGTGCGCAGGAAGTCCAGGACGGCGCCGGCCGCGTCGCCGGTCTGGGTCTGCAGGATGTCGGTGACGACCAGCGCGCCGGCGTTGATGAACGGGTTGCGCGGGATGCCGCGCTCGTACTCGAGCTGGATCAGGGAGTTGAAGGCGTTGCCGGACGGCTCCACGCCGACCCGGCCGCGCAGCGCCCCGGCGTCGCCGGCCATCACCAGCGCCAGGGTGAACACCTTGGAGATGCTCTGCAGCGAGAAGCGCTCGCGGAAGTCGCCCACCCCGTAGAGGTGGCCGTCGACCGTGGCCAGGGCCATCCCGAAGCGGTCCGGGGGCACCTCGGCCAGCGCCGGGATGTAGTCCGCGACGCGCCCCTCGCCGACGTAGGGGGCCACCTCCTCGGCGATCCACTCCAGTAGCGCGTCGTAGGCGATGTCGTCCACCGACACCGCCGCGCCTTCCTCATTCGCCATCTGTGTCTGCGTCCTTTATGAAAGCCATGTCCTTCATGAAACCTGTGTCCCTCATGAATCCGGTCGTGCCCGGGCCGGGCGGGAACACCATCCCATCCCGGGTGAGAAGGATCACGCCACCGGAGGTCTGCCTCGTTCCCCTACGAAAGTCGGACGTGCGCCGATCCGCGGCCGACCTACGCTGAAGGGGTGAAATCCCCGGCCTGGCTCCCGCGTGCCCGCGACCTCGCGGTGATGTCGCTGGCCCTGCTGGAGGGGCTAGCGGACCTGTTCACGGACGCCTTCGAGCACCACGACGTGCCGATGGCGGTCCTGCAGACCTCGCTGGCGCTGGCCGGGACGGTGGCCCTGTGGTGGCGCCGGACGCACACCGAGCGCGTGACCGTGCTGTGCATGCCGCTGGCCGCGCTCGGCCAGGTGCAGGTCCCGCTGGCGATGATGCTGTTCGCGCTGGCGGTGAAGCGCCGCGACCGGGTGATGTGGACGCTGAGCGCGTTCGCCTACGCCGCTTTCCTGGCCCAGAGCGCCATCGAGAAGCACGGGGACCTGAGCTTCGGCGACGTGCTGGTGACCGCGCTGTGGGTGCTGGTCCTGGTCCTGTTCGGCGCCTACTTCGGCGCCCGGCACGATCGCCTGGTCGCCCTGCAGGAGCGGGCCGAGCGGGCCGAGGCCGAGCAGGAGGCCCGGGCCGAGGCCGCGCGGATGGCCGAGCGCACCCGCATCGCGCGCGAGATGCACGACGTGCTGGCGCACCGGATCTCGCTGATCGCGCTGCACGCCGGCGGCCTGGAGATCACCGAGCGCCCCGAGCCGGACGCCGCGCGCCAGACCGCGGGCCTGATCCGGGAGACCGCGCGCTCGGCCCTGGAGGACCTGCGCGACGTGCTCGGCGTGCTGGCCAGCAGCGACACCTCGGCCCCGCTGGCGCCGCAGCCGCGCTTCGCGGACATCGCCGAGCTGGTCGAGCGCTCGGCCGCGGCCGGCGTCTCGGTGCGCCTGGTGCCGAACAGCAGCCTGAGCCTGGACGCCCCGGTGCCCGAGGCGGTGGGCCGCGCCGCCTACCGGGTGGTGCAGGAAGCGCTGACCAACATCCACAAGCACGCCGCGTCGGCCGCGACCACGGTCCGGCTGTCCGGCGCCCCCGACATCGGCCTGGAGGTGCGGGTGGAGAACCAGGCGCCGCGGGTCGTGGGCACCTCGCTGCCCGGCGCCGGCTCGGGCCTGGCGGGCCTGCGCGAGCGCGTCGAGGTGGCCGGGGGCTCCTTCGAGGCCGGCCCGACCCTGCGCGGCGGCTTCCTGGTCCTGGCCTGGCTGCCGTGGCCGCGGACGGAGGCCAAGGACGCCGGCGAGTTCGGCGTGATCATGTCCCGCACCCGGTCCGGACGGAAGGCGGACAGCGGCGACTCGGCCCGCACCGCCTGCGTGGCCGATGATGGAACAGACCGCACCGCACCCGTAGGTCCGGCCGACCGCCGCCTGATCCCCTCCCCGGAGCCCGCCGCATGATCCGCATCCTGCTCGTCGACGACGAGAGCCTGGTCCGCGCGGGCCTGCGCACCATCCTGGAGTCCGCCGAGGACCTGCGGGTGGTGGCCGAGGCCGAGGACGGCTCGCAGGTGGTCGGCGCGCTCGCCGCGCACCGCCCGGACGTGGTCCTGATGGACGTCCGGATGCCGCGCGTGGACGGCCTGGAGGCGCTGCGCCGGGTGCAGGCCACCCCCGACCCGCCGCCGGTGGTCATGCTCACCACCTTCGACCTGGACGCCTACATCTTCGAGGCGCTGCGCCTGGGCGCCACCGGCTTCCTGCTCAAGGACACCCCGCCGCGCGACCTGATCTCGGCGATGCGCGTGGTGGCCCGCGGCGACGCGATGCTCTCCCCGCCGGTGACCAAGCGCCTGCTGGACCACTACACCGGCCTGCGGGTGGCCGACCGCGCCGAGCAGGCCGCGAAGCTGCTGGCCGAGCTCACGCCGCGGGAGCGGGACGTGCTGGCCGAGGTGGCGCGCGGGCTGTCGAACGCGCAGATCGGGCGCAGCCTGTACCTGAGCGAGGCGACCGTGAAGGCGCACGTGTCGCGGGTGATGGCCAAGCTCGGTGTCGCCAACCGGGTGCAGGCGGCCCTGGTCGGACGGGACGCCGGGCTGCTCGACGAGTCCTGACCGTTCCGCCGGCGGTTTCCGCGACCGGCGTCCGCGGTGTCGGATCCCCGGGTTGCTGTCGGATCCCCGGGTTATGGTGAAAAACATGTCCACGACCACAGAGCGCGACGCCGTCGCCGATCAGCTCGAACCCTTCCGCCGGGAGCTGACCGCGTACTGCTACCGCATGCTGGGCTCCGCTTTCGAGGCCGAGGACGCGGTGCAGGAGACGCTGCTGCGCGCCTGGTCCAAGTTCGACGGGTTCCAGGGGCGCTCGCAGCTGCG
This sequence comes from Catenulispora sp. GP43, assembly GCF_041260665.1. Classification (NCBI taxonomy): domain Bacteria; kingdom Bacillati; phylum Actinomycetota; class Actinomycetes; order Catenulisporales; family Catenulisporaceae; genus Catenulispora; species Catenulispora sp. GP43. The sequence goes on along the minus strand of NZ_JBGCCT010000001.1, from coordinate 59,392 downwards.
GACGTGGCTCTACCGCATCGCGACGAACGTCTGCCTGGACATGGCGCCGGCCGCGCAGCGGCGGGCCCGGCCGATGGACCTGTTCTCGCCGGGCTCGGCGACCGCGCCGAACCTGGCGCGGCTGGAGGAGAACATCTGGGTCGGGCCGGTCCCGGACGACCGCGTGCTCGCCGGCGACCCCGCCGAGGTGGCCGTCGGCCGGGAGAGCATCCGGCTGGCCTTCATCGCGGCGCTGCAGAAGCTCGCGCCGCGCCAGCGCGCGGTGCTGATCCTGCGCGATGTGCTGGCCTGGTCGGCGGCCGAGACCGCCGAGCTGCTGGACTCCACGGTGGCCTCGGTCAACAGCGCCCTGCAGCGGGCCCGGGCCACCCTGGCCGAGGAGAGCGCCGCGAGCGGGGACACCGCCAAGCCGCTGGACGAGGAGCAGCGCGAGTTCCTGGCCAAGTACGTGAAGGCCTTCGAGGCCTTCGACATCGATGGCCTGACCGCGCTGCTGCGCGCCGACGTCTCGCTCAACATGCCGCCCTACCAGCTGTGGCTGCGCGGCGTCGACGAGCTGCGGGCCTGGTGGAACGGCGCCGGGGGCGGCTGCCGGGGCTCGCGGCTGCTGCCGGTCGAGGCCAACGGCATGCCGGCGTTCGCGCAGTACCGGGCCGCCGAGGACGGGGACGGCTGGACGCCGTGGGCGATCATGGTCCTGGAGATCCGGGACGGGCAGCTCGCCGGCATCGGCAACTACCTGGACACCGAGCGGCTGTTCCCGCTGTTCGGCGTGCCGGCGCGGCTTCCGGCCGACGGCAGCCCGGCGTAGTTCCCCCCGCCGGCCTCAGCCTTCTGTCTCCGGCGGCGTCTCGCCGATCAGGAACACCTCGTCCAGCCCGGTCACCGCCAGCAGCAGCCGCAGCCGCTCGCCGACCCCGGTGAGCAGCAGCTCGCACCCTCGCCGCCGGGCCTCGAGCCGCCGACGCGCGAGCTGTTCCAGATCCTCCCTGGTCGGCCGTTCGATCGTCGACACGTCGTAGCGCTCTATGGGTCCCACGCCATTACAGACCCCGCGCGGGACGCGGATTCATCGATCCGGCGCGAAGTCCGCCGCCGGGATCGATGAGTTCCGCACGGCCGCGCCGTCTGACCCCGTGAAGCGACCGACGACCTCCAGGAGCGAACATCATGCGCACCATCACCGCGGGCCTGTTCTCCGCCGCCGACGGCGTCGTGGCCGAGCCCCACGAATGGCACTTCCCGTACTTCTGCGACGAGCTCGGCGCGGCCGTCATGGAGCTGGTCGGCGGCTCCGACACGATCTTGTTCGGGCGCACGACCTACGACGGCTTCGCCGAGGCCTGGCCGGCCCGGGAGGCGGCCGGTCAGGACGTGGAGCTCGCCAAGCTCCTCGGCGACGCGCGCAAGATCGTCGTCTCGCACGAGCAGCTCGACTTCACCTGGCGCAACTCCGAGCAGGTGCCCGGCGACCTGCTGGACTTCGTCCGCGAGCTCAAGGCCGGCGAGGGCGGCCCGGTCTCGGTGTCCGGGTCGGTCTCGGTGGTGCGCCAGCTGCTGCGCGCCGGACTCCTGGACGAGCTGCACCTGTTCGTCCACCCGATCGCCCTGGGCCGCGGCCTGCGGCTGTGGCAGGACGACCTCGACGAGCCGATCAAGCTGCGGCTGATCAAGTGCGACGTCTTCAAGTCCGGCACGCTGCACGTGGTGTACGGGCCGCAGGACTGACAGCGCTCAGTAGGGCCGCGCGCCGCCGTACGGGTCGTTCTCCTGCGGCGGCGTCGCGATCTCCGTCGGGGCGTTCACCGACTCCGACGAGTACGAGGAGCTTGCGGAGCCGGAAGAGCCCGACGAGCCCGAGGATCCCGAGGAGTACGGCGAGGTCGGGCTGAACGAGTAATCCGAGTAGTCCGAGTAGTCCTCGAGCGGGCTGGTCGGATACTCCCGCGTCGTCCGGTCCTCCTCGGCGACCTCGGTCGAGCCGTACACCAGCACCGCCACGAAGCCGACCAGCCAGCCCGCGAAGAGCCCGAACGCCAGGCCCGACGAGGTCAGCGCGTAGTAGATGTCCCCGCGCTTCGCCTGGGCGCCGCCCATGCCGGCGATCGACGTGCCCACGATCAGCGCCACGGCCGCGGCCAGCCCGGTGACGAACCAGGCGCCCAGGAACAGCGACCAGCGGCCGCGCACGGCACCGACGCCGCGGCAGACCAGCATCAGCAGCAGGAAGGTCAGGACCACCGCGATCACCGGTGCGGCGAGCGTGCCGAAGAACAGCCGGCTCGGTTCGCCCGTCTCCTTGGTGGCCCGCCAGGCCAGCGCGCTCAGGCCCCTGACCGGGGCGGCGATCCAGCTGTGGGTGGTGTCGCCGCCCTCTGCGGCACGGCCTTCGCGCCAATGGCCGGTCCACTGGTTGTCGAAGGCGGCGAGCAGCACCAACAGCACCAGCGCTGCGAACCCCGCTATGGCCGCCCCGCGTCGCGCGGAGATGTTCTGAGTCATGCCAGGCGCCCCCTGTCAGTGTCCGCTCCCTGACATTTTGTCTCCGGGAGCGCGGCGTGGGTAGCCCTTACCCGCCCCTCACCGGCGCTATCGCGTCCGGCGCATCGGGACCGATGCCCGGATCGAGGCACGTCCCGGGACGATCTACGCTGAAGGGGTGACCGATGACGCCCCGAGCAATCCGAGCCCCGCGCCCCGCACCACCGCCGCCTCGCGCACCATGCTGTCCCACATCATGGGCCCCACCGAGGTGAACCTCCTGGGCACCGTCCACGGCGGGGTGGTCATGAAGTTCGTCGACGACGTCGCCGGCGCCGTGGCCGGCCGGCACTCCGGCGGCCCGGCGGTCACCGCCGCGATGGACGAGATGCAGTTCCTGAACCCGGTCCGGGTCGGCGACCTGGTCCACGCCTACGCGCAGGTGAACTGGGTGGGCGCGACCTCGATGGAGGTCGGCGTCCGGGTGATGGCCGAGCCCTGGAACGAGGCCGGCACCGCCCCGCGCCACGTGGCCAGCGCCTACCTGGTGTTCGTCGCCGTCGACGACAAGGGCCAGCCGCGCTCGGTGCCGCCGCTGGTTCTGGAGACCGACCTGGACCGCCGCCGGCACGGCGAGGCCGAGATCCGCCGCAGCCACCGGCTGGCCCGCCGCCGCGCCATCCAGGCCGCGCGGGCCGGAGCCGGGCAGGCCGTCGGTGCCGCCGGGACCGGGCAGAACGGACAAATCGAACAGGCCGGGCAGTCCGCCGCGAAGGCGGAGGCCGGGCGGTGACCGGCGCCGCCGACCGCGCCCAGCGCCTGCGCCTGGTCCCCGGCCGCTTCGCGGTCGAGCACCTGCCCGCCGCCGTCGCCCCGCCGAACGGCTGGATCGCGCAGGTCCGGGCGCCCGAAGGGCTGACGGTGGTCCGCGAGGTCGTCGAGCACCAGAGCGGCGACGGCGCGGCCGGGCTGTGGCGCGCGCTCTACGGCGGCGACACCGCGCACGGCCTGGACCTGCCCGGGATGCTCGCCGCGCTGCTGGAGCCGCTGGCCGGCGCCGCGGTTCCGGTGTTCGTCGCCTCGACCTACCACGCCGACCTGGTGCTGGTGCCCGAAGCCGACACCGAGCGCGCGGTCGAGGCGCTGCGGGCGGCCGGGCACACCGTCGACTGAGAGCTGCCTGTGCTCCGGGCGTTCTGTAGCTTCTGGTCCCGGCGTTCTGGGCTTCTGTCCCCGGCGTTCTGTGCTTCTGTTCCCGGCGTTCTGTGCTTCTGGTCCAAGCGTTCAGGGTCGGCCGGTAATCTGACCGACGATGAACGTCTCAGAACCCTCCGCGGCGCCCGTTGAGGAGCACAAGACCGCCTGGCCGGCGGTCTCGGTGATCATGCCGGTCCTCAACGAGGAGCGCCACCTCGCCTTCGCGGTCAACGGCGTGCTGGCCCAGGGCTACCCCGGCGAGCTGGAGCTGATCCTGGCGATCGGCCCGAGCACCGACCGCACCCAGCAGATCGCCGACGACCTGGCGGCGGCCGATCCGCGCGTGCGCAACGTGCCGAACCCCACCGGCCGCACCCCCGCCGCGCTGAACGCGGCGCTGGCCGTGGTCAAGCACGACATCGTGGTCCGCGTCGACGGCCACGGCGAACTCGTCCCCGGCTACATCGCCACCGCCGTCCGGCTGCTGGAGCAGACCGGCGCGGCCAACGTCGGCGGCGTCATGCGCGCCGAGGGCGTCACCGTCTTCGAGCAGGCCGTCGCCCGCGCCATGACCAGCAAGCTGGGCGTCGGCAACGCCCCCAACCACACCGGCGGCGAGGGCGGCCCGGCGGACACCGTCTACCTCGGCGTGTTCCGCCGCGACGTGCTCGACGAGCTCGGCGGCTACGACGAGCACTTCACCCGGGCCCAGGACTGGGAGCTGAACTACCGCATCCGCGAGTCCGGCCGGCTGATCTGGTTCGACCCGGGCCTGTCGGTGACCTACCGGCCGCGCCCGACCTTGAAGGCGCTGGCCAAGCAGTACAAGGAGTACGGCCGCTGGCGGCGCGTGGTGATGCGCACCCACGCCGGCACCGCGAACCTCCGCTACCTGGCCCCGCCCGGAGCGCTGCTTGCGGTCGCCACCGGCACCGTCGTCGGCCTGGCCGGCCTCACCGGCGGCCCGGGCATAGCGGCGCTCGGCTTCGTGATCCCCGTCGGCTACTTCGGTGCGCTCACCGCCGGCGCCCTGCGCGAATCGCGCGGCCTGCCCCCGGGCGTCCGGGCCCGGCTGCCGCTGGTGCTGGCCACCATGCACGGCTCCTGGGCCTACGGCTTCCTCACCTCCCCGACCCGGCTGGCCAAGGCCACCGGCAAGACCCCGAAGAAGTAGCCGCGCATGCGCATCCTGATGCTCGTCATCTCCAATGTCGCGACCGACACCCGGGTGATGCGCGAGGCCGCGGCGCTGGCCGCCGCGGGCCACGCGGTCCACGTCATCGGCAAGGACGTCTCGACCGGCTACGAGCCGCCGGAGGGCGTCACGGTGGCCAGCGTCGGCGCCGGCTCGGCGTTCCGCAAGCAGGGCGCCGAATCGCTCGGCGCGCGCCGCAAGCTGCCCCCGCACCTGCGTGTCGCGCGCTGGCTGCTGCTGCCGCAGCACCGCAACTCGGCCTTCGCCTCCTGGCGGGCCAAGGCCGGGGAACTGGCCGCCGGGCAGGAGTTCGACGTCGTGCACGCGCACGATTTCAACACCCTGTCGCTCGGTGTGGAGCTGGCGCGCGACAAGCGCGTCCCGCTCGTCTACGACACCCACGAGCTGTGGCAGGGCCGGCCGCGCGTCGGCCGTCCGGCGCCGTTGCAGAAGCGCCGGGAGGCCAAGCAGGAGCAGGCGTGGGGGGCCCGTGCGGCGACCGTGATCACCGTGGGCGAGGGCGTGGCCGACGCGCTGCGCGAGGCCTACGGCTGGCGGCACGTCGAGGTCGTCCGCAACACCTTCCCGCTGCCCGAGGGCGGCCCCGTCGACCCGCCGAAGACGGTGACCGGCGCCGTGTACGCGGGGCGCATCGCGCCCTTCCGCGAACTGGAGGCCATCGCCGGCGCGTCGGAACTGGTGAAGCCGCTGCGGATCGTCATCGCCGGCCCGGCCGACGACACGTATCTGGGCTCGTACAACGCCAAGGCCGCCGAGGTGGTCGGCGCGCTCCCGGTGGACGAGGTGGACGCGCTCCTGCGGGAGCTGGGCATCTCGCTGGTCACGCACTCCGACAAGTGGCTGAACCACCGCCTGGCGATGCCGAACAAGCTCTTCCACGCCGTGCGCGCCGGCGTCCCGGTGGTCGGCACCGACGTGCAGGAACTGCGCCGGGTGGTCGAGGAGCACAAGCTGGGCGCCCTGTACACGCCGGGCGATCCCGCGTCGCTGGCCGCCGCGTTGCAGGAGGTCGCGGACAACTACGCGACGTACGCGGTCAACGTGCGCGCGGCAGCCCCGGCCCTGAGCTGGGAAGCCGATTCCGTAGTCCTGAGGGGGATCTATGAGCGCCTCACCCCGCGAGGCGATTGATTACGGCCGGTTCGCCGAGCGTCTGGCCGCCCAGCGGGCGAATCAGGACCCGGCCAAGCGCTGGGATCTGTATCAGGAGTTCCACCGCGAGTGGGGGTTCGACCCGGAGGGCGCCGAACGCTGGAACGACGGGGAGCCGGTCTACCGCGACGGCGACGACCGGCTCGTGCCGGCGGAAAGGATCCCGGCGGCCCTGCGCGAGTGGTGGAAGCTGCCGGAGAACTCGTTCGCCGACCGCCGGGTCAAGCACGGGATGCAGCACGACTGGCCGCCGGAGTGGATCACCGCCCCTCCGGGGAACGGCGATGTCGAGGCGCTGGCCCCGGACAGCCCGCTGGTGGTGGATCCGGACGACCTGCGCATGTGCAGCGTCGTGATCGAGAACCAGGGCTGCGCGTACTGGGGGTACCAGAGCGCCGAGGCCCACCTCGACGACCCGCGGGCGTACGTCCTGGCCACCGAGGAGGGATGGGAGGTCCAGGCGGACTCGCTGTCGGAGTTCGCTCTGCTCGTCGCGGTCCGGACCCTCTTGTTCTCCTTCGGCTGGATGGCCGAGAACTGGGACGACGACTTCGACGCGGTGGCGGACAGGATCCGCGCGACCATGCCCGAGCTCGGTTTCCGCGTCTGGCGCGAGCTGGCCTCGGAGATCGTCTTCCACGGCGGCCCGGACACGGTGGCCTGGGTCGACCCGACCGGCGAGGGCGACCAGCTGTACCTGTTCGGCCGGACCCGCGAAGCGCCGGAGCGCCAGACCGCGGACCTGGGCGGGGAGTGGAAGATCTCGCCGCCGCCGGTGCCGAGCGAGTAGGGTCGGTCCGTGTCGAAGCTCCGCGTCCTGTACGCCCCCAGGGACATCGCCGGCCAGCCGTCCGAGTGGGCCAAGGCGCTGCGCGCGCAAGGCGTGGACGCGCAGGTGTGGTCGTTCGGCGAGCCGGCGTTCGGCCTGCGCCCGGACCGCGAGTGGGAGCAGGACCGGCTGCTGGCCGATCCGATGTACCGCTGGCAGGCGCTCGACGAGGCCGTGCGCGGCTTCGATGTGTTCCACCTGCAGTACGGCCGCGGCCTGCTGGACGCCAAGGAGCCGGTGCTGCCCGAGCTGTGGGACCTGCCGCTGCTGCGCTCGCTCGGCAAGCGGGTCTACATGCACTGGCACGGCTCGGACGTCCGGCTGCCCTCGGTCCACGCCGAGCGCGAGCCCGACTCGTACCTGGCCGGCGCGAACGTCGACGAGGACGCCATCCTGGCCCGGGTCTCCGTGGCCCGCCGCTTCTGCGACGCGATGTTCGTCTCCACCGCGGGCCTGCCGGACTACGTCCCCGACGCCGAACTGGTCCCGCTGGCCCTGGACGTCGCAGCCTGGCGCACCACGCGCGGCGCCGAACCGGCCGTCCCGGTGGTGGTCCACATGCCCTCCCGCCGCGCCACCAAGGGCTCCGACCTGGTCGACGCCGCCCTGCGGCCGCTGCACGACGAGGGCGTGATCGTCTACCGCCCGCTGTCCGGCCTGACCCGCGACCAGGTGAAGGCTGAGTTCGCCAAGGCGGACCTGGTGGTCGACTCCCTGACCATCGGCGACCACGGCGTGGTCTCCTGCGAGGCGATGGCCAGCGGCGCGATCGCGATCGCGCACATCCACGAACGCGTCCGCGCCCGCGAGGCGATGCCTGGCACCCCGGTGTCGGAAGTACCGATCGTCGAGGCCACCGGCGCCACCCTCGCCGAGGTGGTCCGCAAACTGGCCGCCGACCCGGCGGAGCGCGCCCGGCTGCGCGCCGAAGGCCTGACCTGGGTCACGCAGCGCCACGACAGCAAGGTCGTGGCGGCGCAGCTGCTGGAGGCGTACAAGCGCCCGCGCGGCAAGGTGGTGAGCGCCTACCCGGAGTGGCCCGAATCGACGGGCAAGAAGCGCGTCCGGGAGCTGGAGGCCGAGATCGAGCGCCTGCGTGCCCAACTGGGCCCGAACGGCGAGCCGCTCCCCGGCCTGACGCGGCGCGACCGGCTGGAGGAGCGGCCGGGGCTGCACCTGGCGGTGCGGAAGGCGGACCGGGCTTATCGCGGGTTGCGGAAGAAGCTGAAGTAGTTATTCGCCGAGGGCGTAGCGGGCGATCGTATCGAGGTCGATGGGGACGTCGATGTCGGCGACTTTGAGGGCGACTTGGCCGAGGTGGGTTTTTTCTTCGCCGCTGAGCGGGATCTCCACGAGAAGAAGCCGCTTTCCGCTGCGTTCGATGCGCCACGACGGAATCCCCGCGTCGCGGTAGAGCGCGGGCTTGATCCGGCGGTCGTTCGTCTTGGAACCGGGTGACGTGATCTCGACGGCCAGCAGAACCTCGGCGGCTTCGGTGACGCGGTCGGGGTCGTAGGGGCTGGAGCGGACGACGAAGACGTCGGGGCGCGGGACGTTCTCCTCGTCGACGATCACGTCGAGGCCGAGATAGACAATGAAGTCCGGCCCGAGGGCTGCTCCCAGGGCATCGCGGAGCTTGAGCGAGACAATGCCGTGCCAGACCTTTGATGATGGACCCACGGACAGCGCACCTCCGATGAGTTCCACCTTGAGCTTCTCGTCCACATCGAGGGCGAAGAACTCTTTGGTGGTAAGCGGTTCGGAGGCGTACATGATGGAGTTCAAGTCGAAACCTCCTTCCGTTCGCTCGCCATCATCCGATGAGGTCATCGGGAATGGAGTACTCGCCATCTTCCCTCGCAAGGACTGACCAACCCGCGTGCCGGTTCCCGGACCCGCCCGCACCACCATGATGCAATGGCACGGCGGGTCGCGGTGGTCTACGACTCGCACGAGTACACCGCCAGCGACCTCCGGCCGGAGGACGTGACCTGGGCGCCGGTGATGACGGCCCAGGAGGCGAAGTACATCCCGATGGAGCCTGTTGTTGTCGCTGCTGGTGCGACTGCTCGCTGCCCGCCACTGCGCTGCCTGCCGCTGCTGCCGTTGTCGCGCTGCCTACCCTCCCGCTGCCGCATGCCACCGCCGCCCAAGCCCGGCCGACCACCCCGGCACCCGCCCCACCCGCCTCACGCGAATCGGCTAACGTGGCCGCACCGGCGCGCCCCGACGCACCGCCCCAGCCCGCCCGACCAGAAAGCCGCCGCGCATGCCAGAGCAGGACCTGCCCGCCGCCGCCCGCAGCCGTGCCGCCGTCGTCTCCGCGGCCCCGGCGACCGCCTCCGCGGCCGCGCGTGCCGAGGCCGACCGGCTCCTCGCCGCCGGGTACAGCGTCCTGTTCCTCACTCCCGCGTTCGGCAAGCGGAAGCCGGATGCGTCGCGCGGTGGCGTGCACGTCGTCGAGGTGCGGGTCGGCACCTCCTTCGACAGTGCGCCTGGCGCGCTGGGCAAGATCGGGCGCAAGGCCGTGCTGACCACGCGCAACGCCCGTGGCAAGGCCCTGAACAACCCGGCGGCCACCTGGTCCGCCGCCGATGTCGCCGCCGAGATCGGTCCCTACCTCGACGCGTTCGCTCCGGACGTCGTCGTGGCCTGCGACAAGACCGCCGAGAAGGCGGTCGCCAAACTCGGCCGCACTGCCACGGCGCCGGGCAAGGCACAGCCGGCCGCCAAGAGCCCGCAGACCTCGCTGATCATCGGCTCCAACAACAACGCCGGCATGGGCCACGCCTGGGCCGTCGCCGTCCGGGAGCACGCTGGGATCCCGGCCCGCAACATCCAGAAGAAGAGCTACCCCTTCGCCTACGGCTCCGACATCAAGGCCGAGGACAAGGACTGGGTGGACCCGCTGTGGGGCCTGGGCCGCGTCGCAGACACCCTGGACACCGTCACCCACGTCCTGTCTGAGAGCGGCCTGGCCGTGCTGGGCCGGCTCAACGGCGGCCAGCTCGCCGACGACCTGCCGGAGCTGCGCCGGGCCGGGATCCACACCGCGCTGCTCTTCCACGGCTCCGACATCCGCTCGCCGGACCGGCACATCGAGCTCTACAAGTTCTCGCCCTTCCGAGCGCCGGTGACTGAGGAGGACCAGAAGCTCACCGAGGTGCTGCGCGGCAAGACCGCCGAGATGGCCAAGTGGGTCGAGGAGTTCGACGGCCCGGTCTTCGTCTCCACCCCGGACCTGATCGACGACGTCCCGCGCGCCACCTGGCTGCCGGTGGTCGTGGACCTGCAGCAGTGGACCGAGGGCACGCGCCGGCCGCTGGAGCGCGAGGTGCCGGTGGTCGTGCACGCGCCGTCGCGGCCGTTCATGAAGGGCTCGGACCTCATCGAGCCGACCCTGCGCGACCTGGAGTCCCGCGGCCTGATCGAGTACCGGCGGCTGGAGCACATCCCGCAGGCCGAGCTGGTCGGCGTGGTGCAGGACGCGGACATCGTGCTGGACCACTTCGTGATCGGCAACTACGGCGTCATGACCTGCCAGGCGATGGCCGCCGGCCGCGTGAGCATCGCCAACATCGACCAGCGGGTCCGGGCGCGGGTGCCAGCGGAGATCCCCACCATCCAGGCCGACCCGGACTCCCTGGGCGAGGTCATCGAGGGAGTGCTCGCCGACCGGGACAAGGCGCGCGCGGTCGCGGCGGCCGGGCGGGCGTTCGTCAGCGAGTTCCATGACGGGCGCAAGTCCGCCGAGGCGCTGGAGCCGTGGCTGCGCGGCTGACCGCTGCGCCAAGCCCCGCCGTACCGGGGCTTGCAGAACCGGGCTCATGGTCATATTCCTCGTTGCTAGACTCCGAGCCAGCCCGCACATGCCTTCGGAGGAACAGTGACCACGTCCGACCAGCGCCGTCCTCGTGTAGTCATGCTGGTCGGGAACTTCATCGACGGCGACTCCCGGGTTCAGAAGGAAGCGCGCTCGGCGGCCGAGGCTGGCTGGGATACCTATCTCGTGGGCCGCTCGCGCAGCGGCAAGCGCGAGGAGTCGAAGCTGGGTGAGGTCACCGTCGTCCGCGCGGCCGAGTCCATGGCCGCCACCCGCTACCGCTCCGCGCACCCGCACCGGCGCGGCGTCAAAGGCCTGATCGCATATTCGTCCCAAGACGTGAGCCGGGTCGAGCACCAGCGGCAGCGGCTGCGACAGATGGACCTGGCCGCCGAGCGCGAGCTCCTGGCCCGCCGGCTCAGCGCCGGCGCCGGCCCGCTCGCGGCGTTGCTCGGCAAGGCCGGCCTGACGTCCGGCGGCATCCTGGTCCGGGCCCGCGGCTACTGGGTCGCGGCCCGCAAGCGCGCCTTCGACGCCAACTACCAGCTCGCCCAGCGGGTCCCGAGCTCGGCCTTCGAGCGACTGCGGGCCAAGCGCGGCGGCGACCGCTCGTCCTGGGACGTCCAGCCCCGGCTGGTCGACTTCGAGGACTCCTTCGGCCGCGAGGCCGACCGGCTGGAGCCGGACGTGATCCACGCCAACGACGCCGAGATGCTGGGAGTCGCGGTGCGTGCCGCGGCCCGGGCCCGCGCTAAGGGCCGCAAGGTCGCGGTGGTCTACGACTCCCACGAGTACACCGCAGGCGACGTCCGCCCCGAGGACGTCACCTGGGCCCCGGTGATGTTCGCCCAGGAGCGGAAGTACATCGGCGCCGCCGACGGTGTGGTGGCCGCCGTGGACAACTTCGCCGACAAGCTGGTCGAGCACCACGGGCTCACCGTCCGCCCCACAGTGGTCCGCAACATGCCGGAGGCCTCGACGTTCACCGTCGCCGGCGGCAAGGAGCCGGGTGTCCGGGGCCGCCTGGGCCTGGGACCGGACGCGACAATCCTGGTGTACCCGGGCGCCGTGACGCCGATCCGCGGCCTGGACACGGCCGTCCGGGTGCTCCCCAAGCTGCCCGACGCGCATCTGGTCCTCATGGTCGCCTCGCGCGGCGGCCATGTCGCCGAACTGGTGGCCCTGGCCGCCGAGCTGAACGTCGCCGACCGCCTCCACGTCTTGGACTACGTCCCGGTCGAAGAGCTCACCGACTTCATCGCCTCGGCCACGATCGGCATCGACACCCTGCGCCGCATCCCCACCCAGGAACTGACCATCACGACGAAGTACTGGTCGTATATCGGCGCCCGGCTCCCGGTCGTGGTCAGCGACGTCAAGGCGGCCGGCGAGCTGACCCGTCGCCTCGGCAACGGCGAGGTCTTCGAGGTCGACGACGTGGACGACTTGGCGCGCGCGGTGCGCGTGGTGGCCGCCGACCGGGAGCGCTACACGGCGGTGTACACCGAGGAGATGCTGGCCGAGCACAGCTGGGAGGGGCAGGTGCCGGCGCTCCTCGCGATGTATTCCGCAGTCAGTGGGCTGACGCCGAAGGCGGCGGAGATGCTGGACACGGTGGACTCTGTAGAGGCGGAGTAGGCGGAGTAGTCGGCCTGAGCCGTCCCGGTGACGTGATGGCTGTGCCGGGCACGGTGCCCGGCACAGCGCGCGACTGCTGTGCGAGGCGGTCGGTCGTGGTTCCACGACAGGGTTCGCTCCGCGACCCACCTGCGCGGTAACCAGGACGTGCTTCCCGGCGTCGTAGCCGCGCTCGGCAGTTGCTACAGCGTCTCCGCCCCGCGCACTGATTGGGAATCGATGGTGCCTGCGAAGCAGCGGCGGATCTTGCCGTAGCCGTTCATCCAGCCTTGCGAGCGCTCCACCAGCCGGCGGCAGCCGACCTGGATCGGCGCGGGCACGCCCTTGGCGGCGATCTGTCCGACCATGTCAGCACCCTGTCACGCAAAAGTCAATATCGCCGTGCCACCAGATTATTGGAAATGCCTGGATAGTTTCCACTATGGATGCCATGCCCCGGTTTCGAGACGATGTGGATGAAGCTGGCCGCTTGAAAGATTCAACAACGCACAGATTGGACCATTCAATTGCGAGCCTTCGTCAAAAAGCGCCTCTTTACCCTCGCCGTCAGCGGTGCGATCACAGCATTCGGTGTTGCTGTGGCGACGCCGGTCAGCGCCACCACTCCCAGCTACCAGGCATACCACCTCTACGGGGGTCAACCCAGTAACTGGACGTGCGGGGCGACGGAAACCGTAGACAGTGTCGGAATCTATGCCCGTACGTGCATAGTCTTGGCATCCGACGGAGCCTCTTATCAAGATGTGACGATTGTCAACAACACCACCGGTTCATCCCAGCAAGTCAATACTACGTCAAGCTCTTCCCAGAACAATAACCAGGATCCGATTTACGGGTTCTGCCTGGGCTTCGCCAACAACTCAACGCAGCAGCCGCTTGCGGCGCACACGGCGTACTACTGCCCCGGCAAGACATATACCGCCCCGCACGGGGCCAGCCTCTCCGGAAGCGGCTACAGCATAAGCGCCAGCGGTAGTCAGGGGTCAACATCCGTAAGCGGCGTAATCCGCTAAGGGGACCCTGAGTCTGGAGTTCTATTCATAAGGATTCAGAGCGAAGCGGGCGAAGTCGAGCAGTCCGATGACCACTCCGAATTCGATCGGGGCGCGGGCCACCGGGGTGATCTCAGCAGGCATCTCTGGCTGATCGGGCGTGATCTTCTGGAAGTTCACAGCGCAGACGTGGGGCCCAGTGGCAGAAGGGTTCCGACTAAGCTCGCTGTTGAACCTTTTCGGCAGGCTTGGTGCCCTTTTGATGATGAGCAGGTCTGCTGTAGGCCTCGCCGGTGGCGAGGACCCGGCCGACGTCGTGGACGGCGGCCCGCTGGCGGTTGTGGGAGCCGGGCGGCCGTCCGGGGCCTGGGCGTGTCGGTTTCGGCGCACGGGTTGGCGACGGGATCTTCGCGCGGAGGTTCCGAAACCCGCAGCGGACCCGGGCGGGGTGAGACGGTCGGGCTCCAGCGGCTTCTCCCACGGCCGGCGCAGGTCGGAGGGGAGTGGCCGGGCCAGGCCGAAGCTGGGTGTGGGCGTCGATCGTGATCCAGGTCCAGCGATCGGCGGCGGCCGGGTCACGAAGCCTCGGGGCGGCCCAGCCCAGGGCTTGCTTCAGCAGCCTGAAGGTGTGCTCGATATCGAACCTTCGCAGGAACGCCGTCCATGCCCGGCGCACTGTAGGCGTCCCGATGTGCTCCCACCTGGGATGGACGTGCCGAGGCTCGGCCCCCCACCCCACTGGGGAAGCCGGGCCTCGGCCTGTGTCGCGGCGTCCGTCGGCGCCCCACAACGCCGAACGTCCGCCCTTCCTACACCACTTTGACGTTTGGGCCAGGCCGCCGGTTCCGGCTGTCCGCAACGTATTTTGGGCGACCGCCGCGCCGGGGGTGATCGAGCTCTGCAGGGCGAAGACTGTGGGACAGGGGCTGTCCACGATCGCGTTCGCTCAAACATTCTCCAAGCCGGATCGGACCCGAGACGGCGTTCTCTGCCCTCGAGGGCAGAGAACGCCGTCGAGTGAATCAGAGCGTTGACCGACAACCTGATCGTCCTGGCCGGGGACGGGGCGTCCTTCCAGGACGTGACGATCGTCAACAACACGGCCGGTACGCCGCGGCAGGTCAACACTGAATCCAATTTCACCAGGAACGATGACAGTTCTTGGCGGGATTGCCTCGTGCACAACGTTATTCGCTGAGTAGTGCTGGAGCCGACATCCGTCGGCAATCTGCCATCCGCAATGGCGAGGAATCACAGCCAGCCGCGGCGCGCGGCCTCGACGCCGGCCTCGAAACGGCTCTCGGCGTCGAGCCGGTCCATCAGGTCGGCCATGATGCGCCGGACCGTGCGGGCCGAGATGCCCAGGCGCTTGGCCGCGGCCTCGTCGGTGAGGCCGTCGGCGAGCAGGCGCAGCAGATGCCGGTCGGTGGGGGACAGTGTGGCGCCGGAATCGGCGACCGAGGGCATGCCGAGTGGGACGGCGTCCATCCAGATCAGTTCGAACAGTGCGGTGAGCTGGTCGATCAGTCCGGGCTCGCGGACACAGAGCGCGCCCACGCTGGCCTCGTTCGGCTTGATCGGCACGACGGCGGTCTTGCCGTCCACGATGAGCAGGCGGCGGGTGACGGCGGGGGAGAGGCGGATCTCGCTGCCGCGCTCGGCCATCCACTTGCCGTAGGCGATGGTGGTGGGGTCCTGCCGGACCGTGGAGTGGTAGAGGATGCGGGAGCGGACACGGCGGGTCATGTCCTCGTCGAGAGCCTCCGCCGCCTTCAGCGTCGCGGCCGGTACCGCACTGCCCGGGACCATCGAGAGCACCTCGTCGCTCGCGCCGGCCAGGAGCTGCTCCAGTTCGGCCTGCACCGCGTCCAGGCCGAACAGCCGCTCGGCCAGTTTGCGGTCGGCCACCGCCGCCCGGCCCGCGGCCACGGCGTCGCGGCCGGCGGCCAGTTCCGCCTCCTGCCGCTGCACCAGCAATTGCATTCCGGCCACCAGGGACACCGGGTACAGCTCTCCGGGCTGTTCGCGCGAGGGGCGCAGCAAAGCCAGCTCGACGAGCCGGTCCAGGGTGTCCCGGATCCGTCCCTCTTCCTGGCCCAGCCGGTCCTTCAGCTCGCGGACACCTACTGAAGGGTCGGCGAGCATCGCGCTGTAGACCGCTTGCGCTAGCGGATCCAGTCCCAGCGAACCAAGCACGGCACACCCCCTTTTTGGTATATCCGGCCTCCATTTTGCCGGACCCATGCTCGCAGCCGGACCCTTGGCGATCAAGGGGGATACCGCACGATTCCGGATACAGGGTTGTGGCCGGGACCGGCCTGTCCTAAGGCGGACGGGCCTGCACCGTTCCCCGCTGGGCCTGCCACGGGCGAGACTCGAACCGGCGCCGGATCCCGGCGCACCGGCCCGCCCCCCGCTTCTGTTTATCGGGCCCCACAAAACCCACCCCGAAGAATGGATTCGCCGTGTCTCGCTTCAAGCATGTCCTCATGGGCTCCGTGGTCGTCGCCGCGCTGGTCGCGGTACCTGTTGTCCCGGCGGTGGCGCAGCAAACGCCCGCGTCGCACGCCACCGTCACCGCGGCCGCCGTCACGCCCGACTGTGCCGGCTGCTGGGTCCCGGGGATCTGAGCGGAAGAAGGAAGAGCAATGGACCTGATCATGGTGGCAGTGCAGCGCGCCGGCTTCGCGGGGGACCGCGGCCTGGCCGCGGCGACCCTCCGCTACGCCCTGCAGGCTGTCTCCGGCGACTCCCCACGCGCCCTGGAGCACGCCCACGTCGTCGTCGACGAAGCCGGCGTCTTCCCGGCCCGCCTGGTGGCCGGCCTGTACCTCTCCTCCGACCCGGACGCCCCGTACTCGGTGCGGGACACCGCGACCGCATTGGTGCGGCGCGCCCTGACCACCTCGCCGATGCTGGAGGACTGGAGTGTGGACTGGGTCGAGGGCCCATACGGATACGAGTTGCTGGGCGGTCTCGACGCTCTCGAGGACAGTGCGAGCCCGTTGCACAACTGACTGTGCGGCCCGGCCCGCAGTCGGTTGCGGAGGTGTGCCCCACCGGAAACTTTCGGCGGGGCACACCTCTTATACTTTTTTGGACCTATACATCCCATTAGCGCGTTTCCGACCATGCCGGTCAATCGTTGATCCAGCATGCGAATGGCGTTGCGGAGGATCGACCCGTTGGCGGCGGCGGTGGCCGTCCTCGCCTTGGCGCTGCGTGTCCCGCTGGTGGTGGCGGCGCTACCCGGTCTCGGCAATTCCGACGAGCCGCTGAACGTATCCGTCGGGCTGCGCATGGCGTCCGACGGGACATTGGACGCGCACAGCTATCGCTACCCGGGCCTTCTCTATGGGGTCATCGTCGGGGTGACGGATACCTTCCGTGCAGTGGGGATCCGCGTACCCACGCACGGAGCGATGCGGATCGAGAACCTCGGTGTGGCGCACACGGACTCCCGTGCCTTCATCGTGGCGATCCGGCTTGTGGGGGTCCTGGTGTCGGTCGCTACATGCCTTCTGGTGTGGGCCACAGTGCGGGAAGTGCTTAAGGCGTCAGAGCTGCCGGAACGCTGGGCCCGCATCGCGGCTGCGGTCGCCGCGGCCACGGTGGCGGTGTCCCCGTTGGCGGCGGCCAACAGCGCCTACGCGACTCCGGACGTATATGCGGGATTCGCTGTAGCGCTTACCTTGTATGGCGCTACCCGGGTTCTTCGTGGCGCGCGCTATGCGGACCTCCTCTGTGGACTCGGTGTGGGGATCGCATTGGGCGCCAAGTACCTCGTCGCCGCGGTGCTTCCGGTAGTCGTCGCCTATTTATTGGCGCCCGGACTACGTGCCGAGCGCGGCAGGCGAATGATCAGAATCACCGGAGTCACCGCCATCGCGGCGGCCGTGTTCGCGCTGACCACGCCGGGGATCCTCACCCATCCCGTCGCGGTTCTCGACGGATTGCGAGCCGAAGCCGTCCATTATCAAGACGGCCATGTCGGCGCGCAGGGCGGTGCGCCCGGCTACTACCTGAGCGCGCTCTTCCGTGATCAACCTTTGCTATTGGCCGCCGCCGCGGTGGCGGCCGTCGCGATGTTCCGCACGGCCGGCCTCATTCGCAGAACCTTGATCACCGGCTTCGCTTATGCGATTCCGCAGTTCTTTCTCCTGGCCGTGATGACCGTGCGCTTCGACCGCAATCTCGTCCAGCTGACCCCGGCGCTCGCGGTCCTCGCCGGCGTGGCGGTCCCGGCGGTGTTCCCGGCGGTGGTCCCGCGGACATACTCGCGGGCGGCCGCGGCCGTCGCGGTCCTAGCCGCGGTCGTCCCCCTGGCCGTCGCGGTGCGCCTCTATCCGCGGCTCGACGAGCACTCGCGGGTCGAGGCCGCCGCCTGGGTCGTCCGGAACGTCCCCGGGCACGAGCCGGTGGCCGTGGAGAGTTACGGTCCGTGGCTGGATCCTTCCCGCTATCGCCTGGTCCCGCTCACCTTCGCGGCGGACAAGCCGACCGTGGACGCCCGCGCCCTCATCCTGACCGAGCACGCCGCCGGCCGCTTCCTGTCGGATCCGGCGGACCACCCCCGGGAGGCCGCGGCGTACCGGCAGATCATGAGCCGTTACCGACTTGCAGCACGATTCACAGACGGCTCGTGGATCGAGGTCTACGTGCCGCGGAAGACGGCGGGGACCGCCGCGCGGCCAGCGCGTTAGCCGGGTCACCCGTCCGGCGCAGCGGCGGCTTTCCCTTCCCGGGGCGGGACCCCACTAGCATTCCCATGTGACAAACGACCGCCGCCTCAGTGCCCGGCGCCCACGCGTGGCGATGCTCGTCGCCAACGACGTCCGCCTGGACTCGCGGGTGCAGAAAGCCGCCTACAGCGCCGCGGAGGCCGGCTACGACGTCCTCCTGCTCGGCTACGAGCCGAACCGCAAGGGGCGTCCATCGGACCCGGCCTACATCGGCGCGGCGCAGGTCGTGCGCACCGGGCTGCACAACAAGTGGCAGATCGCGCAGTGGCCGCTGAAGGACGGCGGGGCGCCGAGCCTGCGGTTGATGCCCTTCCGGGCGCTGTCGTTCGCGTCGTCGCTCGACTACAAGACGCGGCGCCGCATCGTGCAGCGGATCAAGGAGCCCGGCACCGGCGACGGCAGCATGAAGCACCGCGCCAAGGAGATGCTCTGGAAGGTCTACTTCCGGGACGGTGACTGGCGGCGCACGGCCCGGCACCTGCTGTGGCTGGAGTCGAGCTGGTCGGCGCTGATCGAGGAGTTCGAGCCGGACCTCATCCACGCCCACGACATGCACACCCCCGGCATCGCCGTGCGGGTGGCCGACAAGCTGGGCCGCAAGGGCAAGCGGCCGAAGGTGCTCTACGACGCCCACGAGTTCGTGGCCGGCGTCTCCATGCCGGAGCAGCGGCGGCTGGCCTACGTCGGGCTGGAGGGCGAGTACGTCCGCAAGGCCGACGCCGTCATCACCGTCTCCCCGTTGCTCGCGCAGTGGCTGCAGGAGCGCTACCACCTCACCGAGACGCCCGGCGTCGTGGCCAACGCCCCGATGCTGCACGTGCCCGGCGAAGAGCGCGACGAAGCGGACAAAGCAGGCGAATCAGACTCCGCCGAGGCCCCGAACCTGGAAGCCCCGAACCTGGAAGCACCGAGCCTGCGCAAGGCCTGCGGCCTGGCCGACGACGTCCCGCTGCTGGTCTACTCCGGCGCGGTCTCGCCGATGCGCGGCATCGCGACCATGGTCGCGGGCCTGCCGGAGCTGCCGGACGTGCACGTGGCGGTGGTCCGCGGCGCCGACACCGAGTTCACCCGCGCGCTGCAGAAGCAGGCCGAGGAACTCGGGGTGGGCGACCGGCTGCACATGGTCGGCTACGTGGCGCCGCACCTGGTCCCGCAGTACCTGGCCTCCGCGGACATCGGCGTGATCCCGATCCTGCACACCCCGAACCACGAGGTGGCACTGATCACGAAGTACTACGAGTACATGCACGCCAAGCTGCCGATCGTGGTCTCCGACGTGCAGGCGATGGCGGACTTCACCCGCGAGTTGGGCAACGGCGAGGTCTTCACCGCCGAGGACGCCCACGAGTACGCTCAGGCGGTCGCCAAGGTGCTCGCCGACCGGCCCGCCTACGCGTCCCGTTACACTGACGACTTGCTGGCGG
This sequence comes from Catenulispora sp. GP43, assembly GCF_041260665.1. NCBI lineage: Bacteria > Bacillati > Actinomycetota > Actinomycetes > Catenulisporales > Catenulisporaceae > Catenulispora > Catenulispora sp. GP43. Next base: position 39,898 of record NZ_JBGCCT010000001.1, on the reverse strand, counting down.
CCAACTCCTGGGAGGGCCAGGCCGAGGTACTGGGCGGGGTGTACACGCGGCTGCTGGGGCGGGCACCGGAACCGCGGACGGGGGTCCGGGCGTTCGGCGAGACAGATGGGCCGAACGCTTAGGGTGTAAACCACGGGGACATCGGCGGACTGCATAGCGTTGCCCGATAGTGTGACCGATCTACAGCACGACCCTGACCCCCATTCAGGCGCAACCTAGTAAGTGGAGTGTGAGCGTGGCGACCGCCACCAGTGAGACGGGATCCTTGGAGGACACCCGTACGAAGGCCCCCGAACCCCCGCGCCCGGCCGAGCAGGTTCACGTCTTCGAGCCCTACCGATACGCGCTGCCCAAGCTGGGCCCGTATTTCCGGGACGTGTGGGCCCGGCGTCAGTTCGCCACCCACATGGCGTCCTCGACCCTGAAGGGCCAGCACTTCGACAGCTTCTTCGGCCAGTTCTGGCTGGTGCTGAACCCGATGCTGCTGGCGCTGGTGTACTTCCTGCTGACCAGCGTGCTGGGCGGGCAGAGCGGCGCCGGCACCAGCGCGATGAACCATTTCGTCGGACTTTTGACCGGTCTGTTCGCGTTCTTCTACACACGCAACGTGATCCAGTTCGCCGCCAGCTCGATCACCGGCGGCGGCAAGATGATCATCAACATGTCGTTCCCGAAGATACTGCTGCCGCTGTCGACGACGTTCACGGCGATGCTGACGTACTTCCCGACGCTGTTGGTTTACGCCTGCTTCTACATCGGCGTGCATCACAGCGTCACGGTGAACATCCTGTGGATCATCCCGATCTTCATCATCCAGACGGTCTTCAGCTTCGGGCTGGGGCTGCTGTTCGCGGCGGTGACGCTGTACTTCCGCGACATGTCGACGCTGCTGCCCTACGTGCTGCGCATCTGGATGTACATCACCCCGGTGCTGTTCTCCTTGAGCTACGTGAAGTCCGAGGTCGCGGCCGGGAAGCTGCCGCACGCGATCGAGGCCGTGTACAAGTGGGATCCCTTCTCGCCGATCATCAACTCCTGGAACACGGTGCTGGTCGGCAACGGCCCGCGACCGTTCGCCCACGGAGCCTCTTACGCCCCGCAGTTGTCGGAGCTCCTTGTCGGCGCCGTGTGCGCCACCGTCGCGCTGGTCGTCGGCGCCTGGTACTTCATGTCGAGGGAGCGTGAGTTCGCTGTCCGCCTCTGAAACCGTCGAGACCGTGGAGACCGCCCCCGTGGCGGAGCAGACCAAGGTCATCGAGAAGCAGCAGGAGAAGCGCCTGGCCATCAAGGTCGAGGACCTCCACCTGTACTACCGCACCAAGGCCGAGGCCAACCCGACCCTGAAGGCCGCGCTGATCCGCAAGGCCAAGCGCCAGAAGGTCGAGCAGAAGGTCATCAAGGCGGTCAACGGCGTCTCCTTCGAGGTGCCGCACGGCACCGTGCTGGGCGTCATCGGCCACAACGGCGCCGGCAAGTCCACGCTGCTGCGTGCGCTCTCCGGGATCCTGCCCCCCACGCAGGGTCGCGTGGAGGTGCGCGGCCGGGTGTCCACGCTGCTGGCCCTGGGCGTCGGCTTCAACCAGAACCTCACCGGCCGGGAGAACATCGTCCTGGGCGGGCTCGCGCAGGGCTGGTCGAAGGACCAGATCCGCGAGAAGGAGAACGCGATCATCGACTTCGCCGACCTCGACACGCTCTCGGAGGGCGCGATCGACCGGGCGATGAAGACGTACTCCTCGGGCATGTACGCGCGCGTGGCCTTCGCGGTCGGCGTGCACATGGACCCGGACATCCTGCTCGTGGACGAGGCCCTGTCCGCCGGTGACGCGCGGTTCAAGGAGAAGGCCACCGAGAAGATGCTGGAGCTGTGCGAGAACGCCCGCACCATCGTGCTGGTCTCGCACGGCCTGGAGACGGTCCGGCACATGTCCAACCACTGCATCTGGATGGACCACGGCAACCTGGTGGGGGCCGGCGACCCGGACGAGGTCATCGACGCCTACATCGAGAAGCAGCGCAAGGACCGCGAGGACGCCGACCGCAAGAAGGCCGCCGCCGAGGCCAAGGAGGCCCAGGAGGACCAGGCGCTCGCGGCCAAGGCCGAGAAGACCAAGGAAGCGCTGCACAAGGCCATCGGAGAGGACGTCTGAGCAAGGCATGGCCCCCACCATCGACGTCTCGATCATCACCGGCGGGCACGACGTCGCCGACGCCAGGCTGCACCGCCTGGCCGCCGCGCTGCGCCGGGCCGGCCTGGCCGTCGAGGTGGTCGGCCTCGGGGCGCCCGAGGCCGGCCCGGCCGACTGCGCGGTGCGCACGCTGGGCGCCCGTTCGGCCAAGAAGCGCCTCAAGGCGGACCTGACGCTGCCCTTCAAGGCGCGCGGCAAGGTCCTGCTGACCGTCGACCCGGACATGGTGCCGGGCGCGACGCTGGCGCGCTGGTTCAAGGGCCGCAAGGTCGTGGCCGACGTCCACGAGGACTACCTGAAGCTGCTCAAGGACCGCGCCTGGGCCCGGGCCTCGTGGAAGAAGAGCCTGGCCACCTTCGCGGTCCGGTTCTGCACGTTCTGGACCAAGCGCGCGAACATCACCGTCGTGGCCGACGACCACGTGCCGCCGATGAAGGGCCGCGAGCGCCTGGTGGTGAAGAACCTCCCGGACTTCTCCTTCCTGCCGGCCCCCGGCGACCCGGACACCGCGGTGCCGCGCGCCATCTACATCGGCGACGTGCGGCGCTCGCGCGGCCTGCAGGCGATGCTGGCCGCGGTGGAGGGCACCTACACCTGGGAGCTCGACGTGGTCGGCCCGGTCCAGCCGGGCGACCAGGCCTGGCTGGACACCTGGCACGCGACCTCCAGCGAGCAGGTGCGCAACCGGATCCGGTTCCACGGGCGTCTGGACCCTCAGAAGGCCTGGGCGCTGGCCGACGGGGCGTGGGCCGGGCTCGTGCTCCTGGACGACACCCCGGCCTTCCGCGAGGCGGTGCCGAGCAAGCTGTACGAGTACCTGGCCGTCGGTCTGGCCGTGGTGGCCACGCCGCTGCCGCGGATGGCCGAGCTGGTCACCGAGTCCGGGGCGGGCGAGGTGGTGGCGGACCCCGCCGCCGCGTCGGTTACGCTGCGGCGGTGGTCGGAGGACTACGAGGAGCTCGAGAAGGCGCGCCGCAACGCCCGCAAGTGGGCCTCGGAGCACCTCACCGGAGCCTCGCCGTACGACACGCTCGCGGAGCAGATCCGCGGGCTGGCCAAGCACTGAAGCCACAACGCAATGGGCCGCCGAGCCCACGGCCGAGCGGGCCGCGACCCGGCACCGCGCGATCGACCCCGGAGAACCGAGAGTGACTGAACAGAAGCAGGGTGGCCGGGAAGGCGTGCGGATCCTGCCCAGCGCCGACGTGGACGACCGCGCGGAGATCGGCGAGGGCACCAGCGTCTGGCACCTGGCCCAGGTGCGCGAGGGCGCCAAGGTCGGCCGCAACGTCGTGATCGGGCGCGGCGCCTACATCGGCCCGGACGTGCCGGTCGGCGACAACTGCAAGATCCAGAACCACGCGCTGGTCTACGAGCCGGCGGTGCTGGAGCCCGGCGTGTTCATCGGCCCGGCGGTGGTCCTCACCAACGACCACTACCCGCGCGCGGTCAACGCCGACGGCACGCCCAAGTCCGCCCACGACTGGACCCCGGTCGGCGTCACGCTGCGCGAGGGCGCCTCGGTCGGCGCGCGCTCGGTGTGCATCGCCCCGGTGACCATCGGCCGCTGGGCCCTGGTCGCGGCCGGCTCCGTGGTGAACAAGGACGTCCCGGACTTCGCGCTCGTCGCGGGCGTCCCGGCGAAGCGCCTGCGCTGGGTCGGCAAGGCCGGCGAGCCGCTGGAGGACCGCGGCGACGGATTGTTCGTCTGTCCCAAGGACGGATCCGAGTACGTTGAGATCGACGGCGTGTTGAAGGAGAAGGCATGACGCTCCCGTTCATTCCCCCGGCCCGTCCGGTGACCGGCGAGGATGAGATCGAGGCCGTGGTGCGCGTCATGCGGACCGGGCAGGTCGCCTCGGGACCGGAGGTCGAGGCCTTCGAGAACGAGTTCTCGCAGCTGGTTGACGGCCTGCACTGTGTGGCCGTGAACTCCGGCACCTCGGCGCTGCACCTGTCGGTGCTGGCGCTGGGCGTCAAGCCGGGCGACGAGGTCATCATGCCCTCGTTCTCCTTCGCCGCGACCGCGAACTCGGTGGCGATCGTCGGCGCGGTGCCGGTGTTCGTGGACATCGAGCGCGACTCGTTCAACATCGACCCGGCCGCGATCGAGGCCGCGATCACCGACAAGACCGTGGCCATCATGCCGGTGCACCTGTACGGGCACCCGGCGGCGATGGGCGCGATCATGGAGATCGCCCGCAAGCACGGTCTGAAGGTCATCGAGGACTCGGCCCAGGCGGTCGGCGCGTCCCTGGACGGCAAGGCGATCAGCACCTTCGGCGACGCCGCGTGCATCAGCCTGTACCCGACCAAGAACATCCACTCCATCGAGGGCGGCATCGTGGTCACCCCCGACGCCGAGGTCGCGCGGCAGGTCCGCCTGCTGCGCAACCAGGGCATGGAGGAGCGTTACAAGAACGAGGTCATCGGCCTGAACAACCGGCTGTCCAGCGTGCACGCGGCGGTCGGCCGGGTGCAGCTGGCCAAGCTGGCCGGCTGGACCAAGCAGCGCCAGGAGAACGCCAAGTACTTCGACACTCATCTGCAGGGCGTCGGCGTGCCGCCGGTCGCCGCGGGCGCCGAGCACGTCTACCACCAGTACACGATCCGCGTCACCGACGAGGTCGAGGGCGGTCGCGACGGTCTGGCCGAGCGTCTGAAGGAGCGCGGCATCGGCACCGGGATGTACTACCCGATCCCGATTCACCGGCTGCCGTCCTTCCAGCGTCCTGATGTCCTGTCGCGGGTGTCCGGTGATCTGGTCGAGACGGAGAAGGCCGCGGCTGAGGCGCTGTCGTTGCCGGTGATGCCGACCCTGGCGTCCGAGGAGTTGGAGCGGATCGTGGCCGGGGTGAACGCGCTGTGAGCGGGGCTGAGGGTAAGAAGCTGCGCGCGGGCCTGATCGGTCTGGGCATGATGGGCCGGCACCACGCGCGGGTGCTGGGTTCGCTGGACGGCGTGGAGCTGGTCGCGGTCGCCGACCCCGGCGGCGACCAGCACGGCGCGGCCGGCGGCCGCCCGGTGCTCGGCGGCGTCGAGGAGCTGATCGCGGCGGGCATCGACTTCGCCGTGGTCGCGGTGCCGACGGTGTTCCACGCCGAGACCGGCCTGGCGCTGGCCGAGGCCGGCATCCACACGCTGATCGAGAAGCCTTTAGCGCCGGACGTGGAGTCCGCGACGCAGCTGACCGAGACCTTCGAGCGGGCCGGCCTGGTCGGCGCGGTCGGCCACATCGAGCGCTTCAACCCCTCGCTGCAGAACCTGCGCAAGCGGCTGGAGCACGGCGAGCTCGGCGAGGTCTTCCAGGTCGTCACCCGGCGCCAGGGCCCGTTCCCGAACCGGATCGCCGACGTCGGCGTGGTGAAGGACCTGGCCACCCACGACATCGACTCCACGGCCTGGGTGACCCGCCAGACCTACACCTCGATCTCGGCCCACACCGCCTACCGCTCGGGCCGCGAGCACGAGGACCTGATCGCGATGACCGGCCGGCTGGCCGACGGCACCGTGGTCAACCACCTGGTGAACTGGCTGTCGCCGATGAAGGAGCGGGTGACGATCGTCACCGGCGAGAAGGGCTGCTTCGTCGCCGACACGCTGGCCGCCGACCTGACGTTCTACGCGAACGCCTCGGCCCCGACGATCCCCACCTGGGAGGCGATGCAGGCCTTCCGCGGCGTGTCCGAGGGCGACATGGTGCGCTTCGCGATCCCGAAGCCCGAACCCCTGCGCACCGAGCTCGAGGCGTTCCGCGACGCGGTCCTGGACGTCGAGGGCGGCCGCGACCGCATCGTGAGCATGCGCCAGGGCCTGCAGGTCGTGCGGGTGGCCGAGGCCGCGCTGGACTCGGCCGCGAAGGGCGCGACCGTGGAGCTGTGAGCCGTGTCCGGAACAGGCCGTTGACCTGCTGAGGACGCCGAGTGATCAGGGCCCCCGAATCCGGGTAACCGGATTCCGGGGGCCCTTCACGCGTTCTTTACCTGAGTTTGACGACCTTCACGAAACTCTAAGAGTCGTCACGGAGACTGTGATCTCCCGACTCGGGACGAGTCCGCACCATGCCTGATGAAAGGGGCTGGATCCTTGGAGAACGAGCAGCCTCCACCGCATGTCAGTGTGGTTCTGCCGTGTTTCAACGAGGAGGCGCACGTTCTGCTGGAGATCCAGCGGATCTGTGCGGCGTTGGACGCCATGGACTACCCGTACGAGGTGCTGGCGATCGACGACGCCTCGACCGACGGGACACTGGAGGTGTTGCGCAAGGCGGAGATCGAGTATCCGTCGGTGAAGGTGGTGGCCTTCAACCGGAACGGCGGGGCCGGGACGGTGCGGCGGATCGGGTCGAAGATGGCCCGGGGCGACATCGTGGTGTGGACCGATGCCGACATGTCGTATCCGAACGAGCGGATCCCCGAGTTGGTGGAGATGCTCGATTTCGATGCGGACATAGATCAGGTGGTGGGTGCTCGCAAGGCCGAGATGGGGTCGCACCGGTTGTTGCGGATCCCGGCCAAGTGGGTGATCCGCAAGATCGCGGAGAAGCTGACCAACCAGAAGATCCCGGACTTGAACTCGGGGCTGCGGGCGATGCGGCGTGAGGTGGCGTTGCCGTATCTGCGGCTGCTGCCGCCCGGGTTCTCCTGTGTCACCACGATCACGTTGGCGTTCATGTCCAACCAGCATCCCGTGGTGTACATGCCGATCGACTACGCGAAGCGGGCCGGCAAGTCGAAGTTCCGGTTCGTGACCGACGCCTACCGGTACATCCTGCAGGTGCTGCGGATGGTGATGTACTTCAACCCGCTGAAGGTCCTGATGCCGCCGGCACTGTGGCTGATCGGGATCGGCGTTGTGAAGGCGGTGTTCGACTTGGTGGTGCACCCGGTCCGGTTCGCGCAGAACACAGCTTTGTTGTTGCTCAGCGGGCTGATCATCGCCTCGATGGCGTTGCTCGCCGACCTGATCGTGCGGTCGCGGCCGGAGTGAGCGGGCGCGGTTGGGGCGCTCGCCTGGTGACCGCCGCGTCCGTGCTGGCCGCGCTGTACCTGGCGATCGGCGGCATCGCCTCGCAGCTGGCCGGGCGCAGCGTCCTCGCCGACACCGACTACATGGTGCGATACGGCGTGTACGCGAACGCCGGTTTCGCCGACTCGCAGAGCAAGAACCTGATGCAGTCGGACGTGTACAGCGCCGAGATCCCGGCCGAGGACCTGTTCGCCAAGGGGGTCAAGTCCGGCAAGGCCACGGCCTGGGACCCCTACATCGTCGGCGGCACGCCGCTGGGGAGCATCACCAACAACGCCCTGGCCTCCCCGGTGACCGCACCGTATTACGTGCTCCCGTCCTGGCTCGCGCCGGCGTACGAGCGGCTGGCCGAGGTGCTGGTCGGTCTGGTCGGGCTCTATCTCTTCCTGCGCCGGCTGAAGCTGTCGCCGCCGGCCGCGCTGGTCGGCGGGATGGCGTACGTCTCCGGCGCCTACATGGTGGCTTGGCAGGGCTGGCCGCAGACCCGGGTCGGCGCCTTCGTGCCCTTGGTGTTCTGGGCCGTGGAGCGGCTGCTGCAACAGCGGCGCTTCCGGGACGTCGCGGTGCTCGCCGTGGTGGTCGCCTGCCTGCTGCTCGGCGGGTTCCCGTCGGTCGAGGGCTACGCGCTGCTCACCGCGGGGGTCTACGCGCTGGTGCGGACCCGCAGGATCGGGCAGCTGGCCGCGCTCGGCGCCGGCGTCGCGGCCGGCGTCGGGCTGGCGATGTTCCAGCTGCTGCCGTTCGCGAAGTTCTACTCGTCCTGGTTGATCGAGGGCCGGGGGCAGAACGGCGCCGACCATCTGGATCCGGTGTCCTTCCTGACTTCCTTCGCGCCGTGGGCGTTCGGCGGCGTGGCGTCCACCGACCAGCAGTTGTTCTACCTGGGCCCGAACGCCGTCGAAGCGCTGGGCTATGTCGGCGCGGCGGTGCTGGTGCTGGCCGTGGTCGCGGTGATGGCGGTCCGGCGCGGCCGGATCCTGTTGCCACGCGGGGTGTGGGTGTTCTTCGTCGCCGCCACCGCGATGTGGATGCTGCTCGTATACCACGGTGGCTTTCTGCTGGCGGCCGGTCAGCACATCCCGGTCCTCAGATCGCTGTTCGGGGCGAACTTCATCGGCCGGGCGCGGTGTGTCACCGGGCTGCTGCTGGCGTGCCTGGCGGCGGTCGGCTTCGAGGTGGTGCTGCGCAAGCGGTCGGAGTTCGCCGACGCTCCCGCCGGGTCGCGCGGCCGTCTCGCGCGCTGGGTGGCGCCGCGGATCACGCTTCGGCCGGGCCTGGCACGCTGGGCCGCGCCGGCCTGGGCGGCGCTGGTGGTGCTGGCGGTCGGCCTGGAGGCCTGGGCCCTGGTGGGCCAGGGGCGCAAGGTCGCGGCCGCCGACGGTGCCACCGGGTACAACGGCGGCGACGGCGCGAAGGCCACCCAGGTGGCCGTCTCCACCTACAACACGGACATCCGCCACGGACTGCTGCTGATCGCGGCCGCCGTGCTGCTGGTCGGCCTGCTGTACCTGGTGTCGCTGGTCGGCGGGTCGGTGCGGCGCCTGGGCGTGGTGCGGGTGCTCGCGGCGTGCGGGGTGGTGGCCATGGTCGCCGCCGAGGGGACGTCCTTCATAGGGCGGTTCACTCCCAGTGCTGATAAATCGACTTTCTATCCGGTGACGGACACTCAGGAGTTCCTGGCCGCGAACCTCGGCCACTCGCGCTACGCGGCCACCTCCGAGGCCTCGGTCCTCGGGACCGACTCGGTGTACGGGCTGCGCGCGCTGAACGGGCACGCGTTCCTGAACTCGGCGTTCGCGACACTGGTGAAGGGCGTGCCCGGGGACCCGGTCCCGGCGCCGACCCGGCTGGCGTTCAGCCCGGACGAGGCGCAGGCGACCAGCCCGATCCTGGACCGCCTGGGCGTCGCCTACTTCACCGCGGCGCCCAGCGAGCAGGTGTTCGGGACCGTGCACGCGGCCCAGAGCGACGGCTCCTCGGTGGACCTGCAGCCGAACGTGCCGGTCACGGTGCCGCTGCCGGTCGGGGACGACGTCCGGGCCCTGGGCCTGGTGCCGACCTCCGCGGACGACGTGTTCTCCTACGCGCCGACGTCGAGCGGCGACTGGATCGAGGTGACGGTCTCGGACGGGGCCGCCTCGGTGACGTCGAAACGGCTGACCCAGGGCATCCAGACCGGCGTGGAGTTCGACGTGCCGATCGCCCTGGACTCCCCGGCCGCGAACGGGCCGCGCACCGCGACGATCACCCTGCACTCGGCGAAGACGAAGCCGCTGGCGGTCCAGGCCGTGGCCGGCGACCCCGCGCTGGCGACGGTGACCGACCCCGGCGACGGACTGAAGCTGGTGTACGCCGGATCCTCGGTGATCTACCAGCGGCTGAACGCGCTGCCGCGCATCCGCTGGGCCGACTCCTCGGTGGTGGTGCCGAACGCCAGCTCCCGCGTGAACCTGCTGGCCTCCGGCATGCTGGACGCCTCGACGGTGGTCCTGAACAGCGGATCGGCGTTGACCGCGCCGACGGTGCTGTCGGCGGAGGCCTCCGACTCCGGGGCCGCCGCGGCGAGCCCGCCTTCGGGCACGCCCGACGGCGCGGTGACGGTGACCGGCGACGGCATGGACTCGGTGGGCGCGCAGGTGGAGTCCCAGACCCCGGGCTACCTCGTGGTCGCCGACTCCGACCAGGTCGGATGGTCGGCCACGGTGGACGGCAAGGCGGCCCGCCTGGTCCCGGCCGACCAGGGCCTGGTCGCGGTGGCGGTACCGGCCGGAGCCCATACGGTGAAGCTGCGGTACCGGTCTCCGGACAACGGCATCGGCGGCTACGCCAGCGCCGCGACGGCGTTCGCCCTCGCCGGCGGCGTGGGCGTGGAGACCTGGTGCACACGGCGCGGACGCGCACTGCCGTGGGAGCTGGCCTGGATGCGCGTCCGGGCACGGCGGGCCGCGGCGGCGGTGCCCGGCGGCGCCGGAACGGCCGATGTGGTCGCGTCCGGGAGCGGCGGCGCGGAGACTGGAGACGGTGACGTGCGCGGGCCGGATGTGCGGGAGGGAACGGGTGTCTGAGACGTCGATGCGCGACGCGGGCTCGCGGTTCGGCGGTTCGGCGTTCGGAGGCGGGCTCGGTCGCGCAGCCTTGCAGGCCGGGCCTGGAAGTTCAGCCTCCGAAGCCCAGTTCGTCCAGCTTCGCCAGCAGCGGTTCGACCACGCGTGCCGGGGTGAACCGCTCGCGGGCGGCGTTGCTCGAAGCGTGCTTCAGCTTGGCGAGCTCGCCGGGGTCGGCGGCGAGGTCGGCCAGCGCGTCGGCGAGGGCGTCGGCGTCGCCGGGCGCCACGTAGCGTGCGGCGCCGTCCAGGGCGCGGCGCTGCGGCGGGGTGTCCGAGGTGACGATCGCGCAGCCGGCCGCGGCCCCCTGGTAGACCTTGTTCGGCACCACGCGCAGCGCCTTCGGCCCGGTGCCGAAGATGCCGAGGCACACGTCGTGCTCGGCGACCAGCCGGGGGAGCTCCGCGGCGGGGACCCAGTCGTGCCAGGTGACGTTCCCGGCGTCGCCGGCGTTGCGCACCGTCTCGGCCTTGTCCTGGCCGCCGCCGACCATCGTGAAGGCGACCGGCCGGCCGGCCAGGCGGGCGATGGCGCCGCCGATCGTCGCGGCGCCCTGGAGCGGGGTGAACAGGCCGTAGAAGACCACTCGGAGCGGGCCGTCGGCCGGCTTCGGCGCGTCCTCCGGCGCGAACCACTCGTCCGGAGCACCGACGGGCACCACCACCGCATGCGCCCGGTGTTTCGCGGGCAGGGTCTCCCGGTGCTCCTCGGTGTCGACGACCACCACGCGCGCGGCGCCCAGGGCCGCTGCGTCGATGGCGCGCAGCAGCGGCTGCCGCACCCCGTGGCTCACCTGCCGGTCCCGCCCGGTGTCGGCGGCCCCGATGAGGTGGTCCAGCACCACCCGCCGGCGCCCGAACAGCAGCCGCGCCAGATGCACGTCGAAGTGCCCCAGATACCCGACCACCACGACGTCGGGCCGCGGCCCGCGCCTCGCCTGCCGGGCCAGCCGGGCCCAACACCGCGCCAGCCGCACGCCCAGAGCGGGCACCCGCCACGGCTGGGCCAGCATCTTGACGCGGGCGGCGGTATCGAAACCGAGGGGCGCGTTACACTCGCGGACCTCATGACCCGCACTCCGCAGCCCCTCAGCGATGACCCCCACCCGGGGGTGCGCCGCCACGTCGTAAGTGCCGAAGATCAGGACGCGCATGGTCAGCCACAGTAGCGGTTCCAGCTATGGCCGGCGGGCCCCCCGGACGGAAGAGGACGCGGCCGCGCAGAGCGCCGCGCCCCAGCCGGGCCTTGCCGAGGCCGAGCGGGACTCCGCACCTGCCGCCGCCCTGCCGGTGGAGCAGTCCGGCGCCGCATCTTCCGCTGCCGACGTCGCCGCAGCTGAGCCGGAGCGGGCTTCTGGCGCCACCGAAACTCTCGCCGAGCCACAGCAACAGCCGCAGCCAGACACCGACGCCGACCCCGACGAGCCCCCGCGCGTCACCCCCAACCGCCGCGGCCAGATCGCCCGCCTGGCGTTCCTGGCCCTCACCCTCGCGGCCGGCGCCTACGCCGTCGGCCGCCAGTGGACCCGCGTCCAGCAGGGTTTCGCCGAACTCGGCCCGGTGCCCCTGCTCGTCGCCCTCATCCCGGCCCTGGCCTCGGTGGTGGCGATGATGCTGGCGTGGCGCGGCCTGCTCGGCTCGCTGGGCTCGCCCCTTCGCCTGCGGCCCGCGGCCCGCATCTTCTTCACCAGCCAGCTCGGCAAGTACCTGCCCGGCTCGGTCTGGCCGGTGGTCGCGCAGATGCAGCTCGGCCGCGCGTACCGCATCCCCCGCGCCCGCAGCGCGGCGGCCGCGGCCCTGGCGATGCTGGTGTCCCTGTCGTCGGCGCTGGTGCTGGCCGCCGCGACCCTGCCCCTGGGCGGCGGCACGGACGCCGCCGGCTACCGCTGGGCCTTCGCCGTGGTTCCGCTCCTGCTGGCGGGCCTGCATCCCAAGGTCGCGAACCCGGCCCTGCGCACCCTCTTCCGCCTGACCCGCCGCCCCGCCATCGAGCCGCTCACCGCTCGTACCATCGCCGAGACGGCGGCCCGCAGCGTGGTCGGCTGGCTCCTGGCCGGACTCCACATCTGGGTCCTGGCCGTCGCCCTCGGCGCCACCCCCGGCCGCACCCTCCTGCTGGCCATCGGCGGCTACGCCTTCGCCTGGAGCGTCGGCTTCATCATCGTCTTCGCCCCCGCCGGAGCCGGCGTCCGCGAACTGATCCTCGTCGCCGCCCTCCAGCCGGTCCTGGACCCCGGCAAGGCGACCGTGGTCGCGCTGGCCTCCCGCCTGGTGACCATCGTCGCCGACCTCGTCGCCGCCGCCGTCACCGCCCGCGAAGGCCGTGCCGGCAAGGGAGACGCGGCCACCGGCGACGCGACGGTGACGGAAGCCGCCGGCGTCAGCGCTTAGACGGGAGCCGCCCTGCGACTCCCCGGGTTACGACTTCTTGGGCGGCAACGGCGGCATCCGAAAAGCCTTCCGCACCACCGGATTCCGCTTCACCGCCAACTCCGTGGCGGCCATCCGCCAGCGCACATAACCCTTCTTCGAGTACCGCCACTCCCGCTTGTGCCGCGCCCAGTCCACCTTGCGCGGCTCGGGGACCGAGCCCAGCTTCTCCGAAGCCAGCGCCTGGTACTTCTCCTGCAGCGAGGTGCGCAGGGCGGCGTCCTCGGCGTTCTTGTTGACGCTGCTGATGTTCGCGTCGTGGCGGCGGTACAGGAACGACGGGGTGCGCGAGTACACGAACTTCCGCCCGTCGATCAGCAGCGTCGCCCACACCGGGTACAGCATCTGCGCCAGCAGCGCCGGGTCGAGTTCCACCGCCTGGATCAGTTCGGTGCGGACGAAGGCGCCGTCGTTCACGTCGATCCGGCCGACGAGCAGGTCGCCGAGGTGCGCGGCGCGGCGGCGCTTCGCGTACTGGCGGTTCAGCTGGCCGTCGGTGATGTAGTACGAAGCCGCCGACACGTCGGCGCCGTTCCGCATGTTCCGCAGATGCAGCGTGATGTGCTCCGGCAGCATGATGTCGTCGTCGCCGAAGATGGTCAGGTAGCGGGAGTCCGCCAAGGAGACGCCCAGCGCGATCGCGGCGCCCGGGTCCTTGCGGCCGTCGTGAACCTCGACGCGTGCGTAGTCGACGCTGACTCCGGTGCCGGCCGCGGCGGCGGAGGCGCCCAGAGCGGAGACCGCCTCGCGCGTGGAGTCCGTCGGCGACGCGTCGTCCACCACCAGCACCCGCACCGTGGCCCCGAGTTTGTCCGAGGCGGCGCGGGCCGAGGCGACGATGGAATCCACCGTCTCCTTCAGCAGTTCCGGCCGCTCGCGAGTCGGGACGATGACTGTGAGTTCAGGGTCGGTCACGGTGCTCCTCAGCAAGTAGACGGCATAAGGGTATTAGGAACCGGGCCGGGTACGCTTGCGTCCTCAGACTTGGATAACCAAGTGAAGTCCGCCGAGCCTGGAGTCCGGAGCACTGTGAAGATCAGCGTCATTGGAATGGGCAAGATCGGCCTGCCGCTGGCCGTCCAGTTCGCCTCGAAGGGGCACCAGGTCTACGGCGTCGACGTCGTGCCGCGCGTGGTCGACCAGATCAACGCCGGCGTGGAGCCCTTCCCCGGCGAGGCCGAGCTGGACGTGCGCCTTCCGCAGGCCGTCTCCGCGGGCAACCTCACGGCCACCCTGGACGGCGTCGCCGCGGTCGCCGACAGCGACGCGGTCGTCGTGGTGGTGCCGGTGGTCGTCGACGAGGACGCGGTGCCGGACTTCCGGGCCATGGACGCCGCCACCCAGACCATCGCCGCCGGCCTGAAGGAGGCCGCCGCCAACGGCCGCACCGGCATCCTGCTGAGCTACGAGACCACCCTGCCGGTCCACACCACCCGCGCGCGCTTCCTGCCCGCGCTGGAGGCCGCCTCGGGTCTGAACGCCGGCCGCGACTTCCTGCTCTGCCACAGCCCCGAGCGCGTGTACACCGGCCGGGTCTTCGCCGACCTGCGCAAGTACCCGAAGCTGGTCGGCGGGATCGACGCCGACTCGGCCGCGGCCGCCGTCGCGTTCTACGAGGCGGTGCTGGACTTCGACGAGCGCCCCGACCTCAAGCGCGGCAACGGCGTGTGGGACCTGGGCTCGGCCGAGGCCGCGGAGCTGGCCAAGCTGGCCGAGACCACGTACCGCGACGTCAACATCGGCCTGGCCAACCAGTTCGCGCGCTTCGCCGACCGCACCGGCATCGACATCTTCCAGGTGATCGAGGCCTCCAACAGCCAGCCGTTCAGCCACATCCACCAGCCCGGCCCGGCGGTCGGCGGCCACTGCATCCCGGTCTACCCGCGCTTCTACCTGTTCAACGACCCCGAGGCCTCGATCGTGCGCGCGGCCCGCGAGTCCAACCTGGCGCAGCCGGCGTACCTGGTCGGCCTGCTGGAGGGGCTGCTCGGCGGCACGACCGGCGGCGGCGGGCTGGCCGGCCGCACGGTGCTGGTGCTCGGCGCGGCCTACCGCGGCGGCGGCGTGAAGGAGACGGCGTTCTCCGGCGTCTTCGGCCTGGTCGCGGCGCTGGCCGGGGACGGTGCCCAGCCGGTCGTGTCCGACCCGCTGTACAGCGCCGAGGAGTTGCAGGCGCTCGGCCTGCCGGCCTACGTGCCCGGCACCGAGGTCGCGGGCATCATCGTGCACACCGAGCACGAGGAGTACCGCGAGCTGGCGGCCGCGGACTTCCCCGGCGTGAAGGTGATCGTCGACGGCCGCAACATCACCGACCCGGCCAAATGGGACGGCGTCGCGCGCAAGGTCCTCGGGATCGCCTGACGAGCCGGGGGCGGCCCATGCCGATCCGCGCGATCGTCCTCGACATCGGCGGGGTCCTGGAAATGACCCCGGACACCGGCCTCGACCAGCGCTGGGAAGCGGCGTTCGGACCGGGCTGGGCCGACCGCGTCGGCGCGGTCTTCGACGCGGGCGAGATCGGCCGCATCACCCTCGACGACGTCCACGAACAGGCCGCCGGCATCCTCGGGGTGCCGACGGCCCGTTTCGAGGCGTACATGGAGGACGCCTGGGCCGACTACCTGGGCACCTACAACACCGAGATGGCCGACTACTGGCGCGCCCGCCGCGCCGAGGGCTACACCACCGCGATCATCAGCAACAGCTTCGTCGGCGCGCGCGAGCGCGAGGAGGAGGCGTACCGGTTCAGCGAGCTGACCGACCTGATCGTGTACTCCCACGAGGTCGGCATCAAGAAGCCGGACGCCGCCATCTTCGAGCTCTGTCTGGAGCGGCTCGGCCTGCCCGCGGAGCAGGTCGTCTTCGTCGACGACTACGGGCCGCACTGTGAGGCCGCCCGGAAACTCGGCATGGCCGCGGTGCGTTTCGAGGACACCGCGCAGGCCATCCGCGACCTCGACGAACTGCTGGCAGAAGCCTGAAATCCGCCCCGCACCGATGACTTCCGCGCCGCCGGATCGTCTGTACAGGCATGAGTGCGCTCAAGCCCCTGCGGGCCAAGAACCTGTCCCTGCCCAAGTACGGACTCGACCAGCTGCTCTGGGACGAGGTCGAGCTGGCGGTCGCCGCCGAGGTGGCCGGCCCCGGCCGCTCCTGGTACCTCACCACGCTGAACCCCGACGGCTCCCCGCACACCACCGGCTTCGGCCACACCTGGCTGGACGGCGCCGTCCACTTCACCACGGCCCCCACCGTCCGCAAGACCCGCAACCTGCTGGCCGACCCGCGCTGCACCGTCGCGGCCCCGATCGAGGGCTTCGACGTGACCTTCGACGGCGAGGCGCACCGGACCGACGACCCGGCGGTGGTCGCCGCGATCGCCGCGATGTACGCGGCCGCAGGCTGGCCCTGCCGGGCCGAGGGCGACGTGATCACCGCGCCGTTCAGCGCGCCGAGCGCGGGGCCGGGGCCCTGGCAGGTCTACCGGATCGACGTGCGCTCGGCGGTGGCGTTGAAGACCACCGGGGACGGCGGCGCGACGAAGTGGTGGTTCCGGTAGGGGCGCACGGGGGACGGTGAGGGCTCGCGCGGACGGCTGCGGCGTTGCGGCGAGGCGAGGCTGGCGGCCCGGCCCGGCCCGGCGGGGCGGCTGCGGCGTCGGCGGCCCTCAGCAGCCCCCAGCCCGCCCTCACGACGTCGTCTGCTCCCCCTGCTTCGCCGACAGCGCCAGCACGTCCGCCGGCACCGCCGTGTCCTGCCGCATCGCGGTGAACAGCTCCTGCGCCAGCGGCGCCAGCTGCACCCGGTTCGGATCCGGCTGGTACCACTGCCACGGCACCGTCAGGTACGTGATCTGCTGCCGCGGCACCTGCTTCAGGTCCGAGGCGAAGTCCGCCAGCGCCGGCAGCGAGCCGAGCGCGGGGTCGGTGGTCAGCGCCTTGGTGGCGGCGTCCAGGACCTTGTAGAGCTTCGCCGGGTCGTCCAGGGTCCCGTTGTCCGCCAGGGTCTGCAGCGCGGAGTCCAGGAACTGCTGCTGGCGGCTCATCCGGCCGATGTCCGAGCCGTCGCCGAGGTTGTGGCGGGCGCGGACGAAGGCCAGCGCCTGCTCGCCGTCGACGACCGTGGTGCCGGCCGGCAGGTTCAGGTGCGAGTCCGGGTCGTTGACCGGCTGGTCCAGGTGGACCGGTACGCCGCCGATGGCGTCGATGATCTTCTTGAAGCCGGTGAAGTCGACGACCAGGACGTGGTCGACCCTCAGGCCGCTGATGGACTCGACGGTCTTCACCGTGCAGGCCGGCCCGCCGATGGAGAAGGCCGCGTTGAACATCCCGAACTGCGGCTGGGACCGCGTGCCGTTCGGCTCGGTGCACGCGGGGGTCTGCACCATCGTGTCGCGCGGGATCGAGGCCACGGTCGCGCTCTTCCGGTCGGCGGCGACGTGCAGCAGCATCGTGGTGTCCGACCGGGCGCCGGAGTTGGCGTCGCCGTACTGCGCGTTCGCCCCGTCCCGGTCGTCGGAGCCGATCAGCAGGACGTTCATCGAGTCGCGGCTGCTGGAGGACGGGCTGCCGGGTACGGGCTTCATGGTGTCCGCCGGGCCCGGCGTGTCGTCGGCGTGGATGTCGACGGTCCTGATGTTGTCGTTCAAACGGTTGTACAGGGTCCACAGTCCGGTCGTGCCGGCGACGGCCAGCACGGCCAGCGAGGTCGCGCAGATCATGACGACTCTGCGGCGCGGCATCGAGCCGCGGTCCGCCGGTTCCGTGGGCTGGTCGTCCATGATGCGACGAGACTATGTCATCTTCATACTTACTTCGTCCCGGATGTCCCGCTGCTGCGACATCTGTGCGATATGTACGATCCGAACAAAAGTGCGCCGGGGCGGTGATCCGCCCCGGCGCACGTGCCGCGTGTCGGACGCGGCCTCGCCGGACCTCAGCCGGTCCCGGCCCCGTAACCCTCGGTGATGCCCGAGCAGATGTCCTGGTCGGCCGTCCGCGAGTTGTTCGCGATGTCGGTCGGCAGCGTCCCGCTCGGGGTCGTCGAGCCGCCGGAGGTGGAGCCCGAGGTGGGCGCACCGGTCGTCCCGCCGGCGCCGCCGCCCTTCGGGTGCGCCGCGGCGTAGTCGTCGCCGAGCGTCACCACGATCTGCGTGCCGGAGCCGCCGGACTCGACCTTCGCGCCCGGGTACAGCGTGGCGAGCTGCTTGGCCTTGGCCTCCTCGCGCGAGCTGCCGTAGACGATCGTGGTCACGGCGGTGTGCGGCGGGGTGGTGTGGCTGGTCACCGCGTTGTAGCCCTGCGCCTGCAGCGAGGTCGTCGCGTCGCCGGCCAGGCCGGTGACCGTGGTGCCGTTGCGCACCAGGACCGAGATGGTCGACGGTGAGATCGACGGCGCCGGCGGAGCCGTGGTGGTCGGCGGCGCCGAGGACGTCGTCGAGGCGGGCGTGGTCGGCGCGCCCGAGGCGCCGGAGCCGTTGCTGCCGTCCAGCAGGGTGTCGCTTTTGAGGTGGTTCCAGATCACGCCGGCGGCCACCGGGTCCATCTCCACCCGGCCGTCCTGGGTCCGGTAGTGGCCCGGCAGCGTCATGAACTGGATGTGCGCCGGGTCGATCCCCTTCATCGACGAGGCGAAGCCCGACAGTGCGGTCAGGCTGCCCAGGCCCGGGTCGAACTGCGCGTACTTCAGCGCGTCGTTGAAGATGGCGCTCAGGGTCGTCGGGTCGTTCAGGACCCCGTCGCTCTCCACCTTCTTGATCATCGAGCCCAGGAACGCCTGCTGGCGCCGGGTGCGGCCGATGTCCGAGCCGTCGCCGAGGCCCTCGCGCTCGCGCACGTAGTCCAGCGCGGTCTGGCCCTTCACCGTCTGGATGCCCTTTTTCAGGGTGATGTTGTCGCCGCCGGCGTCGCTGACGTCCTTGGGCACGCAGACCTGCACGCCGCCGATGTCGTCGGTGAGCTTGGCGAACGCCGCGAAGCCGACGACGACGGTGTGGTCGACGCGGATCCCGGACATCGACTCTATGGTGTTGATCTCGCAGGCCACGTTGCCCTGCGAGGTGTTGCCGACCGCGAACGCCGCGTTGAACTGGTTCTGCTGCGGCTTGGTCTGGCCCTTGCCGGGGTTCTTCGGGTCGATGTCGCACGCCGGCATGTTGACCATCATGTCGCGCGGTATCGAGATGCCCACGGCGTGCTGGTGGTCGGCGTAGACGTGCAGCAGGATCGAGGTGTCCGAGCGGGCCCCGTCGCCGGTCGCGCCGCCGCCGAAGGCGTTGTTGCCGTTGTCGCGGCTGTCGGAGCCGACCAGCAGGATGTTCTCCGGGCGCTGGCCCTTGGCGTTCGCCGCGGCCTCGGCCGGGCGGTTGGTCGACAGGCCCGAGGTGTCGAACGTGTTGATGCTGCCGTTGAAGTGCTGGTAGGTGAAGGCGCCGGCGCCTATCACCGTGACCGCCAGCGAAGCCGCGGAGATCGTGATGATGCCCTTGGGGGCCAGGCGTCCGCGTCCGGCGGCGGCGGGTATGGCCGCGCCGCGTCCGGTCCGTCCGCCGCGTCCGCCGCGGCCGCCGGCGTCGAGCTCGCCGTCTGTCCCGCTGTCGGCCTCGTAGTGGTAGCCGCCGCGGCCGCGGGGCGGCCCCGGTGTGTCGTCGCTGTAGCCCTCAGCGCCGCGGGAGGGCGGGACCGGGCCGCGGGCCGCGCGCCGGGGCGGCGGGACGTCGCGGCCATCGCCGTACGCGTCCTGCGCGTCGCCGTAACCGCCGGAAGACTGCCGGCCTGCCCGCTCCCACGGGAGTGGCTCGTTCCGCTCGCCTGCCACACCATCTCCTCATGCCTGGGTCCGCGGTGGTTGCGGCCCGGTTCGCCACCGCGGATTGCTTCACCGCGCGAAGACGTTACTCGACAGGAAGCACGCCGAGAGTGCCCTCAGCGGTTCCACTCTCACCGCCACCGCCTCCGGACAGGGACGCGACCCGCGCGTTCACCTTCTCCGAAGCCATGCGCCCCGGCAGTCTGGCCGGGTCGACATTCCGGCACAGTACCAAGGAAGCGCCGACGGCGAGCTCGGATGTGAAAGCCGCGCGGATCTCCGGCCGTGAATCATAGGCGCATCCGCTCAGAACCCGGCTTCCGGTGCGCAGGCCCCACCGCGCCGCCGCGTCGGCCGCGTCCCGCACCATCTCGCCGTGGGTCCAGCTGTTCCCGTCGGCGACCAGGGCCGGGCTGTCGGCGGTGACGGGGGAGTACGGCACGAACACGTCCGGCTGCGCCGGCGCGACCGCGGCGTAATCGGTGAAACCTTGAGGAACGCTGGGGAACGGCGCGCCCAGCGGTCGCAGCGCCAGCGCGATCCGCTCGCCCTTGCACGCCAGCGCCTCGGCCAGCCGGTCCGGGCCGGCGACCACGGCCGCGGCGCGCTCGGCGGCCGCCGAGTCCTCGCCGACGCTGGCCACCACGCCGGCGGTCCAGCAGGCCAGCAGCCAGATCGGGGTCTGCCAGTGCGTCGGCAGCAGGATCGCGACCTCGTCGCCGGGCGCCAGCGCCAGTTCGTCCTGGATCAGGTTGGCGGTCTTGGCGACCCAGTTGTCGAACGTGGCGTAGGACAACTCCACGCGTTCGCCGGTGTGGTCGTCGTAGTACGTCAGGAACGGCCGGGACGGGCCCAGGGCAAGTGCATCCCGCCACACGTCCGGGAAACTACTGTTCGCTGCGGTCACGCCGAGAGGATACGGGGGAAACAGGCTGCTGTTGCGCAAGCACGTCGGTCAAGGACCGTTTATGCTGGCCCGCACGGCGTGCCGGGTGAGCACGGGCCATGCGCGGTGCAACGGACAGCACGGCGTGCTGAGAGAACTGGTGAGGGGACAAGAGCGTGACCGAAGCGATCCTTCTGGTGGGTGGCAAGGGCACACGCCTGCGCCCGCTGACGGTGAACACCCCCAAACCGATGCTTCCGGTCGCGGGCGTCCCGTTCCTGACCCACCAGCTGGTCCGCGCCAAGGACGCCGGGGTCCACCGCGTGGTGTTCGCCACCGCCTACAAGGCCGAGGTCTTCGAGCAGTACTTCGGCGACGGCTCCGACCTGGGCCTGGAGCTGGTCTACGTCACCGAGGACGTGCCGCTGGACACCGCCGGCGCCATCCGGAACGTGGCCGACAAGCTCACCAGCGCCCCGGACGAGCCGGTCCTGGTGTTCAACGGCGACATCCTGTCCGGGGTGGACATCGCCGGGCTGGTCGAGGCGCACCGCGAGCGCGGCGCCGACGTCACCCTGCACCTGTCCCGGGTGACCGACCCGCGCCCCTTCGGCCTGGTCCCCACCGACGCCGAGGGCTGGGTGACGGCCTTCCTGGAGAAGCCGCAGCGCCCCGAGGACATCGTCACCGACCAGATCAACGCCGGCTGCTACGTCTTCCAGCGCTCCCGCATCGACGAGATCCCCGCCGGCCGCCGGGTCTCGGTGGAGCGCGAGACCTTCCCGGGCCTGCTCACCGCCGGCGCCAAGGTGCTCGGCGTGGTCGAGCAGTCCTACTGGCTGGACCTGGGCACGCCGGCGGCGTTCGCCAAGGGCTCGGCCGACCTGGTGATGGGCGTCGTGACCTCCTCCGCGGTGCCCTCGCCGGCCGAGCGCGGCACCGCCGAGGCGCTGATCCTGGCCGGCGCGCGGATCGCCGACGACGCGGTGGCCGACGCCGGCACCACCGTCGGCTCCGGCGCGGTTGTCGAGTCCGGCGCCCGGGTGAGCGCCTCGGTCCTGGAGTCCGGCGCGGTGATCGGCGCCGGAGCACAGGTGACGTGCTCGATCATCGGCTCCGGCGCCCGCATCGGCGCGAACACCGTGCTGGACGGCGTGGTGATCGGCGACGGCGCGGTGATCGGCGCGGACAACGAGCTGCGGGCCGGCGCGCGCGTCTGGTGCGGGGCGGTGCTGCCGGACAAGGCCGTGCGGTTCTCCAGCGACGAGTAGGACGTCGATGGCAGACTCTCCTGCGCGATGACGGAGAACCAGGACGACCAGGGCGGCGACATCCGAGCGGTCTGGGCTGCCCGCAAGGGCCGCAGCGGCGGCGCCGCCTTCGAACGGCGCCGCACGGTCCCGCCCCGGCGCCCGGCCGTCCCGGCGGCGCGCCAGGCGCCGCCGGAGCCGCCCGCGGAGCCCGAGGCCCGCGCGACGGTCGTCGTCGATCCGGGCTACGACCTCACCATGACGGTGACCGCCCTGCGGCGCGGTCCGGGCGACCCGACCTTCCGCCGCGCCGCCGACAACTCGCTGTGGCTCGGCTGTCGCACTCCGTCCGGCGACCCGGGAACCCTGCGCCTGAGCCGGGTGACCACCGAGACCGTCGACGCCGAGGCCTGGGGTCCCGGCGCGCCCTGGCTTCTCAAGACGCTGCCCGATCTGCTCGGCCTCTGCGATAGCGAGGACTCGCGCGCGGAGTTCGCCGACCTCGTGGCGTCGCAAGGCAATCCGCAGCTGATCCAGTCTCTGCACCGCAACCGAGGCTTCCGTGTCATGCGCAGCGGCCGGGTCTGGGACTCGTTGGTGCCGGCGGTGCTGGAACAGCGGGTCACCGTGCAGGAGGCGCACCGCGCGTACCAACTGTTGGTGCGGCGCTATGGGATTCCCGCTCCGGGGGCTCCTGCGGACGTCCGCTTATGCGTTTCGCCCTCACCCCGGGAGTGGGCTCTGATCCCGTCCTGGGAGTGGCATCGGGCCGGCGTGGACGGCAAGCGCTCCCGCGCCGTCCTGGGGGCCTCCCGCGTCGCCGCCCGCTTGGAGGAGACCGTGGGGATGGAGCGCGATGAGGCGGCGCGCCGTATCCGCACGGTGCCGGGCATCGGCGTGTGGACGGCCGCCGAGGTGATGCACCGCTCGCACGGCGACGCGGACGCGGTCTCCGTGGGGGATCTCCATCTGCCGCGCATCGTGTGCGGTGCTCTGGGGGATCCCGCGATGCCGTGGGACGACAACCGCATGCTGGAGCTCCTGGAGCCCTACCGCGGTCACCGCTATCGCGTCAGCGCTCTTCTGTACCGCTGATCCTGAGGCCGGTGTGGTGCTCCACCAGCCGCGCCAGCATCGCCATCAAGGCTTCCCGCTCGCCGGGCGATAGCGGAGCCAACAGTTCCTCCTGCGCGGCGTCCAGCTCCTTGTCCAGCCCGCCGAGGAACTTCTCGCCCTCCTCGGTGATGCGCACCAGGTTCCGCCGCCGGTCCGCCGGGTCCGGCGCGCGTTCCAGGTAGCCGTGCCCTTCCAGGTCCGTGACCGCCGCGGTGACGTCGCTGCGGTCCAGCCCGGTGCGCCGCCCGAGGTCGGCCTGGCTGGTCGGGCCGCTCTCGGCGAGCGCGGCCAGCAGCGCGTAGTACGACCGGCTCGGCACGCCGGTGGCGTGCATCCGCTCGCCGATCAGCCGGTGCCCCTGGTTCGAGGTCTGGCCCAACAGCCAGGTCGCGCGGCTGTAGAGGCGGGCGGGGGTGCTGAGCGGGTCCATGGCCGCAGCCTACTTCGGGCCGACGGGTTGACAGAAGTCGTTGGTCGGACCAACATTGGCCTTGCCAACAAAACGTTGGCCGAGCCAACGATTGGTTGATGGGGAGACGACGATGACCGGCTACGACATCCAGACCCTGGCGGACCGCGCGGAGATCACCGACCTGTTCGTGAGCCTGGGCCGCTGCCTGGACGAGCACGACTTCGACGGGCTGAAGGAGGTCCTCACCGAGGACGTCGTGGGGACCACCCCCGGCGGGACCAAGGAAGGGCGCCAGGCGCTGATCGAGCAGGCGCGCGCGAACCACGAGGGCTACGAGCGCCTGGCGCACCAGTTCAACAGCGTCCTGGTGAAGGTCGAGGGGGACACCGGCACGGTGCGCGCCTACGTGACCGGTGCGTTCGGGCACACCGACAGCCCCGAGCCGGTCCGCGTCCTCGTCGGGGAGTACCGCAACAAGGTGGTGCGGACCGCCGAGGGCTGGCGGATCAGCGAGCTGACGGTGCGGCCGGTGTTCCGGGTGGGGGAGCCGGCTCCGGCGCTGTGAAGGTCAGCGCACAGCGATGAAGTCCTCGGGATCCCGCAGAGCTGCCGGAGTCGGCGCCTCTGCGGGTTTCCCTATAGCGATGACTCCCAGCGGTTCCCATCCGTCGGGAAGCGCTAAGAGTTCCCTGACGGAGTCAGAGTCTGCGTTCATCCATGTAGAACCGATGCCGTCGGCCGAGAGCGTGACCAGGAAGTTCTCCACGGCAGCGCCGAGCGACGCTGTGAGGAGCTCCGTACTCACGGACGCTGTAGCGAGATAACAGGGGACGACCAGATAAGGCGCGGCCTCAAGAACAGAGTCGGCCAACGCGCTGGCGAACGCCTTGCGCCCGGTCTCGGATTCCACCAGCACGAACCGCCACGGCGTCGTCCCGCTCTCGGTGGCGGAAGCGGACAAAGGAGCTGGGGCGGTCAACGCGGCGGCCACAGCGCCGCGCACCGTCTCCCCGGACACCGGATCCGAGGCGAACCACCGCGTCGTCCGGCGCCGCAGCACCCCCTCGCGCATCGCCTCGGTGGTCCCGAGCGAGAACATGTCGTTCTCCGCGGACCGGATCAGCGGCCGGACGCCGAGTCCGGGCTCCGCGGTCACCAGGTCGCCCAGCCCGCGGATCACCGCGACCGGCACGCCGTCGGCCTTGCCCTTCACCACCTCGCCGGCCCCGGCCAGCTCGTCGGCCGTGGCCGCGGCCGTCACCAGCAGCTCGTTGCCGAAGGCGTCAATCGTGCCGCGGTGGTCCATGAGCGCGCTGAGGTAGGCGCAGCCGATGGCCACATCGGTCTGGCCCTCCCGCCACGGCCGCCCGAAGGTGTCGGTCACGATCACGCCCACCGAGACGCCGAACCGGTCCCGCAGCGCGTCGGCGATGTCCCGTGCCGAGCCGTCTGGATCCTCGGGCAGCAGCAGCACCGTCCCGGCCGGGGTGTTGGAGGCGTCCACGCCGGCCGCGGCCATCACGAAGCCGTGCCGCGTCTGCACGATCCGGGTCGGCCCGCGGCGCGCCACCAGGCGCACCATCTCGGCGTCGATCGCGGCCTCGCGGTCGTCGGCCCGGACCACCCGGCCCTCGGCCTTGGACAGGATCTTGGAGGTGACGCACAGGATGTCGCCGTCCCGCAGGCCCAGCCCGGAGGCGGTGACCGCGGCGCCGATCAGCGCCGCCACGTCGTCGCCGGGTCCGACCTCGGGGATGCCGCCGACGGCGTGCACCGTGTAGGAGGAGTCGGCCATCGGTCAGCGCTGGTTCGAGGAGATCTCGGCGGCCAGGTCCAGCGCCGCCCGCGCCATCGCCCGCGTCGCCTCCGGCGAGGACATCATCAGCGGGACCGCGCGGCAGGCGATGCCGGCGGCCTCGACCTCGGCGACCGCCGCGGCGTCCGCGTCGGCGTCGACGAGCCAGCCGTCCAGCAGGTCCGCGCCGTAGTGCCGGGCGACGGCCGCCGCCGACACCTGCACCCCGACCGCGGCCAGCACCTTGTCGGCCATGCCGCGCACCGGGCCGCCGCCGACGATCGGCGACAGGCCCACCACCGGGGC
This sequence comes from Catenulispora sp. GP43, assembly GCF_041260665.1. Taxonomy (NCBI): domain Bacteria; kingdom Bacillati; phylum Actinomycetota; class Actinomycetes; order Catenulisporales; family Catenulisporaceae; genus Catenulispora; species Catenulispora sp. GP43. Next base: position 14,576 of record NZ_JBGCCT010000001.1, on the reverse strand, counting down.
CGAAGCGCCGGCCACGGCCTCCCGGATGCCCGGGATCGCCAGGATGGTGCCGACCGACACCACCGGGTTCGACGGCGGCAGCACGATCACGTCCGCCTCGGCGATCGCCTCCAGTACGCCCGGGGCCGGCTTGGCGTGCTCCACGCCGACCGAGACGACGGCCCGTGCGTCGGGCGCGTGCATCCGGACCCAGTACTCCTGGAAGTGGACTGCGCGGCGCCCGCCCGGGGCCTCGGCGTCGTCGACCACGACGTGGGTCTCGACCCGCTCGTCGGTGGAGGGCAGCAGCCGCACCGGGAGCTCCCAGCGGGTGCACAGGGCCTCGGTGACCGCCGACAGCGGGTAGCCGGCGCCCATCATCTGCGTGCGCACCAGGTGCGTGGCGATGTCCTTGTCGCCGAGCGTGAACCAGTCCGGGCCCACGCCGTACGCCTTCAGCTCGTCGGCCACCCCGAAGGTCTCGTCGACCCGGCCCCAGCCCTGCCCCTCGTGGATCCCGCCGCCGAGGGTGTACATGACGGTGTCCAGGTCCGGACAGATCCGCAGGCCGTGCATGGTCATGTCGTCGCCGACGTTGCCGATCACGGTGACGTCGGCCTCGGGGGCGGCCGCGAGCAGGCCGCGGAGGAAGCGGGCTCCGCCGACGCCTCCGGCAAGGGCTGTGATGCGCATGCGAACAGTATTTCAGGAGGCGAAGCGCTGCCGGGCTGCGTCCCACCGCAGACCGGCGGCCGCCAGCCCGTCGGCGCGCGCCGCGGCGGCGAGATCGGCGATCGTCACCGTGGGTTCGGGGATCACGATGTCCGGGTGCGGGGTGGCGCCGAGGAACAGCGCGAGCAGGTCCGGCGCGAGCGCGTCGTGGGAGAACGTGAGGCCGGCGGTCGCCGCCGGGGAAGCCTGGTCCGGCATGGGGGAAAACTCCGCAAGGACGTCCGGCCTCCGACGGGCCGGGCAACGGTCGGGTCTGTGGGTTCGGTCAGCTGTGACAGCGACAGCGACAACACAGACCGCGACAGGACTCCATGGCGTCCATCGCGGCGCGCGCACCGGTGACCAGCGCGGCGGCGGGGGCAAGGCCCCGGCGGCGCTCGGCGGTCACGATGCGTGCGTTCATGATGCCCCCACCCCATCCGGCGACCGGTGCCGCTGTCAAGCGGCGTCCGCATGGTGGGGGCGCGTATTAGCTCCAACAGGTGAATCGCATGGTCGCTACCAGATCCCGGCTTGACGGCCCGGTAATGACGCGCGTGTAATTTCAAACGTGTCGTGATGATCTCCGCACGGGGAGTGATCTTCTTCTGTGCGGACAAGGTAGGGCCAGGAGGCGTTGCGGTGGCCGAGGCCGCGGAGAACACAGAGGGCGCGGAAGAGGCTTGTCACGCCGAGGTGTACCGCATCTACCCGCTCCACAACGGGGTCGACGAGGACCGCGGTTGGCAGTCCCGCGCGCTGTGCGCGCAGACCGACCCCGAGTCCTTCTTCCCGGAGAAGGGCGGGTCGACCCGGGAGGCGAAGAAGATCTGCCTCAACTGCGAGGTCAAGGCCGAGTGCCTGTCCTACGCGCTGTCCAACGACGAGCGCTTCGGGATCTGGGGCGGGCTGTCCGAGCGGGAGCGCAGACGGCTTAAGCGCGCCGCCGTGTGACCAGCGGTATGACACCGGCATGACCAGCGGAATGGCCGGCCGCGCGATACCGGTATGACCGGTTCGCCCGGGATCCGTCGGCCGCGGAGACTTACTGAACAGGACCTGTGGAGGACTCTTCAGTAAGTGCTCCGCGGCCGCTTTCTCCTTGCCCGGGAACGCAATTCGGGCATAACGGCATAGCCGGTCAGCATCCTCGAACCCTCGCGTATGGTGGTCCCTCAGTCCGCCCCCGAGCGGGGATTCCCGAGACCGGAGCCGGTGCCAGCGCAGCATGTCCCAGTACCCAGAGTCCGGATACCGCACCGGCGGCCTGGCCGCCACCGGCCAGTTCCCCGCCGGGGCCTACGGCGCACAGCCCGGCGGGACCGGGCAGTTCGCCGTGGCCGACGTCGAGGCCCGCCGCCGGGCCGCCGCCGAGGCGGCGGTCAACGCCTTCCCGAACCACGTGGTCACCGCCGTGATCGTCGCCCACGACGGCGCGCGCTGGCTGGACGACTCCCTCAAGGGCCTGCTCGGGCAGCTGCGCGCGCCCCAGCGGGTCCTGGCCGTGGACACCGGTTCCAAGGACGACTCCCTGGCCATCCTGGACGAGAACCTCGGCCCGGAGTCGGTGCTGCATACCAAGCGCAACACCGGTTTCGGCACCGCGGTGAACCACGCGCTCAAGGCCGCCCCGGTCGCCGACTTCGACCTCTACGGCCGCGGCGACGGCCAGGTGGTGGAGTGGCTGTGGCTGCTGCACGACGACTCCGAGCCCGCCCCCGACGCCCTGCTGCGGCTGCTGGAGGTGGGGGACCGCAATCCCGCCGCGGGCGTCATCGGCCCCAAGATCCGCGGCTGGGTCGACCGCGAGCAGCTGCTCGAGGTCGGCGTCACCGTCACCGCCGACGGCCGCCGCTGGACCGGCCTGGAGGACGGCGAGCACGACCAGGGCCAGCACGCCGAGCCGACCCCGGTGCTCTCGGTGTCCAGCGCCGGCATGCTCATCCGGCGCGAGGTCTGGGACCGGCTGCGCGGCTTCGACCGCGCCATCCCGATGTTCCGCGACGACCTGGACTTCTGCTGGCGCGCGAACAACGCCGGCTACGAGGTGCTCACCGCGCCCAAGGCGGTGTTCTGGCACGCCGAGGCGGCCGCCCGCGGCGAGCGGCGGATCAGCGCCGGCGTCTCGCGGCCGCACTTCGAGGACCGCCAGCACGCGCTGTACGCGGTCACCGTCAACCACACCGGCCGCTTCCCGATACTGACGTTCCTGCGCCTGTTCTTCTGGTCGCTGCTGCGCGCGATCGGCCTGGTGCTCAACAAGGCCCCGCTGACGGCGGCGGACGAGGTCCTGGCGGCCCTGGCCTACGCCGGCCGCCTGGACCGCATCGTGCGCGCCCGGCGTGCGCGGGCGCGCACCAGGGCGCAGGGCCCGGTGGACCTGTCCGGACTGTTCCCCTCGCGGCTGCAGGTCTTCCGCCACACCTTCGAGGACGCGTTCGAGGGCTTCCGCTCCCGGAACCAGCGCGACGAGGAGGCCACCAGCGGCTCCATCGAGAGCGGCCCGGTCTCCGAGGAGGCCGAGTCCTTCGACTCCGGGACGCCGTGGCTGATCCGCGCGGTCCGGATGCCCGGCAACTTCGTGTGGCTGGCGCTGACCGTCGTGATGATGGTGTCCGCGCGGAACCTGCTGACCGGCGGCCGCCTCATGGGCGGCGCCCTGCTGCCCGCGCCCAACGGCGCCACCGACCTCTGGCACGACTTCCTGGCCCCCTGGCACGGTGTGGCCACCGGCTCCACTTCCCCGGCGCCGCCGTACCTGGCGGTCGTGGCCCTGCTCGGCACGCTGCTGTTCGGCCACGCCAGCCTTGCGGTGACGGTCCTGTTGCTCGGCTCCGTGCCGTTGTCCGGACTCACCGCCTACGCGGTCCTCAAGCGCACCGTCTCCTCCAGCGCCATGCGGGTCTGGGGAGCGGCCGCCTACGCGCTGCTGCCCGCGGCCACCGGCGCGATCTCCGGCGGCCGGCTGGGCTCGGCGGTCGGCATCACGCTGCTGCCTCTGGCGGCCTCCGGCGTGCTGCTCGCCATAGGCGGACCGGGACGTAAGGGTTCTGTGCGCGCCGCATGGCCGGCCGCCTTCGCGATCGCCATCGCCATGGCGTTCGCCCCGATCATCTGGGTGCTGGCCGCGGTGCTCGCCGCCGGCGCCACGCTGACCGTGTTCTGGCGCTCCACCGCCGACTTCGCCACCGTGCTGGTCCGCCTGGCGATCCTGCTCGTGACGCCGATCGCGGTGCTCATGCCGTGGTCGCTGCAGCTGGTCAAGCACCCGGCGGCGTTCCTGCTGGAGCCCGGCCTGCCGCCGGTGCCCGGCACCCAGCCGGACCCCACGCACCTGCTGCTGGCCAACCCCGGCGGCCCGGGCACCTACACCTACTGGTTCACCGGCGGCCTGTTCCTCGCCGGCCTGGCCGGCCTGCTGCGCAGCGGCCCGCGCCGCCGCCTGAGCTTCGCCGGCTGGACGCTGGCGCTGGCCGGCTTCGCCGCCGGGCTGCTGGCGCTCCAGGTGCGCCCGACCGGCCTGGCCGGCGGCCTGCCGCAGCAGCCCTGGAGTGGCGTGCCGACCGCGGCGATCGGCTTCGGCCTGATCGTGGCCGCGGTGATCGGCGCCGAGGGCGCGCGCGACTACTTCCAGGCCTCGCAGCTGAGCTGGCGCCAGCCGGCCGCGCTGGTGGTGACGCTGGCCGCGGTCGCCACCCCGGTCGCCGCGGCGGGCTGGTGGATCACCCACGGCGTCGCCGGACCGGTCCAGCGGGCCACCGCGGACTTCCGCCCGGCGGTGGTCTCGGTGCAGTCCCAGATGCCCGACCAGCCGCGGGCCCTGATCCTGGGCTCCGGCGCGCAGACCGTGATCGGCTACGGCATCGTCCGGGACAACGGCGCCAGCCTCGGCGACGCCGACTACCAGGTCCCGGCGGCCGACGCCGCCCGGATCAACACCCTGGTCGGCGGCCTGCTCTCGGACTCCGGCGGCAGCGAGCTGCAGGGGCTGGCGTCCCTGGGCGTCCGCTACGTGGTCGGCATGAAGACGCTGAGCCCGGACTACGTCCACATCCTCGACGCCACCCCCGGCCTGAACCGGCAGTCGCAGATCCAGGGCGTCAACCTCTGGATGATCTCCAACCCGGCCTCCCGGCTCTCGCTGCGCGGTCCCGGCACCACGGACCCCAAGGCGCTGCAGCAGATCAGCGCCGGCGACCGCACGATGAAGGCGACCGTGGCCGCCGGCCAGGACGGCCGCCAGCTGGTGCTCGCCGAGGACGCGGACAGCAACTGGTCGGCGCGGATGAACGGGACCGACCTGCCACGGGTCACGATCGACGGCTGGGCGCAGGGCTTCCAGCTGCCGGCCGCCGGCGGCACGGTGACCGTCACGTACTCGGACATGTCGCGCACCGTGTGGCTGGTGGCCGAGGGCTTGATCTTCCTGTTCGCACTGATCATGGCGCTGCCGACGGGCAGCCGGGCGGAGAACCGGGGTCCGGCCTCCGAGGCCGACGACTACGTCCCGCCGAGCCTGCCCGGCCAGCACAGCCGCGAGCAGGAGGCCGAGCCCGAGCTCGAACCGGAGCCGGAACTCGTTCCGCAGGCCGAGGCCGACTATCCCGCTTATCAGAACGAATACGAGGGCGGGTACGACCAGTACCAGCAGCAGGAGCAGTACCCGCAGGAGCAGTACCAGCAAGAACAGTACCCACAAGAGCAATACCAGCAAGAGCAGTACGTGCAGCCGGATCCGTACGCGCAGCAGTACCAACACGATCCGTACGCACAGCAGCCGGACGCATATGCGCAGCAGCAACCAGATCCCTATGCGCAGCACCAGGCACCCGGGTACGGCAGCGGTGAATACGCCGGTACCGAGTACGCCGGTACTGAATATGCCGGTACCGAATACGGCAACCACGAGTACGGCGCCGTCGAGTACAGCGGCGAGTACGAGAACCCCGAAGCGTACGGCGGCTACCTGCGCCCCGGCACCGGCGAATACGAGCGCCCCGACTTCGAGACCGACGACTACCGGCAGGGAGGCCACCGATGACCCGGCAGACCCGTCCGGCGCGTCCCGGCGCCGGCGACCGCCCCCAGCGCCCCGCGCGCTCCACCGGAGCCGGCCCCGCCGGCGCCGGCGTCCCCCGAGGCCGCGCGCTGGCCAAGACCCGCACCTCGCCGATCTCCACCTTCGGCGCCCTCGGCGCGGTCGCGGTGGTCCTGCTGGCCGGCCTCGGCTACGGCTTCTCGACCCGGAACCAGGACAAGTCCGCGATCAGTGAGCAGACCTCGCGCACCCTGCCGATCGGCAGCGCCACGGGGGTCTGCCAGGGCGAGGTCGGCGCCGGCACCGACACCTCGACGACGCTGACCACGTTCACCCCCTCCGGCAACGCCGCCACCGGCACCGACGGCGCGGGCGTGCAGTACGTCGACGGCAAGCCCTTCGCCGCGCTGAAGATCGGGGCCGCCGGCGCCCGCTCGACCGCCCAGCAGGTCACGCAGTTCAACAGCGTCACCGACGACGCCGGGCTGCCGCGCTCGGTCCCGCTGGTCTTCCAGGCCAACGGCTCCTACGCCCCCGGCTTCACCTCCAGCGAACTGCTCCGCAGCGACAGCGGGGTGCAGCGCGGCATGGCCGCCACCCCCTGCACCGCTCCGAGCACCGACTTCTGGTTCGCCGGGGTCTCGGTGGGCACCGCCGACCGCGACTCCTACCTGTACCTGGCGAACACCGACAACGCGCCGGCGACGGTCAACCTGACCTTCTTCGGCCAGGACGGCAAGATCGACACCGGCACCGTCGGCCACGACATCACGGTCCTGCCCAAGACCTCGGCGCAGTTCCTGCTCAGCACCGAGCTCGGCGCCTCCGCGCAGGCCAGCGCGGTGGCCAGCGTGCACGTCACGACCACCGCGGGCCGGGTCGCGGCCCAGGTGCTGGACATCGACAAGCCGCAGCAGAGCGACGTCAAGACCGGCCGCGGCATGGACTTCATCCCGGCCCAGACGCCGGCCGAGGCCGCCCAGACGACCCAGACCATCCCGGGCATCCCCGCGCCCGGGAACAACACCCTGACGAAGTTCGACCTCGTCATCACCTCCACCAGCGACGTGCCGGTCAGCATCGACCACGTCTACTGGTACGGCAAGGGCGGCCGGTTCGAGCTGTCGGGGCAGACGCAGGACCCGGGTAAGGGCTACACGAAGCGCGACAGCCCCTTGAGCATCGACCCGGGCAAGACGGTCATACTGAACATGCTCCCCGACGACCGCGACAAGACCGAGTCCGCGGCGCTGCAGATCGTCGGCAGCGGCGGCTCGTTCGTCAGCGGCGTCCGGCTGGTCGAGACGGACCAGAAGAGCAACACCCTGGACACCGCCTACCTGGCCCCGACCCCGCCGGTGAGCAACCAGGCGATCGTGGCCGACAGCAACATCGGCGGCGCGGCCGCCACCACGCTGATCCTCACCAGCACCGGGACCAAGGGGTCGACGGTCCAGGTCACGACCGTCGGCGCGGACGGCAAGGCGGCCCAGGACCAGGTGCAGATCCCGGCCAACAGCACGGTCGCCTACACGCCGAAGGCCACGTCGTGGTTCACCACGATCGTCCAGCCCCAGCCCGGATCCGATCCGGTGTACGGCGCCCGCATTCTGTCGGACCTGCCGGGCAAGGGCGGGATGCAGGTCACCGCGGAGACGCTGCAGGACGCGCGGTTGTCGGCGGCGGTGCCGCCGGTCGCGCCGGACCTGTCCGGTGCGGTCACGCGCTGAGAACACGCATATAAGGAACTAACACCTTATATATAGGGGAAAGCGGACGGCTGACTCGTCAGTCGTCCGCGTCCCGTCCCTCGTCCACTTCGTCGGGCTCCATGCCCAGAAGTTCCGCGACCTGCTCCACGACCACTTCGTAGACCAGGTCCGCAAGTTCCGGCCGCCCGGCCGCCCGGGCCTCCACCGGCCGCCGGTACACCACGATCCGGACCGGCTCGCCGGGGCGGTCGGCGATCACCCGGCCCAGCGGGACGGCCTCCTCGCTCCAGTGCTCGGTGTCGGCCGGCGGGACCTCCTCCACCGCCAGCTCCACCTCGGCCAGCCGCGGCCAGCGGCGCTCCAGGCGCTCCACGGCGTCCAGGACCAGCTCGTCGAACTGCTCGGCGCGCGTCAAGGCCAGCGGGACCTGCGGAGGGGCCAGCGGTCCGCGAAGGCCCCGCCCCCGCCGGTCACGCGTATGCTTCCGGCGGCGCGGCTCCTGACCGGCCCCCGACCTGATCGAGGCAGTGATGGGCACGCGTCGAGCGTAACCGGCGATCCGCCCCTCGGCGACAGTCATTCCCGGCGTGTCGGAGCGGCTACGCCGTGACCTCGGCTTTCGCCCGGATGGCGGCTCAGCGCCGGTTCAGCGCCGGTTCAGCGCTCGGGATCGGGCAGGGCTCGCAGGTGGCCCCGGGCGCGCGAGAGGACCGCACCGTCCCCGTCGTCCCCGCGCTCCCCTCGGTTCCCGCGTTCCCCACGCGGCCCGCGAGCGGCCTCCCGTACCGCGTTGGCCAGGGCTTCGAGGTCGTCCGACGAGGGCTGGGAGGGTCCCGGGTCGGGCTCGGTCAACCGCAGCACGGCCCACCCGCGCGGGGCGGTCAGCCGGGTCGAGTGCTCGGCGCACAGGTCATAGCTGTGCGGCTCGATATAGGCGGCCAAAGGGCCGAGGACGGCGGTGGAGTCCGCGTACACGTACGTGAGCGTCGCGACGGCCGGACGGCTACACGCGGTTCGCGAACATCTGCGGGCTGGGCTCACTTGGTGGAGATTAGCGCTTGCCGGCGCGGATGGAACACTGGCACGCCCTACGTCATTCTCAGGGTCGTCCGGGTGGGTCCTCCCGGTGACCACCGCACCACTGGGACCGGCCGCCCAAGATAGGCTCGACGCCGCAAGCAGCCGCACATAGGACTAGAACTGAAAGCGGGAGCCAGTGGCCGGGCACGACTTGTCACAGATCGTCAAGGCATACGACGTACGCGGGGTGGTCCCGGACCAGCTCGACGAGACCGACACCGAGGCGCTGGGCGCGGCGTTCGCCGACTTCGTCGGCGCCCCCTCCGTGGTCGTCGGCCACGACATGCGCCCCAGCTCCCCGGACCTGGCCGCGGCCTTCGCCCGCGGCGCCGCCTCCCGGGGCGTGGACGTGGTGGAGATCGGGCTGGCCTCCACCGACCTGCTCTACTTCGCCTCCGGCGCGCTGGACATGCCCGGCGCGATGTTCACGGCCAGCCACAACCCGGCGAAGTACAACGGCATCAAGATGTGCAAGGCCGGCGCGGCGCCGATCGGGCAGGAGTCCGGTCTGGTCCAGATCCGCCAGGCCGCGCAGGAGGTGCTGGACGGCACCCCGCTGCCGCCGTCGAACAAGACCGGCACCATCACCGAGCGCGCGATGCTCGACGAGTACGCCGCGTACCTGAACAAGCTGGTCGACCTGTCGGCGATCCGCCCGCTGAAGGTGGTCGTCGACGCGGCCAACGGCATGGGCGGCTACACGGTGCCGACCGTCTTCAAGGGGCTGCCGCTCGAGGTCGTCGACCTCTACTTCGAGCTCGACGGCACCTTCCCGAACCACGAGGCCAACCCGCTGGACCCGAAGAACCTGGTCGACCTGCAGCGCGCGGTGGTCGAGCACGGCGCCGACCTCGGCCTGGCCTTCGACGGCGACGCCGACCGCTGCTTCGTGGTCGACGAGCGCGGCGAGCCGGTCTCGCCGTCCACGATCACCGCCCTGGTCGCGGTCCGCGAGCTGGCCAAGCACCCCGGCGCCACGATCATCCACAACCTGATCACCTCGGCGGCGGTGCCCGAGATCGTGCGCGAGCACGGCGGCGTGCCGGTCCGCACCCGGGTCGGCCACTCCTTCATCAAGCAGGAGATGGCCACCAGCGGCGCGGTCTTCGGCGGCGAGCACTCGGCGCACTACTACTTCCAGGACTTCTGGAAGGCCGACACCGGCATGCTGGCCGCGATGCACGTGCTGGCCGCGCTCGGCGGGCAGGACGCCCCGCTGTCGGAGCTGGCCGCGGACTACACCCGCTACGCGGCCTCCGGCGAGATCAACAGCGAGGTCGCCGACCAGGCCGGCCGCTCGGCCGCGGTCCGGGCGGCGTTCGAGAGCCGGCCCGGCGTCACCGTGGACGAGCTCGACGGGCTCACGGTCACCGGCGAGGGCTGGTGGTTCAACGTGCGGCCGTCGAACACCGAGCCGCTGCTGCGCCTGAACATCGAGGCGGCCGACGCCGACGCGGTGGCCGCGCTGCGCGACGAGGTGCTGGGCATCATCCGCGCCTGACCGTCCGCCGACCACCCCACCACCGATTCGATTGGAGCCCTCCCGTGATCGAGCCCTCCCTGCTGGAGATCCTCGCCTGCCCGAAGTGCCACGCCCCGCTGCGCGAGGAGGAAGCCGCCTCCGCGCTGGCGTGCACCAACTCGGAGTGTGCGCTGGTGTACCCGGTCCGTGACGGGATCCCGGTCCTGCTCATCGACGAGGCCACCAAGGCTGCGTGAGCGGCAGGGCCCCACGACCCGCTACATTCATAAACGCAACGTCAGCCGACGAAACAGGAGAAACGCCGTGAGCGTCCTCACTCCGAGCGACTACAAGGTCGCTGACCTGTCCCTGGCCGAATTCGGCCGCAAGGAGATCACCCTGGCCGAGCACGAGATGCCCGGCCTGATGGCGATCCGCGCCGAGTACGCGGAGGCGCAGCCGCTGCGCGGGGCGCGCATCTCGGGCTCGCTGCACATGACAGTGCAGACCGCGGTCCTCATCGAGACCCTCGCGGCCCTCGGTGCCGAGGTGCGCTGGGCCTCCTGCAACATCTTCTCCACGCAGGACCACGCCGCCGCGGCGATCGTGGTCGGCCAGGGCACGCCGGAGGCTCCGGCCGGCATCCCGGTCTTCGCCTGGAAGGGCGAGACCCTGGAGGAGTACTGGTGGTGCACGGACCGGATGCTGCGGTGGCCGGACTCCGGCGACGGCAACACCGGTCCGAACATGATCCTGGACGACGGCGGCGACGCCACCATGCTGGTCCACAAGGGCACCGAGTTCGAGAAGGCCGGCGCCGTGCCGGCCGCCGCGGCCGGCGACAGCGAGGAGTGGCAGGTCTTCCTGGAGCTGCTGCGCCGCTCGCTGAGCGAGGACGGCAACCGCTGGACCGCCATCGGCGAGCGCATCAAGGGCGTCACCGAGGAGACCACCACCGGCGTGCACCGGCTGTACGAGATGGCCAAGGAGGGCTCGCTGCTCTTCCCGGCGATCAACGTCAACGACTCGGTCACCAAGAGCAAGTTCGACAACAAGTACGGCTGCCGGCACTCGCTGGTCGACGGCATCAACCGCGCCACCGACGTGCTGATCGGCGGCAAGGTCGCGGTCGTGTGCGGCTACGGCGACGTGGGCAAGGGCTGCGCCGAGTCGCTGCGCGGCCAGGGCGCCCGGGTGATCGTCACCGAGGTCGACCCGATCTGCGCCCTGCAGGCGGCGATGGACGGCTTCCAGGTGGCGACGCTGCAGGACGTGGTCGGCATCGGGGACATCTTCGTCACCGCGACCGGCAACAAGGACATCATCATGGCCGCCGACATGGCCGCGATGAAGCACCAGGCGATCGTCGGCAACATCGGCCACTTCGACAACGAGATCGACATGGCCGGCCTGGCCAAGATCCCGGGCATCGACAAGGTCGAGGTCAAGCCGCAGGTCCACACCTGGAAGTTCCCCGACGGCAAGACGATCATCGTGCTGTCCGAGGGCCGGCTGCTGAACCTGGGCAACGCCACCGGCCACCCCAGCTTCGTGATGTCGAACTCGTTCACCAACCAGGTGATCGCGCAGATCGAGCTGTTCACGAAGACCGCGGACTACCCGATCGGCGTCTACGTGCTGCCCAAGCACCTGGACGAGAAGGTGGCGCGGCTGCACCTGGACGCGCTCGGGGTGCGGCTGACGAAGCTGTCGCCGGAGCAGGCCGCTTACATCGGCGTGCAGGTCGAGGGACCGTACAAGCCTGAGCACTACCGGTACTGAGATACGTGTACGAAGCCCGGCTCCGCTAAGCGGAGCCGGGCTTCGGCATTCACTGGGCTTCTTCAGACTGGCGGCTTGAAACCGTCCTCCTCAGCGCTGGCGGCAGGCTCGGGCATGCTTTCCGGAATCCGGTCCTGTACTTGGGGCACTGACATAGCCGGAGCTGCGACCTCCGCGTAGACAGGAGTCTGTCCCGGACCCCGCGCCCACGCCTCCCACTGTGCCTTTTCGACGGACCGCATCTGCCGTACCCGCCGCTCCGCGGTGATCGCCGCCAGGTACGCCCACGGCGGCGTCCCGGCGGGAGGCAGGGCGACGTACCGCATGACCTCTGTCGCCAACTCGTGCCCCATGCGCGCGGCGACGTCCGGGCGCATCTCGTGCATGCGCGTCAGGTACTGGCGCGCGGACAGGGCGACGTCGTCGGGCAGCGCGGACAGGTCCAGTTGCTGGGCCCAGCCGAGCAGCGGGTACGGCATCGCCAGCGACGCCATGCCCGACGCGCTCACGCCGGCGTCGGGGGCCCGGTCGCGGACCACGACCGTCCCGGCCAGCCAGTCGCCGGTGCGGCGGCCCTGCTTAGAGCAGAACGAGGTGACCACCGCGAGCACACCGACGGTGGCGTAAAGGTCGAAGATCCCGGTGAGCGCGCGGACCAGGGCGTGCCGGAACCGCACCGGGCCGCCGTCGGTGCGCACGACGCGCAGCCCCAGCGCCATCTTGCCCAGGGTGCGCCCGCGGGTGACCGTCTCCAGCAGTGCCGGATACCCGACCACCACCGCGACCGTCATGACGATCATCAGCCCGGCCATCACGGCGTCGTCGACCGTCCCGGCCGAGGCGACGATCCCGAGCACGGCGGCGAGCACACCGAGCAGACCGGCCTGCACGAGCAGGTCCAGGAGCCGGGCCAGTGCCCGGCTGGGCAGCTTGGCGAGCCGGAGGTCCAGGGCCACGCCCTCGCCGATGACCAGATCGCTCAAGGTCGTTGTCTCCACTCCGGGCCGCTGACATTGTTGCGGCAACCGTAGACCGCTCATACCGTGGGCGCACAGTTTCTCACCGGAGACTTCTTACAGAGGCGGGGCTTGCGACGTGGACATCGACGCATACGCGGCGGCGCACCGTGCAGAGTGGTCCCGCCTCGCGCAGTTGTCGAACCGGAGCCGCGCTCTGGACGGCGCTGAAGCGGACGAACTGGTGGCGCTCTACCAGAACGTCGCCACACACCTGTCTGTAGTGAGGTCCGCGGCGCCGGACGCTGTAGTGGTCGGCCACCTGTCCTCCCTTCTGGCGACCGCGCGCGGTGCCATCTCCGGGCCGCGGGTTCCGGCGTGGAGAGAGCTCCTGTACTTCTTCACGGACGGCTTCCCCGCCGCGCTCTATAGAGCGCGACGCTGGTGGATCGCCACTGCGGTGGTGTCGTTGGTGGCCGCGTTCTTCATGGGCTGGTACATCGCGGCGAATCCGCGGGTCCAGGGGGAGCTGGCTTCTCCCGATCTCGTGAACGGGGTCTTCCGGCCCGGCGGTCAGTTCGAGACGTACTACACGGAGTTCAGTCCGGGGTCGTTCGGCTTCAAGGTGTGGGTGAACAACGCCTGGGTGTCCGCCCTGGCTTTGTTCGGGGGAGTGACTCTGGTCTTCCCTTTCGTCGCCATGTACATGAACACGGCGAACCTGGCCATCGACGGCGGATTCATGGCGGCGCACGGCCGCTTCGGCACGTTCCTGTCGCTCGTGGCACCGCACGGAATGCTGGAACTGAGCGCGGTCTTCGTGGCCGGCGGCTGTGGGATGCGGATCGCGTGGACGCTCCTGTCGCCGGGGCCGCGGACCCGGGGCGAGGCGCTGGGGGAGCAGGGACGGGTCCTCGGGACGATGGCGCTCGGGCTGGCGTGCGTGCTGCTGGTGTCCGGCTCGATCGAGGGGTTCGTGACCGGGCACACGTCCGCTCCGGTGCGTCTGACGATCGGTTTCACGGCCGAGACGCTGTTCCTCGTGTACGTGTTCTACGTCGGCCGCAGGGCCGCGATGCGCGGCGAGACAGGGGACGTGAGCAGGGCGGACAGGGCGGACGCGGTACCCACGAGGGCTTAGTCGCCCGGCCGGCGTCCGATCAGCGAACCGATGGTTTCAGCCCTCTGAGTGATGGGTAGACACGGTCGATTGGTATGCGGCCTCAGACGTGTGCCATACTTACGGAGTTCCCCTCCATGAACCGGCAACGGCCTTCGGGTTGACACGCCTGTTCGGGGAACGTAAGTTAGACGGGTTGCTGTCAAGCGGGAGCGGCGGGCGAGAGCCCAAAGAAACCATGCTAGAGTAACCAAGCCGCCGAGGCAAGGATTCGAAAAAGAATCCCAATCGGCAATCGCAATAAAGCACTGGTTGATGAAAACCGGCTGAAATTGCGGAAAACGCAGAGGATCTGCTAAGATCTAAAGCGAAGCAAGACAAGAGAAAAGAAAAACAGAGCAAGACCTGACAACGCCGGGTCGCAGCCGATCGGAACGAAGGTTCCGGGGTCGAGTGGTTCGGGCGTCTGTTTCTTGAGAACTCAACAGTGTGTGACGAATTGTGATGCCATGCGACCTCGGTCCTGCGCCCCTATGTTGGGCGATGGTCCGAGTGTCTTGAACACATGGTTGGTAGACGACTCCCGACCCCCGTCGGGATGTTCGGTCTACTTGCCAGGTGACTCTTCTGACACCTCTGCTGACCTTATTCCGGTCGGCTGGTGATAATCATCAATGGAGAGTTTGATCCTGGCTCAGGACGAACGCTGGCGGCGTGCTTAACACATGCAAGTCGA